>NZ_JBGCCL010000001.1:0-819906 GCF_041262505.1 Streptacidiphilus sp. MAP5-3
GTGAATGCTTTCCCGTAATCGGGACATCCGCGCAGAGCGGCACGACACCCACCGGAATAGGCGGACTCGTGCACAGCGTCCTCGCTGAAAATTTGTTCTCAAAAGTAACTGGCGTTGACTTTTGGCACGCTGTTGAGTTCTCAAGGAACGGACGCTTCCTTCAGCCCCGTTTCACCGGGCCCTCCGGGCGCTTCCTTCGTTTTCTACTCTATCAGAACGTTTCGGCCTTCGCTTTTCGCTCCGGCCCGTTCCGACGAGTGAAACTCTAGCTGGTTTCTCCGGCGTTAACCAAATCCACCAGCCGGTCCTGAAAAATGGCAGCACGAAAATGAATTCGTACGATCATCGGCTTCAGGGGGTTGGCTGCCTCCAGGTCCACGCGATGCACGCTGTGGACGAGACAACTCGGAGAACACTACAGGACCCGGAACGCAGATGCAAGTCCACGTTCCGGACCCTGTAGGCCGGAGATCCCCCGAAGGGGGGTCGCCCGATCAGGCGTTGGTCGGGAAGCCCAGGTTGATGCCGCCGTGGCTCGGGTCGAGCCAGCGCTGGGTCACGGCCTTGCTGCGGGTGAAGAAGTTGATGCCGTCCGGGCCGTAGGCGTGCAGGTCGCCGAAGAGCGAGGCCTTCCAGCCGCCGAAGGAGTAGTAGGCCACCGGCACCGGGATCGGCACATTGATGCCGATCATGCCGACCTCGACCTCGTTCTGGAAGCGCCGGGCCGCGCCGCCGTCATTGGTGAAGATGGCCGTGCCGTTGCCGTACGGGCTGTTGTTGATCAGCTGCAGGCCGTCATCGTAGGAGTCCACCCGCACGACCGAAAGCACCGGGCCGAAGATCTCGTCGTTGTAGACGGACATGCCGGGCTTGACGTGGTCGAACAGCGTCGGGCCCAGCCAGAAGCCGTCGACGGTGTCCTCGCCGTTGATGTCCTCGCCGTTGATGTCCTCGCCGTTGATCGGGTGCTTGCGGCCGTCGACGACCAGCTCGGCGCCGTCGGCCACGCCGGACTCCAGGTAGGAGGTGACCTTGTCCCGGTGGACGCCGGTGACCAGCGGGCCCATGTCGGAGTCGCCGTTGCAGCCGGGGCCGACCTTGAGGGTGGCCATCCGGGACTTGATCTTCTCGATCAGCTCGTCCGCGATCGGCTCGACCGCGACCAGGACGGAGATCGCCATGCAGCGCTCACCCGCCGCGCCGAAGCCGGCGTTGATCGCGGCGTCGGCGGCCAGGTCCAGATCCGAGTCCGGCAGGACCAGCATGTGGTTCTTGGCGCCGCCCAGCGCCTGGACGCGCTTGCCGTAGCGCGTGCCGTTCTCATAGACGTAGCGGGCGATCGGCGTGGAGCCGACGAACGAGACCGACTTGATGTCGGGGTGCTCCAGCAGGCGGTCGACCGCGACCTTGTCGCCGTGGACGACGTTGAAGACACCGTCGGGCAGACCGGCCTCCTTCCACAGCTCCGCGAGGAACTGCGCGGCGGACGGGTCCTTCTCCGAGGGCTTGAGGATGACGGTGTTGCCCGCGGCGATGGCGATGGGGAAGAACCACATCGGCACCATGGCAGGGAAGTTGAACGGCGAGATGATCGCGACCGGGCCGAGCGGCTGGCGGATCGAGTAGACGTCGATGCCGGTGGAGACCTGCTCGCTGAAGCCGCCCTTGAGCAGGTGGGAGATGCCGCAGGCCAGCTCCACGACCTCCTGGCCGCGCGCGATCTCGCCGAGCGCGTCCGAGTGCACCTTGCCGTGCTCGGAGACGATGATCGAGGCGAGCTCGTCCTTGCGCTCGTTGAGCAGCTCGCGGAACTTGAACAGCACGGTGGTGCGCTTGGCGAGCGAGGCCTGACGCCATTCGGAGAACGCCGAGACGGCAGCACTGACCGCCGCGTCCACCTCGGCGATGGTGGCGAAGTCGACCTGGCCGGTGACCCTGCCGGTCGCGGGGTCGTAGATGTCACCGCGGCGCGGGGCAGCGCCGGCCGTGGCCACGGCCTCGCCGCCGATCCAGTGGGTGATGTGCTTGCTCAACGTCTGCCTCCGAGTTCAGGCGGGGCACACAGAAGGCACACAGAAGACTTGCTCCGTGCGGTGTCGGTCCCGCTCTCTCTCCATTCTGTTTTCCCCTTCTCGGGCCCTCAATCGGCACGTTGTCGGACAATCCCCGGACTGCCTTACACCCCGTCGCCGCCGTTCCCCCGATCGGCCTCACCGACGACCAGCAGCGCCGCCGCCTCGTGCATGGCGAGCTCCAGCAGCACCGGATCGTTGAGCAGGCCGCTGCCGTCCGGGGGCACCAGCCAGCGCAGGCCTCGGCCAGCTCGGGAGGGGTGCGGGACGGCGAGCCAGGTGCCGGGCCCTGCGCTGCGCACGCCCGTGCCGACCCAGCGGGCGGCGGTGCCCGGCGGGACGAAGAATCCGAACCGGTAGTCGCCGAAGTCGACGAGCACCGGTCCGGGATCGCTGTCCAGGCGGAGCAGCACGTCGACGGTCAGCCGCCCGAGTTCGCCGGGCACGATCAGTACGTCCCAGAACCGCCCGGCCGGGAGCAGCGCGATGCCGAGGGCGCTGCGTTCCCACTCCCAGCGGGTTGCCTCCGGATCCGGTGCGGCGGCGGCCAACCATTCGACCGCGCCTCTGGCTTCGAGACTTCCCATCACCCTCGCCCTCCACGTCCGCCGGCTGGCACCCGGACGTGGCTGTCCCGGTGCCACCTTGAGAGAGCGGGTCGTGGTCCGGCTCTTACAGCGGTTTCGCACAATCGTTGAGGGCGACCGGCTCACAGGGACGAGAAGGCGCGTAAGAGCGCGAAAGCGGCGCACACCCGCTATAAGGTGTGCGCCGCCATGGACATGCCTATCGAAGGTCAGAAACGGACTCAGCTGTCGAAGTCCTCGAAGTTCGTCAGCTGTCGAACCCCAGACCGACCGCGTCCATCGTCTTCAGCCACAGGTTCCGCTTGCCCTCGTTGTGGTCGGCGCGGTCGAGCGACCAGCGGGTCATCTCGATGCCGAGCCACTTCACCGGTTCGGGCGGGAACGGAAGCGGCTTGCTCTTGACCATCTCCAGCTCGGTGCGCTCGGTCCGCTCACCGGCGAGCAGGTCGAGCATCACCTCCGCGCCGAACCGGGTCGCGCCGACGCCCAGGCCGGTGTAGCCGAGCGCGTAGGAGACTCGGCCCTTGTGCGCGGTCCCGAAGAAGGCCGAGAACCGGCTGCAGGTGTCGATCGCGCCGCCCCAGGCGTGGCTGAACCTCAGGCCCTCCAACTGCGGGAAGGCGGTGAAGAAGTGACCGGCCAGCTTGCGGTAGGTCTCGGGGCGGTGGTCGTACTCGTCCCGCACCTTGCTGCCGTAGTGGTAGACCGCGTCGTAGCCGCCCCAGAGGATGCGGTTGTCGGCGGAGATCCGGAAGTAGTGGAACTGGTTGTTGGAGTCGCCCAGGCCCTGACGGTTCTTCCAGCCGATCGCGTCGAGCTGCTCGGCCGAGAGCGGCTCGGTCATCAACGCGTAGTCGTAGACCGGCGCGAGGAACGTGCGCAGTCGCTTGACCAGGTTCGGGAAGATGTTGGTGCCCAGTGCCACGTGCCGGGCGAAGACGCGGCCGTAAGGGGTGCGGGCGGCCATGCCCGCGCCCTGCGGGGCGAGGTCGGTGGCCGGGGTGTGCTCGAAGATCCGCACGCCGAGATCGGTGCAGGCCTTCTTCAACCCCCAGGCCAGCTTGGCCGGGTGGACCATGGCCACGTCGTCGCGGTGCCAGACGCCGGCCAGGAAGGTCGGCGAGTTCACCTCCGCGCGGACCGCGTCCGCGTCGAGGAACTCGGCCTCGACGCCGTACTCGCGCATCTGCTCCACGCCCTCGCGCAGCTCCTCGACCTGGTGCGGCTCGGTGGCCACGTCCAGTTCGCCGGTGCGCTCGAAGTCGCAGTCGATGCCGTAGCGCTTGACGGCCGCCTCGATGGCGTCGAGGTTCTCGCCGCCCAGGCGCTCCAGCGTGCGGAGTTCGTTCGGCCAGCGCTCCAGGCCGTTGAAGAAGCCGTGGGTGAGGCTGGCCGCGCAGAAGCCGCCGTTGCGGCCGGAGGCGGCCCAGCCGATCTCCTTGCCCTCCACCAGGACCACGTCCAGGGAGGGGTCGCGCTCCTTGGCGATCAGCGCGGTCCAGAGGCCGGTGTAGCCACCGCCGACAACCAGCAGGTCGCAGTGGGTGTCGCCGACCAGGGCCGGCAGGTGCTCGGGCTTCGCGGGGTCCGCGAGCCAGAAGGGGGTGTACTGGACGTCGGCGAGCGAATGGGCCGGATCCATGTTCTCACTGCTTTCTTTGCCCCGGCGGCTTTGCTGCCACCGGGACGTAGCGGGTTGGAGAGTTCCGAACTGACTACCGGTCACCGAAGATGGTGCGGTGCCAGTCCTTGCGCGCGAGCGCGGTGATGTCCTGCATCACGTGCTTGACCTGCGTGTACTCGTCGAGCGAGTACTGCG
The DNA here is from genome assembly GCF_041262505.1 of Streptacidiphilus sp. MAP5-3. Taxonomy (NCBI): domain Bacteria; kingdom Bacillati; phylum Actinomycetota; class Actinomycetes; order Kitasatosporales; family Streptomycetaceae; genus Streptacidiphilus; species Streptacidiphilus sp. MAP5-3. Next base: position 4,479 of record NZ_JBGCCL010000001.1, read on the forward strand.
ACATGTCCTTGCCGTAGCCGGAGGCCTTGTAACCGCCGTGGGGCATCTCGCTGATGATGGGGATGTGGTCGTTGACCCACACGCACCCGGCCTGGATCTCGCGGGTGGCGCGCAGGGCCCGGTAGGTGTCGCGGGTCCACGCAGAGGCGGCCAGCCCGTAGGGGGTGTCGTTGGCGAGCCGCAGACCCTCCTCGTCGCTGTCGAAGGGCAGCACGACCAGGACCGGGCCGAAGATCTCCTGCTGGACCACCTCGGCGTCCTGGCCGACGCCGGTGATCAGCGTCGGGCGGTAGTACGCGCCGAGGGTGAGGTCGGTGCCGTCGTGGCCCTTCTCGGGGGTGAAGCCACCGGCGACGATGTTCGCGCCGTAGCCACGGGCGCGGTCGACGAACCCGGCGACCGAGTCGCGCTGGCGCAGCGAGACGAGCGGGCCGAGGTCGGTCTGCGGGTTGAACGGGTCGCCGAGGCGGACCGCCTCGAAGAGCTCGGCCACGCCCGCGACGAAGTCGTCGAAGAGCGCGCGCTGCACGTAGGCGCGGGTGGCGGCGGTGCAGTCCTGGCCGGTGTTGATCAGCGAGGCGGCGACCGCGCCGTGGACGGCGGCTTCCAGGTCGGCGTCGTCGAAGACCACGAAGGGGGCCTTGCCGCCGAGCTCCAGGTGGGTGCGCTTGACGGTCTGCATCGCGATCTCGCCGACCCGCTTGCCGACGCCGGTCGAGCCGGTGAAGGAGACCATCGAGACGTCGGCGTGGCCGATCAGGCGCTCGCCCGCGCTGCGGCCCTTGCCGGTGATCACGTTGACCACGCCGTCGGGGATGCCCGCGTCGCTGCAGGCCTGGGCGAACATCAGTGAGGTGAGCGGCGTCAGCTCGGCCGGCTTGAGCACGATGGTGTTGCCCGCGGCGATGGCCGGGAGGACCTTCCAGGCGGCCATCTGCAGCGGGTAGTTCCACGGCGCGATGGAGCCGACGACGCCGATCGCCTCGCGGCGGATCGAGGAGGTGTGCAGGCCGGACCACTCGCCGGAGGCCTTGCCCTCCAGGTTGCGGGCGGCGCCGGCGAAGAAGGCCGTGTTGTCGATCGTGCCCGGCACGTCGAACTCGGTGGTGAGCTTGATCGGCTTGCCGGACTGCGCGGACTCGACCCCGGCGAAGTCGTCGGCGCGCTCCGTCAGGATCGCGGCGAGCCTGGTCAGCGCCTCGCTGCGGGAGCCCGGCGTAGCACCGGACCACTCGGGGAAGGCGCGCTTGGCGGCGGCGACAGCCTCGTCGACGTCGGCGTCCGAGGCGAGGTCGACCCGCTGCACCAGGCCGCCGTCGGCGGGGCTGGTGACCTCGAAGGTCGTCTCCGAGGTGCCCCGGCGCAGGGCTCCGTCGATGTACTGGGCTCCGGCGTCGAAGCGATCGCCGACGATGGTCCGGTCCATGGGTATCTCTCCTCGGGAGCATGCAGGGGCGGCGTGCCCATCCTGCGACGATGCCCCGTTCGCAAGGGGCCGGGCAAGCGACAGTGTGCAAGGCGGATCGCCTCCGGAATGACATGATGACAAGCCCGTGGGCGAAAGCCTGGCAATGACACCTCGTTGCCGGAATCCTGTCCTCGCCTGACACTATGAAGGCGTCCCCGCCACCCTTTTCCCGCCGCCTGCCCGCCGACCCTTCCAGGGTCGCCCAGGCTCTCCACCTCGAAGGATGCGCATGTTCCCCACCGTCGCCCGGGTCCTGGAACTGGACGTGGTCAGCCGCGGTCTGCCCGAGGTCGTGGCCGGGCGGGAGCATCTGGAACGCCCGGTGCGCTGGGTGCACGTCAGCGAGCTCGCCGACGTGGCCGGGGTGCTGCAGGGCGGCGAGCTGATCCTGACCACCGGCATCGCGCTGCCCGAGGACCGCGAGGGTCTGGCCCGCTACGTCCGCGAGCTCGCCGACATCGGCGCGGCGGGTCTGGTCGTCGAGTTCGGGCGCCGCTACTTCGACAACCTGCCGCGCGCCCTGGTCCACGCCGCCGAGCAGCGCGGCCTGCCGCTGATCGTGCTCCGGCGCGAACTGCGCTTCGTCGCGGTCACCGAGGCGGTCCACGCGCTGGTCGTCAACGCGCAGTTGGAGGAGCTGCGGGCGTCCGAGGAGATCCACCAGACCTTCAACGAGCTTGCGGTGGAAGGCGCGGAGCCCGTCGAGGTGGTCCGCGAGGTGGCCCGGATGGCGGGTGAGCCGGTGGTGCTGGAGAACCTCTCGCACCAGGTCCTCACCTACGACACCGCCGGGCAGAGCGCCCAAGTGGTGCTCGCCGGCTGGGAGTCGCGCTCACGCGGGGTCCGCACGAACGGGCGCACCGGCCACGACCCGCGAACGGGCTGGCTGGTCACCTCGGTCGGCGCGCGCGGCCACGACTGGGGCCGGTTGGTGCTGATCGGCTCCCCCGGCTCGGCGGCGGAGGACGCGGTTCCGGAGGCGGCTTCGCACCGGCACACCATGCTGCTGGAGCGCGCGGCGGCGACGCTGGCCCTGAACCGGCTGATGGTCCGCGACCGGGAGACCCTGGAGCGGCAGACCCACCGCACGCTCCTCTCCGGCATCCTGACGCACGCGCTCACCGTCTCCGACGTGGCGCTGCGCGCCTCCGCGCTGGGCGTCCAGCTGGAAGGCCGACGGCTGGTGGGCGTGGTGCTGCGGCAACGACGCGGGCCGCTGGCCGCCGCGCTGGAGGCGCAGGCACGGCTGCGCGACTTCACCGAGACGGCCGCTGCGGCCGTCCGCGAGCGCCGCCTTGTGGCGTTGGTCGGCGCGCTGGACGACGAGGCGGTCGGCCTGCTGGTCTCGCTCGGCTCCAAGGACGACGAGCACACCGCGCTGGAAGGCTTCGCGGGCTCGCTGCGCCGCCTGGTCAAGGAGCAGGAGGACGGCGCCGAGCCGGTGATCGCCGTCGGCTCCTCGGTGGGCTCGGTCCGCGACGCCCGCCGCACCCTGGTCGAGGCGACCCAGGTCGCCGACGCCGCCCTGCACGACTCCCCCGGCACCTCGGGCGCCCGCTCCGCCTCCTACTACCGCCTCCCGGACGTCCGCCTCCGCGGCCTGCTCCACCTGCTCCGCGACGACGCCCGCCTGCAGACCTACGTGGAACGCGAGTTGGGCCCGCTGCTGGCCTACGACGCGGAGCACAACAGCCAGTTGATCGCGATGCTCCGCATCTACCTCGAACAGGGCCGCAACAAGTCCGCCGCCGCGGACGCCGCCCACCTCTCCCGGCCCTCGTTCTACGACCGGCTGCACAAGGTCGAGAAGGTCCTCGGCGTCGACCTCGACCAGGTCGAGTCCTGCCTCTCCCTCCACGTCGCGCTGCTGGCACTCGACGCGGTCCGACGATGACGCGTGAGGGGGCGCGGGGCCCAAGCCCCGCACCCCCTCACGGAGCGTCAGATGATCAGCCCTCGATGGACGTCATCACGTGCTTGATGCGGGTGTAGTCCTCGAAGCCGTAGGCGGAGAGGTCCTTGCCGTAGCCGGACTTCTTGAAGCCGCCGTGGGGCATCTCGGCGACCAGCGGGATGTGGGTGTTGATCCACACCGCGCCGAAGTCCAGGCGCTTGGACATGCGCATCGCGCGGGCGTGGTCCTTGGTCCACACCGAGGACGCGAGCGCGAACTCGACGCCGTTGGCGTTGCGGACGGCCTCGGCCTCGTCGGAGAACTTCTGCACGGTGATGACCGGGCCGAAGACCTCGTTCTGGATGATCTCGTCGTCCTGCTTGAGGCCGGAGACGACGGTCGGGGCGTAGAAGTAGCCCTTGTCGCCGACGCGGTGGCCACCGGCCTCGACCCTGGCGTGGGCCGGGAGGCGGTCGATGAAGCCGGTCACCTGGGCCAGCTGGTTGGCGTTGTTCAGCGGGCCGTAGAGCACGTCCTCGTCGTCCGGCTGCCCGGTCTTCGTCTCAGCGGCGGCCTTGGCCAGCTGGGCCACGAACTCGTCGTGGATCGACTCGTGCACCAGCACGCGGGTCGCGGCGGTGCAGTCCTGGCCGGCGTTGAAGTAGCCCGCGACGGAGATGCCCTCGACGGCGGCCGGGATGTCGGCGTCCTCGAAGACCACGACCGGGGCCTTGCCGCCCAGCTCCAGGTGGACCCGCTTGACGTCCTTGGCCGCGGAGGCGGCGACCTGGATGCCGGCGCGGACCGAACCGGTGATGGAGGCCATCGCCGGGGTCTCGTGCTCGACCATCGCGCGGCCGGTCTCGCGGTCACCGCAGATGACGTTGAAGACACCCGCGGGGAGGATCTCGCCGATGATCTCGGCGAGCAGCACGGTGGAGGCCGGGGTGGTGTCGGACGGCTTCAGCACGACGGTGTTGCCCGCGGCGATCGCCGGGGCGAACTTCCACACGGCCATCATCATCGGGTAGTTCCACGGCGCGACCTGGGCGCAGACGCCGACCGGCTCACGGCGGATGATCGAGGTCATCCCCTCCATGTACTCGCCGGCCGACTTGCCCTCCAACATCCGCGCGGCACCCGCGAAGAAGCGGATCTGGTCCACCATCGGGGGAATCTCCTCCGAGGCGGTCAGCGCGAGCGGCTTACCGGTGTTCTTGGACTCGACGGCGATGAGCTCCTCGGCCCGCGCCTCGATCGCGTCGGCGATCTTCAGCAGGGCGAGCTGGCGCTGCGAAGGGGTCGTGTCGCGCCAGGCCTCGAACGCCGTGGCCGCGGCGGCCATCGCCGCGTCGACGTCGGCCTGGGCCGACAGCGGGGCGGTGGCGTAGACCTCACCCGTCGTCGGGTCGATGACCTCGGTGGTACGGCCGTCGGCCGCATCCGTGAACGCGCCGTTGATGTAGTTGCGCAGCTTCAGAAGCTCGCTCACTTCGGACTCTCCTCGACTTCTGACGGGGGCGACATCGTCCTTGGCATCGCCGTGCGGCCAAGAGTAGCTCTGTGCTGCGGTTATCGACAGGCCTGGGCGATGACAACGATGGATTCGGTATCGATTTCAAGCTTTCGCGACGGAATCACTTGCGAACGCGCGATCGATCAGGCAAGGTGAGCGTTGTGGCCAACCGTGACCGGAACGGCAGCGTTCCACTCGACTCCGTCTCCAAGGCGATCATCGAACAGCTGCAGGAGGACGGCCGCCGCGCGTACGCGACCATCGGCAAGGCCGTCGGCCTGTCGGAGGCGGCCGTGCGGCAGCGCGTCCAGAAGCTGCTCGACCAGGGTGTCATGCAGATCGTCGCGGTGACGGATCCGCTGACTGTCGGTTTCTCCCGCCAGGCGATGCTCGGCATCACCGTGGAGGGTGACATCGAGCCCGTCGCCGACGCGTTGGCCGCCATGGACGAGGTGGACTACGTCGTGGTCACCGCAGGCTCGTTCGACCTGATGGCCGAACTGATCTGCGAGGACGACGAACACCTCCTCGACCTCATCAACAAGCGCATCCGCTCGCTTCCCGGCGTGCGGAGAACCGAGAGCTTCGTTTACCTGAAACTCCGGAAACAGACCTACACCTGGGGTACCCGATGAGCGCCGACCCGGTCGCCAAGGACCTGTCCAAGTCCGCCTACGACCACCTGTGGATGCACTTCACCCGCATGTCGTCGTACGAGAACAACCCTGTGCCGACCATCGTGCGCGGCGAGGGCGAGTACATCTTCGACTCCAACGGTCGCAAGTACCTCGACGGCCTCGCCGGCCTGTTCGTGGTCCAGGCCGGTCACGGCCGCAAGGAGCTGGCCGAGGTCGCCCGGAAGCAGGCCGAGCAGCTGGCCTTCTTCCCGATCTGGAGCTACGCCCACCCGGCCGCCATCGAGCTGGCCGAGCGTCTGGCGAACTACGCCCCCGGTGACCTGAACAAGGTCTTCTTCACCACCGGTGGTGGCGAGGCCGTCGAGACCGCGTGGAAGCTGGCCAAGCAGTACTTCAAGCTCACCGGTGAGCCCACCAAGTACAAGGTGATCTCCCGCGCGGTGGCCTACCACGGCACCCCGCAGGGCGCCCTGTCGATCACCGGTCTGCCGGCCCTGAAGGCCCCCTTCGAACCGCTGGTCCCGGGCACCCACAAGGTCCCCAACACCAACATCTACCGCGCCCCGCTCTTCGGCGACGACCCGGTGGCCTACGGCCGCTGGTGTGCCGACCAGATCGAGCAGGAGATCCTGTTCGAGGGCCCGGAGACCGTCGCCGCCGTCTTCCTCGAGCCGGTCCAGAACGCCGGTGGCTGCTTCCCGCCGCCGCCCGGATACTTCCAGCGCGTGCGCGAGATCTGCGACCAGTACAACGTGCTGCTGGTCTCGGACGAGACGATCTGCGCCTTCGGCCGTCTCGGCACCATGTTCGCCTGTGACAAGTTCGACTACATCCCCGACATCATCACCTGCGCCAAGGGCATGACCTCGGGCTACTCCCCCATCGGTGCGGCGATCATCTCCGACCGTCTGGCGGAGCCGTTCTACAAGCAGGACAACACCTTCCTGCACGGCTACACCTTCGGTGGCCACCCGGTCTCCTCCGCGGTGGCGCTGGCCAACCTCGACCTGTTCGAGCGCGAGGGCCTGAACAAGCACGTCCTGGAGAACGAGAACGCGTTCCTCACGACGCTGCAGAAGCTGCACGACCTGCCGATCGTCGGCGACGTCCGCGGCAACGGCTTCTTCTACGGCATCGAGCTGGTGACCGACAAGGCCACCAAGGCCTCGTTCACCGACGAGCAGTGCGAGCGCGTGCTCTACGGCTTCCTGTCGAAGGCGCTCTTCGACGCCGGCCTGTACTGCCGCGCCGACGACCGTGGCGACCCGGTCATCCAGCTCTCGCCGCCGCTGACCGCGGACCAGTCGACCTTCGACGAGATCGAGCAGATCCTCCGCGGCGTGCTCACCGAGGCGTGGACCAAGCTGTAGGCCTTCCCGCTGTCGGCCTTCGCGCTGCAGGCCCTTGCGCCGTAAGCCTTTCGGCCCAGCAGTGTGGGACTTCCTGTGACACCCTCCGCCCAGGGCGGCTCCGACCACTCCGGTCGGAGCCGCCCTGCGGCGTTTGCCCGACGTGCGGGCGCTCGATCGAGTGATCATCGCGACACGACGTCAGAAACGCCACGCAACCGGCGTCGGCCTGTCTCGTTCTAGTCTGTGAGCCACCAACTCGCAGCGGAGGAAGACGTGAGCGTCGCCCCACCGGACAACGACGTGCTGTGGGCACGGGCGCTGGTCAAGTCGCACCACGGCACGCCCGCCCTGCGCAGCGTCTCCCTCGGCGTGCGCGAGGCCGAGGTGCTGGCCGTGGCCGGCCCGCGCGGCAGCGGCAAGTCCACGCTGCTCGACTGCCTGAGCGGGATGCAGCCGGTCGACGAGGGTGAGATCTGGTTCAACAGCTCCCCCGTGCACACCCTGGGCCGCGCCGGACGCGAGCGGCTGCGCCGGGAGCGCTTCGGCTGGGTCGGTCCCGAGCCGCAGCTGGTCCCCGAGCTGAACGCGCGGGAGAACGTCGCCCTGCCCATGCTGCTGGCCGGGCAGCCCCGCAAGGTCGCGGCCACCGCCGCGAGCGAGTGGCTGGAGCGCCTCGACGTCGCCGACTGCGCCAAGCGCCGCCCCGCCGAACTGCTGCAGGACCAGCGCCAGCGGATCGCGGTGGCCCGCGCCCTCGCTCCCGCGCCCGCCGTGGTCTTCGCCGACGAGCCGACCGCACCGCTGCACCGCGAGTCACAGGACCAGGTGCTGCGGATACTGCTTGCCGCGTCGCGGTCGCACAAGATCACCCTTATTCTGGCCACACACGACGCGAGCGTGGCCAGGTACGCCAACCGGGTGGCGGTGATGGCCGACGGACGGCTCGCCCAACCTGTCGACGCCCGGGACGCCGTCGCGCTGAGCGAGCTGGAAGAGGACGCCCGCACGTGTTCTACCTCCGTGTAGCGCGCGGCTATCGCGCGCTCGACCTGCTGCGCTGGTTCCTCACCAGCGTGGCCTCGGCCGTCGTCGCCGCGCTGCTGCTGCGTGCACTCGGACGCGCGCTCTCGGAGAGCGCACCGACCCCCGCCGGTCCGGCGCTGGACCGGCTGCTGTGGTGCCTGCCGCCGCTGGCGGGCGTCGCGTATCTGGCCGCCGCCTGGGCGCGGGCCCTCCCTTTGCAGCAGCCCGAGCGCGTCGCCGGGCTGGTCGCGGCGGGCGTCGGCCCGGTGCGGCTGCGCTTGCTGCTGGCCGGGGAGATGGCGTTGGCCTGCGCCTTCGGTGCACTGCTCGCGCTGGGCGGCTTCCTGCTGCTGCGCGGCAACGTGGTGCAGCTGATGCCCGAGGGCAGGCTCAACGCCGCACTGGGCGTGGACGGCAGCCTGCCGATCGCGGGAACGCTGACGCTGCTGGCGCTCATCCCGCTGCTCGGCGGGGTGGCCGCGGCCGCTGCGGTGCGGACGTCGGACGTGGTTCCGGTCGACGGCTCCGACCAGCCGCAGCGGCGGCCGACACCACGGCACATCGCCCTGGCAGCCGGTCTTCCGGCACTGGGGACGCTCATCGTGGTGACCGCCGTGCGGGTGAACGCCGCCCAGGCAGCAGCGGTCGGCTGGGTGATCGCGGTGGTCGGCATCGCGATCGCCGTCCCGGTCCTCCTCTACGGCGCGGGCCAGGCTCTGGCCTGGCACCGGCCGCGGGCCTCGCGGCTGCTGGCGGGCCGCGGACTGCAGGCGCAGGCGTGGCGTCTGGGCACCCCGCTCGCCGTGCTCGCGGTCGCGGGCTCGGTCGGCACGGCCGCGGCGGTGCACTACACGTCCGGCGGCCACAAGGCGGTCGGGCCGCTGCCGGCGATCGAGGCCGGCCTGGTCGCCCTCTGCGTCCTCGGCGCGCTGCTGACCCGTCTCGCCGAGCTCGCGGGTGCCCACCGCGCCGCCTACCTGCCACTCCGCCGCATGGGCGCGCCGACCTCGACGCTGCAGGCGTCGGTCGCGCTGCGGACCGCCGCGGCCGGCGTGGTGGTCCTGGCAGCGGGCGCGGGCGCGGGTGTGCTCGCGGCAGCTGCGCTGGGTGCCTGAACCCTGCCGCCGGGCAACTGACGCCGCATCATCCGCACGCGAGAGGCCCCCGGGAGCGTGGATGCTCCGGGCTGCCTTCTCGCGTGCGGTCCGAGGTCAGCCTGCGGCGGCCAGCTGGCCGCAGGCGCCGTCAATCTCCTGGCCGCGGGTGTCGCGGACGGTGACGGGGACACCGTGGGACTGGAGGCGACGCACGAACTCGCGCTCGTCCTCGGGCCGGGAGGCGGTCCACTTGCTGCCCGGGGTCGGGTTCAGCGGGATCAGGTTGACGTGGACGTTGTGGTTCTTCAACAGCCGGCCCAGCAGGTCCGCACGCCAGGCCTGGTCGTTGATGTCCTTGATCAGCGCGTACTCGATGGAGACCCGACGCCCGGACTTCGCCGCGTAGTCCCATGCCGCGTCCAGGACGTCGCCGACCTTCCAGCGCGTGTTGACCGGCACCAGCTCGTCACGGAGCTCGTCGTCCGGCGCGTGCAGGGAGACGGCGAGGCGCACGCTCAGGTTCTCCTCCGCCATCCGGTTGATCGCGGGGACCAGGCCGACCGTGGAGACGGTGATGCCGCGCTGCGACAGACCGAAGCCGGAAGGAGCCGGGTCGCAGAGGCGGTGGATCGCGGCGATGACCCGCTTGTAGTTGGCCAGCGGCTCGCCCATGCCCATGAAGACCACGTTGGAGAGCCGGACCGCGCGCGCCTCGCCGTCCTCGCCGTCCTTCACGCCGCCGAAGTCGCCCGCCTTGATCGCGCGCATGCCCGCGGCGATCTGCTCGACGATCTCGGCGGTCGACAGGTTGCGGGTGAGACCCGCCTGACCTGTCGCGCAGAAGGGGCAGTTCATGCCACAGCCGGCCTGCGAGCTGATGCACATGGTCACCCGGTCCGGGTAGCGCATCAGCACCGACTCGACCAGCACGCCGTCGAAGAGCTTCCAGAGCGTCTTGCGGGTGGTGTCGTCGTCGCAGGAGACGTGCCGCACCTCGGTCATCAGCTCCGGCAGCAGCGCCTCAGCCAGCTTCTCGCGGGACGCGGCGGGGATGTCGGTCCACTCCTCCGGGCGCCCGGAAAGACGGCCGAAGTACTGGCGCGACAACTGGTCGGCGCGGAAGGGCTTCTCGCCCAACGCGACGATCGCCTCCTTCCGCTCGGCGGCGGAGAGGTCGGCAAGGTGACGCGGGGGCTTGGCACCGCGGGGCGCGACGAAGGTGAGTTCACCGGGGAGTGGCTTAGGCATGATTTCCCCAGTGTCTCAGGTCGGAGACGGTCTCCGGAAATGTCCCAGTCGGAAATGCCGCAGGCCCTGCCCGGGAGGGGCGGGGCCTGCGCAGGGGAACGGGTGGGGCTCAGCCCGCGCCGACGAAGCCGACCAGGACCAGCCAGACGACCGGTGCCGTCGGCAGCAGCGAGTCGAGCCGGTCCATGATGCCGCCGTGGCCGGGCAGCAGCGTGCCCATGTCCTTGATGCCGAGATCGCGCTTGATCATCGACTCGCCCAGGTCGCCCAGGGTGGCGCTGACCGCGACGCACGCGCCGAGGACGAGGCCCTGCCACCAGGTGCCGTGGGTGATGAAGAACTGCATGCCCACCGCACCGGCGGCCATGCAGAGCAGGACGCCGCCGACCAGGCCCTCACGGGTCTTGCCGGGGCTGATCCTCGGGGCGAGCTTGTGGCGGCCGAAGCGGGAGCCGGCCGCGTAGGCGCCGGTGTCGCTGCAGATGGTCAGCACCAGGAAGAGCGCCACGCGCTGCGGCCCGTCGTCCGCCGCGAGCATCAGCATCACGAAGGTGGCCAGGAACGGCACGTAGAAGGCGGTGAAGATGCCCGCCGTCACGTCCCGCAGGTAGTTCTCCGGCGGCTCGGTCATCCGCCAGACCAGCACCGCGAGGCTGGTCAGCGCGAGCGCCACCACCGCCGCCTCGGGCCCGCCGAGGTACGCGGCGACCTCCATCGCGGCGCCGCCGACCAGCAACGGGATCAAGGGCACGCGGATGCCCTTGGCCTCCGTGAGCCGGGTGGTCAGCTCCCACATGCCGACACTGGCCGCGGCGACCACCACACCGACGAAGAGCCACTTGACCACGAACAGCGAGGCCACGATGACCACGCCAAGGCCGAGACCGACCCCGATCGCGGCACGCAGGTCGCGACCGGCCTTGCCGGCAGGCTTCGGCTGCGCGGGCTCCGCCGGGCCACCGGGCCGACCGGGCTGCTGGCCGGGCTGGCCGGGCTGGCCGGGCTGGCCGGGCTGGCCGGGCTGGCCCGGGTTACCGTGCGGCCCCGGAGACCCCTGCGGTCCTTGAGGTCCCTGCTGCGCGTACTGGCCGGACTGGTTGTACTGCCCGCCCGGGTTGCCCTGGTTGGCCTGGCTGCCCTGGTCGTACTGCCCGTACTGGCCGTACGCGTCGTACTGCCCGTACTGGCCGTGGCCGGGCGGCGTCGGCTGCCCGGTCGGCCCCGAGGGCTGCCCGGTGGACGCGGCGAGCGGCTGCTCGGGCACGGGGGGCATGTACTGAGTGTGCGCCATGCCGTCATCGCTGTGCGAAACGAAGGGCTGCTGCTGGTGGGCCGGGTGACCGGCCGGACCGACCTGCGGGTGCAGGTCGGTCAGCGGCGGGTCGGTCACCGGCGGCAGCCACGTGGTCGCCTGGTCGTCGCCGAGCGGCGTCGATCCCTCCGACGGCGTTCCGTGGCCCTGTGCGTGGGCCCCGGCACTCGTGTCTCCAAGAGTGGGCCCCCAGAAGGAGTCGTCGTTCATCAGACTTCGAGCAGCTCGGCTTCCTTGTGCTTGAGCAGCTCGTCCACCTGGGCGACGTACCGCCCGGTGACGTCGTCGAGCTCCTTCTCGGCGCGGCGGACCTCGTCCTCGCCCGCCTCGCCGTCCTTGACCAGCTTGTCGAGCGTGTCCTTGGCCTTACGGCGGACGGCGCGGATGGAGATCTTGGCGTCCTCGGCCTTGTTACGGGCCACCTTGATGTACTCCTTGCGCCGCTCCTCGGTGAGCTGCGGGAAGTTCACGCGGATGATCGACCCGTCGTTGCTCGGGTTGACGCCGAGGTCCGAGTTGCGGATCGCCTCCTCGATGACGCGCAGCGAGCTCTTGTCGAACGGCGAGACGACCGCCATCCGCGGCTCCGGCACCGAGAAGGACGCCAGCTGGTTGATCGGGGTCATCGTGCCGTAGTACTCCGCCACGATCTTGGCGAACATCGCGGGGTGCGCACGGCCGGTGCGGATCGCGGCGAAGTCGTCCTTGGCAACCGTGACGGTCTTCTCCATCTTCTCCTCGGCCTCGAGGAGGGTCTCTTCGATCACAATCTGCTCCTGTCCGGGCGGCCCGGTCTCGAACCTGCTGGTCGTGCTGTTCGGATGGTGCTGCGCGTTGCTGGTAGTGCTACTGCTCCGGCCGGGACGTGTCCATCCCCTGCGGCAGTCCGCCCCTGCGGGCGTCTCAGGCCGACGGAGCGTCGCTGCTGATCAGTGTGCCGATCTTCTCACTGCGGACGGCGCGGGCGATATTGCCCTCCTTCAGCAGTTCGAAGACCCGGATCGGCAGATTGTTGTCCTTGCACAGGGTGATCGCGGTCAGGTCGGCGACCTTGAGGTCCCTGGCGATCACCTCGGAGTATTCCAGGGAGTCGAACTTGACGGCGTCCGGGTTGGTCCGCGGGTCGGAGTCGTAGACACCGTCGACGCCGTTCTTGCCCATCAGCAGGACCGAGGCGTGGATCTCCAGCGCCCGCTGGACGGCGGTGGTGTCGGTGGAGAAGTAGGGCATGCCCATACCGGCGCCGAAGATCACGACGCGGCCCTTCTCCAGGTGCCGCACGGCGCGCAGCGGCAGGTAGGGCTCGGCGACCTGGCCCATGGTGATCGCCGTCTGGACCCGGGTCTCCACGCCTTCCTTGTTGAGGAAGTCCTGGAGCGCCAGGCTGTTCATCACGGTGCCGAGCATGCCCATGTAGTCGGACCGGGCCCGGTCCATACCACGCAGCTGCAGCTCGGCGCCGCGGAAGAAGTTGCCGCCGCCGATGACGACGGCCACCTCGGTGCCGCCTCGGACCACGGTCGCGATCTCGCGCGCGATGGCGTGGACCACGTCGGGGTCGACGCCCAGGCCGCCTCCGCCGGCGAACGCCTCGCCGGAAAGCTTGAGCAGCACGCGGCGTCGCGTACCCCCCTCGTCAGCGGACTTCTGCATCGGACCCTCCTTGAAGCACAGGTACACAAGAAGAGGCCACTGCCGCGGGCACCGGTTCGGTTACCTGCACGGCAGTGGCCTCCTCGTCGTTCTCACGACTCACATCGTAGGGGCTGGCCGGGGCCTGCCCCGTCGCTCGATCGCAGGGATCAGGCGCCGACGCGGAAGCGGGCGAAGCGGACCAGCTTGACGCCGGCCTCGTCCAGGATCTTCTGGACGGTCTTCTTGTTGTCCTTGGCGTAGGCCTGGTCCAGGACCGCGTTCTCCTTGACGAAGCCGGTCACGCGACCCTCGACGATCTTCGGCAGGGCGGCCTCGGGCTTGCCCTCCTCGCGAGCGGTGGCCTCGGCGATGCGGCGCTCGTTGTCGAGCACCTCGGCCGGGATGTCCTCACGGGACAGGTAGGTCGGGCCGAAGGCGGCGATGTGCTGCGCGACGCCCTTGGCCACCTCCTCGTTCTCGCCGTCCAGCTCGACCAGGACACCGATGGCCGGCGGCAGGTCCGGGTCGGTGCGGTGCATGTAGACGTTGACGTAGGCGCCACCGGTGAACTGGGCGAAGCGGCGGAAGACGATCTTCTCGCCCAGGCTGGCGTTGGCCTCGTCCACGAACTGCTGGACGGTCTTGCCGGGCTCGATCTCGGCAGCCAGGGCGGCGTCGATGTCGGCCGGGGAGGTCTTGGCGACGAAGGCGGCCAGCTCGTTGGCGACGGCCACGAACTTGCCACCCTTGGCGACGAAGTCGGTCTCGCAGTTCAGCTCGACCAGGACGCCGGAGGTGCCCTCGATCAGGGAGACGACGGCGCCGTTGGAGGCGTCGCGGCCCTCACGCTTGGCAACGCCCTTCTGGCCCTTGATGCGGAGCAGCTCGACGGCCTTGTCGACGTCGCCCTCGGCCTCCTCGAGCGCCTTCTTGCAGTCCATCATCCCGGCGCCGGTGAGCTCACGGAGCTTCTTGACGTCCGCGGCGGTGAAGTTCGCCATGGTTCCTGAATCTCTTCTCGCGTGTCGCGTTGTCTGGGAAGTGAGCGAAGCTCGCGATCAGCTGCCTTGTGGGCAGCGTCGCGATCGTTCGACACACGGGAGGGGTACGTCGGCGCTCGCCGCCGTACCCCTCCCGATCAGGCGTTTCAGGCCTGCTCGGCCTCGGCGGCGGGCGCCTCGGTCGCAGCAGTCTCAGCCTCGGCGGCGGGCGCCTCGGTGACGGCGGCCTCAGCGGCGGGGGCCTCGGCCTCGGCGGCGGGCGCCTCGGTCGCAGCAGCCTCGGCGGCGGGGGTCTCGGCCTCGGCGGCCTTCTTCTCGGCACCGGCGAGCTGCTCGAGCTCCCACTCGGCCAGCGGCTCGGCCGCACCGGCGTCGGCCGGCTTGACGTCGCCCTTGGCAGCGCCGGAGCGGGCCATCAGGCCCTCGGCGACGGCGTCGGCAACCACGCGGGTCAGCAGGGTGACCGAACGGATGGCGTCGTCGTTGCCCGGGATCTTGTAGTCGACCTCGTCGGGGTCGCAGTTGGTGTCGAGGATCGCGACGACCGGGATGTGCAGCTTGCGAGCCTCGCCGACGGCGATGTGCTCCTTCTTGGTGTCGACGATCCACACGGCGGACGGCACGCGCTGCATGTCGCGGATACCGCCGAGGGTCTTCTCCAGCTTCTCGTACTCGCGCTGGAGGACGAGGAGCTCCTTCTTGGTGAGCCCGGAGCCGGGCACATCCGTGAAGTCCATCTCGCCGAGCTCCTTGAGGCGCTGCAGACGCTTGTAGACGGTGGAGAAGTTGGTCAGCATGCCACCGAGCCAGCGCTGGTTGACGTAGGGCATGCCCACGCGCGCGGCCTGCTCGGCGATGGCCTCCTGGGCCTGCTTCTTGGTGCCGACGAAGAGGACGGAACCGCCGTGGGCGACCGTCTCCTTGACGAACTCGTAGGCGCGGTCGATGTAGTTCAGCGACTGCAGCAGGTCGATGATGTAGATGCCGTTGCGCTCCGTGAAGATGAAGCGCTTCATCTTCGGGTTCCAACGACGGGTCTGGTGACCGAAGTGGACGCCGCTCTCCAGCAGCTCCCGCATCGTGACGACGGCCATGGCCGTACTCCTTGAAATTGCTCGGTTGTCCGCCAAGGCCGGTGGCCGAGGCGCCTGACGCCCTGGTTCGTGCCGGTTCCTGGGGCTCCTGCGCGGCTTCCCGCAAGGAGGTTGTCCGAGGACCGAGCGGCACTGCGCCGGAGGACCGGCGCTGGGCGTGCGAAGTCGACCCGGCACGCCGGGTCGCGAATGAAGTGTACGGGAAGGTCCGGACGCGGAGCGACTCGCGGCCAGGCCTGGGCTCACTCGTCCGGGTGGCGGAGTTTTCCACAGCGGGCGGTTGTCCACAGGACGCCTGCCGCGGGTGGGCGTTGTCGGGCCCGGAGAGCAGAGTTCGGGCATGGCGCACAGCACTCGCACCGGTGGTCCCTGCACCTCCGTCGTTCCGCAGTCGCAGTCGTGTTCGCGGGGGCGGCGGTTGCTGCTGGTCCTCGGGCTGGTGCTCTGGGTCGCGATGGCTGCGCTCGGGACGCCGGGGAACGCTCATGACCAGGGCAGCGGCCGGCGGGGCTGGGCTGCGGGCGGGCAGTTGGTGCGGCCGTTGCCGACGGGCGGCACGTTGTCGGACGTGCTGCGCCGCTTCGATCCGCCGCCGGTGCGGTGGGCGGCGGGGCATCGTGGGGTCGACCTGGCCGCGGCGCCGGGCACGCCGGTGCGCTCGGTGCGGCCGGGGGTGGTCTCGTTCGTCGGCGTGATCGCCGGCAAGCCGGTCGTCGCGGTCGAGCTCTCGGGCACCGGCTCACCGCCGCTGCGGACCACCTTCGAACCGGTGACGGCAACGGTCACCGTTGGGCAGTCCGTGGGCGCCGGTCAGGAGCTGGGCACGGTCGCGGACCACGGCGGTCACTGCTCGGGCAGCTGCCTGCACTGGGGATTGCTGCGCGGCCACCACTATCTCGACCCGCTCGCGCTGGTGTCCGTCGGTCAGGCCCGACTGCTGCCGCTGACCCCGTCCAGCACCAGGGCCACGGCTGCGTCGATCACCACGTCCGGCTTCTCGACGGCGTCGCCGAGCTCCAGACGCTTGGCGGCGGCCTCGACGGTCCCCTGGAGCAGCGACGCGGCGAGTGCGGGGCTCGGATGGCCGAGCTCGGTCAGCGCGACGACGATCGGGCCGACCAGCTGTCCGTGCGCGGCACGGATCCGTTCGCGGGCGGCGTCGTCCAACTCCATGGCGGAGATCGCAGCGATCGCGCGGTGCCGCGGGTCTCCGGCCAGGGTGAGCTGGGCGCGGACGTACGCTTCCACGCGCGCCGCCGGGGTCGGCTGACCCGCCACGGCCTCGGCCACTTCGACGGCCCATGCCGGGAAGTCGACCGCGCAGAGCTCCTCGACGACGCCCGCGCGGGACTTGAAGTACTCGTAGACCGAGGACCGCGCCAGGCCGGTCCTGGCAGCGAGGTTGGGGAAGGTCAGCGCCTCCATGCCGCCCTCCGCCAGCAGTTCGCGGGCGGCGGCGAGCAGGGCGTCACGCTGCAGCCGACGGTGTTCCACGAGGGTGGCAGCTCGAATCTTCGGCACGGGGCAAGGGTAGCCAAGGACTCTGTGAACCGGTTCTGCCGCACCTCCGGGCGCTGGGCCCGCGAGCATCCGGTTCAGCGGGCGTCGGAGAGCTTGGCGCGGAGCTGGAGCACGGCCTTGGTGTGGATCTGGGAGACCCGACTCTCGGTGACCCCGAGGACCTGGCCGATCTCCGCGAGGGTCAGCCCCTCGTAGTAGTACAGGCTGACCACGGTTTTCTCCCGCTCCGGCAGCGTGTTGATCGCGCCGGCCAGCAGCCGCCGCACCTCGCGGCTCTCGGCGACCTCCTCGGGGTCGTCGGCCGCGGTGTCGACCAGCGTGTCGACAAGGCTGCCGCGGGCGTCGCCGCCCTCGCCCGAGCCGTGCAGGAGCTCGTCCAGGGCGACCACGTTGGCCAGCGACAGCTGGCTGAAGATGCCGTGGAGCTCCTCGACCTGGATGCCCATGGCCGCCGCCACCTCGGAGTCCCCCGGCGTGCGCCGCAGGCTGACCTCGAGGGTGGCGTAGGCCCGCTCGACCGCACGGGCCTTCTGCCGGATCGAGCGCGGGATCCAGTCCAGCGCCCGCAGTTCGTCGATGATCGCGCCGCGGATCCGGCTGATCGCATAGGTCTCGAACTTGATGGCCCGGTCCGGGTCGAACTTCTCGATCGCGTCGATCAGCCCGAAGACGCCGGAGGAGACGAAGTCCGCCTGCTCGACATTGGCCGGCAGGCCGACGCCGACGCGTCCGGCGACGTACTTGACCAGCGGCGAGTAGTGCAGGATCAGCTGCTCCCGCAGGCGCGGGTCGCTCGACTGCTTGTAGGCATGCCAGAGCTCGTCCACCGTGCGCACCCGCGCGTTGCGCGGGCCGGGGATGCTGCGGGGCTCCCCTGTGGGGGAGCTGGCGTAGCTGGGCATGCTTCGTCGTGAGCCGTTCTACCGATCCATTGGGCGATCCATTGGGCCATTCAACGGAACGGTTGTGAGCGTAGCGTCACCGGATGGTTTCCGAGCGCTATCAGGACCCCTTGCACGCCGGATTCAGTCTCCAGTGCGCCCCCAGACGTTCGACCATGCCGAGCGAGACCAACTCGTAGAGCCGCTGCAGCACCACGTCGGGGGCCAGCAGCGAGCGTTGGACCAGCGACTCCACGGTTGTTCCGCGCGACGAGGCGGGCAGTGATTCGAGCACGCGCAGTGTCTCGGGAGCCAGCGCGTCCCGCAGGCGTTCACGCCCCTCCGGAGTGGCGGCGAGGTCGGTGCCGATCTCGCCGATCTGTTCGACGATCTCGGCATGGTCGCTGACCAGGACCGCGCCCTCGCGGATCAGCGCGTGCGTCCCTGCGGAGAGCGAACTGGTGGCCGTACCCGGGACAGCCATCACATGCCGGGCCAACTCGCCCGCCCAGCGGGCCGTGTTGAGCGACCCGCTGCGTCGGGCGGCTTCGACCACGACCGTCCCGCGCGTCAATGCGGCGATCAGGCGGTTGCGTTGGAGGAACCTCGGCCGGTTCGGGTGCGCGCCGAGTGGCAACTCGCTGAGCAGCAGGCCGCTTTCACTGATACGGCGCAGCAACTGGTCGTTGGAGCGCGGGTAGGCCTGGTCGACGCCGCAGGCCAGCACCCCGATGGTCGGTCCCGACACGGCGAGCGCGCCCCTGTGGGCGGCGGCGTCCACGCCGTAGGCGGCTCCCGAAACGACCGTCCAGCCGCGCTCCGCCAGAGCGGCGGCGAGGTCGGCGGCCATCCGCTGCCCGTAGCCCGTGCAGGCACGGGCCCCGACCACGGCGACCGAGCGCACCGCCAGGACCCGCAACGCGGCGCTGCCGCGCGCCCACAGGGCGACCGGTCGCACCGGCCCGAGGTCGTCCAGCTGCGACGGCCAGGCAGCCTCGCCGGGGCAGATCAGCCGCGCTCCGATCAGCCGGCCGTGGGCCAACTCCCGTGCGCCGTCGGGCGGAGCGACGCCCACGGGCAACCCGCGGACCAGGCGGGCGAGCGCGCCCTGCGGCCCGAGCTCCTCGATCAACCGCCCGGCCCGCTCGTCCCCCGGCTCGACGATCCGCCCGAGCGCGGCCCTGGCGACGCGCCCCGGGGTGTCGGGGAGGTCGGATGTCTCGGTGACGGCAGCCTCAGGCGTGGCCTTGGAGGTGACCTCGGGGGTGGCCACGGCCAGGGGTTCGTCGAGGGGTTCGTCGAGCAGCGCCGGCTGATGAACGAGGGTCATGGAGGCTCCCTGGGCGGGGGTGTGGGGCGGAGGGGGTGGGCACCGTGCCGAAGGCTCGCTTCTGGACGAACCCCGGCACGGTGCCGGTCTCTGGGGGTGACGAAAGGTCAGAAACGCGGCTCGGCCAGGGGCGCGTCGCGGATGTGCGCGCCACGGAGGGCGAGGGCGGTGCGGACGTGGGTGCGGTCGGGGCGGTCCGCGCCCGCGAGGTCGGCCGCCGTCCAGGCGACACGGACCACGCGGTCCAGGCCGCGTGCGGTAAGGAAGCCGCGCTCCATCTCGCGCTCCGCGTCCTGGAGGGCGCCAGGGCCGAGCGGATAGCGGGTGCGGAGCTCGTGGCCGGGGACCTCGCCGTTGACCCGCCACGGGGTCTCGGCGTAGCGGGCCGCAGCCCGCTCGCGCGCGGCGAGGACGCGGGCGGCCACCACCGCCGTCGACTCCGCCGAGGACTCCTGCTGCAGCAGCTGGACCCGGCTGACCGCGTCGACCTCGACCCGAAGGTCGACGCGGTCCAACAACGGGCCGCTGAGCCGGGCTTGGTAGCGCGTGACCATGGTGGGCGTGCACTCGCAGGCATCGCCGCGACGGGACCACCGGCCGCACGGACACGGGTTGGCCGCGAGCAGCAGCAGGAACCGTGCCGGGAGTCGGAGCGAACCTGCGGACCGGGCGACGACGACCTCGCCCGACTCCAGCGGCTGGCGCAGCGCGTCGAGGACCCGGACCGAGAACTCCGGTGCCTCGTCCAGGAACAGCACGCCTCGGTGAGCCAGGGACGCCGCCCCGGGCCGGGGCAGTCCACTGCCGCCGCCGACGATCGCGGGCATCGTCGTCGAGTGGTGCGGAGCGCAGTACGGGGCCTGCTGGACGAGCGGGCGGCCCACCGGGAGCAGGCCGGCGATCGAGTGGATCGCGGTGACCTCCAGCGCCTCGCGTCGGCCCAGCGGCGGGAGGATGCCGGGGAGCCGCTCGGCCAGCATCGTCTTGCCCGCGCCCGGCGGGCCCTTCAGGAAGAGGTGGTGCGCCCCGGCCGCGGCCAACTCCAGGGCGCGCCGCGCCTCGAACTGACCCGCAACGTCGGCGAGGTCCTTCTTCCAGCCGCCCACGTCGAACTGACGGACACCCAGACCCGGAAGTGAGAGACCCGCCAGCGCGGGATCGGGCCCCGTCGAGCCGAGCTGCTCGGGCGGCTCCTCCGGCTCCGGCTCGCCGCAGAGAAGGGCGATCAGCTGACGCAGGGAGCGCACCGGCAGCACCTCCACGCCGGGCACCAGCGCCGCCTCGGCCGCAGTCGCCTCGGCGACCGCGACGCGGTCGTACCCCGCGTCGACCGCCGCCAGCACGGCGGGCAGCACGCCGCGCACCGGGCGGGCCCGGCCGTCGAGACCGAGTTCACCGACGAGCAGCAGCCGCTCGATCGTCTCGGGCCGGAGCCGCTCCGCGGCCGCGAGCACCGCGCAGGCGATGGCGAGGTCGAAACCGGAACCGCTCTTGGGGACGGAGGCGGGCGAGAGACCCACGGTGAGCTTCTTGAGCGGCCACTTCTCGCCGCTGTTGACCACGGCCGCGCGCACCCGGTCGCGCGACTCGTTGACGGCCTTGTCGGGCAGCCCCACGATCGTGAACGCGGCCAGCCCCGGCTCCAGGTCCGCCTGGACCTCGACCACCACGCCGTCCACGCCCAGCAGGGACACCGCTCCGGTGCGGGCGAAGGCCATCTCAGCCCACCGCCCCGCGCAGGTGCGTGATCCGGGCCGGACCACGTCGGCCGTGGACGACGCAGATCACGTCGACCCGGACGCCGCCCGGTGGCGGCGGGCCGGACCAGCACTCGGCGAGCCAGCGCTCCGCCAGCGCGAGCAGCCGCTCCGCCTTGACCTCGCCGACGGCCTCGGCCGGGCTCTGTGCGCCGTGCTCGCTTCGGGTCTTCACCTCGCAGACGGCGAGCGCCGGGCCGCCCGGCTGAGGGTCCAGGGCGACGATGTCGAGCTCGCCGGCGCGGCAGCGCCAGTTCCGGGCCAGGACGTGCAGGCCCGCGGCTTCGAGATGGCGGGCGGCGGCCTGCTCGCCGTAGCGGCCGAGGGCCTGGGTGCGTGCGGTCATGTCGGTCACCTCCGCCGAGAAATCTCCCGGTTGCGGAGGTGCCGGGCCAGCGGGTCGTCGCCGACCTGTGGACAACCCCGGGCTGTGGAAAACGCCGCCACCCTGCCAGGTGAAACCGATGCGCGGCGGGGGACACGCGCCCGCGCCGCGCCTACCGACCTACCGGCCGAAGCCCGCGTCGTCCTGCGGCAGCTCCAGCTCGCTCTTGGCCAGCTCCTCGACGTTGACGTCCTTGAAGGTGAGCACCCTGACCTGGCGGACGAAGCGGGCCGGACGGTACATGTCCCACACCCAGGCGTCGGCCATGGTGACCTCGAAGAAGACCTCGCCCTGCAGCGAGTGCACCTTCAGCTCGTAGTCGTTCGTCAGGTAGAAGCGCCGCTCGGTCTCGATGACGAACTTGAACAGCCCGACGACATCTCGATACTCGCGGTAGAGCTTGAGCTCCATCTCGGTCTCGTACTTTTCGAGATCCTCGGCACTCATCCCCACGTTCCCCTCAGCTGTGCGTACGTCCAACCATTGTGGACCACAGGCGTGGCCCGGAGAGCCTGACCGGGCGGGGAGGCGGGCCCTCCCTCAGCACGCGCTGGAGCAGCTTCGCCAGCGCGTTCGGATAGACGGTCTCCTTGGTCGCCAGCAGCTCCGCCACGGTCCACCAGCGCAGTGCGTCGGTGGTGCGGCGTTCCAGCTCCGTCTGGCCGGAGGTGTCCGTGTCGACGGTGTCGGTCCTGGCCAGGTAGTACCACTCGTCCTGGGCGTACATCCGTCCGTCGAACTGGAACTCGGTGGCGCGGGTGGCCAGCAACGCGCCGAGCTGCGCATCGCGGATGCCGGTCTCCTCGGCGATCTCCCGGTGCGCGGCGTCGGCCAGCTCCTCGCCCTCCTCGACCCCGCCGCCCGGGGTGAACCACCACTCCCGTCCCCGCTCCTGCGGGTCGAAGCCGTGCAGCAGCAGGATCCGGTCCTGCGGATCGAGCAGCAGCACGCGCGCCGCGCGGCGACGCTTGGGTGGCATCCGGGAGTCGCTCCTCAGCGGTCGGTCAGGAGTACGGGGTCGGTCAGGTGTATCGGGTGGTGAGATGGGTGAGATGGGTGGTGAACCGGATCAGGGCGTTCCCGCGGAGGCCGCCGACGTCGACTCGCGCGGACCGCCGGTCGGTCCGGACACGCCGGGGCCGCCGGGCCTGCGGGAGCGGAAGCGGTTCGCCATGCCTGCGAAGCTACCCGCTGCGGCGGTGAGCAACACCAGCGCCGCACCGCCGAGCGTCGCCCAGGTCGCCGCGACCAGCGGCCCGTGCCGGCTCGCGTCCTGACCGGGGACGGCGTCGAAGGCGGTGGTGCGGTCGATCGCGTGGATCGAGCCGAAGGGCCAGGCCACGCCCTCGACCCGGGCGACCACGTCCGAGGTCGGGACGGTTCCGCCGAGCTGGTCGAGGTGGACTCGGGAGTCGGCGGAGATCGCGCGGTTGTCGCCCATCAGCCAGAGCCGACCGGCCGGGACGACGGCGCTGAACTGCTGCGGGACCTGGCCGACCGCCTGCCCGGCGGCCTGGTCCAGGTAGGGCTCGTCCAGCGGGACGCCGTTGACGGTGACCCGGCCCTTGGCGTCGCAGCACTTCACGGTGTCGCCACCGATCCCGATCACGCGCTTGACCAGGTCGGACGTGCCCCAGGACGGGTCGTTGAAGACCACGACGTCACCGCGCCCGATCGCCCCCGGCGTCCCGCCGGAGACCGTGTGGGCCAGGACCGTCTCGCCCGGCGAGATCGTCGGCTCCATGGAGTCGGTCGGTACGGAGTACGGCCGGTACTGCAGCGCGATCAGCGCGAAGCCGCCGATCATGGCGACCAGCCCGATGCCGATGCCGAGTGCCTGCACCACGCTGCCCGCCGTGAGCCTACGTCCTGCCATTGCCCGTTTGCTCCCCGTGCCGTTGTGCGCGCACACGGCGAGGGCCGTGGCATGTCCGAGCAGGTTACTCGGCGATGCCACGGCCCTCGCAAGAGAAGAACGTGGAGATTTCGCGGTGTACCGGCCGCTCCGGAGTGGTTCCGGGCGCTTTTGGGCGTTTCCGGGAAGTACCGGGTACTACCAGGGAGTACCCGGTAGTACCGGCTTCCGGCTACTTCCGGCTACTTCTGGCGCAGCTTCCGGCGTCGGTTGAGCAGCGTGATCGGCACCGCGCCGACCAGGCCGAGCAGGGCCGGCGACGAGCCCGCGGCCAGCGCCGCGGTCTGGGTGCCGATGCCGGGCTGGGAGAAGGTGTCCGGGATCGGCAGCGTCTTCCAGTGCGAGATCGGCCAGGCCACGACGATCGCGCGACCGACGACCTTGCTGTCCGGCACCGCGCCGCCCCCGGGCTCGTCCATGTGGTACCGGGAGTCGAGCGAGTCCTGGCGGTGGTCACCCATCACCCAGATCGAGTTGGCCGGGACCGTGAGCGGGCCGAAGCCCTTGTCACCGCAGGGCGTGCTGCCGGGGAAGAGGTAGGGCTCGCTCAGCGCCTTGCCGTTGACGTAGACCGGGCCGCTGCCGTGGCAGCTGATGGTGTCGCCGCCGACCGCGATGACACGCTTGATCAGGTCCTTCTCGTTGACCGAGGGCATCAGGCCGATGAACGACAGCGCGTCCTGGAGGCCGCGGACGATCGGGTTGCTGCTGGGCTGCTCGCCCGGCTCGCCGGCCAGCCAGTCGCTCGGGTCGTGGAATACGACGACCTGGCCACGCGACGGCTTGTCGCCGAAGTTGGGGGTCAGCTTGTCGACGAGGACGCGGTCGCCGATCTGCAGCGTGTCCTCCATCGAGCCGGAGGGGATGGAGAACGCCTGCACCAGGAAGGTCTTGATCAGCAGCGCCAGCACCAGCGCGACCACGATCAGGATCGGCAGCTCCTTCCAGAAGGAGCGAGGCTTCTTCACCTCCTTGGCAGCCTTGCGCGGGCCGCCCTTCGCGTCGTCGTCCGACCGCGGCGAACGACCGTTGTCGTCGCCCGCGCCACCACCGCCGGGGCCCGTCGGACCACCACTGCCGCCCGCGCCGCCGAATCCACCGTCGACGCCCCCGTCGGGCATCTCACTGTCGAGGATGTCGGAGGCACCCGGGCCGGCTCCGGGAACGCCCCGCCCCTGGGAGTCGGAAAAGGGTCGTCCGGGCCCGGGATAGGAGCCTCCGCTCACGCCCTCCGTGTTGCCCGTGGTGGCACCGCCCACCTGGTCGCCCATCTCCGCTTCCTCGCTGTTCCCTTGGGCGGCTTCCCCGCGTCCCTTGTCGTCCACGGACCCTACGGTACGGCCGTCGGAGTCCTCGGGCTCGCCGACACCAGAGTGGGCACCGATCACCAAGTCCCCCACGTCGCCTCCTCTGCTGAACGGACGGAACCCCGTCCACGCACATCTCTACCACCAGGCCCGTATGCGGCCCGTCAGCAGCAAGGAGGACGTGAGCGTCTCAAGGCAACTCTCGACGAACTCTCAACGCGCGTCTCGCTCCGGGTGTGGCCGCGACCACACCCATAACGAGCGGAAGTTCCCCGGGAACCGGCTCGGGTGGTCCCTGGGAAGAAACTTGACGAACACTTTGCTGGCCGCCCGACAGCGTCTGCCAGTGCGAGACCGGCCAGACGACCGCCACCGCCCTTCCCACCACGTCCTTCTCCGGCACGAATCCGCCGCCGGGCTCGGTCATGTGATAGCGGGAGTCCGCCGAGATGTCGCGGTGGTCACCCATCACCCACAACTCCCCTGGCGGCACGGTCACTTTGAAGGGGATCCGGGACGGCGGGTTGCCGGGGTAGAGGTACGGCTCGTCGATCGGCTTGCCGTTGACGGTGATCCGGCCGGTTCCGTCGCAGCAGACGACGGTGTCGCCGGGCACCCCGATCACACGCTTGATCAGGTCGCGGTCCGAGGGCAGCAGCCCGAGGAAGGTGAACGTGCTCTTGAGCGCGCCGACCACCGCACCGGACTGCGGCACCGGGTCGTTCTTCAGCCAGTCGCTCGGGTCGTTGAAGACGATGACGTCACCGCGCTGCGGCACCCAGCCGAACCACGGCGAGAGCTTGTCGACGGCGACCCGGTCACCGATCGCGATGGTGTTCTGCATCGACCCGGACGGGATGGAGAAGACCTGCACCAGGAAGGTCTGCAGCAGCAGCGTGATCCCCAGGGCGACCACGATCACCAGCGGGATCTCGCGAGCCAGGGAACGACGGCGGCGCCGCTTGGCGCGCTTGGCGCTGCGGCGCCGCTCGGCGCGGCCCCGGTCGGCGCGAGCCCCCTCCGGGCCGCCTCCGAACCGGTCGGCGTCCGCCGTCACGTCGGTGCGCGACGACCTGCCCCTGCTGCCCACCGGCTCAGCCTCCCGCCGTACCGGCGCGGTGGCCGGCACTGTCCTTGTTCTGGCTACTCGTGCGGGCCGCACGGCTCTCACGGCTCTCGCTGATCTCACGGTCGAGGGTGACGAAGACCGACGGCCGGGCCAGCGAACGCCAGTGGCCGACCGGAAGGATCACCCACTCGACCCGTCCGATCACCTTGTCGACCGGGACGAAGCCGCCGCCCGGGTCGCCCATGTGGTCGCGGGAGTCGGCGGAGACGGCGCGGTTGTCGCCCAGCACGAACAAGGTGCCCGGCGGCACCTTGACCACGAAGGGGAACGCGGAGGGCTTGGCCCCCGGGTAGAGGTAGGAACTCTCGTCGAGCGGAATCCCGTCGACGGTGACCCGGCCCTTGGCGTCGCAGCACTTCACCGTGTCGCCGCCGATGCCGATCACGCGCTTGACGAAGTCGTTGCCCGAACCGTCGCCGGTGTCCTGGGAATAGGTGTCGATGAACGAGCCGCGCCCGTCGAAGACGATCACGTCGCCGCGCTGCGGGCTGCCGCCGAGGGCGTAGGAGAGCTTGTTGACCAACACCCGGTCCCCGACGGCGAGGTTGTTCTCCATCGAGCCGGAGGGGATGGTGAAGGGCTGCGTGACAAAACGGTTCACCAGGACCAGGACCACCCCGCAGACGACGACCAGCAGGGCCAACTCCCTGGCCCAGTGCGGCCAGGTACGCAGTCGCAGCGGCGAGAAGGGCACGCCTTCGGCGTCTGCGCCGTCCTCGGCAGTGCCGTCCGTGGAAACGCCTGAGGACCGCGAGGACGTCGTCGCCCCCTCGTCATCGACGGAAGGCGGGACGCTGTCGCGGTCCTCGGGAAGCTGCTGCGTTTCCATTGCCGCGTCAGCCTAAGCCATCAGGCTGGGCGGCCATGGACAGGAGCTGCTGCGCAGCTGAGCCTGATGCTCAGCTCTCGCGCTTCTCCTTGATCTTCGCAGCCTTGCCGCGCAGGTCACGCAGGTAGTACAGCTTGGCGCGACGCACGGCACCGCGGGTCACGACCTCGATCTTCTCGACGATCGGGGTGTGCACCGGGAAGGTGCGCTCCACGCCGACGTTGAAGCTGACCTTGCGGACCGTGAAGGTCTCGCGCACGCCCGCGCCCTGGCGGCGGATGACGACGCCCTTGAACTGCTGGATACGGGAGCGGTTGCCCTCGATGACGCGAACGTGGACGTTCACGGTGTCGCCGGGGCGGAAGGTCGGGATGTCGGAGCGGACCGACGCAGCGTCGACCTCGCTGACCAGGTTGGTCATGATCTCTCCATCACAGGCGCCACAGGCCACCCGCGGAATCGTGTTTGATGATCCGCTGTGTGTCGCCCGGTTTCCGTCGTCTCCCCTGTGGCAGAGGCGGCGGTCCTGCACGGCCCCTCCGAGGAGGAGAACCGCGTTCGGCCGAGGACAGGCAGCAAGGGACTATTCTGCCATGCCCTCGGTGGCCTGGAGAAATCGGCCTTCGGCCTCGTCCCACCAGACCCCGAGCCCGGCCAGCGCCTTGAGGTCGTGCTTGTCCATCATCCCGCGCTCCCAACGGGCCACCAGGTCGGGCCGGTTGGCGAGGGTACGGGCGAAGGCCCGGTCGCGCCGCCAGCGCGCGATCTTGGCGTGGTTGCCGCTGAGCAGCACCTCGGGCACCTCGTGGCCGCGCCACTCGGCGGGCTTGGTGTAGACGGGCCCCTCCAGCAGGTCGGCCATCCTGCCGGGGGCGAAGGAGTCGTCCTGGTGCGACTCGGCGTTGCCCAGCACACCGGGCAGCAGCCGGGCCACGGCCTCGACGATCACCAGCACGGCGACCTCCCCACCGGCCAGCACGTAGTCGCCGATGGACACCTCGACCACCGGCATCCGCTCCGCCGCGTCCTCGATCACGCGCCGGTCGATGCCCTCGTAGCGGGCCGGCGCGAAGGCCAACCACGGCTCGGCCGCGAGCTGCCCAGCCAGCTCCTGGGTGAACGGACGCCCGCTCGGGGTCGGCACCACGAGGGTCGGCACGGCGCCCTCGCCCGGGCCGGAGGCGACAACCGCGTCCAGGGCCTCGGCCCAGGGCTGCGGCTTCATCACCATGCCGGGGCCGCCGCCGTACGGGGTGTCGTCCACGGTGCGGTGCACGTCGTGGGTGAACTCGCGCAGCTCGTGCAGGCGGACGTCCAACTGGCCGCGGGCGCGGGCCTTGCCGACCAGGGAGAGGTCGAGCGGGGCGAGGTACTCAGGGAAGATCGTGACGACGTCGATCCGCATCAGGCGTCGGCCTCGCGGGACTGCTCGTCGGACTGCTCGCCGGACCGCTCATCGGCCTTCTCGCCGGTCTTCACGTCAGCTTCCGCTTCCGCATCGGTGTCGACGGCGTCCTCCGCCTCCGGGCGGGTGGTGGCGACGACCGCGTCGGCAGGGTCCAGCAGGCCCTTCGGCGGGGTGATCACGACCCGCTGCTGCTCGAGGTCGATCTCCGGGACGATCTCGCTGACGAACGGGACCAGCACTTCGGTGCCGTCCGGCCTGGCGATGTTCAGCAGGTCCTGGTAGGGCAGGTGGAGGACCTCGGTCAGCTCCCCGACCGGCGTGCCGTCGGCGAGGTAGACGTCCAGGCCGACCAGCTGGTGGTCGTAGTACTCGTCCGGGTCCTCCGGGCTGTCCTCCGGGTCGATCTCGGCGATCAGCAGGGTGCCGCGCAGCGCCTCGGCCGCGTTGCGGTCGTCGACCCCGGCGAAGCGCAGCAGCAGTCGGCCGCTGTGCACCTTGCCGGACGCGACGGTCAGCGGACCGGCGGAGCTCGGGTCCGTCATCAGCACCGCGCCGGGGCCGAGCCGGAGCTCGGGCTCGTCGGTGCGCACCTCCACCGAGACATCACCCTTGATGCCGTGGGCGCGGCCGATCCGGCCGACGATGAGCTGCACTGTTCCTGGTCTCCTTCAGGAGAGGTGAGATGAAGTGGGTCCGAAGGGGCATTCGGCAGACCCAAAGCAGAAGGGCCGACTGGGATCAAGGATCCCAGCCGGCCCCGAGAGGCGCCTTTCGGCGAACCCCAAGCGATTCAGCTCGAGCGCGTCAGCGCACGCTGTCCACGTCGACAAGGTCGACTCGGACACTGCGGCCGCCGAGCGCGGTCACCACGGTGCGCAGCGCACGCGCGGTCCGGCCGCCACGGCCGATGACCTTGCCGAGGTCCTCCGGGTGCACACGCACCTCGAGGATCCGACCCCGGCGCAGCTCGCGCGAGCGGACCTGGACGTCGTCCGGGTTCTCGACGATGCCCTTCACCAGGTGCTCAAGGGCCTCTTCCAGCATGATCACGCCTCGGCGGAAGCGTCGGACTCGGCCGCGGCGGCGTCCTCGTCCTTCTTCTCCGTCTTCTTGGACTTCGGAGTGATGGCCACACCAGTGGTCTCGCTCTCGAAGCCTGCAACGGCCTTGGCGAACAGGTGGGAGAAGTCCGTGATCTTCGGCTCCGCGACCTTCAGCGGCGCCGGGGCCTCGAGGCCCTTGAACTTCTGCCAGTCGCCGGTCAGCTTCAGGATGGCGAGCACGGCCTCGGTCGGCTGGGCGCCGACACCGAGCCAGTACTGGGCACGGTCGCTGTCGACCTCGATGATCGAGGGGTCGTAGGTCGGCTGGTAGATGCCGATCTCCTCGATCGCACGGCCGTCACGCTTGGTGCGGGCGTCGGCGACGACGATGCGGTAGTGCGGGGAGCGAATCTTGCCGAGACGCTTCAGCTTGATCTTGACTGCCACGGGAGTGGTTCTCCTGGTGTTGACGTGGGTGAGCAGCCACGCGTTCCACGTGGGGTTGCGGCTGCCAGGCTGCTCTACGGACACGTCAGCCGGAGGAGAGAGGGGTCCTGCTCGGCTGCCGAGTACTCAGCTGTCCATTCTGCCATATCGCCGGGGCGCCCCCGACCCCGTGGGCCGTCCACGAAGGGTCGGGCGCGTGCGCATCACAACGGCACAGTCGGCACGGGGAGGCGACTGCGTGGGCCGTCGGTCGCGGGTCGGGCAGGACCCACGACGGGCGGATTGGCGCGGTTGGACGACGACGCGGCGAGCCTCAGCGGCGCGTGCGCGGCTCGGCGATCTGGAAGACCTCGCCGCAGTTGCCGCAGACGATCGGGGCCTGCGACAGCACGGACGGGACGACGCGGACGTTGCGCCCGCACCCGCAGACCGCCTTGACCCGGACGCCGCCACCGGACGAGCCGTGACGCGTGGCCGGACCACGGAAGGTGCGCGAACGGTCGAGCGTCCCGCTGGTCGCCGCGGCGTGGTCGCCGAGCGCCTGCTGCAGGCGATCAATCGTTTCCGCGTAACGATCACGGGTGTCCGGACGCATGGTCACCAGCGAGAAGCCGGAGCTCGGATGCGGGTCGGCGTTGTGGTCCAGACCGAGTTCGTCGGCGAGGGCCAGGAAGCGCCGGTTGTGGTAGCGCCCGGCCCGGGAGGTGTCCCGGATTCCGCGCGCGGCGGCGAGGCCGTGGGCGGCCTCGTGCAACAGCCGCTCGAAGCCCAGCTCGGTGCCGCATGCCGAGGACGACTCCCCGATCAGCGACTCCGGGGCTGCGAGGTTCGGCAGGTCGGAGTGGAAGCGCTGGATGTCGCTCCAGGCGACAGCCAGCTCGGCGGCGAGAACCAATGGTTGTGTCGTGCTCACGCAACGCAAACGAGGGAGGGTTCCGCGATGTTCCGCAGAATTCATGATTGTTGAAGGCTTTATTTTATCGTGACCTGCGCCACATCCCGCCGTCAACCACCACAAAGGTGTCACCCTCCCGTCATTTCCCCTTCGGGGGAGGAGAGTTGACGGAAATGGACGAACCGGTCCGGCGCTCCCCCAGCAGGGAGGCCGAACCGGCTCGACTACGTCATTCGACCGACCGTCATCTCAACGTTCGAGATGATCCGGACGGGTGAGGTGTGGCTCAGTAGGCGCGGGCCACGATCGCGATGTTGCCCGCCTGGTCGTCCGTGGTCGGGACGGAGCCGTCCTCGGCGACGATGCAACGGACCGAGACGCCCTGCTCGGCCAGCTTGGCCTCGCCCTCCGGGCCGAGCTCGGCCCAGGAGATCCGGCCCCAGCCGGTCGCGGCCGCCTCGACGGCCTCGTCCAGCGTGGTGACGTCGACCGTGCGGGACTCGCGGCGCTCGCGGGACTGGCGCAGCAGCAGCGCCTGGTCCTCCTCCAGGATCGTCGGCACCAGCGTCGCCAGTGCGTCGGCGGCCACGGCCTCCTTGCCGCCGGCGATGCGGCGGACCAGCATGGCGGTGCCGCTCTCCAGGTCGCGCGGGCCGACCTCGATGCGGACCGGGACGCCCTTGAGCTCCCAGTCCACCGCGCGGCGACCGAACGGGGTGTCGGTCCTGTCGTCGACGACCACGCGGACGCCGGCGGCCTCCAGCTCGGCGCCGATCTCGCGGACCTTGGCCAGCACGGCGTCGTCGCCCTTGATCGCCAGGACCACGGCCTGGACCGCGGCGAGGCGCGGCGGGACGCGCAGACCGTTGTCGTCGCCGTGCGACATGATCAGGCCGCCGACCATGCGGGTGGAGACGCCCCAGGAGGTCTGCCAGACGTGCTCGCGCTCGCCCTCACCCTTGAGGTAGGTCGTGTTGAAGGCCTTGGCGAAGTTCTGGCCGAGCTCGTGGCTGGTGCCCATCTGCAGGGCCTTGCCGTCGCCCATCATGGCTTCGAGGGTGAGGGTGTTGATCGCTCCGGCGAAGCGCTCCTTGGCCGTCTTGCGGCCGAGGACCACGTCGATGCCGAGGACGTTGGTCATGAAGTCGCCGTAGACGTCCGTGTGGATCATCGAGGCGTACGCGTGCGCGTCCTCGTAGGTGGCGTGGGCCGTGTGGCCCTCCTGCCAGAGGAACTCGGTGGTGCGCAGGAAGACACGGGGGCGCAGCTCCCAGCGGACCACGTTGGCCCACTGGTTGATGAGCAGCGGCAGGTCGCGGTGGCTCTGGACCCACTTCGAGAAGTACTCGTTGATGATCGTCTCGGAGGTCGGCCGGACGACGATCGGCTCCTCCAGGTCCTTGCCGCCACCGTGGGTCACCACGGCGAGCTCGGGGGCGAAGCCCTCGACGTGCTCGGCCTCGCGGGTCAGGTAGGACTGCGGGATGAAGAGCGGGAAGTAGGCGTTCTGCGCGCCGGCCTTCTTGATCCGCGCGTCCATCTCCTGCTGCATCCGCTCCCACAGGCCGTAGCCGTACGGTCGGATGACCATGGTGCCGCGCACCGGACCGTTGTCGGCCAGCTCGGCCTTGTTGATCAGATCCTGGTACCAGCGCGGGAAGTCGTCCGCCTGGGGGGTGAGAACGGGAGCCTTTGCCATGGGGCGAATGGTACGGGTCGTTCCGGGGTCGGCTCCAATCCGTTCCACTCCGCGACGAGTCGCCGAGTCCGCGCCGAGCTCGGCTTCTTCGGAAGAGCCCGCCCGGCCTATGGACGCCGGGCGGCTCCCGCGCTTGATTGGAGGCAGGCCCCG
Source organism: Streptacidiphilus sp. MAP5-3 (assembly GCF_041262505.1). Lineage (NCBI taxonomy): Bacteria > Bacillati > Actinomycetota > Actinomycetes > Kitasatosporales > Streptomycetaceae > Streptacidiphilus > Streptacidiphilus sp. MAP5-3. Next base: position 36,456 of record NZ_JBGCCL010000001.1, read on the forward strand.
GGCGGCGACGCCGGAGCCCTCCCCCGGGCGCGACCGAAGGTGAGGAGCCGTCAGTATGGCCTTGGCTCAGGTGACTCCGCAGGTGACTCCGTTGACGGGCTCGTCGGGCGCGCGGGCCCGCCGGAGGGCGCGCGACTGGGCGGAGATCCAGGAACGCATGCTGGTCCCCCTCTACCAGGCGGTCTACGACCGACTGGAGGTCTGCGCGGCGACGTCCGTGCTCGGTCTCGGCTGCCGCTCCGGTCTGGCCCTGCTGCTGGCCGCCGCGCGCGGCGCGGAGGTCGCGGGCCTGGAACCCGAGGCGGAGCTGCGGGCCCTCGCGCAAGGCCGTGAGCTACGGGTCCTCGCGGAGGTCTGGCGCGAGGTCGGTCCGGGCGCGGACGCGGACGGGAACGTGGGCCGGGACGGCAACGACGGCCCCTCCCGGCACTCGCTGGTCACCGCGTTCGAGCACCTCACCTGCACCGCCGATCCGCAGGCGCTGGTCCACGACGCCGCCCGGCTGACCCTGCGCGGCGGCCATGTCGCGCTGGCGACCTGGGGTCCGGAGGAGCGCTGCCAGAGCGCGCCCGTCCTCTACATCGCGCGCCGGCTCGCGGATCCGCTGCGGCGCGGCGGCTACGCCCCCTTCGCGCTGAGTGCGCCCGGCGCGGTGGAACACCTAGTCGCGCGGGCGGGCCTGCGTCCCGCCGGGGGCGGGCGCGTGTGCTGCCCGTACGCCTACCCCGACCTGGAGTCGGCGGTGCGCGGGCTGATGTCGACGGGCGTCTTCGAGCCGGCGGTGGAGTTCTCCGGCGAGCGGCTGGTGGAGAAGGAGCTCCGCGAGGCGCTCTTCCCGTGGATACGGGAGGACGACACGGTGCGGATGGAGAACGTCTTCCGCTACGTGATCGCGGAGCGGGTCGGGTAGGAGGGCCGGATTCGCTCCCACGGCTCGTTGCCCCACCCAGGGGCCGGGGAGCTGCGCGACGAGCCACGCGCCACGTGGCACACCGAACGAGCAGGACCATCCGCAGAGGGTGGCTGCTCGCGCCCGCCGTCCCTCTCAGCCGATCTGCTCCGCGTCCACCAACCGGCCGATGCCGGCGATGCGGTAGGCGTCCTCCTCGTCCAGCGTCTCGTGCTCCATACAACGCCTCCGCCAACGCGTCGAGCTTGTCGCGGTGTTCGACCAGCTTGCGGCAGGCCTCGTCGTAGCACTCGGAGACGATCCGGCGGGCCTCCTGGTCGACCGCGTCCAGCGTGCTCGGAGCGGCGGCCAGGCCGTAGGCGCCCTGCGAGTCGCCCGGGATCGCGGTCAGGCGGCCCACCCGGTCGCTCATGCCCCAGCGCCCGGCCATGTGCCGCGCGCCAGGTTGGTGACCTGCTCCAGGTCGCTCTCCGCGCCCGTCGTGATCACGCCGTAGACGACCTGCTCGGCCGCCATCCCGCCGAGCGCGCCGATGATCCGGCCGCGCAGGTACTCCTCGGCGACCGCGCGCGCCAGCAAAGCGTCTTGCCGGTACCGGGCGGACCCGCGAGCAGCACGCCGCGCGGCATCTTCGCACCGAGCTTGCGATACGCGTCCGGGCGGCGCAGGAAGTCGACGACCTCGGTCAGCTCGCCCTTGACCTCGTCGATCCCGGCCACGTCGTCGAAGGTGGTCCGCCTGCCGTCCGGCGGCGTCTCGATCGGCTTGGGCGGGGCCTTCCTGGCCAGCCCACCCATCGCGCCGCCGGCGCTCATCCGGCGGGCGATGAAGACCCAGAGCAGGACCAGCAGCAGCATCGGCGCGAGGGAGAGCAGCAGGTTGGCGAGGAAGCTGCGCTCCTTGACCACCGGCTCGGCGTCGACCTTGACGTTCTGCGCGGTCAGCTCGGACCAGAGCTGGTCGCTGGCGAACGTGGGCCGCTGGGTGCTGAACTGCTGGTACGTCTTCCTGCCGTCCCCGGGCTGCGGTTGGGCGCTCTTGAGCTTGCCCTGGATGCTGTCGCCCTTGGCGTAGATCTCGGAGACCTGACCGGCGTTCAGCTGCTTGGTGAACTCGGTGTACGGGACGCTGATGCTGCCGCCGTTGCCGAAGAGGTTCAGCAGCGCGTCGATCAGGAGGAAGACGATCAGCGCGGTGAGCAGCATGCTGAACCAGTTGCGGCGCGAGGGCTTGTGCGGTGCGGGCGGAGGGGGCGGTGCCCCCTCCGAGCGCCAGAGCTTGTCGGGATCCTCGCGGGGCGGCACAGGGCTGGTCACCCTTAGGACAACACGGACAATCAGGACCTTGATCCAGCGCCCTCGCCGGGCCACTCCTCCACGGTCAACGCGTAGCGCTCGTGGTCCCGCCAGGCGTCCTGGAGGAAGAGCATGCGCGGCGAGTAGCCCTCCAGCCGGAACCCGAGCCGCTTGGCCATCCCGATGGACGGGCCGTTCTCCGGCTGCACGTTGATCTCCAGCCGGTGCAGGCCGAGACCGCCCTCGGTCTGGGGCGTGAAGCAGGTGTCGACCACCAGCCGCATGCCCTCGGTCATCCGACCGGTGCCGTTGTAGGGCAGGTACGAGTTGTAGCCGAGGGACGCGTTGCGGAACCGGCCACGCACGATGTTGGAGACGTTGCAGGTCCCGACGAGCCCGCGGTCCTCGACGTCGAAGATCAGAAACGTACGCAGCGCATCGCCCTGCCGCCGCACCATGTCCGGCAACGCGTCCGGCTCCACCGGATTCCACCGCCCGACATGCTCGGCGGACCGGTTCACCGCGTCGGCGTACACGACGGCGTCGGAGAGGCGGGGGTGACGGATCTCTACACGCATGCATGAACGCTAGCGCGTGCAAGCGGATCAGTTGGAGCTTTTAGGGGCGCGGGGAACTGCGCGACAAGCCACCCTGCGAGGTAGAAACCGTAACTTGGGGCGTGCGACGTCCCTGATCAGGTCGGTTACAGCAGGTCCTTGAACTCCTTGGGGAGTTCGAAGTCCGACGGGCCCTGGCCCGGGCCGAGGCCGAAGGCGCCGCCGGGCTGGGCGGCGGTGTCGTCCTTCTTCTGGGCGGCCTGCTGGGCCTCCTGCTGGCGCTTCAGCGGGTTGCCGCTCTGGCGCCGGCCCTTGGCCGCCTTCTGCTGCTTGGCCTTGCGGGCACCGCCGCCGCCCATACCCGGCATCCCCGGCATGCCCGGGATGCCCCTGCCGCCCGCCATCGCCGACATCATCTTGCGCGCCTCGAAGAAGCGCTCGATCAGGCTGCTGACCTCGGAGACGTGGACACCGGAGCCCTTGGCGATACGGGCCCGGCGCGAGCCGTTGACCAGCTTCGGGTCTTCGCGCTCCGCCGGGGTCATCGACTTGATGATCGCGCCGACGCGGGCGACGTCCTTGTCGTCGATGTTGTTGATCTGGTCGCGCATCTGCGCCATGCCCGGGAGCATGCCGAGCAGCTTGGTGATCGAGCCCATCTTGGAGACCTGCTCCAGCTGGGCCAGGAAGTCGCCGAGGCCGAACTCCTTGCCGCCCTTGCTGGCGAGCTTGGCGTGGACCTTGGCGGCCTCCTCCTGGGAGAAGGTCTTCTCGGCCTGCTCGATCAGCGAGAGGACGTCACCCATGCCGAGGATGCGCGAGGCCATCCGGTCCGGGTGGAACGCGTCGAAGTCGTCCAGCTTCTCGCCGTTGGAGGCGAACATGATCTGGCGGCCGGTGATGTGGGCCACCGAGAGGGCCGCGCCACCGCGCGCGTCGCCGTCCAGCTTGGACAGCACCACGCCGGTGAAGTCGACGCCGTCGAGGAAGGCCTGCGCGGTGGTGACCGCGTCCTGGCCGACCATGGCGTCGACGACGAAGAGGACCTCATCCGGGTTGACCGCGGCGCGGATGTCCGCCGCCTGCTGCATCATCTCGGCGTCGATGCCGAGGCGACCGGCGGTGTCGACGATGACCACGTCGTACTGCTTGGTCTTCGCGTAGTCGATCGAGTCCTTGGCGACCTTGACCGGGTCGCCGACGCCGTTGCCCGGCTCGGGGGCGTAGATCGCGACGCCCGCGCGCTCGGCCATCACGCCAAGCTGGGTCACCGCGTTCGGGCGCTGGAGGTCACAGGCGACCAGCAGGGGGGTGTGCTTCTGGTCCTTGAGCCACTTGGCCAGCTTTCCGGCCAGGGTCGTCTTACCGGCGCCCTGGAGACCGGCGAGCATGATGACCGTCGGGCCGGTCTTGGCGTAGCGGAGGCGGCGGGTCTCGCCACCGAGGATGCCGATCAGCTCCTCGTTGACGATCTTGATGACCTGCTGGGCCGGGTTCAGCGCGGCGGAGACCTCCGCGCCGGTCGCGCGCTCCTTGATCCGGGCGATGAAGGCACGGACCGCCGGGAGGGCGACATCCGCCTCCAGCAGCGCGATCCGGATCTCGCGGGCGGTGGCGTCGATGTCCGCCTCGGACAGGCGGCCCTTGCCCCGAAGGTTCTTGAACGTCGCTGCGAGGCGGTCGGAAAGTGTGTCGAACACGTCGGTCGCGGGTCCTTGTGACTCGGGGGCGGGTAAGGCTGTCGACCCCCAGGGTATCCGGACGGCCGCGTGTCCTTGGAACGCACCCGGAAGCCACCCGTACGGAGGCACCCTGTGGACACCCCACGCGTGCCTGCGCCCCCGACCGCCCCACCGTCACCAGCATGGGCCTATGTCGCTGGTTGCCAAGCTGATCTACGCCCGCCGGAATCCGCTGCTGAGACGTCTGGTGCAGGAGGTGCTCGCCCTCTACGGGGTGGAGGTGCCCGCCGCCGTCGAGATCGGGCCGGGGCTGCTCGTCTTCCACCGGGGCTTCGGGCTGGTCCTGCACCCCTACACCACGCTGGGCGCGGACGTCGTGCTCTACAACAACGTCACCATCGGCCGCGCGGACCCGTGGGTGCCGCAGGAGCTGAGCCGGATGGAGCGGGTCGTCGTCGAGGACGGGGCCGTGCTCTGCACGGGCGCACGGGTGGTCTGCAAGGAGGGCGTGCTGACCGTGGGCCGGGGGACGATCGTCGGCGCCAACGCTGTGCTGACGCGGTCCACCGGCCCGAACGAGATCTGGGCCGGGGTGCCGGCCCGCCGGATCGGCTTCCGGGAACCCCTGCCCGGCCGCTCCGACGAGCCCGCACCGCATGCTCAGGCGACCAGCAACGGTCAGGCCACCAACGCGCGCTCCACCGACCGCGCCAGCTCCGTCGCCGCCGCGTCCGAGAGCGGTTGACCGGCCTGGTCGGTGAGGTAGAAGGCGTCGACTGCGTCCGCACCCAGGGTGGAGATCCGGGCCCGGTGGACGCGGACGCCGGTGCCCTCCAGTGCGACGCCGATCCGGTGCAGCAGGCCGGGGGCGTCGTGGGCACGGACCTCCAGCACGGTCGCCGACGCGCTGCTGCCCCGCGCCACGGTGACCCGGGGCGGCGGGGCGACGCTGCCGCGACGCCGGGGCGCGGCAGCGTCCCGCTCGGCGAGGCGACGGGTGACGTCCAGGCCGCCGTCGAGGGCGCGGCGGATGTCGGCGCGCAGCCGGGCCGCCTCGGGTACCTCGCCGAACTCGGCCGAGACCTTCCAGGTCAGCACCAGCACCACGCCCGCGCCGACCGGGTCGAGCTCACGGATCGCCGCCGCGCGGACGGTGAGGCGGTGCAGGGCCAGCACCCCGGCCACGGTCGGCAGCACGGACGGGCGGTCCGGCAGCGCCAGGGTGAGCTCGACGCCCATCGGTTCCGGCCCGTCGGCGCCCGAGACGATGCCCCGGTCTGCCGCGCTGTCGACGCCTCGGTCGACGCGGCCCTCGGCCTCGGCGCGGACGGAGACGACCGGGCCTCCGGTGCGGGCGGCCTCGACGGCGAGGCGCTCCTCCTCGGTGGTCGGTTCCAGGCCGGTCTCCGGCGCGGGCGGCTCCCCGGCCAGGACCGCTGCGGCACGCTGCACCAGGTCGGCGACGAGCGTGGCACGCCAGGTGCTCCACGCCGCCGGACCGGTGGCCAGGGCGTCGGCCTCGGTGAGCGCGTGCAGCAGCTCCAACGTGCCCGCGCTGCGGACGACGGAGGTGATCGCCTCGATCGTGGCCGGGTCGTCCGGGTCGCGCCGGGTCGCGGTCTCGACGAGCAGGAGATGGTGGCGGACCAGGAGCGCCAGCGTCTCCACGTCCGCCTTGTCGAAGCCGAGACGGGCCGCGACATCGCGGGTGATCACCTCGCCGGCCTCGGAGTGGTCGCCCGGCCAGCCCTTGCCGATGTCGTGCAGGAAGGCAGCGACCAGCAGCAGGTCGGGACGGGCGACGCGGCGGGTCATCGCGGCGGCCCGGACCGCCGTCTCGACCAGGTGGCGGTCCACGGTCCAGCGGTGGACGGCGTTGCGCTGCGGGCGGCAGCGGACCCGCTCCCAGTCCGGCAGCAGCCTGGCGACGAGGCCCTCCGCCTCCAGCGCCTCCCAGACCGGGATCGCGCTCTCCCCCGCGCCGAGCAGCGTGATCAGCTGCTCGCGCGCCTCGCGTGGCCACGGGACCGGCAGCGGCTTGGTCTCGGCGGCCAGGCGGCGCACCGTCGACGGCGCCAGCGGCAGGTCCGCCTGCGCCGCGGCGGCAGCGGCCCGCAGCGGCAGCACCGGATCCTGTCCCGGACGCGCGGGCGCGGCGAGCACCGCCTCGCCGTCCATCTCCACCACGCCCTCGGCCAGCGGACGACGCGGCACCGGGCCCCGTCCCGCTGCTGCGCCGCCCGCGCCGAAGCCACCGACCCCGCCTCCGCCGAAACCGAAGACGCGACGGCCGCGTCCGCTGCGGGACCGCAGCACCCGCTCCACCTCGCGCCAGCTGACGTCGGAGGCGTAGGCGACGACGCGGGCCGCCTCGTACACCTCGCGGAGCAGGATGTCCGCGTCGAGCAGGCCCAGTCGGGCGGCGACGGCGTCCTGTTCCTGCAGCGTGAGCCGGTCCGTGGCGCGGCCGGTGACCAGGTGCAACGCGTCACGGACGTCACGCAGCCGCCCGGCCGCCTCGCTCAGCCCGGCGCGCGGCGCGTCGGCGATCCAGGAGGCGGCGACGGCGCCCAGCGCGGTGACGTCCCGCAGCCCGCCGCGTGCCTCCTTCAGGTCGGGCTCCAGCAGAAAGGCCAACTCGCCCTGCCGTTCCGCACGTTCGCGGCAGAGCCGGTGCAGCTCGGGCAGCCGCTTGGGCGCGGTGGCACGCCAGTCGGCGAGGACGGTGGAGCGCAGTTGCGCGGTGAGCTCCGCGTCGCCCGCGATGTGTCGGGCATCGAGCAGGCCCAGCTGCGCCTTGAGGTCCTCGGCGGCGACCTTGCGGGCCTGGCCGAGGTCACGGACGGAGTGGTCGAGCGCCAGACCCAGGTCCCAGATCGGGTACCAGAGCTGTTCGGCGAGGGCGGCGACGGAACCGGGGCCGGTGCCACGCGTGCCGCCGTCGTGGAGCAGCAGCACGTCGAGGTCGCTGCGCGGGGAAAGTTCGCCGCGTCCGTAGCCGCCGACGGCGACCAGGGCGACGCCTTCGTACGACCGCTCCCCCAGCGCTTCCGCGAGCAGTCCGGAGAGCCAACGATCCGTCAGTTCCGACAGTGCGGCCCGGCGTTGGGCTCCGGTCAGGCCGTTCCCGTTCCCGTCCTCGCGCTCCTCCTCGCGCAGCAGCGCAAGCCGCTGGGCGGCGTATCCGGTCTCCTCGCCCTGCTGGTCCGTCACGTCGCTCCTCCGGTGTGCGGATACGGCGGAGCGGATCCGCGGCCCTCCTCGGCCCTCGGATCCGCTGCCGCCCCTGCTCTCCGTTACCTGCTACCCGCTGCTTACAGCGCGTCCGGGCCGCGTTCGCCGGTGCGGACCCGCACCGCCGTCTCGACCGGGATGCTCCAGACCTTGCCGTCGCCGATCCTGCCGGTGCGGGCGGCCTTGACGATGACCTCTATGACGCCGTCCGCGTCGTCGTCCTCCGTCAGCACCTCTATCCGCACCTTCGGGACCAGGTCGACGGTGTACTCCGCGCCCCGGTAGACCTCGGTGTGCCCGCGCTGGCGGCCGTAGCCGCTGGCCTCCGTGACGGTCAGGCCGTGGACGCCGAAGGCCTGCAGCGCCTCCTTGATGTCGTCCAGCCGGTGGGGCTTGACCACTGCGGTGATGAGCTTCATCTCAGGCATCGACCTTCTTCTCGGCGGGGCTCGCGGCGCCGTCGGGCGCGCCGACAGCGTCGTCAGCAGCACCGGCGTCGGCGGCGACAGTAGTGGACACCGAGGGCTTCGGCGCCAGCGCCTTGGACAGGGCCGCGCCGACCGCGCTGAAGTCGTAGGCGGACTCGGCGTGCTCGGCCTGGTCGATACCGGCCAGCTCGACGTCCTCGGAGACCCGGAAGCCGATGGTCTTGTCGATCGCCTTGCCGATCAGCCAGGCCAGCGTGAAGGAGTAGACCGCGACCACGCCCACGCCCATCGCCTGCTTGCCCAGCTGCGTGAATCCGCCGCCGTAGAAGAGACCCTTGGCCGGCGAACCGCCACCGCCGGTGGCCAGCAGGCCGATCAGCAGCGCACCGGCCGCGCCGCCGACCGCGTGGACGCCGACCACGTCGAGCGAGTCGTCGAAGCCGAACTTGTACTTGAGGCTGATGGTCCAGGCGCAGAGCGCACCGCAGGCCAGACCGAGGCCGATCGAGCCGAGCGGGCTGATGTAGGCACAGGCCGGGGTGATCGCGACCAGGCCGGTGACCGCACCGGACGCCGCACCCAGCGAGGTGAACGCGCCGTGCTTGATCTTCTCGTAGGTCAGCCAGCCGATCATGGCCGCGGCGGTGGCGATCTGGGTGTTGATGAAGGCGAGCCCGGCCAGACCGTTGGCGGCCAGCGCCGAACCGGCGTTGAAGCCGAACCAGCCGAACCAGAGCAGCCCGGAGCCGAGCATCACCAGCGGCAGGCTGTGCGGACGCATCGGGTCCTTCTTGAAGCCGATCCGCTTGCCCAGCACCAACGCCAGCGCGAGGCCCGCGACCCCCGCGTTGAGGTGAACCGCCGTGCCGCCCGCGAAGTCCAGGACGCCGTTGCGGTCACCCAGCCAGCCGCCCTTGCCGCCGTCGAACATGAAGACCCAGTGCGCGACCGGGAAGTAGACGATGGTCACCCAGAGCGCGACGAAGAGCGCCCAGGCGGAGAACTTGGCCCGGTCCGCGATCGCGCCGGAGACCAGCGCCGGTGTGATCACCGCGAACATCAGCTGGAATGCGGAGAAGGCGAACACCGGAATGGTTCCGGACAGAGAGTTCATCCCGATGTGGCGCATGCCGAGCATCGAGAGATTTCCGATCAGGCCGTGGAAGGCATCCGGCCCGAATGCGATCGAGTAGCCGTAGAGCACCCACAACACTGTGACGATGCCGAGCGCGATAAAGCTCATGACCAGCATGTTCAGGGTGCTCTTCACCCTGACCATGCCGCCGTAGAAGAAAGCGAGACCGGGCGTCATCAACATGACCAGTGCTGCGCTTATGAGTACGAAGGCGGTGTCGCCACCGCTGAAGCCGCTGGGCATCGGCGTCTCCTCGATATGTCGGGCCGTTCCGTCCCCGGGTATCCGTCCCGTGCCCCCGGGGCCGTCGGCTGATGTCGAGGAGATTGACGCAGGCCCGTTTCCGTCGATGCGTGCAGATGTTTCACGGGCGTGACGAAGCTGACGCCGGTGTTACGCACCGGTGAACCCCAGCTCACCGAAAACCGGCCGCGAGAACCGTCCGAATGACCTGGCGTGGGGGTGCCGAGTCGGGTGAAGGGGGACGGGCCTCACGGCCGGAGACTTTCCGGAGTTCGCGCTGATCAGGCGGAATTCCGCTGGGCCAGGGAGTCAGGGAGAGTCTGGTCGATCTGCTCGCGCAGCTCCCGCACCCGCTCGACGCCCTTGAACTCGCGGACGGCCGCCTCGGTCGTCTTGCGCAGGCGCGTGTTGACACGCTCGGAGCGGATCTGCGCGGCTATCTCCATGGCCTGCTCGGCAGAGTCCGCCGCGGCGTCCGGCTGCCGCTGGAGCAGGTGGACGCTGGCCATGCCGATCAGGTTGAGCGCGTACGAGCGCTTGTGGTCCGCGTCCTCCGCGAAGAGCTCGACAGCCTGCGAGATCTCGGGCTCGGCCTGCAGTGCGTACACCTGGCTGCGGCCGGTGTGGTAGCAGAGGTCGCGGTACGAGTGGCCGTTCTCGGCGTGGAGTTCGGCCTCGGAGAAGAAGTTCAGCCAGTCGGGCGCGACGTCCTTGGCACCGGCGTCGTCGAAGGCGTCCTCGGCGTGACGGGCGGCCCGGTAGCACTTGTTGGGCTCGCCGAGATTGGCGTAGGCGCGCGCCTCCATGGCGTGCATCAGCGCGAGTTGGCGCGAAGTCGCCGTGTCACGGGAGCCGTACTGGGCCAGGTGGATCAGTTCCAGGGCGTCGTTGGGCCGGTTGAGGTGGATCATCTGCCGGCACATGTCGGTCAGCACCAGCCCGCCGAAGGGCCGGTCACCGGCCTCCTTGGCGGCGTGCAGCGCGAGCACGTAGTACTTCTGGGCGCTCGGGTGCATGCCCACGTCGTAGGACATCCAGCCCGCGAGATGGGCGAGTTGGGCGGTGGTCTGGAAGAGGCGCTTGGTGGTCTGCGGGCTGTAGCTCTCCTGGAGCAGGTCGCAGACCTCGTGCAGCTGGCCGACGACGGCCTTGCGGCGCAGGCCGCCGCCGTTCTGGGCGTCCCACTGACGGAACATCACCACGGTGGACTCGAGCAGGTCCAGCTCGGGGGCGGAAAGGCGGCCGGTCACCGGGGCGCCCTCGCGGGCGGCGGTCAGCGCGGTGGTCGGCATGCCGTTGGCTGCGGGGCTCAGCCAGCGCTGCATCGGCTCGATCAGGGCGGAGCCCGCGGTCAGGGCGAGGGAGGTGCCGAGGAAGCCCCGGCGGTTGAGCATCAGGTCGCTGCGGGAGTACTCGGAGATCAACTGGACGGTCTGCTCGCCGTTCCAGGGCAAATCGATGCCCGACCCGGCGGTGAGCGGGGCGACCGCCTTGAGGCCGAGGTCCTCGATCGGGACCGGCGAGCCGAAGCGATCGGAGAAGAGCTCGGAGAGGATCTTCGGGATCGGCTCACGCGGCTGTTCACCGTCCAGCCAACGGCGCACCCGCGAGGTGTCCGTGCTGATGTGCGCGGCGCCCATCTGCCGGGCCCTGCGGTTGACCTGTCTGGCCAACTCGCCCTTGGACCAGCCACTCCTGACGAACCACGCCGTCAGCTTCTCGTTGGGTTGCTTGTCGCCCACCGGAACGCCCCCATCCCGGGCTCTGTCTGGCCGTCAGATTCCGTGTCAGCGCGAAAGGTTGGCATCAATGCCACTGGCATACCCGCTGACGTGCTCATGTCTGCGAGAGTCCTCGACCCTGCAGCAGGAACGTAGCGCGATTTGCGCCGTCCGGGGGAGCGAGTGCACGAAAACGCCACCTTTCGCCACCCCTACGAGTGAACTTCCGGCGCTGGTCCCACGCTTCACTGGTGTTCAGGACCCCTGCAGCACAGCAGGGTTCCTGGATAGCACGGCCGGCCGCCACCCCCGCGGTCCAGTCCGAATTGTCCCGGCGTGCATCAGGCGCCGACGCGCCCCGGTTCCCGCTCCACGGACAGCGCGCCCCACCGGCAGGGCTCCGCCAGGAATCCGCCGCAGTTCCGCCGCAGTTCCGCCGGCTGCCGTAACCAAGGCATCCCCCGATCGGTTGGAGGTGAGTGGACTTGATGAGCACCGACACCCTCTTCAACGAACGCTTCGGCGACGTCCGGCTCCGGAGTCAGCGCCGACGCGCCCGTGCCCACCAGGGCGAGGCCGCGGCGGAGTACGCCACGCGCTGGGGCTGGTCCGTCGCCTTCGACGGACCGTGGGTCCGCCTGCTCACCGGCCGCGGCTTCGACGTCCTCGACGTCCCGGAGTCCGCCGGACGCGAGTCCCTGGTCCGGCTCGAACGGATCGGCGTCCGCCCCGGTCCGGTGCTGGCCGCGGGCTCGCGCGCGCTCTTCCTGGTCAGCCCCGACACCGCCCGGCACCTGCCCGAGCTGCTCTACCGCACGGGCTGGGACGACGCCGAGCTCGACCTCGTCTGCCACGGCCCCGGCGGCTCCGTCCCCGCGCCGCCCTCCCCCGGCACACGCTGGCTGCGCCCGCCGACCCCGGAGAACGCCACCCGCCCGCCGCACGCCAAGCTGCTGCTCGGCACGCTCGCCTACGCCAGCCACCGCGGCGTGCCGGAGCTGGTCGGGCGACGCTGAGCTGACCTGACGATACGTCAGGTGGCTGTTCGCGAGCCCGCCGTGTGCGCGCCCGTGTGCTCGGCGAGGTAGACCTCCCAGCTGCGGTGGCCGACCGTGGTCCGCTCCCCCAGCGCGAGGTTGTCGCCGCCCCGGTAGGCACGGCCGACCTTGCCCGGCAGGTGGAGCGGGAGCAACGGCCGGCGCTTCCCCCGCGCGGCGAGGTAGCTGCGCGCCAGCTCCCCCATCGAGTAGACGGTCGGACCGGCCAGGTCCGGGACGAGTCCGGCGGGCTCGCCGAGCGCCAACTCGGCCAGACGGTCGGCGACATCACGCGGGTCGACCGGCTGCCACCGCATCCCGCCGGGCGCCGGGACCACCGGCATCTTCGTCATCTTCTCCATCACCAGCAGCGTCAGGCTGTGGAACTGGGCCGGGCGCAGCACCGTGTACGGGATGCCCGAGTCGACGATCGCCCGCTCCGCCGCCAGCTTCATCCGGAACCAGGCGAGCGGGACGGTGTCCACACCGATCGCGGAGACGTGGACGAGGTGCCGGACGCCGGCCTTCCTCGCCGCCGCGACCAGGTTGCGGGCCACGGTCTCGTCCCCCTTGGCCGCGCCCGCGATGTGCACCACGGTCTCCACGCCCGCCAGCGCGGCGTCGAGGCCGTCGCCGGTCAGCAGGTCGCCGACCGCGAAGGCGATCCCCGGCTCGTCCGGGTGGGCATGACGCGAGACGATCCGCACGTCGCGCCCGGCGGCGCGCAGCTTCGGGACGACCAGGCTGCCCAGGGTTCCGGTGCCGCCGGTGACCAGGATGGGTGAGGTCATGTCGCTCTCCAGGGTCGTGAATCTCTCTCCACCATGGCTCACACAGCGATGACCCCGACCGGCCCGGGAGTGTGACAACCGCACGAGAAGGCGCGGGGAGAGGTCGTCGCGCGAAAGACGGCGGCCCGCGCCGTCCGGGAGGACGACACGGGCCGGGGAAGGCGACGTGGACTCAGCCGAGGAGTGCGTCGACGAAGGCCGCGGGGTCGAAGGGAGCAAGGTCGTCGGCGCCCTCGCCGAGACCGATCAGCTTGACCGGGACACCCAGCTGGCGCTGGACGGAGATGACGATGCCACCCTTGGCGGTCCCGTCCAGCTTGGTCAGCACGATGCCGGTGATGTCGACCACCTCGGCGAAGACCTTCGCCTGGACCAGGCCGTTCTGACCGGTGGTGGCGTCCAGGACCAGGAGCACCTCGTCGACCGGGCCGTGCTTCTCGACGACGCGCTTGACCTTGCCGAGCTCGTCCATCAGGCCGGTCTTGGTGTGCAGACGGCCGGCGGTGTCGACCAGGACGGTGTCCGCGCCCTCGGCGATGCCCTCCTTGACCGCGTCGAAGGCCACCGAGGCCGGGTCGCCTGCCTCCGGGCCGCGCACCGTGCGGGCACCGACGCGCTCGCCCCAGGTCTGCAGTTGGTCGGCGGCGGCGGCGCGGAAGGTGTCGGCCGCGCCGAGGACCACCGTGTGGCCGTCGGCGACCAGCACACGGGCCAGCTTGCCGCTGGTGGTGGTCTTGCCGACGCCGTTGACGCCGACGACCAGGAGGACGGCCGGGCGGGCCGGGGTCTCCTCGTCGTGGCGGGCGACGTGCAGGGTGCGGTCGAGGCTCGGTTCGATGAGGGTGATCAGCTCCTCGCGCAACAGGTTGCGGAGCTCCTCCGGGGTGCGGGTGCCGAGCACCTTGACGCGGGTACGCAGCCGCTCGACCAGCTCCTGGGTCGGCTGGACGCCGACGTCGGCGGTGAGCAGCAGCTCCTCGATCTCCTCCCAGGTGTCCTCGTCGAGGCGGTCCCGGGAGAGCAGGGTGAGCAGGCCCTTGCCCAGGGAGTTCTGCGAGCGCGACAGGCGCGACCGCAGCCGGGTGAGCCGACCGGCGGTCGGCTCCGGGACCTCCAGGGCCGGAGCCTCGGCGGCCTGGGCCTGCGCGGCCTCGGTCGGGAGCTCGACCTCCTCGACGGTGCGGCCCTGCTCGGGTGCCGTGACCGCGGCATCCTCGCCGACCTGTGGCTCCGCCGTCGGCTCGGCCGTGGCGGCGGGAGCGGGCTTGGTGATCTGCGGCTGCGCCGGAGGTGCGGGCGGCAGCTGCTTGCGCCGTCGGCCGTTGACGACGAGACCGGTGGTCGCCCCGATGGCGACCACAGCGATGACTACAGCAAGAATGACGTATTCCATGGCCACCCCAGTATCGGGCACAGCCATCGGCGACTTGCCGCTGTGTGACGTTTGTCCAACAAGTCACCCGTTTGTCGCGCTGCTTGCGCTATTCGACGGCCGCCCCGACCGGCTCGGTCGCAGTCGGCTCAGTCACGGTCGGCTCGGCTTCGGGATCGGCCTCCGGCTCGGCGTCCGGGCGGCGGATCCGGCGCGGGGCCTTGCGAGGCTCGTCGCGCAGGCGCTGGCTGATCACCTGGGAGATGCCGTCGCCGCGCATGGAGACGCCGTAGAGCGCGTCGGCGCACTCCATGGTCAGCTTCTGGTGGGTGATCACGATCAGCTGCGAGTTGTCCCGCAGCTCCTCCATGATCGCGATCAGTCGGCGCAGGTTGGTCTCGTCCAGTGCCGCCTCGACCTCGTCCATCACGTAGAACGGGCTGGGGCGCGCCTTGAAGATCGAGACCAGCAGGGCGACGGCGGTCAGCGAGCGCTCGCCGCCGGAGAGCAGCGAGAGCCGCTTGACCTTCTTGCCCGGCGGCCGGGCCTCGACCTCGATGCCCGTGGTCAGCATGTTGTCCGGGTCGGTCAGCACCAGCCGTCCCTCGCCGCCCGGGAAGAGCCGGGAGAAGACGCCCTCGAACTCGCGTGCCGTGTCGTGGTACGCGGCGGTGAAGACCTGCTCGACCCGCTCGTCGACCTCCTTGACCACGGTCAGCAGGTCACGGCGGGTGGTCCTGAGGTCCTCCAACTGCTCGGAGAGGAACTGGTGGCGCTCCTCCAGCGCGGCGAACTCCTCCAGCGCCAGCGGGTTGACCTTGCCGAGCTGGGCATAGGCCTTCTCCGCCGCCTTGAGCCGCTTCTCCTGCTCGGCGCGGCGGAAGGGACGCGGCTGTGAGCCCGCGACGTCAGCCGCAGATGTTCTCGCCTCGGGCTCCTCACCCTCGGGCTCCTCATCCGCGGCGGGGAGGGACGGCGGAACCGGCTGGTCCGGGCCGTACTCGGCGAGCAGCGCGGCGGACTCGATGCCGTGCTCCTCCAGCGCCTTGGCCTCCAACTGCTCGATCCGGAGCCGCTTCTCGGCGCGGAGCACCTCGTCGCGGTGGACCGTGTCGGTCAGCCTGTCGAGCTCCGCCTTCAGTTCGCGACTGCGGACGCGTTCGCGGCCCAACTCCGCGTCGCGGGCGGCGCGCTGCTGCTCGGCGGTGGCCTTGTCGGCAGCTGCGGCGGTGAGCGCGTGCTCGACGTGGGCCAGCAGCTGACGGGCACCCTCGGCGACCGCGGTGGCGACCTGCGCCTCGTGCCGGGCGCGGGCAGCACGGGCGGCGGCGCGTGCCCTGGCCTCGCGCTCGGCGCGTGCGCCCCGGTCGAGCGAGTCGGCGCGCCCGGCGAGCCCGCGGACGCGCTCCTCGTGCGTGCGGACGGCCAGCCGGGCCTCCATCTCGCCCGCACGGGCGCGGGCGGCCTCAGCGTCGAGCTGCTCCCGGCGGCCGGTGTCCGGCTCCTCGGCGGCCGGGAGCTCCTCGGCGACCAGCAGCCGCTCCTCCAGCTCGGCCAGGTCCATCGCGGCCTGCTCCTGCGCCTCGGTGGCCTTCGCGGCTGCGGCGGCGAGCCGCTCCGCCTCCCCCGCCGCGCCGCGCGCCTGCCCGGCCAGCCGGCCGACCTGCTGCGCTATGGCCGCCTTCTCCTTCTCGGCGGCGCGGCGCACCACGGAGATCTCCTCGACCTGCACGGCCAGCTCCTTGCGGCGCGCGGTGGCGGCGTCGACCTCCTCACGCAGCGTCTCCCGACGGGTGACGAGCACGGTGAGCCCGGTCTCGGCCTCGTCGACGGCGGCCTGCGTCTCCAGCCCGCTCGGCGCGCCGGCGGACCCGCCGTAGGCGTAGGCGGCGCCCAGCACGTCGCCCTCGCCGGTGACCGCCGTCAGCGAGGGGCGAGTCGCGACCAGTGCCTCGGCCTCGTCGAGCGTCTCGACGACGACGTAGCCGTGCAGCAACGTCCGCACGGCGGACAGCAGTTCGTCCGGGCCGGAGACCAGCGTGGCGGCCCGGGTCGCTCCGGCGGGCAGGTCGGCAGTCCCGGACGCCGGGCTCTGGTACGCGGGGCTCTCGTGTGCAGGGCTCTCGTGTGCAGGGGCCTCAACGGGTGCTCCACCGATGAGCAGCGCCGCGCGGCCCGCGTCGTCCTTGCGCAAGAGGCGGAGCGCGTCCGCGGCAGCGGCGACCGTGGTGACGGCGATCGCATCGGCGGCGCGGTCGAGCGCGGCGGCCACGGCGGTCTCCGCGCCCGGGGCGATGGTGAGGTGCCCGGCGGCCGGACCGAGCAGGCCGGTCAGCCGGTCGGTGGCGGCGAGCAGCGCGCCGCTGCCGTCCTTGCGCCGGAGCGCGAGCGCCAGCGCGTCGCGCCTTGCCGTGAGCGCGGCATGCTCCCGATCGGCCGCGGAGAGCGCGTCGCGGGCCCGCGACTGGGTCTCCTCAGCGGCTGACAAGGCGTCACGCAGCTCGGCGAGTTCGGCGTCGCGGGCGTCGTCGGCCGTGTCGAGGGAGTCGGCCTGCTCCTGCAGCGCTTCGTACTCGATTTGTGCCGCTTCCGCGCGTTCGAGCGCGGCGTCGCGGGCCTCGGCCAGGCGACCGATCTCCTCCCCCGCGCCCGCGGCACGCGAGCGCGCCGCTGCCACCTTGCCCTGGAGCCGGGCCAACCCCTCGCGGCGGTCGGCCAGGGCGCGGGCCGCCGCACGCAGCGCCTGCTCCTCGGCCGCCAGTTCGCGCTCCAGCTCGGCCCGGCGCTCGACGGTCTCGGCCAGCGCGTACTGGGCCTGCTCCAGCGCCTCGGCCAGCTCCGCCTCCTCGGCGCGGATCCGGGCGGCCTCGCGCTCCATGTCCTCGGGGTCGCGACCGCGCCGCTCCTCCGCCTGCGGGGAGCGGGCGTGGCGGACCTTGGCCTCGGCCAGACCGATCGTCCCGCGCACCCGCTCGGCCAGCGACGAGAGGGCGAACCAGGACTGCTGCGCCTGCTCCACGGCCGGGCCGAGCTGCGCGACCTGCGCCTCCAGCACCGCCTCGCGTTGCTGCAGCTGCGCCAGCTCCTGCTCCACGCCGCTGCGTCGCAGCCGCAGCGCCATCTCGTCGGCGATCTCCTCCTCGACGGCCTTGCGCAGCGTCACCATGTCGTCGGCGAGCAGCCGCAGCCGCGCGTCCCGCAGGTCGGCCTGGATCACGGCCGCGCGGCGGGCGATCTGCGCCTGGCGGCCCAGCGGTTTGAGCTGCCGCCGCAGTTCGCCGACCAGGTCCTGAACGCGCGTCAGATTGGCCTGCATCGCGTCGAGTTTCCGCAGCGCCTTCTCCTTGCGCTTGCGGTGCTTGAGGACGCCGGCAGCCTCCTCGATGAACGCGCGGCGGCCCATCGGGTCGGCGTGCAGGACCGAGTCGAGCTGACCCTGGCCGACGATGACGTGCATCTCCCGGCCGATGCCGGAGTCGGAGAGCAGCTCCTGGATGTCGAGCAGCCGGCAGGTGTCGCCGTTGATCGCGTACTCGCTGCCGCCGTTCCGGAACATCGTCCGCGAGATGGTGACCTCGGAGTACTCGATCGGCAGCGCGCCGTCGGTGTTGTCGATGGTGAGCGCGACCTCGGCGCGTCCCAGCGGCGGACGGCCGGTCGTGCCGGCGAAGATGACGTCCTCCATCTTGCCGCCGCGCAGCGACTTGGCGCCCTGCTCGCCCATCACCCAGCTCAGCGCGTCCACCACGTTCGACTTGCCGGAGCCGTTGGGGCCGACCACGCAGGTGATGCCGGGCTCGAAGCGCAGGGTGGTCGCGGAGGCGAACGACTTGAAACCGCGCAGCGTGAGGCTCTTCAGATGCACCGGCGCCGACCTCCTACGTCCCTTTCGGGGACACCCTAGTCGTCACCAGGCCACGAGCCGGGTGACGGCTCGGTTTCATCCGAGTGTGTAAGGGGCATCTCTCCCACGAGGGATTGACAACGGGGTGTGACACAGCGGGGACGGTCGGTGGCGGTGTCCGGGAACGACGAAGGGACGCCGGGTAGGCGTCCCTTGCACAATCCAGCTGACGATGCCGTCGCGCTGCTGACCTTTGCGGAAAGGTCAGGAGAAAGCCGGTACCGCCTGGGCTGCGTCAATGCGGAGCAACTGCTCGTGGTCCGCGACGGCCTGCAGCGAGTCGTTCTCGGCCTGCATCCGTACAAGCTCGGATTCCAGGTCCTGGACACGCTGCTGGAGACGTCGCATCTCGGCGAGCAGTCGGGGGTCGGGTCCGCCGACGTAACCGAGAAGCGCCTTTGCCATGATGGATGGTCCTCCACGCTGAGTGACCGACCGCAGATGTGGGGTCGTGTGAAGTGGGCCGCACCTGAGTGACGCCCTCGCAAGGCTGTACGGGGCCGATAAGCCTTGATTGGACGTACGGGTGCGCGGGTTTCCAGCGTCTCACCAAACGCGCAGGCGGTCAACACGATCACAGCGTGCTACAACCGCCGGGCGGCCCGTGCAGCGGAGTCGTCACGCTGCGTTCCTCGGCGATATTGCTGGTGCGCAGTCAACCACGGACTTCCCGGAAACGCAACCAGTCGTTTCCCTGGAGCTGCAGGTCAGCGTCATGACGCTGACCGATAGAGCGAGGCTCACAGTTGACGGTTCAATGGGTCGCCCGGCGTCGACCGCGGCCGTCGCCGACGCGGGGTCAGCGGATCGCGAACCCCTCGTAGCCGCCCTCCGGCTTGCCCCAGATTTCCGTCACACCGTCCACGCGGCCGGGAGTGTCACCGTGGCGCAGCAGCTGCAGCAGCGCTTCGCACTGCTCACGGCTGCCCTCGGCGACGACCTGGACGCGGCCGTCGCCGAGGTTGGACGCGTAGCCCAGCAGCCCGATCTCCAGCGCCCTCGACCGGGTCCACCAACGGAAGCCGACCTGCTGCACCGCACCGCGCACCCAGGCGGTCATCCGGACGTCCTCAGTCATGGCGGACAGTCTCTCATCGCGCCGGTGCTCAGGCCTGGTGCGGTCTGCGGTGGTCGCGCGGGGCAGCCCTGTCCATCGGGAAGGCTTCGCCGGCCGCCACGGCCCCGGCCCTGGCGCGGTCCAGGACGGGCGCGGGCAGGCGCTGGACGAGCGCCACGGCGTGGTCCACCAACTGCAGCATCCGCGCGGGCGCGAGCGAACGGCGGGCCGTGAACACCACGGCGTCGCCCGCCATCTCCCACCGGTAGCGCTCGGCGCGCGCGGCGTCCAGCACGTCCATGGTGAAGAGCGCGGCGGCGGCCTCCGGATCGTCGACCTCGGCGCGGAGCTTGTCCCAGGCGAGCTGCTCCGGGTGAACGGCCTTGGCGTCATAGGCCAACGAGACCCGAGGCAGGGGGAACGGGAAGACGACGATCGCGGTCGTCGTGTGGACGCTCGTGTTGCTGTTCTTCCCGGTGGGCTTCGAACTGTCGATGCGGAACACGTCGGCGCTGACTGCTCCGGGCACCTGACCCGACATCAGCCACCGCCACCGGGCCCGGCCGACGTGCCCTTCCGTCAACCGCGGCCAGCCCGAACGCATCGCGGAGGCGTCACGCTTCCACGTCCAGCCCGGGCGCTCTGCCAACGCGGCACGCACCCGGAGCATGACGACCAGTGCCTCGCCGCCGCTCCACACGAGGGCGACGCCGATCACCACGACGACGAGGAGCACGACGTCCAGCGCCGAGACGGAGCGGTGCGCCGTCCCCGACAGCACCGTGGCGGTTTCCAGCATCACGGGTCGACTCATCAGCCGACTTCCTGCATGGCGCCGTCGGCGTTCTTCCCCTGCTGCGGGAGGGTGGGGTTCTGGTTCACGGCGTTCTCCAACCCCCCACCCGCCCAGGACGTCTCGGCGTTGGCACCCAGGTCGAAGCCGATCGGCGTATAGGGATCGCCGGGCGCGGCGTGCCGGCCTTCGCTCGGCAGCGGGTCGACCTTGTGGTTGGCGGTCGCGTCCGAAGCCGCAGCGCCGCTGGCGAGGTTGGTGACCGCGTCGGCGGCGATGTCCCGCCCGCCCTTGCCCTGCAGGCCGTCGGCGATGGCGCCGCCGCCCGCATTGGTGAGGCCGCCCATGGCGACGTTCGAGAAGGCGGAGTCACCGTTCAGGAAGGTGCCGATCTTGCTCGCGGCCCCGTCCTCGTCGGCCCCCTTCATGATCTTGGTGCCCAGGGCCGCGGCGCCGCCGGACAGTCCGGCCGCGCCGGCACCGCTCAGGGCAGCACCTTCCAGGTCCGAACCGCTCAGCCCCAGGCTCTTGCCGGACATCGCGTTGCCGAGCTCGGTGCTGCCCAGGTTGGAGACCGTGTTCTTCAGGGCGTCCATCGCGATGCGCGGCAGCATGCCGAGCTTGCGGATGTCCTCGATGAGCTCGGTGATGACCTTCTCCGCCTTCTCGGCCATCTTGATGAACTTGTCGATGAGTTGGACGATCTTCAGCGCCCGCTCGCCGGAGGCCGCGGCGGAGACCGCGTCCGAGATGCCCGCCGTGAAGACGGTGAGCAGCGCCCCCGCCAGTTCGAACTCGGCGATCTGGAGCGCGATGTCGACGATCGCCTCGATGATCGACTCGGCCTGGTCGGCGTAGGCGTCCAGCTCCTTCGCGACCTGCTGGAAGCTGCCGACGCTCTTGACCATGGCGTCGTGTTGCAGCTTCCAGTGCTGCTGGAACGCGTCCGCCGCCACGCCCGACCAGTGCGGGCCGACCACGGAGCCGACCTGGAGGTCGAGGTGCTGGGCGGTCTGGTCCAGCTCGGTCGCCATGGCGTTCCAGTTGACCGCCAGGCGGCGCAGCGCGGCGGGATCGCCGCCGGGCCAGGGGAGGTCGAGCAGCGAGAGGACCTGGGCGACCTTGCCCGCGATCGCACCGTTGATGTCGAGACCCATGGTCAGTTCCCCCCGAGGAGCTGCTTGTTGTAGTGCTCGACCTGGCCGTACGTGTCCGCCGTGTTCGCCAGTCCGGCCGCGTCGGCGGCCAGTGCCTGGATCATCTGGTTCAGGCCGTTGACGGTGTGCTCCACCAGGCCCTGGTACTGCGAGAACGCGCCGGTGCACGCGCCCAGCAGACCGAAGGCCTCGGCGTCCACGATCGCGTTGCCCTGGAACGTCGGCGTCATCGAAGCGAAGTTGTCGGACGCCGCCTGGAACTCCTTGGCGAGATCCGTCAGATACTCGTTGCCGACGAAGAACTGGTCCCCGTTCAAGCCACTCTCCCCGTTGTCTTACGCGTGATCTTCAGCGCACACCCTGCCACAGGTGCGCCGGATCACCTTTGTCGGGGCAAGCGCTGACATTTGGGGCAGAAGTAGCTGGAACGGTTCATCCACGACGCGCGGCGCATCGCCGTGCCGCAGCGGTTGCAGGCCTCGCCCTCGCGACCGTAGGCGTCGAGGGAGCGGGAGAAGTAGCCGGACTCGCCGTTGACGTTGACGTAGAGGGAGTCGAAGCTGGTGCCGCCCTGGGCCAGGGCCTCGGTCATCACCGCGCGGGCCGAGGCCAGCAGCAGCTCGGCCGCCGGGCGGGTCAGGGTGTCGGCCGGGCGGTCGTAGTGCAGCTTGCTGCGCCACAGCGCCTCGTCGGCGTAGATGTTGCCGACGCCGCTGATCAGCGACTGGTCGAGCAGGGCGCGCTTGACGCCGCTGTTGCGGCGGCGGAGCGAGGCGATGAAGGCCGCGTCGTCGAAGCGCGGGTCGAGGGGATCGCGCGCGATGTGCGCCAGGGACATCGGGGCCGCGTCCGGGTCGCTCGGGTCGGCGTCCTCGACGGCCAAGCCGCCGAAGGTGCGCTGGTCGACGAAGCGCAGCTCGGTGCCGGCCGCGTCGTCGAAGCGGACGCGGACCCGCAGGTGCTTCTCGTCAGCCGAACCCTCCGGCTGCACCAGCAGCTGGCCGCTCATGCCGAGATGGCCGAGCAACGACGCGCCCGAGCCCGGCAGCGGCACCCACAGGTACTTGCCGCGGCGCAGCGCCGGGCCGAGGGCGCGACCGCGCAACTGCGCGGCGAAGTCGTCCGGGCCCGCCGCATGGCGACGGACCGCGCGCGGGTGCAGCACCTCGACGGACGCGACGGTACGGCCGCTGACCCAGCGGTCCAGACCGCGGCGGACGACCTCTACTTCGGGAAGCTCAGGCACTCCAAAAGCCTAGTGCGTCCGAGCCCGACCGGCAGACAGCCTCAGGAAGAGGCCGTCTGCGACGAGCCGCCGTCGCCGTACTTCTCGCGGATCTCGTTCCAGGCGCTCTCGGCGGCCTTCTGCTCGGCCTCCTTCTTGGAGCGACCGGAACCGGAGCCGTAGTCCTCGCCGGCCACGCGGGCAGCGGCGATGAAGGTCTTCTCGTGGTCCGGACCGGACTCGGTGACCACGTACTCGGGCACACCGATACCGACGGCGGCGGTGAGCTCCTGCAGGCTGGTCTTCCAGTCCAGGCCCGCGCCGAGGTTCGAGGACTTCTCGATCAGCGGGTCGAAGAGTCGGTGCACCAGCTCCGAGGCGGAGTCCAGGCCCTGGTCCAGGTAGACAGCGCCGATCACGGCTTCGAGGGTGTCCGCCAGAATGGACGATTTGTCCCGCCCGCCGGTGCCCTCCTCGCCACGACCGAGGCTGATGAAGGTGCCGAGCTCAAGGCCCCGCGCCACCTGCGCCAGCGCACGCGAATTGACCACCGCGGCGCGCAGCTTCGCGAGCTGGCCCTCCGGGAGATCCGGATGAACGCGGTAAAGAGTGTCCGTCACCACCAGACCCAGCACCGAGTCGCCCAGGAACTCCAGGCGCTCGTTGGTGGGCAGCCCGCCGTTCTCGTACGCATACGAGCGGTGGGTCAGTGCACGCGTCAGAAGGGACGGCTCAAGCGTGTAGCCGAGCCGCCCCTCCAGGACGCTGTACCCGGTGTCGGCGTGCGACGCAGACGCTGACATCGTGTATCTCTCCAGCCGTCAGACCGACAGGACCTGACGGCGGTTGTAGGTGCCGCAGCTCGGGCACGCGATGTGCCCCAGCTTCGGCTGCTGGCAGCGGTCGCACGCCACGAGCGCAGCAGCAGTGGCCTTCCACTGCGAACGGCGGTGGCGCGTGTTGCTGCGCGACATCTTCCGCTTGGGAACAGCCACAGCTACTTCTCCTGGTTCTCGGCGGCACCCTCCCGGGTGACGCTGTCCTCTGCACTACCGGTCGCGCTGGATGCGGCCGAGAGTCCCTGCAATGCCGCCCACCGGGGGTCGACGGCGTCATGGTGGTGGTCCGGGTCGTCCGTGAGCCGTGCTCCGCACTCGGAGCAGAGGCCCAGGCAGTCGTCCTGGCACACCGGCTGCAACGGCAGTGCAAGCACCACCGCGTCACGCAGCACCGGCTCGAGGTCGAACAAGTCGCCCTCGAGACGGGAATCCTGGTCGTCCTCCTCCTCGTCGGAGTCGGACACTCCCCCGAAGCGGTCAGCCGCCTCGGGGTAGTAGTACAGCTCCTGGAAGTCCGCGTCGAGCTCGCGCTCGATCGGCTCCAGGCAGCGTACGCACTCGCCCTTGAGTTCGGCCTCGGCGGTGCCCGTAGCGAGCACTCCCTCGATGACCGACTCCAGTCGGAGCTCCAGCTCGATGGGGGCGCCCTCGCGGACGCCGATCACCTCGTTTCCGAGGTTGGCCGGGGCCGGGACCGAGCGGGAGACCTTCCGCATCGCCCCAGGCCGACGGCCCAGCTCGTGTGTGTCGAACACGAGCGGGTTGCGGTGGTCGAGGCGGTTCAGCGTCTTTCCTTCTCTGGTCGTGAGCCCTGGCCTGTCGGTGCCCGTATACGGGGCCCACCTGGACGCGTCCGCCACTTCGAGGCAGCAGACATCGTCCAGCACAACAAGCCGGAGAGGTCAGGATACCCGACGCCGGAACCCCGACCCAACTCGCCCGGTCCGACGAGGCTCCGCCGGGCGCGCGGTCAGTGACCCTGACCGTACTCGCGGAGCTTGGTCACGTCGATGAATCCGGTGTCGAAGAAGGACGTGACCTCCTGCGGCTGCTGCTCGTAGTGCTGCTGCTGCGGGATCTGCACGTGCTGCGGGTGCACCGGCTGAATCGCGTGCACGGCCTGAACCGGCTGCCCGTAGGCGTCGTACGCGGGCTGCGGCTGGCCGTGCGGGTCGAGGTACCCACCGGTGTACGGGTCGTACGCCGGCTGCTGCTGCGCGGCAACCTGCGGGTCGACGTAGCCGCCCGTGTAGGGGTCGTAGACCGGCTGCTGCGGCTGGCCGTAGGGGTCCTGCGGCGGCCAGTACTCGACCTGCGGCTGCTGCACCTGCTGCGGATCGTGCAGCTCAGGCATCTCGTGCATCGACTGGTCGGACCCGGACAGCAGGCCCTGGCGGCCCAGCTCGGCGGCGACGGCGGCCTGGCGGGCGTCGCCCTGCTCGATGCCCTGCGCCTGGTCGGCGGCGGCCAGGTACGCGCCGAGCTCGTCGATCGGGCGCTTGCCGAGCAGCTTGTCCCGGCCGCGGCCGACGGCCTCCAGCGTCTTGCTGAGCGCGGTCTCCAGCGCGGCGAGTTTCACATCGACGTACTCGTCGACCTCGGGGCTCGGCGAGCGGAACTCGTCCTGGGTGAACTCCTCGCCGTCCTCGCCCTCGACCGGACCGCCGGCCACGCGCAGCTTGGCGCGGCCACGGCCGATCGCTCCCAGTGTCTTGGTGAGCACGACCTCGAAGTTGGCGAGCTTGCTGTCGACGTAGTCGTCGGCCTCACGGCGCTGCTCGTCCGACTCGGCGCGGGCCTCGGCGAGGACGCGGTCCGCCTCGGACTGGGCGCGCATCATCAGCTCGGTGCCGTTGATCAGCTGCTGGCGCTCCTCGTGCGCGGCGGCGACCACTCGCTCCGCCTCGCGCCGGGCGTCCTCGACGACCTGGTCGCCGCGCTCGACCGTCTGCTGCGCCTGGGCGAGCTCGTTGGGAAGCGACTCACGCAGTTCGGCGAGCATGACGGTCAGGTCGGCCTTGTTGACGACGATCGACGCCGACATCGGCATCGACCTCGCGCCTTCTACCAGCTGGGTGATCTCGTCGAGCTTCTGCTGCACGTCCACCGGGGGTCACGCTTTCCACGAGGAGGCGTCGGAGCGACGCAGGAACTGAGTAACGAACTGTACTCAGTCGGAGGACGCTTTGGGTTCGGCGCGCATATCCGCGACGCGCTCACTCAGCCGACGGAATACCAACTCCGGGACGAGATGGGACACATCACCCCCGAGCGTGGCCACCTCCTTGACCAGCGAGGACGACATGAAGCTGTAGGCCGGGTCGGTCGGCACGAAGAGCGTCTCGACGCCGGAGAGGCCGTGGTTCATCTGGGCCATCTGCAGCTCGTAGTCGAAGTCGCTGACGGCACGGAGACCCTTGACGATCGCCGGGATCTCGCGCTCCCTGCAGTAGTCCACGAGCAGGCCCTGGTGCGACTCCACCTTGACGTTGCCGTACTGCGCGGTGATCTCCTCGATCATCGCGATCCGCTCGTCGACGGTGAACATGCCGCGCTTGGACTTGTTTATCAACACGGCGACGTGGACCACGTCGTACAGGCGCGAGGCCCGCTCGATTATGTCGAGGTGCCCGTTGTGGATGGGGTCGAACGACCCCGGACAGACCGCTCGGCGAAACATCGTCATCTCCTCGCTCACTACCCGGCTCCGTTGACGGCGGCGCGACCGTACCAGAGGGTCGCCTCGCCGTAACGGCGCTCCCGGAGCGCCTCGAAGCCCTCCGGCCACGAGAACTCGCCACCCCGGGTACTGCGCTCCACGGTGACGATCACGTCGCCGTCGATCCAGCCCCCCGAGGCGAGTGTGATCAGGATCTCCCGCAGGTCGTCGTCCGTGACGACGTACGGCGGGTCCAGGAAGACCAGGTCGTACGGCACGCTCGGCGGCGCCCCCGCGATGACGCGCTCGGCACGCCCCGAACGGACCTCGGCGCCGGGGAGGGAGAGCGTGCGGACGTTGGCCAGGATCGTCTTCACGGCGGAGGGATCCTCGTCCACGAGCAACGCGTGGGCCGCGCCCCGGGAGAGGGCCTCCAGCCCCACCGCACCGGATCCGGCGAACAGGTCGATCACCCGCGCGCCGGCGAGGCTGCCCCGGAACGCCTCCCAGCTGGAGAAGAGGGCCTCCCGCGCGCGGTCGGAGGTGGGACGGGTGCTGGTGCCTGGCGGCACGGCCAGCCGCCGACCTCGTGCGGCTCCGGCGATCACGCGGGTCATGCGGGGTCCTTGCTGGTGAGCGGGGTGGGGCGGGGCACCTTCCACGCTAGTGCACTTCGTGCAGGCTCGGGCAGTTGCACCATCCCGGGGCGCGGGGCTCCGCCCTGCCAGCAGAGACGGCGAGTGACTGTGCGCTGCCGCACGCGGTTGCACCTCCAGGGGCGCGGGGAACTGCGTGACAAGCCACCCAGCGAGCTAGAACCCCGAACGAGCAGGGCCATCCTCCCCCAGCCTTCGGCCGGGGGTACCCCCACATCAGTGGTACCCGCGCAGTTCCCCGCGCCCCTGAGCACTTGCCTGGTTCCTCGCGTGCAGAATCCCCGCGCCCCTTGAGGCATGTGCAACTAGCTCTCGTCGTTCACGGATCCCAACAGCGCCGGGGAGGCGTAGCGGGACCAGGAGAGGCAGCCGTCGGGCGGGCAGTACTCGGGGCGGCGGGGGTCGTGGCCCAGCTCGCGGAGCTTCGTGCGGACGGAGTCCGGCGTACGGCCGAAGCGTGCCGCGACCCGGGCTATCGTCTCGCCGTCGTGGAAGCGACGGACCAGTTCCTCCTCGTGCTGCGGGACCCACGGCGCGCCGTGGCCCGGGTAGAGCTCGCGGAGCACGTCGCGGTCGGGGATGGGCTCGGAGACGTCGGCGACGATGGACAGGGCACGGAGCGCGCGGTTGAGCGCGATGCGAAGGGAGGCGGTGTCCTCCACCGGGAGCCGGAGCTTGCCGGAGGCGATCGGCTCGGCGGCGTGGCCCTCCCGCCAGCCGGTGAGGGTGAGAGTGACCTCGCGGTCATCCTCACTGGTGAGTTCGATGCGGAAGACCTTGTCACCGAGCGGAAGCTCGTTGAGGTGACGGAAAGCCATGGACGTACCCCCTGAGAGTGTTGGTGAATTGGCCGCTGACCTGCACGGACAGCCGCGTTCTCAACACCCCTATCCTCTCGCGGGGCACTGACAATTCCGGGCCCGGAGCGGGCCTTCGGAGAAACTTCCTCAGCCCTTTTCGAGGTACTCCGCGCGCTCGGCGCCCAGCAGCGAGTCCAGCGCGCTGCGCAGCGCCGGATGGTCCGTCAGTTCCGGGTCGGCGTCGATCAGCCGGACGGCCTCGGCGCGGGCCGCGACGATGATCTCCTCGTCCTCCAGGACGGCCAGCACCCGCAGCGAGGACTTGACGCCGGACTGGGCCTGGCCCAGCACGTCGCCCTCGCGACGCTGCTCCAGGTCGATCCGGGAGAGCTCGAAGCCGTCCTGCGTGCCCGCGACCGAGTCCAGCCGCTGGCGTGCTGCCGAGGCCGCGGGCATGTCGGTGACCAGCAGGCAGAGGCCGGGGGCCGAGCCACGGCCCACCCGGCCGCGCAGCTGGTGGAGTTGGGAGACGCCGAAGCGGTCGGCGTCCATGATCACCATCACTGTGGAGTTGGGCACGTTCACGCCGACCTCGATGACCGTGGTGGCGACCAGGACGTCCACCGCGCCCGTCGCGAAGCGCCGCATCACGTCGTCCTTGGCGTCGGGCGCCATCCGCCCGTGCAGCACCTCGACGCGCAGGCCGGCGAGCGGGCCGCCGCGCAGCTCCTCGGCCACGTCGAGCACGGCCAACGGCGGACGCCGGTCGTCGCCCTCCGCCCCGCCACTTCCCGAACCGCCGCTCCCCGAACCACCGCCCTTGGCGGACTTCTTCAGCGCCTTCTCGTCCTCCTCGTCGCCGATCCGCGGGCAGACGACGTAGGCCTGGTGGCCCTTGCCGACCTCCTCACGGACCCGCTCCCAGGCGCGCGCCAGGAAGTTGGGCTTCTCGACGGCCGGGACGACATGGGAGGAGATCGGCGAGCGACCGGCCGGGAGCTGGTCCAGCACGGAGGTCTCCAGGTCGCCGAAGACCGTCATGGCGACCGTGCGCGGGATCGGCGTGGCCGTCATCACCAGCAGGTGCGGCGGACGTTCGGCCTTGGCCCGGAGCGCGTCGCGCTGCTCGACGCCGAAGCGGTGCTGCTCGTCGACCACGACCAGGCCGAGATCGAGGAACTGGACCTTGTCCTCGATCAGCGCGTGCGTGCCGATGACGATCCCGGCCTCGCCGCTGACCAGGTCCAGCAGCGCCTGACGCCGCGCGGGGACGCCCATCGAGCCGGTCAGCAGGGCGACCTTGGTGCCGTGCTCGGCGCCGCCCAGCATCCCTCCCTCGGCGAGCTCGCCCATCATCTCCACCACGGAGCGGTGGTGTTGCTGCGCCAGCACCTCGGTGGGCGCCAGCATGGCGGCCTGACCGCCGGTGTCGACGACGCCGAGCATGGCGCGGAGCGCGACCAGGGTCTTGCCGGAGCCGACCTCGCCCTGGAGCAGGCGGTGCATCGGGTGCTCGACGGACAGGTCCGCGAAGATCTCGGCGGAGACTTGCTGCTGACCCTCCGTCAGCGTGAAGGGCAGCTTTGCGTCGAACGCGTCCAACAGGCCGCCCTTGCGCGGCGCGCGCGGAACGGCGGGGCGTGCCGTGTCCTCGGCGCGCCGCTTGGCCAGCGCGACCTGGAGCACGAACGCCTCGTCCCACTTGAGTCGCGCCTGCGCGGCGAGGCGTTCGGCGTGGTTGCGCGGACGGTGGATCTGCTCCAGCGCGTCGCGCAGCGGGATCAACCCGCGTTCGGCGAGCAGCTCGGCAGGGACCGGGTCGGGGACCTGGTCCCAGTCCATCTGGTCGAGGATCGTCTCGACCGCGAGCGCCAGCCGCCAGGACGGGACCTTGGCCGACGCCGGGTAGACCGGGATCAGCCGCCCGGCGAAGCGCCCGATCGCATCGGAATCCCCTTCGGTGTCGCCTTCGGCCCCGCCGAAGAGCTCGTAGTCCGGATTGGTCAGCTGCCGGGTGCGGTTGAAGACGCCGACCTTGCCCGCGAACATCCCGTTGCGGCCGGGGCGCAGGTCCTTCTCGCGCCAGCGCTGGTTGAAGAAGGTCAGCGAGAGCCGCCCGCGCCCGTCGGTGACCACGACCTCCAGCCGGTCGCCCTTGCGTCCGCGGAAGGGGATCACCGTGCACTTCTCGATCCGGGCGATCACCGTGACGTGCTCGTCGACCTCGAGCGAGTCGAGGCTGGTCAGTTCGCCGCGCTCGCTGTAGCGGCGCGGGAAGTGGTGGAGCAGGTCTCCGACCGTGTGCAGGTCGAGACCCTCGGCGAGGTGCTTCGCGGCGGCGCCGAGGTGCTTCTTGAGCGGTTCGTCGAGCGGGGACTGAGCAGGCACAAGGTCTACCTTGCACCATCCGACCGACAGGCCCCCTTAACACGTGCCGTGCCCGGCGGAGTCCGGCGGAGTGCCCGGCGCGCTACTCGACGCCGATGACCAGTGGCGAGGAGCCCTGGCCACCCCGGTAGACGACGGTGTCGACGACCGGGTTCGACCGCCGCACGTGGGCCACCAACTCGTCGGCCAGCGCCGCGTCGGTGCCGTCGCCAAGGATCAGGGTGACCATCTCGCCGCCCGCCGCGAGCATCCGGTCCAGGACGACGGCTGCCGTGGCCGCCGTCGTGCCCGCGCTGCCGATCACGGCGACGTCGCCATCGATCAGGCCGAGCACGTCCCCGGCCTGGCAGACGCCCGCCATGGTCCACGACTCGCCCTCCGCCAGGGCCAGTTCCGCGTAGCGGGTGGCTCCGGCGGCGGAGGTCATCGCGACCACGTCCTCGTCGAACCGGCGGCCCGGCTCGTGGACGGCGAGCGCGGCCAGCCCCTGCACCGGAGAGCGGGTCGGGATGACGGCCACCCGGACCCCCTCGTCACGCAGCTGGTCCGCGGCGGCGCCGGCGGCGGCGCGCAACTCCGCGTCGTTGAGCAGCAGCACCACCTCGCGGGCGCGGGTCAGCCGGATCGCACCGGCCAACTCCGCGCTGCTGGGCGCGCGGTCGGGGTCCGCGTGCAGGACGGTCGCCCCGCACCCACGGCAGAGCTCGGCCAGGCCCTCGCCCTGGACCACGCTGACGACCGCGCGCTGGTCGCCGAGCTCCCCCGCCTGCGCACCGGTCGCGCCGACCGCACCCAGTGCGGACGCGGACGCGGCGGCGGAGGCGAAGTGGGTGATCCTGAGCCGGTGCGGACGCCCGGCCTCGATCCCGGCCTCCACGGCGGCGCCCGGGTCGTCCACATGGACGTGCACGTTCCAGAGCCCGTCACCGCCGACCACGACCAGGGATTCGCCGAGCGCGTCCAGCCGGGCGCGCAGTGCGGGGAGCTTCCCGTCGACGGCGTCCAGGAGGTAGATGACCTCGTAGGCCGGCCCGCCCACGACCCCGACGGGTGGCGTCGCCTGCAGGTGCTGGTCGGCGGCCAGAGCGGCATGGGCGGCATGGGCCGCGTGGGCGGCGACCGGATCGACGGCCGGACGCATACCGAGGGCCAGCGGGCCCATCGGTGACTGGCCGCTGACCGCATCCGCCAGCGCGCCCAGCACCGCGACCAGTCCACGGCCGCCTGCGTCCACGACACCGGCCCGGCCGAGGACGTCCAACTGGCTCGGTGTCAGCGCGAGCGCGGCGCGAGCTGCCTCGTACGCGCCCTCCGCCACGGTGTCGAGCCCGCAGTCCGCCGGGAGGTGCACGACCCCGTCCGCAGCAGCGGCGGCCACGGTCAGCATCGTCCCCTCGACGGGCCTGGCCACCGCCTCGTACCCCGCTTCGGCCGCGCGTCGCAGGGCGGTCCGCAGGGCGTCGGCGTCGGCGGGCCCGTCCGCGACGGAGGCCGCGATGCCGCGCAGCAGCTGCGACAGGATCACGCCGGAGTTGCCCCGCGCGCCGAGCAGCGCGCCGTGGGCGAGGGCGCGGAGCGCGCTCCCGGTGCTCGGCCGGGCCGCGTCGTCCCGGTCCTCCGCGTCGTCCGCTTGCGTCGCTGCGGCGGGCCGGGCCGGTCGGGCCGGTCGGTCCGCGAAGAGGGCCTCGACCTGTTGGGTGGCGGACTCGACGGTCAGATAGAGGTTGGTCCCGGTGTCCCCGTCCGGCACGGGGTAGACGTTGATGGCGTCGATCTCCTCGCGCGCCTGCCCCAGGGCGGCCAGGGAGAGCCGGCACCAGTTGCGGACGGCCTGGGCGTCGAGGGCGTGCGGCACCGGAAAGTCTCCTCGCAGGCAGGGGCGTCACTCGCAGGCTACCGCCCGGTTGCCTGCGCAGTCGTGGTCGGCGATGCGAGGTCAGCAGCGGGGTCATGGTAGTTTCGTTGTACGGAGTCAGCCGATGTATGCTGCTCCGGTTGCCTGGACTTCCGTCCGGGCCACCCCCAGGAAAGCAGTGCGAGCTGCTAGCCAGCGGCGCTCGCGCCGACGGGGTTGGAATCGTTAGTGCATCTGAAGTCTTTGGAGTGACTCCCGTGGCTGCCAACTGCGACGTCTGCGGCAAGGGGCCGGGCTTCGGCAACAGTATCTCCCACTCGCACCGCCGGACCCCCCGTCGTTGGAACCCCAACATCCAGACGGTCCGCGCTGTGATCGGGCGTACGCCGAAGCGGCTCAACGTCTGCACCTCGTGCATCAAGGCCGGCAAGGTTTCCCGCTGACGCGGCCACGCCTCCGGCTTCGCAAGGGCCGGTCCACCGAAAGGTGGACCGGCCCTTGCTCTTGTGTTCCGACTTTCGGCTGACGGCTGACGGCTGACGGGCCGGACCGGACTCCTCAGGCGTTGCGCCAGCGCCAGGCGTGGTCGACCGGACCGATGCCCGAGCCGAGCGGGAAACCCGCGGCGATCGCGCCGGTGATGTACGCCTTCGACGCGGCCACCGCGTCCGGGACGTCCAATCCCAGCGCCAGGTGTGAGGCGATGGCACTGGCGAGCGTGCAGCCGGTGCCGTGGGTGTGCCGGTTGTCGTAACGCGGCGCCCGGAACAGCCGCTCGGCGCCGTCCGGTCCGCGCAGCAGGTCGACCGCGTCGCCCTCCAGGTGGCCGCCCTTGATCAGCACCCACTCGGGCCCGAGATCCTGCACGGCCTTCGCCGCGTCGTGGAGTCCGGCCTCTCCGGTCACCTCGACGCCCGTGAGTTGCGCCACTTCGTGCAGGTTGGGGGTGGCGAGGGTGGCCTGCGGCAACAGGCGGTCCCGGAGGACCGAGACGGCGGACTGCGCGAGCAACGTGTCCCCGTGCTTGGAGACCCCGACCGGATCCACGACGACGGGCGCGGGCCGCTCGCCGAGCAGCGTGGCGACGGCATCGACGAGTTCGGCGCTGGCGAGCATGCCCGTCTTCACGGCCTGGACCCCGATGTCGTCCACGACGCTCCGGTACTGCGCGATGACGGCCTCGACCGGGAGCTCCCAGTACCCCTGCACGCCCACGGAGTTCTGCGCCGTGACGGCCGCGATGACGCTCATGCCGTGCGTCCCGAGGGCGAGCATCGTCTTGAGGTCTGCCTGGATCCCGGCGCCGCCGCCGGAGTCGGATCCGGCGATGGTGAGCACGCGGGGCGGGGCGGAGTGGGGGGAAGCCATGGCCTCACTCTAGTGACCCGCTTGTCTAGAGAACCGCCTCTGCCTCCGTCCAGCGGGACTCCGGGACGGTCTTCAGCCGGGCGACGGCCTCAGCGATCGGCACGAGGTGGATCTCCGTCCCCCGCAGAGCGGTCATGTGACCGAAGGCGCCGTCGTGGACCGCCTCCACCGCGTGCCAGCCGAAGCGGGTGGCCAGGACGCGGTCCTGGGCGGTGGGCGTGCCGCCGCGCTGGACGTGGCCGAGGATGACCGGCTTGGACTCCTTGTTGATCCACTGGGCGATCTCGCCGGCCAGCCGCGCGCCGATGCCGCCGAACGTCTGGTGGCCGAAGGCGTCCGTACCGCCGTGCTGGAACCGCATCGTGCCGGGTGCGGGCTGGGCGCCCTCCGCGACCACGACGATGGCGAACTTCTTGCCGCGCGAGAACCGCTCCTCGACCATGCAGCAGACCGCCTCCACGTCGAACGGCCGCTCCGGGATCAGGATGCCGTGCGCGCCGCCCGCCATGCCCGCGTGGAGGGTGATCCACCCGGTGTGGCGACCCATCAGCTCCAGCACCATCACACGTTGGTGGGATTCCGCGGTGGTCTTCAGACGGTCGATCGCCTCCGTGGCGACCCAGACGGCGGTGTCGTGGCCGAAGGTCACGTCCGTCGCGTCGATGTCGTTGTCGATGGTCTTCGGCACCGCGACGACCGGGAGTCCGGCCTCGCTGAACAGGCGGGCCGCGGTGAGCGTGCCCTCGCCGCCGATGGTGATCAGCGCGTCGATGCCCAGGGCGGAGGCCAACTCCGCCGCGCGGCCGACCGCGTCGCGCATCCGGTCACGGGCGACACGGGCCGAGCCGAGGATGGTGCCGCCCCGTGTCAGGATGCCCGTGACGGCGTCCAGCCCGAGGGGCCTGCCGCGGCCCTCGATCAGGCCCAGGAAGCCGTCCTCGATGCCGATGACGGTGTCTCCGTGTTCGGTGACCGCCCGGTGGACCACCGAGCGGATCACCGCGTTCAGGCCGGGACAGTCGCCCCCGCTCGTCAGCACGCCGATTCGCATAAGGGAAGACTATGCA
This sequence comes from Streptacidiphilus sp. MAP5-3, assembly GCF_041262505.1. Lineage (NCBI taxonomy): Bacteria > Bacillati > Actinomycetota > Actinomycetes > Kitasatosporales > Streptomycetaceae > Streptacidiphilus > Streptacidiphilus sp. MAP5-3. Next base: position 70,629 of record NZ_JBGCCL010000001.1, read on the forward strand.
CAAAGGGGCGCCCCGCCCCGACGTCCGCGGGCCGTCAGGCCTGTCGAGATCAGGTCCGTCGAGGTCGGGCCCGCCGCTGTCAGGCCCCTGGCTGTCAGGCCTGCACGCTGCCGAAGTGGTCCCAGCCGCCCGTACGGTCCCACGGTGCGCCGTCGACGGTGACGGTGCCCTTGCGGGACAGGCCCGCCGGGCGGACCACCTCGCCGACCACGCGCCAGCGCGAGGGCAGTGGCGTGTCCGCCGGGAAGGTCGCCACCAACGCGTGGTCCTCCCCCCCGGACAACACCCAGGTCAGCGGGTCGACGCCCACGGCCTGGCCGATGTCGGCCATCTGCGCGGGGATGTCGAAGTCCGCGGCGCGCAGGTCGATGACCACGTTGCTGGCCTCGGCGACATGGCCCAGGTCGGCCACCAGACCGTCGCTGATGTCGATCATCGACGTCGCGCCGAGCTCCGCCGCCGCCGGACCCGCGTGGTACGGCGGCTCCGGACGCCGGTGCGCCTCGACGAAGGCGCGCGGCGAACGGAAGCCGCGCGAGAGGACGGTGAAGCCCGCCGCCGACCAGCCGAGCCAGCCGGTCACGGCGACCTTGTCGCCGGGCTTCGCTCCCGTTCGGGTGATCGCCTTGCGTCCCTGCAGGTCGCCCAGGGCGGTGATGGAGATGGTGATCAGGTCGCCGCGCACCACGTCGCCGCCGACCACGGCCGCGCCCGCGACCTGGCACTCGTCCCGCAGGCCGTCCATCAGCTCCAGGGCCCAGGTCACCGGCAGTTCGGTCGGGACCACCAGGCCCAGCAGCAGCGCGGTCGGCACCGCGCCCATCGCGGCCACGTCGGCGAGGTTCTGCGCGGCGCTCTTGCGGCCGATGTCGTAGGCGGTGGACCAGTCGCGGCGGAAGTGGCGGCCCTCCAGCAGGACGTCGGTGGTGGCCACCACGCGGCCGTCCGGCGCCGCGACAACAGCGGCGTCGTCGCCGGGTCCGAGTTCCACGGCCGACGTCATCGGCAGCCGGGAGGTGAGCTCCCGGATCAGTCCGAACTCACCGAGCTCGCCGACCTGCATGGGTGTCCTTCCGGATCTCGTCAACATCTCGTCGTTCTGGTCACTCTGGTCACTGGTGCGGACGCTCACGCACGCTCCCGCGCGCAGCGTACGCCCTACGGGGGCGTCTTCGGTCTCGCTGTGCGGCACGCAGAGCGATAGCGTTGCGGTTCCCCGTTTCCTTCGGCTCAGCCGGGGAACCACAACTTCCGCAAGATCTCCGTTTCGAGCCGCCGGGAGTCCCACGTGGTACAGGCGTACATCCTCATCCAGACAGAAGTCGGCAAGGCGTCCAATGTGGCCGAGGTCATCTCCGCGATCGAAGGAGTGGTCCAAGCCGAGGACGTGACCGGTCCCTATGACGTGATCGTCCGGGCCGAGGCCGACACGGTCGACGACCTGGGACGCCTGGTCGTCGCGTCGATCCAGAAGATCGAAGGCATCACCAGGACCCTTACCTGCCCGGTGGTCCATCTGTAGCGCCCGTTAGCATCGCGGGGTGACAAGGTTTGCCAGGTTTGCCGCGTCCTCCGCGTTGCCAGCAACAGCCGCCCTCCTGCTGACCGCCTGTGGCGGTGGCGGGAGCGGCAGCGTGCCCGTCTCCGCCCCGCGGACCACGGGCGCCGTCACGCAGCAGTGCACCACGCTCTCCACGGAGCTGCCGAGCACGCTGATGGGCCTGTCCAAGCGCGACACCTCGCCGACCAGCGCCAACACCGCCGCCTGGGGCGACCCCGCGGTGACGCTGCGCTGCGGTGCGGGCCTGCCGGGCATCCTCGACCCGCACTCCCACGACTACGACCCCGAGAGCGAGAACGTCAGCGGGGCGGAGATCGGCGGGGTCTGCTGGGCCTCGGTCTACAACCAGAACGACCGCAGCTTCACGTTCTCCTCCGTCGACCTGCAGGCGATCGTCGAGGTGAACATCCCGTCCGCGTACACGGGCAAGCAGTCCCCGATGACCCAGCTCGCCCCGGCCGTGGCCAAGGTGAGCCCGGTCCTGCCGGACAACAAGTTCAACTGCTCCGACGCGTGACGTCGACGGCCCGCTTGCGTCACCGCGAGCGGGCCGTCGTCGCCTTTGACGGACGCCTCAGCGCAGGCCGGTGGAGCGGCGGAGCGCGGCCTGGAGCAGGTGGTCCACCAGCCGCGGGTAGTCGAGGCCGGTGGCCTCCCACATCTTCGGGAACGCCGAGATCGGCGTGAAGCCCGGCATGGTGTTGACCTCGTTGACCACGAACTCGCCGTCCTCCTTGAGGAAGACGTCGACGCGGGCCAGGCCCTCGCAGGAGAGCGCCTCGAAGACCTCCACGGCGAGCTGGCGCAGCCTCGCGGTCTCGTCGGCGGTCAGCTCGGCCGGGATCTTCACGTCGCTGGAGTCGATGTACTTGGCGTCGAAGTCGTAGAAGTCGAAGCCCTCGCCGACGATCACCTCGGCCGGCAGACTGGCGCGCGGGCCGTCCTCGAACTCCAGGACGCCGCACTCCAGTTCACGGCCGCGGACGCCCTCCTCGACGATCACCTTCGGGTCGTGCTCCCGGGCGAACTCGACGGCACGGACCAGGTCCGCCGGGTCGTCGACCTTGGTGATCCCGATGCTGGAACCGGCGCGGGTCGGCTTCACGAAGACCGGGTACCGCATCTCGTTGATCCGGGCGATCGCGGCCTCACGGCCGGCCTCGCTCTCCCACTCGCGCGGACGGATCACCGTGTACGGGCCGACGGGCAGGCCGAAGGCCTGGAGCACCCGCTTGGTGTACTCCTTGTCCATCCCCACGGCGCTGGAGAGCACGCCCGAGCCGACGTACGGCACACCGGACAGCTCCAGCAGCCCCTGCAGGGTGCCGTCCTCGCCCCACGGACCGTGCAGCAGCGGCAGCACGACGTCGACCTCGCCGAGCGCCTTCGGCACCGCGCCGGGCTCGGTGTAGAGGACCTCACGCGCGAGCGGGCTCGCGGGCAGGTTCACCTGCCCGTCCGCGGACTCGGCCAGCTGGTCCACGTCGGGCAGCTTGCCGTCGGTGATGGCCATGCGCTCGGGCTCGTCGGTGGTCAGCGCGAAGCGACCGTCCGGGGTGATGCCGATCGGCAGCACTTCGTACGCGTTGCGGTCGAGCGCGCGGAGGACGCTTCCCGCGGTGACGACGGACACGCCGTGCTCGGAGCTCCGGCCGCCGAAGACCACGGCGACGCGTGGCTTGCGGTGGCCTTCCGAGGCGGGGCGGGGGCTGGGAGTGGAAGGCTGAGTGCTCATATCCCGTAGGACATTACCCGCCCTGTCCAGCGAAGGCCCGCCCGGCGTGCTGTTGCACTGTCAGGGAGCGTGAGGACTTCTGCGGGATGCCGCGCGACCGGCTGCCACGTCCAAAGAGCGCTACCGGCGTTCGGGCTTGGCCGACCTGCCCATGAGTTCCTTGAGCGCCGTCTGGGGCGCCTTCCCGCCGTGGACGATGTCGACCACCGTCGCCGTGATCGGCATGTCGACGCCGTGGCGTTGGGCCAGGTCGAGGACCGAGACGCAGGACTTGACGCCCTCCGCCGTCTGCCGGGTGGCGGCGATCGCCTCGTCCAGGCTCATGCCGCGGCCGAGGTTGGTGCCGAAGGTGTGGTTGCGCGAGAGCGGGGAGGAGCAGGTCGCCACCAGGTCGCCCATGCCCGCGAGGCCTGCGAAGGTGTGGGCGTCGGCGCCCATCGCCAGGCCGAGGCGGGTGGTCTCGGCGAGCCCGCGGGTGATCAGGGAGGCCTTGGTGTTGTCGCCGAGACCCATGCCGTCCGCGATGCCGACGGCCAGGCCGATGACGTTCTTGACCGCGCCGCCGAGCTCCGCGCCCACCACGTCGGTGATGGTGTACGGGCGGAAGTAGCCCGTCATGCAAGCCGTCTGGAGCCGACGACCGACCTCCGTGTCCGTGCAGGCGACCACGCTCGCCGCAGGCTGCCTGCGGACGATCTCGGGCGCCAGGTTCGGACCGGAGACGACCGCGATCCGCCCGTCCGGCACGCCGGCGACCTCGCCGATGACCTCGCTCATCAGCTTGGCCGTGCCGACCTCGACGCCCTTCATCAGGCTGACCAGCACGGTGTCCTTGGCCAGCAGCGGCGCCCACTCGGTGAGGTTCGCACGCAGCGTCTGGGAGGGGACGGTGAGGACGGTGAACTCCGCCTCGGCCGCGGCCTTCGCAGGGTCGGTGGTGGCGGTGATGCCCGGCGGGAGCTCGATGTCGGGGTGGTACCACGGGTTCATCCGGGTGCCGTTGATGGCGTCGACGACTTCCTGTCGCCGTCCCCACAGACTCACCTCGCAGCCGGCGTCCGCCAGGATCATCGCAAAGGCCGTGCCCCAGGAGCCGGTGCCGAAGACGGCGCAACGGGTGGTCACTCGGCGGACTCCTTCTCGATCTCCCGGGCGTTCTCCCGCTCGTGCTCCGGGGCGCTCTCCCGCTCGTGCTCCCGGGCGTTCTCCCGCTCGGCGCCGGCACGGGCCTTGGCCATGTCGAAGCGCTCGGCCGGGGCCTTCTCGCCGCGCAACTGCTCCAGCAGCGCGGTGATGTCGTTCATGATGGCGTCCGTCGCCTCGCGCAGAACCGTTCCGGTGAGCTCCTGCCCGCGCCAGCGGTCGAGGTCGACCGGCGGGCCCGCCAGGACCTTGACGGTGTGTCGGGGGAAGGGCTTGAAACGCCGGTTGCCCCTACCGCCCTTCGCATAGCGCGGCATGATCTCGTGCGCGCCCCACTGGGCCACCGGGATGACCTGCGCGCCGGTCTCCAACGCGATGCGGGCAGCGCCCGTCTTGCCGGTCATCGGCCAGAGAGCGGGGTCGCGGGTCAGCGTTCCCTCGATGTAGAACGCGACGCATTCGCCCTGGTTGACGGCTGCGATCGCGGCCCGGAATGCGTGCGCCGCGTCCGCGGATCCCCGGTAGACCGGGATCATTCCGGCACCGTGCAGAATCTGCTTCACTCCGGGCACCTTGAAGAGCCCGGCCTTCGCCAGAAATCGTGCGGGTCGTCCGGAGTCGTACTGATAGTGGCCGTAGACCAGCGGGTCCAAATACGAGTTGTGGTTGATCGCGGTGAGGAATCCGCCCTCCGCCGGAAAGTTCTCGTATCCGCGCCAGTCCCGCTTGGTCAGCACGAACAGCGGCGGCTTGGCGATGGCCGCCGCCAGGCGGTACCAGAAGCCGTATCTGCGACGCGCCGCCCTGGTGCTGGAGCCGGGCACGAGCACTCCTCCTCGTTTGCTTCCTCGCCGGTGTCGCCGGGGAACTCAGATGTTCAACCGCACAAGTGTCGCCCCTGCCTCGACCGACTGTCGAGGCACCCCCGGCCGTTCCGGTCGGCCGCCGCGCGGGCACAGGTCCCGTGCGGGGCAGAATGACCCCCGATGACCACCCCGCAGTACACCCTCGTGATACCGCTCAAGCCGCCGGCCGCGGCCAAGTCACGCCTGGCCCCTGCGGTCGGCGCGCTGCGACCGGAGCTGGCACTGGCCTTCGCGCTCGACACGGTGAACGCGGCGTTGCGGAGCGCCTGCGTCGCAGGCGTGGTGGCCGTCTGCGACGACCCGGCAGCAGGTGCGGAGCTGGCCCTGGCGGGCGCGGTCGTGGTCCCTGACGCCCCGGCGGCCGGGCTCAACACGGCGCTCAACCACGGCGCGGAGTACGCGCGGAGCGCGCTGGGGGCGGGCGCGGTGGCGGCGATGTCGGCGGACCTCCCGGCGTTGCTTCCGGCGGAACTGACGCGCGTCCTGACGGCCGCCCACACGTTTCCCCGGGCGTTCCTGGCGGACACCCAGGGTGTCGGCACGGTACTGCTGGCCGCAGGCGCGGGCGTCAGGCTGGCGCCGGCGTTCGGCGGCGAGTCGCGTGCCCGGCACGCGGCGTCCGGGGCGGTCGAGCTGCGGCCGGTCGACGTGGCGACCGTTCGCCGGGACGTGGACACCGGCGCGGACCTCGGCGTGGCCCTGGCGCTGGGCGTGGGCCCACGCACGCTGGCTACGCTTGGACGCATGCAGGCAACCGCGTACACGTACTCCCCCGACAGCCGCAGCGGCCAGGTGCTCCTCGACGACGGCACGGCGCTGAAGTTCGACGCGGCAGCGTTCGACGCGGGCGGCTTGAGGCTGCTGCGCCCGGGGCAGCGCGTCCGTATCGAAACCGAGGGCGAGGGCGGCGAACGCCGCATCACGCTCATTACGTTGCAGACGTTCTGAGCAGCACCTGCGGTCCCGCCGGTAGCTGCACTGTCCAGGGGCGCGGGGAACTGCGCGAACAACCGCTGACGAGCGGACGGGCCCTGCGCCACGGCTAGTGCAACTTCCCCGTCTGCAAACGCACAGGCTCCCCGCACGGGAGTGCAGGGAGCCTGAACAGGAGGGGCTACTTCTTGGCCGCGGCCTTGCGGGCCGGGGCCTTCTTGGCGGCGGTCTTCTTCGCCGCTGCGGTGGTCTTCTTGGCCGCGACCGCCTTCTTCGCCGTCGTCGCCTTCTTGGCGGCGGGGCGAGTGGCGGACGCGGTGACCGTCTTCTTCGCGGGGGCCTTGACCGCAGCCGCGGTCGTGGCCTTCTTGGCAGTGGTCTTCTTCGCGGCCGTGGTCTTCTTGGCAGCGGCCTGGCTGACCGAAGCCTTCTTGGCGGCGGCCTTCTTGACCGTTGCGGTGGTCTTCTTCGCCGTGACCTTCTTCGCGGCAGCCTTCTTCGCCGCCGGCGAACCGGCCGGCGCGGCCATGCCGCTCTTGCCCGGGGTCAGCGAGCCCTTGGGGGCCTTCTTGACCGCCACGCCCGACTTCGGCAGCTTCTTCGAGCCGCTGACCAGGTCCTTGAAGCCCTGGCCGGGACGGAACCGCGGAACCGCGGTCTTCTTGACCTTGACCCGGTCGCCGGTCTGCGGGTTGCGGGCGAACCGCGCTGCGCGGTCCACCTTCTCGAAAGTGCCGAAACCCGTCACGGACACGCGGTCTCCCGCGGTCACCGCACGCACGATGGTGTCGAGCACAGCATCCACTGCCTCTGCGGCGGCGCGACGGCCACCAAGCTGCTCGGCCACCGCTTCAACAAGCTGCGCCTTGTTCACGTCTTCCCCTTCGGAAACGGTTGCCCGGAAGATTCTTTCTGGGCAATTCGCACGTTAGGCATGTATATACGCCATTTCAATAACCAAACGGGCGCATCACCCTTGTGTCGCAATGGATTCGGGTTTCAGCCCGCCGTCGGACCGGGTCGCCGACCGGCGTCCAGGTCCGCTACGAAACGCGCCAACCTCCGTGCTGCTTCCGGGAGATCGCGCTTCGCCGCCTCCGTCACAATGAGCAACGAACGGGTCAACGCGGCCCTCTCCGCGTCCGACACGTCCAGAGCACGCACACGGGCGTGTGCATCCTTGAGTCGGAGCGCCACCAGCCGGTAGAGCTCGGCGTCCGCAGCCTCCTCGAACCACTCCGCGTCGTCGTCGCCCGACGGCTGGTCGCTCCGACTCATGCGGAGATTGTGCCATCCGAGGCCAGTTGTTCTCCGCCGTAGTTCACAACGACCTTACACACAGTCACGAGCAGAGCAGCAATCAGCCCCCCGGTGAAGACCGGGGGGCTGACGGAAAATCGCTCCTGCGAAGGCCTCAGGCCGCAGGCTGCGTCACGGGCTTGAAGCTCGGACGGGTCACCTCGTAGGCCGTGATGTCGGCCTCCTGCTGCAGCGTGATGCTGATGTCGTCCAGGCCGTTCAGGAGACGCCAACGCACGTTCTCGTCCAGCTCGAAGGGGGCGTTGACGCCCTCCGCGCGGACCTCGCGGGCCTCCAGGTCGACGGTCACCTCCGCCTGCGGGTCGGCCTCGACGAGCGCCCACAGCTGCTCGACGGTCTCCTGCGGCAGGATCACCGTCAGCAGGCCGTTCTTGAGCGAGTTGCCGCGGAAGATGTCGGCGAAGCGGGAGGAGATGACGGCCTTGAAGCCGTAGTTCTGCAGCGCCCAGACCGCGTGCTCGCGGGAGGAGCCGGTGCCGAACTCGGGACCGGCGATCAGGACCGTCGAGCCCTGGTACTCCTGCTGGTTGAGGACGAACGCGTCGTCCTTGCGCCAGGCCTCGAACAGACCGTCCTCGAAGCCGTTCCGGGTGACCTTCTTGAGCCAGTGGGCCGGGATGATCTGGTCGGTGTCGACGTTGCTGCGGCGCAGCGGAACGGCCCGGCCGGTGTGCGAAGTGAACTTCTCCATGACGGTTCAGGCCTCCACGAGCGTCGGAGCGTCGGACAGGTCGGAGGGCGAGGCCAGGTGCCCCAGCACCGCGGTGGCGGCGGCCACCTGCGGGGAGACCAGGTGCGTGCGACCGCCCTTGCCCTGGCGGCCCTCGAAGTTGCGGTTGGAGGTGGACGCGCAGCGCTCACCCGGGGCCAGCTGGTCCGGGTTCATGCCCAGGCACATCGAACAACCCGCGTGACGCCACTCGGCACCGGCCGCGGTGAAGACCTTGTCCAGGCCCTCCTCGACGGCCTGCAGCGCGACCCGGACGGAGCCGGGGACGACCAGCATCCGCACCCCGTCGGCGACCCTGCGGCCCGCAACGACGGCAGCGGCGTTACGGAGATCCTCGATCCGGCCGTTGGTGCAGGAGCCGACGAAGACCGCGTCGACCTTCACCTCGCGCAGCGGGGTTCCGGCCGTAAGGCCCATGTAGCGCAGCGCGTTCTCGGCCGCGGTGCGCTCCTGCGGGTCCTCGAACGAGGCCGGGTCCGGCACGTCGGCGCCCAGCGGGGCGCCCTGGCCCGGGTTGGTGCCCCAGGTGACGAACGGCGTCAGCTCGTTCGCGTCGATGAAGACCTCGGCGTCGAAGACCGCGTCCTCGTCGGTGCCCAGGGTCTTCCAGTACGCCACCGCGGCGTCCCAGTCCTCGGCCTTGGGGGCGTGCGGACGGCCTTCGAGATACGCGAAGGTGGTCTCGTCCGGGGCGATCATCCCGGCGCGGGCGCCGGCCTCGATCGACATGTTGCAGATGGTCATCCGCGCTTCCATCGACAGCGCGCGGATCGCCGAACCGCGGTACTCCAGGACGTAGCCCTGGCCACCGCCGGTGCCGATCCTGGCGATCACGGCCAGGATCAGGTCCTTGGCCGTGACGCCCTCGGGCAGTTCGCCCTCGACGGTGATGGCCATCGTCTTGAACGGCGCCATCGGCAGCGTCTGGGTGGCCAGCACGTGTTCGACCTGGCTGGTGCCGATGCCGAACGCCAGTGCGCCGAACGCGCCGTGCGTCGAGGTGTGCGAGTCACCGCAGACCACGGTGGTGCCGGGCTGGGTCAGTCCCAGCTGCGGTCCCACCACGTGGACGACGCCCTGCTCGACGTCGCCCAGCGAGTGCAGGCGTACGCCGAACTCCGCGCAGTTGCTGCGCAGCGTCTCCAGCTGCACCTTGGAAACCGGGTCCGCGATGGGCTTGTCGATGTCCAGGGTCGGCGTGTTGTGGTCCTCGGTCGCGATCGTGAGATCGGTACGACGCACCTTCCGCCCGGCGAGACGCAGCCCGTCGAAGGCCTGCGGGCTGGTCACCTCGTGGAGGAGGTGCAGATCGATGAAGAGGAGGTCGGGCTCGCCCTCGGCGCGCCGAACGACGTGGTCGTCCCAGACCTTCTCCGCGAGTGTGCGTCCCATCGCCATCCCTCCGACCGGCGACGTCGCCGGTACAGCCGTCGATTGCTCTCTGTTTTCCAGAGTGGCGCAGATCCCAGAAGATTGAACTTGCGTCTCGCGATCCGAGACTGCAATATCAGGGCATGGACAACTCTAGTGGCGTCGGCGTTCTCGACAAGGCTGCTCTGGTGCTGAGCGCGCTAGAGGCAGGCCCCGCGACCCTGGCCGGGCTCGTCTCGGCAACCGGATTGGCGCGCCCCACGGCGCACCGGCTGGCGGTCGCTCTGGAGCATCACCGCCTGGTCACCCGTGACATGCAGGGCCGCTTCATCCTGGGGCCCCGCCTCTCCGAGCTCTCCGCCGCGGCGGGCGAGGACCGGCTGCTGGCCACGGCCGGCCCGGTGCTCACCCACCTCCGCGACGTGACGGGCGAGAGCGCGCAGCTGTACCGGAGACAGGGCGATCTGCGCATCTGTGTGGCAGCGGCGGAGCGGCTCTCCGGCCTGCGAGACACCGTCCCGGTGGGCAGCACGCTCCCGATGAAAGCGGGTTCGGCGGCCCAGGTGCTGCTCGCCTGGGAGGAGCCGGAGCGGCTGCACCGCGGCCTGCAGGGCGCGCGGTTCACCGCGACCGCGCTCTCCGGCGTCCGCCGTCGCGGCTGGGCGCAGTCGATCGGCGAGCGCGAGCCCGGCGTGGCGTCCGTCTCGGCTCCGGTCCGCGGGCCGTCCAACCGCGTGGTGGCGGCGGTCTCCGTCTCCGGCCCGATCGAGCGGCTGACCCGCCACCCCGGCCGCCTGCACGCCCAGGCCATCGTCGAGGCGGCGGCACGCCTCAGCGAGGCGCTCCGTCGCGCCTGACCCCTCGCAACACCTCACAACCGCTCGCAAAAAGGGCGGACCGCCACGGCGGTCCGCCCTTTCGTATTCGTTCCGGAAAACAAAAAAGACCCTCGCGGGTCTTTGCACTGCTTTTCAGTGACGCAATCAGAGCTGGGGTACCAGGACTCGAACCTAGACTAAATGAACCAGAATCACTCGTGCTGCCAATTACACCATACCCCAAAAGTACCCCCGACCGGATTCGAACCGGCGCTACTGCCGTGAGAGGGCAGCGTGCTAGGCCGCTACACAACGGGGGCGTTGGCTCTTGCGAGCCGAGTACCCCCGACCGGATTCGAACCGGCGCTACTGCCGTGAGAGGGCAGCGTGCTAGGCCGCTACACAACGGGGGCGTTGGTCCTTGCGGACCGAGTACCCCCGACCGGATTCGAACCGGCGCTACTGCCGTGAGAGGGCAGCGTGCTAGGCCGCTACACAACGGGGGCAAGAACTATGGAATTTGTGGCTGGGGTACCAGGACTCGAACCTAGACTAACTGAACCAGAATCAGTCGTGCTGCCAATTACACCATACCCCATCGCACTGTCCAGGTGATCTTGGTGAGTGCCTCTCGGCCCTCCCCCGTCCCTACCGGGCGGCGCAACAAGAAGAACACTACCGGATGGTGGGCGGCGCTCCAAAATCGATAACCCGCAGCAGCTCCGGCAGGTCAGCGAGGGTGTGGACGCGGGGCATATCGGCGGCCTCGGGGAGGCCGTCGCCGGCACCGGAGCGGTCCAGCCAGACGGCGTGCAGACCGGCGGCCCGGGCCCCCAACGCGTCGGTGGTCAACCGGTCTCCCACGTAGACGACGCGGTCGGGCGGGAGGCCGAGAGCGCTGCAGCCGGCCAGGAACGCCTCCGGCGCCGGCTTGGCGTGGCCGAGCTCCTCGGAGCAGACCAGTGAAGCAAAGCGGTCCCGCAAGCCCAACACCGCCAACTTCTCGTGCTGGTAGGCGACCGAGGAGTTGGAGAGCAGCCCGTGCCGGTAGCCGGAGAGCGCGTCCAGGGCCGGCAGGGCGTCGTCGAAGACGCGGCGGTGGGCGATGTGCCGCACGCGGTAGCCCGCGAACCAGGCGTCGGCGTCCGCCACCGAGAGGCCCGCGCGGCCGAGGAAGTCGTGCACGCGCAGCCGCCGCTGCTCGGGAAAGGTCAGCTCCCCGGAGAGGTAGCGCGGGTAGGTCCGCTCCACCTCGTCCTTCCACCAGTCGGCGGCCCGCTCCGGAGAGGGGAAGGAGTCGAGGATGCCCTGCGCGTCCAGATGCTCCAGGATCGCGGCGCGTTCGGCCCCCGAGTGGTCGACCAGGGTGTCGTCGATGTCCCACAGGACACCGAGGACGCCCTGGCCGACCTCAGTCGTCCGTATCTCAGCCACGCTTGACGACGCGGTTGGTCAGCGTGCCGATGCCCTCGACGTTGACCGAGACCTCGTCGCCGATCTGCAGCGGCCCGACGCCCGCCGGGGTGCCGGTGAGGATGACGTCGCCGGGCAGCAGGGTCATCGCGTCGGAGATGTGCACGATCAGGTCGGCGATGGAGCGGACCATCTGCGAGGTGCGCCCGGCCTGGCGGAGTTCGCCGTTGACGGTGCAGGTGACGGCGAGGTCGTTCGGGTCCAGATCGGTCTCGATCCACGGGCCGAGCGGGCAGGCCGTGTCGAAGCCCTTGGCCCGGGCCCACTGGCCCTCGCGCTGCTGGATGTCACGCGCCGTCACGTCGTTGGCGCAGGTGTAGCCGAGGATCACGTCGTTGACGCGGGCGTGGGGCACCTCGCGGCACATCCGCCCGATCACGACGGCGAGTTCGGCCTCGTACTGCACGTCCGAGGAGAACGGCGGGTAGGCGATGTTCTCGGTCGGACCGACGACCGAGGTCGACGGCTTGAAGAAGGTGAGCGGCGCCTCGGGCACCTCGTTGCCCAGCTCGGCCGCGTGGGCGGCGTAGTTGCGGCCCACCGCGACGATCTTGCTGGGCAGCATCGGCGGCAGCAGCCGGACGTCGGCCAACGGCAGCACCTGGCCGGTCGGCTGCGGCTCGCCGAACGGGTGACCGGCGAGCACGGCGACGGTCTCGGCCTCGGCGTCCACCACGCCGAAAGTGACCGCCCCCTCGAAGGAAAACCTGGCGATACGCACGGTGGGGACGTCTCCTCTTACTGGACTCTTGCTGGACGGTGATCGAACCGACTTCAGCCTAGGCCCCCGATCCCGGGCATGCCGAAGGCCCCACCGTGGCGGGGCCTTCGGGGGACGCGCGGGTGAACGACTACTGGACCGTTCGCGGTTCCGGGGCGATCATGAGGTTGGTGCGGCGCGGGTTGGCCGTGTGCTGCGGGAGCTCCGCAGGAGCGGCGGCGGAGGCGCGCAGCGCGGGGCCGCCGTCCGCGGGGAGGGCGTCGAGCTTCGTGCGGCGGGGGTTGGCCGTCGGCCGGAAGCTCATGGTGGTCTTGAAGGTCACGCGGAACCTCACCTCGGAATCGTTCAGTGGCACATCCAGGATCTCATTCCACACCGTGGTCACCGAGCACTACCGAATCAGCTGTGAGTTTGCTCACTTTGCATATGGGTAGGCAGCACAGTTACGCGATTGTGGCCACCCCAATAAACCGGCCATAAAAGTCATATCGGACAAAATCATGACGCGGCGTCACGACCTTCGCGGTATTGCTGGCCACCCGCGTGTCCGAAAGGTACGGTTTCCCTGCGCCCAGCCGCACGCAGCGTCACTTCGACCCCACATGGGGTCACTCCTACCGTCACGTAGCGTCGCCCCTTGTTGGAGATCGGGCACTGTGCTGGAATGCCTCGGACCGTCGGAGTCCGCCCCTCCACACGCTGAACCGGCCGGGGCCGATCCGACGGAGGCATACGGGCGTCCACTCGGGCCCGACCGGGGCCCACGCCCACCGAGAACTCGACACCGTCCCGACCGCTTCGCGCGAGGGGCGCCTGGTCCAGAGGTTGCGACGCTAGTGCAGGGACGTATCAAGAGGGGTGGCGGCGCGGGCAACCCGGCGGACCGCGGAGCCGCAGGCCAGCAGTCGTCGCCGAATGCCCCCCATGCCGCCGAGGGCTCCCGCCCCGGGCCCACGCAGAGCCGGCCCGAGGGCGATCCCAAGGGTTCCAAGCCAACTGCCAAGCCCGCCGGTAAGACATCCGGCAAGGCTTCCGGCAAGGCCACCGGCTCCGGTGGCGACGGTTCGAGCGCGAGCCGAATAGGCAGAATCACGCCGCCGAAGGTCAGCGGCATGCGCCGCTACGCGCTCAACAACTGGAAGATCCGCACCAGGCTGACCGCGCTGCTGATCCTCCCGGTGATCGCGGCCATCGTCCTCGGTGGTCTGCGTATCCAGGGCTCGCTCCAGACCCAGCAGCAGCTGGACAACGTGTCGAAGCTCGGTGACGTCGCCCAGGCGGCGACGCTGCTCGCGATCTCGCTCGAGACCGAGCGCGACGACATGGCCCTCTCCAGCAGTCCGGGGAACAATCCCCTGACCGCCGACCAGGTCGTGTTCGACATGAAGCAGACCGGCACCAAGCTGACCAAGCTGGAGAGCCTGGTCGACTCGCTGGACAAGTCGACGCTCCCCGGCGGTGGTGTCGACATCACCAACGTCCTCACCCGGCTGAACGGGCTGCACTCGATCGAGCAGTCCGCGTTCCAGGCGAGCCAGGGCGGCGACCTGCAGAAGACAGTCGCCGGGTTCGACAGCCTGATCACCCCGCTGACCCAGATCACCCAGGACCTGGCCCTCGCCTCGTCCAACCTGCAGCTGGTCCAGGCGACCCGTTCGCTCCAGGCGTTCACCGCGTGGCACGAGGACATGGCCATCGTCCGGTCCACGCTGACCGCGGCACTGGTCAACACCGACTCCAACGGCGTGCCGGTCGCCAACGCCCTTCAGGCGAGCGACCGCATCTACGCGCTGGGCGCGTTCCAGGACGCCGGCATCCAGCAGCACGAGTTCTCCGCGCTCTACGGCGCCGACCAGTCCAACTCGCTGATCGGCCCCTGGCAGAACAACTCCGTCTACACGGAGAGCATGCAGTTCGCGCAGCGGGTGCTGAGCAGCGGCGAGCCGCTCTCCGCGCAGCCGAACCTGCTGAACGGCCAGGACTGGTTCTCCAAGTCCGGCACGATCATGCAGCAGATGGGCCTGGACGAAAGCTTCCTGGTCCAGGAGCTCGACAACACCGCGGCCACGCTGCGCTCCAACGCCGCGACGGACGCCTACGTCAACGCCGGTCTGATCGTCCTGGTCCTCCTCTTCGCCATCCTCGGCGCCGGTCTGGTGGCCCGCTCGATGGTCCGCACGCTGGCCAAGCTGCAGGAGACCGCCGAGGACGTCGCCGAGCACACGCTGCCGGAGATGGTCCGCAAGCTCTCCGAGGCTGATCCGCAGGACGTGGACGTCACGATCGAGCCGATCGGCATCGACACCACGGACGAGATCGGGCACGTGGCCCGCGCGTTCGACAAGGTCCACAGCCAGGCGGTCCGACTGGCCGCCGAGCAGGCCCTGCTCCGAGGCAACATCAACGCGATGTTCACCAACCTCTCGCGCCGCTCGCAGGGTCTGATCCAGCGCCAGCTGTCGATGATCTCCGAGCTGGAGTCGCGCGAGGCCGACCCGGACCAGCTGGCCCAGCTGTTCAAGCTCGACCACCTGGCGACGCGTATGCGTCGTAACGGTGAGAACCTCCTCGTCCTCGCGGGTGAGGACCCGGGTCGTCGTTGGACCCGCCCGGTGCCGCTGGTGGACGTGCTCCGCGCCGCCGCGTCCGAGGTGGAGCAGTACGAGCGCATCGAGCTGGCCTCGGTGCCGACGGCCGAGGTCGCCGGCCGCGTCGTCAACGACCTCGTCCACCTGCTGGCCGAGCTGCTGGAGAACGCGACCTCGTTCTCCAGCCCGCAGACGCGCGTCAAGGTCACCGGTCACGCGCTGCCGGACGGCCGGGTGCTGGTCGAGATCCACGACACCGGCATCGGCCTCTCCCCCGACGACCTGGCGGAGATCAACGAGCGTCTGGCCAACCCGCCGGTGGTGGACGTCTCCGTCTCCCGCCGCATGGGTCTCTTCGTGGTCGGTCGACTCTCGCTGCGTCACGGCATCCGGATCCAGCTGCGCCCGAGCGACTCGGGCGGCACCACCGCGCTGGTCATGCTGCCGGTGGACGTCACCAACGTGGCCGAGCGTCGCGCCGGTTCGGGTGCTCCGGCGGCGGGTGCCGCCACGCAGCGTCCGGCCGCGCCGAGCGGTCCGCAGCGCACCCCGTTGGGCTCCGGCCCGCAGACCTCCCCCGGTGGTCCAGGCGGTTCCGGCGGCCTGGGCGGTCTCGGCGGCCCGGGTTCGCGCCCGTCGCTGCCGCAGCAGTCGCAGCAGTCGCAGCAGTCGCAGCCGGGTCTGCCCGCGGGTCCCGGTGGCACCGGTGCCGGCGCGCCCTCCGGCTCCTCCCAGACCGGCCTTCCGCGCCGCGGCGGTCAGCCGCAGGGCGGCGGCCAGGCGGGCGGATTCGACGGCGGTCAGACCGACGGCCGTGGCATGCCGTCCGCTGCGTCCGCGCAGTCCGGCCTGCCGCAGCGCGGCGGTCAGCCGGGCTCGCAGGGACAGTCCGGCCCGTCCGGACAGCCCGGCCAGCAGGGGCAGTTCGGTCAGCAGGGGCAGTTCGGCCAGCCGGGCCTGTCGGGCCAGCAGCAGGGTGGCTGGAACCCCGGCCAGACCGACGGCCGCGGCCTGTCGATCCCGGGCGCGGGCCAGGACGGCCACGCCGACTTCGGCACCGGCTCCGGCCTGCCGCAGCGCGGCGGTCAGCCGTCCGGTCAGCAACCCGGCCAGCAGCCGGGCGGATTCGACCCCAGCCGTACCGACGGCCGTGGCATTCCGCTCCCCGGCACCGGCCAGGGCGCCGACTCCGGCTCCGGAGCGGGCGGTTTCGACCCGAGCCACACCAACGGCCTTGGCCTGCCGATCGACTCGGGCTTCCCGGCACCGGCGCAGCCGCAGGCTCCGTTGCCGCCGGTCCCGCAGCCGCCGCAGCCCTACGAGGGCGGCCTCTGGTCCGAGCAGCCGCAGCACGGTTCGGCCGCCGGACAGCCGTCGGGCGGCGACAGCACCGGGCAGTTCGCCCGGTCACGCTTCGAGGAGGAGGCGCCCGCGCGTCCGGCCCCGGCCGAGCCGCAGCCCTTCCCGCAGCGCCCGCAGCCGGACCACGGCTCGGACCCGCTGACCCGTGCGCTTCCGGCCGTCGAGGCCGGGGCGGGCAGCTCGTCCCCGATCTTCGAGCAGATGGAGACGACCTGGTTCCGCGCCGGTCGCGCCGAGCGGATGCGCGGCGTGCAGGTCTCCGCCGACGAACTGACCGCGCAGCAGCCGGATCCGCGTCAGGCACCGCAGCCGGACCCGCGTCACGGGCAGCAGCCCGGACACCCGGGGCAGCCGGCCGGCGCCAGCGCCATGTCCGGCATGGGCGACAGTCAGGCGCCGTGGCGCAGTTCCGCGAACGACGAGACGTGGCGGCGGGCCGAGCAGGTCCGCGAGCCGAGTGCGGGCGGCATGATGCCGTCCGGTCTGCCGCGCCGCGTGCCGAAGGCCAACCTGGTCCCCGGCACCGCCGAGGCGTCCTCCCTTCCCGGCCCGCAGGTCTCCCGGTCCCCCGATGAGGTCCGCGGTCGTCTCACCAACCTGCGTCGTGGTATCCAGCAGGGTCGTGCCGCGGGGGCGGCCGGTCCTGACCAGGGCAACGGTGCGTACGGCAGCAACCCCCAGGAGCGTTGATCAAGATGACTCAGATGAGCCAGGCAGCTCACAACTTGAACTGGTTGATCACCAACTTCGTGGACAACACCCCCGGGGTGTCGCACACCGTGGTGGTCTCCGCCGACGGCCTCCTGCTCGCCATGTCCGAGGGCTTCCCGCGTGACCGCGCCGACCAGCTCGCCGCCGTCGCCTCCGGCCTCACCTCGCTGACCCAGGGCGCCTCCCGGATCTTCGAAGGCGGCAAGGTCACCCAGACCGTGGTCGAGATGGAACGCGGCTTCCTCTTCATCATGGCCGTCTCCGACGGCTCCTCCCTCGCCGTCCTCTCCTCCCCCGACAGCGACATCGGCCTGGTCGGCTACGAGATGGCCCTCCTCGTCGACCGCGCCGGCGACGTGCTGACCCCGGCGCTCCGCGCCGAACTCCAGGGCAGCCTGCTGCACTGAGCCGGACTCTGATCCACCAGTGGTAACGAAGCTTGACGAGACATCACCCATGGTGAGAGATGCGCCACTCGGTGAGCGAATCCCCGGGGTCGCCGGGGATTCGCTCACCGGGGCCCCGTACACTCCGTCCCGATTGCGCCACCGAGCACTGGCAGATCAAAGACCGTCAGGACCAGCATGATCCACCTCGCCGCGGAGAGGCACGACGGCCGCTGCAGCACCAAGGAGGACAGATGACTTCACCACACGGAGGCCAGGGCGGCCGGCCGTTGGTGCGTCCGTACGCCATGACCGGCGGCCGGACCCGCCCGCGCTACCAGCTCGCCATCGAGGCCCTGGTCTCCGCAACCCCACAGGCCTACCGGGCCGGTGTGCTGCTCCCCGAGCACGCCCGGATCGTGGACCTGTGCCGTGAGGTGAAGTCGGTCGCCGAGGTCTCCGCCCTCGTCCCGATGCCGTTGGGCGTCGCCCGCATCCTCGTGGCCGACCTGGCCGAAGCCGGCCTGGTCGCCATCCACCAGCCCGCCGCCGCAACCGACAGCGGCGGCGCGCCTGACGTCACACTGCTCGAAAGGGTGCTCAGTGGACTACGCAAGCTCTAGCCCGCCCATGGCGTCCCGAGCCACGACCTCCGCGAAGATCGTGGTGGCGGGCGGCTTCGGCGTGGGCAAGACGACCCTCGTCGGAGCAGTGTCCGAGATCAACCCGCTCCGCACCGAGGCCGTGATGACCTCGGCCTCCGCGGGGATCGACGACCTGACCCATGTGAGCGGGAAGACCACGACCACGGTCGCCATGGACTTCGGCCGCATCACGCTGGACGAGGACCTGATCCTCTACCTGTTCGGTACGCCGGGCCAGGACCGCTTCTGGTTCATGTGGGACGACCTGGTCCGCGGCGCCATCGGCGCCGTCGTCCTGGTCGACACCCGCCGCCTGGCCGACTGCTTCCCCGCGATCGACTACTTCGAGAACAGCGGCCTGCCGTTCGTCGTGGCACTCAACAACTTCGACGGCTTTCAGGCCCACAATCCCGAAGAGGTGCGCGAGGCACTGCAGTTGGGTCCGGACACGCCGATCATCAGCACCGACGCCCGTCGGCGCGACAGCGCGAAGTCCGCGCTGATCACGCTCGTCGAGCACGCGCTGCTCGCTCGGCTGCGGTAACCGGGGTAAGAGCGGGCGTTGAACTTTCCATAACGGTTCGACACGCATTTCCCCCCCAGATCTCACCGCCGGTGAGCGGACGCCTACGCTCCGCCGAATGGAGCGTAGGCATTCGCCGCCAGTGGCCCCTTATGTCCGATTTACCACCAGGAACCCATTCCGGCACGGGTGTTTGGCCAAGGCCACGGGCCCGTGCTGGAATGCCTGCCACTGCGGGTTGACCCCCGGATGCACGACAAGGCCGCCCCGGCCGAGAGGTTGAGTCGAGTGAGCCAGAACGAGGCAGCTCCAGGCGCCGGCAGCGCGCCCCAGGTCCGGCCTGCGGGTCGGCTCTCGCTGAGCAACAGGCGTCTATCCTTCAAGCTGGTGACGATCCTGCTGATCCCGGTGCTCGCCGCACTGACCTTCGCGGGACTGCGGGTGCAGAGCTCGTACACCACGTGGAGGGCGGCCCAGGACGCGGTGAAGACCGCGCAGATCGTCGAGGCGGCGACCGAGGTCGCACAGGACCTGGACGAGGAACGCGACAGCTCACTCCCTTACCTGATCAAGGGCGACGACAAGAATCCGGTGGTCGTCAACGCGCGCGCGACCAGCGACTCCGCGATCGCCTACTTCCAGGGCTTGGCCGCGAACGCCCCGAACGTCGGCCACCTCCAGGAGCGCGTCAAGACGGCGAACGACGAGCTGAAGGGCCTCGCGCAGCTCCGCGCGGGTCGCTACCAGGCCTACGACACCACGACGGAGGAGGGGTACTCCCACCTTCTGTCCGCTCTGCAGGCTCTCGACAACGAGCTCGTCGTCGGCAACGGCAGCTCCATCAACTCCGACGCCCGCTCCATCTACGCGATCACGCTCACCAAGGACGCGATCTCGGTCGACCGCGCCATCGGCCTGCACATGCTGCTGGAGCCGACACCGTCCAGCAGCAAGGACGTCGCCGGTCGCCAGAACCAGATGATCCACCTGTGGAGCTTCCTGTTCCTCGAGCAGGTCGCCGAGAACGAGTTCGACAACGCGGCCGACCCGCAGTTCAAGCAGCTGCTCGCCCAGGACGAGGCCCAGGCTGCCCAGCAGGCCAAGGCCATGGCCGCGCAGGCCGCCCAGCAGGCCGCACAGTCCCACCAGAGCTACGTTCCGCCACCGGCTGACATCCAGACGATGGTGAACTACATCTCCAGCGGCTCGCTGGACAACCACGAGCTGGCGGCGAAGGGTGTCACGGTCCAGAACTGGGACGCCGTGATGACGCTCTCCTTCAACGCCTTCCGCGGCGTCGAGAAGCAGCTCACCTCGACCTCCGTCGAGCAGGCCACGGCCGCGGCCGGCCAGGCCAAGAGCGACATGATCATCAACGGTGCGGCCGCGCTGGCCGCGCTGATCCTGGCGAGCATCGTGACCACGCTGGTCTCCCGGTCGATGACCCGCAACATGCGCCGCCTGCGTGACAGTGCCCAGACGATCGCCAGCGAGCGCCTGCCCGAGCTGGTCCGCCAGCTGTCGAAGACCGATCCCGGCCGCGTGGACCTCTCCGTGGAGCCGATCCCGGTCTCCGGCAAGGACGAGATCGCCGAGGTCGCCCGCGCCTTCGACGACGTCCACCGCGAGGCGATCCGACTCGCCGCCGAGCAGGCGCTGCTCCGGGGCAACGTCAACGCGATCTTCACCAACCTGTCCCGCCGCTCGCACGGCCTGATCGAGCGTCAGCTCGACCTGATCACGGACCTGGAGAACAACGAGGCCGACCCGGACCAGCTGGAGAACCTCTTCAAGCTGGACCACCTGGCCACCCGCATGCGCCGCAACGGCGAGAACCTGCTCGTTCTGGCGGGCGAGGACGCCGGGCGCACCTGGGGTGAGCCGATCCCGCTGGTCGACGTGCTCCGCGCCGCCGCGTCCGAAGTGGAGCAGTACGAGCGCATCGAGCTGGCCGGCATACCCGAGACCGACGTCGTCGGTCCCGCCGTCACCGACCTCGTGCACCTGCTGGCCGAGCTGCTGGAGAACGCCACCACCTTCTCCAGCCCGCAGACCCGGGTCCGGGTCACCGCGACCCGACTTCCCGATCAGCGTGTGCTGGTGGAGATCCACGACAAGGGCATCGGCCTGACGGCCGACGACTTCGCCGAGATCAACGCCAAGCTGGCCGAGCCGCCGACCGTGGACGCCTCGGTCTCCCGGCAGATGGGCCTCTTCGTGGTGGGCCGCCTGGCCGAGCGCCACAGCATCCGCGTCCAGCTGCGCCCCTCGGGCGAGTCGGCCGGGACCACCTCGCTGGTGATGCTCACCGAGGCGCTGACCCAGGTGGCGCGCCCCGTGCTGCAGCCCGAGGAGCAGTTCACCGTCTCCCGGATCTACCCGGAGAGCCCGCAGGACCGCCAGCACGCCGCGTTCGGCGCCGGCCCCGACGGCAACCCGATGCGGACCGCGAGCGACCTCGGCTTCGACGACAGCCGCTACAACCGCGCCGCGCCGGCTGCCGAGCAGCCTGCCGAGCAGACGCTGGCGCTGGACCCGGTGCAGCGGTCGCTGCGGCTCGGCCACCGCCGTGAGCAGGCCGCGCTGGAGTCCGGTCCCGAGACCGGGATCGCGCCCTCGTCGGCTTCCGTGCCTCCTGCGGCGCCCACTCCGGCCCCTGCGCCGCAGGGCTTCCCCGGTCAGGGTCAGGGCGGCCAGGGCTTCAACGGTCAGCCCGGTCAGCCGGCGCAGCCCGGTCAGGGCTTCGGCGACCAGGGCTACCAGCAGACGCAGGAGTTCGCGGCCCCGGGCTACTCCGGCGGGTACCCGCAGAACAACGGCTACCAGCAGGAGTACGGCGGCAGCGAGTACGGCAACGAGTTCGGCGCTGATCAGCGCGACGACTACGGCCGGGACTTCGACGCGCGGTTCGGCTCCGCCTCCGGTTCGGGCAGCGGCTCGAACTTCGGTGGCGGCAACGACTTCGGCGCCGCAGCCCGCGGCCAGTCCGACTTCGGTGGCAACGCCTTCGGTGGTTCCGACTTCGGCGGCAGCGACTTCGGTGGCGACCGCTCCGGCGGGCCGTCCTACCCGACGCCTGACTCCGGCTTCGAGGCCGGGCGCTACACGGCGCAGAGCTTCGAGTCCGGCGCCGCCGAGCGCCGCCCCTACGGCGCGGACTCCGCCGACGACAACTACCTGACCCCGGGCAGCACTCCGGGCATGCAGCACTACGGTGCGAGCGGCTCGGCGGGCGCCGACGCGAACGCCGGCTTCGGCACCGGCCGGGGCGACCGCGGCTTCGAGCCGGAGCCGATGCACGGGGCCGGAGGCCTGGACCTGCCCGGCTCCGCCGGACTGCCGGTCAGGCGTCCGGGCGCGGCCCTGGGCGGTCCGACCAGCAGCCAGGGCGGCGACGAGCGTCCCAACTGGTTCACCGGCGCCAAGGTCAGCGGCCAGTCGACCGCATCCATGCCGGTCATGCCGTCGGCCCACCCGACCGGCTCGACCGTCTCCGCGGGCGACCGGGGAGAGACCCCGGCGCTGCCCGCCACCCCGACGCCTGGTCTCCCGACGCGCGAGACGCGGACCGGCGGCACCACCGGAGCGGGTCTGCCGCGCCGTGTGCCGCGCCAGAACCTGCTCCCCGGACAGATCCAGGACCCGGCCGGAGCGGGCGCGCAGGAGACGCCCCAGCCGCCGTCCCAGCTGTCCCGATCCCCTGAGGAGGTCCGCGGTCGCCTGACGAACCTGCGCCGCGGCATCCAGCAGGGCCACAATGCGGGCGACACCCCCCAACCGGGCTCTGGCCCGTACGGCACCAACTCCCAGGAGCGTTGATCAAAGATGAGCCAGATGAGCCAAGCGGCCCAGAACCTCAACTGGTTGATCACCAACTTCGTGGACAACACCCCCGGGGTGTCGCACACCGTGGTGGTCTCCGCCGACGGCCTCCTGCTCGCCATGTCCGAGGGCTTCCCGCGTGACCGCGCCGACCAGCTCGCCGCCGTCGCCTCCGGCCTCACCTCGCTGACCCAGGGCGCCTCCCGGATCTTCGAAGGCGGCAAGGTCACCCAGACCGTGGTCGAGATGGAACGCGGCTTCCTCTTCATCATGGCCGTCTCCGACGGCTCCTCCCTCGCCGTCCTCTCCTCCCCCGACAGCGACATCGGCCTGGTCGGCTACGAGATGGCCCTCCTCGTCGACCGCGCGGGGACGGTGCTGACGCCGGCGCTCCGCGCCGAACTCCAGGGCAGCCTGCTGCACTGATCTCCCGAACTACTTCGCAGTACCCGCACAGACGCGCAACAATCACACAAGCCTCGTAGGACTCGTACGAGCGCACGAGCCAGCACCACCCCGCACCACCCGCACGACCGCAGCACTCGAACAGCACCGCATCCGCAGTGAAGCGGCGTCAACTCCACTGGCGCAGCTGCTCAGTTAGCCGCAATGCCACGTCGTTAAGTGTGAGGAGGAACCGTGACACCGCCAGAGGACCAGAACGGCCAGTACGGCGCTGCCTACCCCGGTACAGGCCATGACGCGTTCGGCGGTCCCGTCGGCGGCTACGGCGCCGCCCCTGGGTATCCCGGCTACGACCAGCCCGTCGGCCACGGAGGTCAGTCCGGCTACTGGCAGGACCAGCAGCAGGACTGGCCGTCTCAGCAGCAGAGCTCGATGCACCGCGGCATGGGGCGCGTTCCGACGCCCGAGCCGGAGCCCCAGGACGAGGAGCCGCTGATCCGGCCCTACGCCATGACCGGCGGCCGGACCCGTCCGCGCTACCAGCTCGCCATCGAGGCCCTGGTCTCGACGACGGCCGCGCCGGAGCGGATCGGCACGCTGCTGCCGGAACACCAGCGGATCTGCGGGCTGTGCACGGAGATCAAGTCGGTGGCCGAGATCTCGGCGCTGCTGTCCATCCCGCTCGGGGTGGCCCGAATCCTTGTCGCCGACCTGGCCGAGTCCGGCCTGGTCGCGATCCACCAGCCCGCCGCCGGGGGCGAATCCGGCGGAACGCCTGATGTGACACTGCTCGAAAGGGTGCTCAGTGGACTACGCAAGCTCTAGGCCGACTGCCCCCGCTGCGACAGGGGGCCGTAGTACGACCTCCGCGAAGATCGTGGTGGCGGGCGGCTTCGGCGTGGGCAAGACGACCCTCGTCGGCGCGGTGTCCGAGATCAACCCGCTCCGCACCGAGGCCGTGATGACCTCGGCCTCCGCCGGGATCGACGATCTCAGCCACGTGAGCGGCAAGACGACGACCACGGTCGCCATGGACTTCGGCCGCATCACGCTGGACGAGGACCTGATCCTCTACCTGTTCGGCACACCGGGCCAGGACCGCTTCTGGTTCATGTGGGACGACCTGGTCCGCGGCGCCATCGGCGCCGTCGTCCTGGTGGACACCCGCCGCCTGGCAGACTGCTTCCCCGCGATCGACTACTTCGAGAACAGCGGCCTGCCGTTCATCGTCGCGGTCAACACCTTCGACGGGAGCCAGACGCACAGTCCCGAGGAGGTGCGGGAGGCGCTGCAGCTCGACCACGAGACGCCGATCATCTCGACGGACGCGCGCCGCCGCGACAGCGCGAAGTCCGCGCTGATCACGCTCGTCGAGCACGCGCTGCTGGCGCGCCTGCGGTAACCGCCGCGCTGCCGCTGGTAGTTGCACGTTCTTCAGGGGCGCGGGGCTCTGCCCCGCGCCCCTTCGCTACCTCACGGCGTCAGACCGGACCGGAGCAGGCCGAAGGTGTAGGCGTCGTCGAGGGCCTGCCAGGAGGCGACGATGACGTTCTCCGCGACACCGACCGTGGACCACGTCGCCTCGCCGTCCGTCGTCTCGATCAGGACGCGGGTCTGCGACCCGGTGCCGTGCTGGCCCTCCAGGATGCGGACCTTGTAGTCCGTCAGTTCCAGCTTGGCGAGCTGCGGGTAGAAGCGGCCCACCGCGGCCCGCAGAGCCCCGTCCAGCGCGTCGACGGGGCCGTTGCCCTCCCCCGTGGCGACGATGCGCTCTCCCTTCGCCCAGAGCTTCACCGTGGCCTCGTTCGCGACGGTGCCGTCCGTCCGCTGCTCGGCGATGGCCCGCCAGGACTCGAGGGTGAAGAAGCGGTCCGCACCGCCGTGCGCCTCGGCGCGGAGCAGGAGTTCGAAGGAGGCGTCGGCGGCCTCGAACGTGTAGCCCTCCAGCTCCTTCTCCTTGACCCGGTCGACGATGCGGCCGACCAACTCGCGGTCGGCGGACAGGTCGTAGCCGAGCTCCTTGCCCTTGAGCTCGACGCTGGCGCGTCCGGCCATGTCGGAGACGAGCATCCGCATGCTGTTGCCGACCAGCGCCGGGTCGGTGTGCTGGTAGAGGTCGGGGTCGACCTTGATCGCCGAGGCGTGCAGGCCGGCCTTGTGGGCGAAGGCGGAGACGCCGACGTACGGCTGGTGGGTGGAGGGCGCGAGGTTGACCACCTCGGCGATGGCGTGCGAGATGCGCGTCATCTCGGCCAGGCGGCCCTCCGGCAGCACCCGGAGGTCGTGCTTGAGCTCCAGCGCGCCGACGACCGGGAAGAGGTTCGCGTTGCCGACCCGCTCGCCGTAGCCGTTGGCGGTGCACTGGACGTGGGTCGCGCCCGCGTCCACCGCGGCAAGGGTGTTGGCGACGGCGCAGCCGGTGTCGTCCTGGGCGTGGATGCCGAGACGCGCGCCGGTGGCGGCCAGCACGTCGGCGACGATCTCGCGGACGCCGCCCGGCAGCATGCCGCCGTTGGTGTCGCAGAGCACCACCACGTCCGCGCCCGCCTCGTGGGCGGCTGAGACGACGGAGAGCGCGTAGTCCCGGTTGGCCTTGTAGCCGTCGAAGAAGTGCTCGCAGTCGATGAAGACCCGGCGTCCCTGGGCGCGCAGGTACGCGACGCTGTCGCGGACCATCTCCAGGTTCTCCTCCAGCGTGGTGCGCAGCGCCAGTTCCACGTGGCGGTCGTGGGACTTGGCGACGAGGGTGACGACGGGCGCACCGGAGTTGACCAGGGCCGCCAACTGCGGGTCCTCGGCGGCCTTGCCGCCCGCCCGGCGGGTGGCACCGAAGGCGACCAGCTGGGCGTTGCCGAGCTGGAGTTCGTTCGCGGCACGGGCGAAGAACTCGGTGTCGCGCGGGTTTGCCCCGGGCCAGCCGCCCTCGATGAAACCCACACCGAAGTCGTCGAGGTACCGGGCGATGGCGAGCTTGTCGGCGACGGTGAGGTTGATGCCCTCGCGCTGGGCTCCGTCGCGCAGCGTGGTGTCGAAGACGTGGAAGTCGTCGCTGAGGGGGGTCATGGCCGGTGGTCTCCTGTCGGGGGCTGCCCGTTCAACGAAAAAGACCCCCCGCGGATGCGAGAGGTCTGCACGCTGGTCTGTTCCTGCGAACTCAGACCGGCGCGCTGCAGCTGGTAATCAGTGCGAACGTTGGCACGATCGCAGTCTGACACAGCGCGGAACGAAAGGCGCCGCGCATCTCGCATGGCAAGATGCGCGGCCCGCCACCCGGACGAGTGGTGTCACCTCCGGTGATTCACCTGGTGATTTCCCTGGTGACCGGGGTGTCAGACGATCGGGTGCATCCAGCCGTGGGTGTCCTCACGGCGGCCGGTCTGCAGCGCCAGCAGGGTCTCACGCAGCTTGGTGGTGATCGGGCCCGGGTTGCCGTCGGCGACCGTCCAGTCGCCGCTGGCGGACTTGACCGAGCCGACCGGGGTGATCACGGCGGCGGTGCCGCAGGCGAAGACCTCAGTCAGGGTGCCGTCGGCGTTGCCGGCGCGCCACTCGTCGGTGGAGATCTTCGCCTCCTCGGTGGCGTAGCCGAGGTCGGCGGCGATGCTCAGCAGCGAGTCGCGGGTGATGCCCGGCAGCAGCGAACCGGACAGCTCCGGGGTGACGATCTTCGCGTTCTCTCCCTCGCCGAAGACGAAGTAGAGGTTCATGCCGCCCATCTCCTCGATCCAGCGGCGCTCCACGGCGTCCAGCCAGACGACCTGGTCGCAGCCCTTCTCGGCGGCCTGGGCCTGGGCGACCAGCGAGGCGGCGTAGTTGCCCGCGCACTTGGCCGCGCCCGTGCCGCCGGGCGCGGCGCGGACGTACTCCTCGGAGATCCAGACCGAGACCGGCTTGATGCCGCCCGGGAAGTAGGCGCCGGCCGGCGAGGCGATGACCATGAACAGGTACTCGTTGGCCGGGCGGACGCCCAGCCCGACCTCGGTCGCGAACATGAACGGACGCAGGTAGAGGCTGGCCTCGTCCTGGTCCGGCACCCACGCCTGGTCCTGCTGGACCAGCGCCTCGACGGCGGCGACGAAGAGCTCCTCGGGCAGCTCCGGCATGGCCAGACGCGCGGCGGAGGCCTGGAAGCGGCGGGCGTTGGCCTCCGGGCGGAAGGTCTGGATCCGGCCGTCCGCGGTGCGGTAGGCCTTGAGGCCCTCGAAGATCGACTGGCCGTAGTGCAGCGTCATGTTGGCCGGGTCGATCTCCAGCGGGCCGTAGGGCACCAGCTGCGCGTCGTGCCAACCCCGGCCCTCGGTCCAACGGATGGTCACCATGTTGTCGGTGAAGAAGCGACCGAAGCCGGGAGAGGCCAGGCGGGCCTCGCGCTCGGCGGCGGAGAGCGGGTGAGCCGAGGGCTTGAGCTCGATTGAGAGGGAGGTCATCGACGTTTGTCCTTCACCGTGTCGTCATTGCGGAAACCTCGACCAGGGCGGTTCCCACGGTCGATGGTCGCACTAATGGGGGCGGCAGCGACAGCCGGTGTATCGGATGACACGCACAAACGCGCAGCACCGGGCCGTCGCCGGCCCGGTGCTGGGTACTACGTGAGGGGCCGGCGGGTCAGCCGGCTACTCGGGCGGCGAGCGCGTCGCCGATCTCCGAGGTGGTGCGCGGAGCGGTGAGCGAGGCGCGGTCGGCCAGGTCGTCGGCGACGGCGGACTCGATCGCCGCGGCCTGCTCCGCGTAGCCGAGGTGGCTCAGCATCATGGCGACCGACAGCACGGTGGCGGTCGGGTCGGCCTTGCCCTGGCCGGCGATGTCCGGGGCGGAGCCGTGGACCGGCTCGAACATGGACGGGAACGCGCCGGAGGGGTTGATGTTGCCCGAGGCGGCCAGGCCGATGCCGCCGGTGACGGCCGCGGCCAGGTCGGTGATGATGTCGCCGAAGAGGTTGTCGGTGACGATGACGTCGAAGCGCTCGGGCTGGGTGACGAAGAAGATCGTCGCCGCGTCGACGTGCAGGTAGTCGGTGGTGACCTCGGGGAACTCGGTCCCGACCCGGTCGAAGATCCGCTTCCACAGGTGGCCGGCGTGGACCAGGACGTTGTTCTTGTGCACCAGGGTCAGCTTCTTGCGCGGACGCGCCTGCGCCCGGGCGAACGCGTCGCGGACGACGCGCTCGATGCCGAACGCCGTGTTGAGGCTGACCTCGGTGGCCACCTCCTGCTCGGTGCCGGTACGCAGCGAGCCGCCGTTGCCCACGTACGGGCCCTCGGTGCCCTCGCGGATCACGACGAAGTCGATGTCGTGGTCGCCCGCGAGCGGCGACTGCACGCCCGGGAAGAGCTTGCCCGGACGGAGGTTGACGTGGTGGTCGAAGGCGAAGCGCAGCTTCAGCAGCAGCCCGCGCTCCAGCACGCCGGACGGCACCGACGGGTCGCCGATGGCGCCCAGCAGGATGGCGTCCGCGCCCTTGAGCTCGTCGAGCACGCTGTCCGGCAGGGTCTCACCGGTGGCGTGGTAGCGGCGGGCGCCGAGGTCGTACTCGACGCTCTCCACCTTGACGTCGGCGGGGAGGGCCGAGGAGAGGACCTTCAGTCCTTCAGCAACGACCTCCTGGCCGATTCCGTCACCAGGGATCACTGCAAGGCGGAGAGTGCGAGACATGCGGAGACCATACTCCCGGGTCCATTGGCTGACACCGTACTGTCCGCCATCCGGACGACTGACGATGCATCGGCTCTGGACGGCCCGTCGGATCTAGTGGGCGGAACCGTCCTGGTGTCCGGTGACGCCGCCGTTGTCCCGGCGGTCCAGCGCCCGCTGCAGGGCAGCGGCTGCCTGGGCGCGCTCGGCGGTGGTGTGCGGGGTGCGTCGGGTACGCGGCTTCGGAGCGTTCATGGGGAGACTCCTGTGGTGTGTGCGGTCCGTTCTGGGGAAAGCGGGCCGGACAGGGGTCACCTGTACTGGGGCCGAGTCGGAACCGGCCGTGGATACGGCAGACAGTCCGACTGCATGCATTTCACGGTACGACAAGCTCGTCGAACTGTCTCCAGAGATACTTGGATTTCCTACTATCCGAGACAGCGCGTCCCCTGGACGGGTGATCATGAGCTTCCAAGGCTGGCCGGCGGAGGCCCTCGAGTTCTTCGAGGGCTTGGAGGCCGACAACTCCAAGACCTACTGGACGTCCCACAAGGACGCGTACGAGCGCTGCGTGCGCGAGCCGCTGGAACAGCTCCTGGAGGAGCTGGCGCCCGCGTACGGCGAGGGCAAGATCTTCCGCCCCTACCGCGACGTCCGCTTCTCGGCCGACAAGTCGCCGTACAAGACCCACATCGGCGCGGTGTTGGAGGGAGGCGGCTACGTCCAACTCTCGGCCGACGGCCTGGGCGCGGGGAGCGGCCGCTATGTGATGTCCCCCGACCAGCTGGCGCGCTACCGCGCGGCGGTATCGGACGACCGGCGGGGCGCTGCGCTGGAGGCGGTCCTCGCGAAGCTGACGCGCGGTGGCGAGATCGAGCTCATGTCCCGCGACCGCCTGAAGAGTGCGCCGCGCGGTTACCCGAAGGACCACCCACGCATCGAACTGCTGCGCAACAAGAGCGTTGCTGCGTGGCGCCAGTGGCCGGTCGAACCGTGGCTGGGCACGGCGGAGGCGAAGAAGCGCCTGGTGCAGTTCCTCAAGGCGACGAGGCCGCTGAACGACTGGCTGGACGCCAACGTCGGCGGGGAGCCGGCCTGACCTTTGCGGCGACGAGGAACCATGCAGCGCATCAGGGGCGCGGGGAACTGCGCGAGAACCACCCTGTGTGGATGGCCCTGCGCGCTCGGCGACTCACCACACACGGTGGCTTGTCGCGCAGTTCCCCGCGCCCCTGAAAGTGCAACTACCTGCGGAGCGAAGGTTCCGCTTACGCGGACAGGTTCACGCTGCGCGCGAACTGCGCGCCGATCTCGGCGGCGATCTCGCCGAGCAGCCCCTGCGGGATCTCGCTGTCGACCGTCAGGGAGACCAGCGCGTCGCCGCCCTCCGCCTCGCGGGAGACCTGCATGCCGGCGATGTTGATGCCCGCGTCACCCAGCAGGCGGCCCAGCGTGCCGACGACGCCCGGGCGGTCCTCGTAGCGGAAGAAGCCCATGTAGTCGGTCAGGGCGACGTCCACGTCGAAGTCGTTGACGCCGACGATCTTCTGCTGGCGCTTCGGGCCGGTCAGCGTGCCCGCGACCGAGACCTCGCGGCCGTCGGTGAGCGTGCCGCGGACGGTGATGACGTTGCGGTACTCGGGGCTCTCGCTGGTGGTCGTCAGCCGTACCTCGAGGCCGCGCTCCTGCGCGAACAGCGGGGCGTTGACATAGGAGACCGTCTCGGCGACGACATCCTCGAACACGCCCTTGAGGGCGGACAGCTCCAGCACCTTCACGTCGTGCTGGGTGATCTCGCCGCGCACCTCGACGTCCAGACGGACCGCGACCTCGCCCGCGAGCGCGGTGAAGATACGGCCGAGCTTCTCGGCCAGCGGCAGGCCCGGACGGACGTCCTCGGCGATGACGCCGCCCTGGACGTTGACCGCGTCCGGTACCAGCTCACCCGCGAGGGCGAGCCGCACGCTGCGCGCGACCGAGATGCCCGCCTTCTCCTGCGCCTCGTCGGTGGAGGCGCCGAGGTGCGGGGTGGCCACGACGTTGTCGAAGCCGAAGAGCGGCGAGTCGGTGCAGGGCTCCTTCACGAAGACGTCCAGGCCCGCGCCGGCGACCCGGCCCTCCTTGAGCGCGGCGGCCAGCGCCTCCTCGTCGACGATGCCACCACGGGCGGCGTTGACGATGCGGACGCTCGGCTTGACCTTGTGCAGCGCCTCGTCACCGATCAGACCGATGGTCTCCGGCGTCTTGGGCAGGTGCACGGTGATGAAGTCGGCGACCTCGAGCAGCTCGTCCAGCGGGAGCAGCTTGACGCCCATCTGCGCGGCGCGCGCGGCCTGGATGTAGGGGTCGTAGGCGACGACCTTCATGCCGAAGGCGGACATCCGCTGGGCGACGAGCACACCGATCCGGCCGAGGCCGACGACGCCGAGGGTCTTCTCGGCCAGCTCGACGCCGGTGTACTTGCTGCGCTTCCACTCGCCGTTCTTCAACGCGGCGTTGGCGGACGGGATGTGACGTGCCGTCGAGATCAGCAGGCCGCAGGCCAGCTCGGCGGCGGTGACGATGTTGGACGTCGGCGCGTTGACGACCATGACGCCGGCCTTGGTGGCCGACGGGACGTCCACGTTGTCGAGGCCGACACCGGCGCGGGCGACGACCTTGAGCTTGCGGGCGGCGGCGATGGCCTCTGCGTCCACCTTGGTGGCCGAGCGGATCAGGATCGCGTCCGCGTCCGCGATCGCGGGGAGCAGCTCGGAGCGGTTGGCACCGTCACAGTGGCGGATCTCGAAGTCCGGGCCGAGCGCGTCGACGGTGGCGGGGGAGAGCTCTTCGGCGATGAGAACTACAGGCTTGCTGCTCACGACAGTGGTCCTTACTGTCCGGTGTCCCCGAAGCCGTGCGATGGGGGTGGCACCCGCGTTGCGGTGACGGCATGGAGGGGGAGGGTGGCATGCCGCGTTGGAGACGCACGACGCTGTGAGCCTGACGCGCAGAATTGAGTCTATCGGCGGAGGCGCATCCGCCGATCGCCCGAGCGGAAGAATCACCCGCACGGGACCATACGTTCCGTACAAAGCCGCGGGGGCGGTCCGAAGACCGCCCCCGCGGAAGAGGCGACTTACGCCTCGTCGTCGACCCAGCTCATGAGCTTGCGGAGCTTCTTGCCGGTGGTCTCCAGCAGGTGCTCGCTGTCGGCCTTCTTGTACTCGTTGTACTTCGGCAGACCGGCCTTGTACTCGGCGATCCAGGTGTTGGCGAAGGTGCCGTCCTGGATGTCGCCGAGGACCTTCTTCATCTCGGCCTTGGTCTGGTCCGTGATGATGCGCGGGCCGGTGACGTAGTCGCCCCACTCGGCCGTCTCGGAGACGGACCAGCGCATCTTCTCCAGGCCGCCCTCGTACATGAGGTCGACGATGAGCTTCAGCTCGTGGAGGCACTCGAAGTAGGCGATCTCGGGCTGGTAGCCCGCCTCGACCAGGGTCTCGAAACCGGCCTTGACCAGCGCGGCGGTGCCACCGCACAGGACGGCCTGCTCGCCGAAGAGGTCGGTCTCGGTCTCCTCGGTGAAGGTCGTCTTGATGACGCCGGCACGGGTGCCGCCGATGCCCTTCGCATAGGAGAGCGCGAGCTCCAGGGCCTTGCCCGTGGCGTCCTGCTCGACAGCCACGATGCAGGGGACGCCGCGACCCTCCTCGTACTGGCGACGGACCAGGTGGCCCGGGCCCTTCGGGGCGACCATGCAGACGTCGACGTTCGCCGGCGGCTCGATGAAGCCGTAGCGGATGTTCAGGCCGTGGCCGAAGAAGAGGGCGTCGCCCGCCTTCAGGTTCGGCTCCACGACCTCCTTGTAAACGTCGGCCTGGATCGGGTCCGGCACCAGGATCATGATCACGTCGGCCTCGGCCGCAGCCTCCGCCGGCGTGACCACGCGCAGACCCTGCTCCTCGGCCTTGGCACGGGACTTGGACTCCGGCAGCAGCCCGACGCGGACGTCGACCCCGGAGTCACGCAGGGAGAGCGCGTGCGCGTGGCCCTGACTGCCGTAGCCCAGGATGGCGACCTTGCGGCCCTGGATGATGGACAGATCGGCGTCGTCGTCGTAGAACAGCTCGGCCATCGCTGGCTTCTCCTTGCGGGATGGATTCCTTGGGAACACCGTACGCCGAAGGAATTTTCGGGACGGTGGAGTCTCAGAGGGTGAGATTAGCGTCTCACACGTAGATGCAGGTCGGGGGCGCGGCTGCACTGTCCAGGGGCGCGGGGAACTGCGCGAGCAACCACCCTGTGAGGACGGCCCTGCGCGTTCGGCGACTCACCACACACGGTGGCTTGTCGCGCAGTTCCCCGCGCCCCTATCGGCTACGCCGATCGCTCGACCGAACGCAGGGAACGGTCGGTAATCGACCTGGCGCCGCGACCTATGGCGACCATGCCGGACTGCACGAGTTCCTTGACCCCGTACGGCTCCAGCATCTTGAGCATCGCCTCGAGCTTGTCGCCGCTGCCGGTCGCCTCGATGGTGACGGCGTCCGGGGAGACGTCGACCGTCTTGGCGCGGAAGAGCTGGACGATCTCCGTCACCTGCGAGCGCGTCTCCGCGTCCGCGCGGACCTTGACCAGCATCAGTTCGCGGCGCACCGACGCGGTCGGGTCCAGCTCGACGATCTTTATCACGTTGATCAGCTTGTTCAGCTGCTTGGTGACCTGCTCCAGCGGAAGGTCCTCCACGTTGACCACGATGGTCATCCGGGAGACGTCCGGGTGCTCGGTCGGTCCGACCGCCAGGGAGTCGATGTTGAACCCGCGGCGGGAGAACAGTGCCGCGATCCGGGCGAGGACGCCCGGCTTGTTCTCGACCAGGACGGAGAGGGTGTGCTTGGACATGGCTTTCGTGGCCCCTTCGTCTTCGTCTCAGTCGTTCTCGTCGCCGAAGTCCGGACGGACGTCGCGCGCGGCCAGGATCTCGTCATTGCTGGTGCCCGCGGCGACCATCGGCCAGACCATCGCGTCCTGGTGGACGATGAAGTCGATGACGACCGGTGCGTCGTTCAGCTCCATCGCCTTCTCGATCACCGCGTCCAGGTCCTCCGGGCGCTCGCAGCGCAGCGCGTGGCAGCCCATCGCCTCGGACAGCTTGACGAAGTCCGGCAGCCGGGTGCCCGCCGACGGGCCCTTGCCGTCGTGCTCCGGGCCCGCGTGCAGGACCGTGTTGGAGTAGCGCTCGTTGTAGAACAGCGTCTGCCACTGGCGGACCATGCCCAGCGAGCCGTTGTTGATGATCGCGACCTTGATCGGCAGGTTGTTCAGCGCGCAGGTGACCAGCTCCTGATTGGTCATCTGGAAGCAGCCGTCGCCGTCGATCGCCCAGACCGCCGACTCCGGACAGCCCGCCTTCGCGCCCATCGCCGCCGGGACCGCGTAGCCCATCGTGCCCGCGCCGCCGGAGTTGAGCCAGGTGCCCGGCTTCTCGAAGGTGATGAACTGGCTGGCCCACATCTGGTGCTGGCCCACGCCCGCCGCGTAGATGGCGTCGGAGCCGACCTTCTGGCCGATCCGCTCGATCACCTGCTGCGGGCTGAGCATGCCCTCGGGGGCCGGGTCGTAGCCGACGGGGTAGGTCTTGCGCCAGGTGTTCAACTGCTCCCACCAGGCGTCGTACTCGAAGCGGGCCTCGCCCTCCTTCGCCGCGGCCTGCTCCTGCTGGACCGCGACGATCAGGTCGGCGATGATCTCGCGGGCGTCGCCCACGATCGGCACGTCTGCGGTGCGGTTCTTGCCGATCTCCGCCGGGTCGATGTCCGCGTGGACGATCTTGGCGAACGGGGCGAAGGTGTCCAGGCGACCGGTGACCCGGTCGTCGAAGCGGGTGCCCAGCGCGAAGAGCAGGTCCGCCTTCTGCAGCGCGGTGACCGCGGCGACCGAGCCGTGCATGCCCGGCATGCCCAGGTGCTGGTCGTGGCTGTCGGGGAACGCGCCCAGCGCCATCAGCGTGGTGACGACCGGGGCGCCGGTCAGCTCGGCCAGGATCCGCAGCTCCGCCGTGGCCTGGGCCTTGAGCACGCCGCCGCCGATGTAGAGGACCGGGCGCTTGGAGGTGGCCAGCATCCGGGCCGCCTCGCGGATCTGCTTGGCGTGCGGCTTGGTCACCGGACGGTAGCCCGGCAGCTGCTGCTCGACCGGCCAGCGGAAGATCGTCCGGGCCTGCAGCGCGTCCTTGGAGATGTCCACCAGCACCGGCCCCGGCCGCCCGGTCGAGGCGATGTGGAAGGCCTCCGCGATCACGCGCGGGATCTCCGAGGGGTCGGTCACCAGGAAGTTGTGCTTGGTGATCGGCATCGTGATGCCGCAGATGTCCGCCTCCTGGAAGGCGTCCGTGCCGATCGCCTTCGACGCCACCTGACCGGTGATCGCGACCACCGGGACGGAGTCCATGTACGCGTCCGCCAGCGGCGTCACCAGGTTGGTCGCGCCCGGACCGGACGTCGCCATGCAGACGCCGACCTTGCCGGTCGCCTGCGCGTAACCCGTCGCCGCGTGTCCCGCGCCCTGCTCGTGGCGGACCAGGATGTGGCGGACCTTCACCGAGTCCATCAACGGGTCGTAGGCCGGGAGGATCGCGCCACCCGGGATCCCGAACACCGTCTCCGCGCCGACCGCTTCCAGGGAGCGGATGAGCGACTGGGCACCGGTCATCGGTTCTGGGCCCGCGTGCGGCGGGACGGGCGTTGCTGCCTGCTCAGTCATCTGCTGATTCCTATCGGGACTGCTCGGAGTTCTCGGAGGGATTTAGCCGGCGGTGCGCTGCACGCGCTGCCTTGCGGCAACAAAAAACCCCTCGTGCCCAGTGTGGGCATGCGAGGGGTAGCGCGTCGGCTCTTCGTGCTCGGGAATTCACTCCCGAATCAGCCGACGCGCCCGCCAAGTACGAGAATTCGGGTGCGCATGCTGACGACCTTCCTCCGACGGCCCGTGGGGTGTCAAGCCGATCGGGATCGTGTCTCATCATGCGAAACCTCCGTCGGACACCCGTGCGCCCGGAACACCCCCGAACGGCTCAGCGGCGAGCAGTTTCGCCAGGTCGGACTCGTCCAGCGGCTCGGCGAACCACCGGCCCTGGCCGCGTGCGCAGCCCAGCTCGCGGAGCAACTGCGCCTGGGCGGAGGTGTCCACGCCCTCGGCCACCGTGTCCAGACCGAGCTCCCGGCCGACCCGC
The DNA here is from genome assembly GCF_041262505.1 of Streptacidiphilus sp. MAP5-3. NCBI lineage: Bacteria > Bacillati > Actinomycetota > Actinomycetes > Kitasatosporales > Streptomycetaceae > Streptacidiphilus > Streptacidiphilus sp. MAP5-3. Next base: position 106,585 of record NZ_JBGCCL010000001.1, read on the forward strand.
AGCACGGACGCGGCGAGGGTGCGCTGGAACGACGAGTCGAGCAGCCCGTCGACCACGCCGCGTTCCAGCTTGAGCGCGTCCACGGGCAGCCTGCGCAGCCCGCTGAGCGGCGTGGTGCCGCCACCGAACCCGTCCAGCACCACACCCACGCCGAGGCGCTTGAGCTGGGCCAGCCGCTGCACCAGGTCGTCGAACCCGTGCGACCGCCCGTCCGCCACTCCCCCGCCGCCGTCGGCCAGCTCGACGAGCAGCCGGGCGGGCGGCAGGCCGGTCCGGTGCAGCGCCGTCTCGACGGCCTCGCAGAGCCCCGGCGCGGCGACCACACGCGTGGGCAGCCGTACCGAGACCGGCAGGTCGACCTCGCGCTCCGCGGCCTGCCGCAGCGCGTGGTCGACCGTCCAGTGGGCGAACCGCGACGCGCGCTCACCCCCTCCGGAGGCGTGCAGGAACTCGGCGGGCGTGAGCACCAGCCCCTGCGTCGAACGCCAGCGCGCCTGCGCGGCGAGGCCGGTGACCGCGCCGCTGGCCAGGTCGACGACGGGCTGGTGGAGCAGGGTGAACTCGCCCTCGCGGACCGCGACCCGCAGCCGCTGGTCCAGCTCGGTGCGGCGGCGCAGCTCGGTGCGGAGCTCCGGCGAGTACTCGCTGACGCGGTCCTTGCCACGGCGCTTGGCCTGGTACATGGCCAGGTCCGCGCTGCGCAGCAGGTCGGCCGCGCCCTCCGGGGTGGCCTCAGCGTCGGCGAAGGCGATGCCGATGCTGGCGGCGACCGCGTGCTCCTCGTTGCCGACCTGGTACGGCGCGGAGACGGCGACGCGCAGCCGTTCGGCGACGGCGAAGGCCTGGTCCCGGTCGACCTCGCCGACCAGCAGCACCGCGAACTCGTCACCGCCGAGCCGGGCCACCGTGTCGCCGGAGCGGACCGACTCCTCGAGTCGGCGCGCGGCCTGGATCAGCAGCTCGTCGCCGACCTGGTGTCCGGCCGTGTCGTTGACCGCCTTGAAGCCGTCCAGATCGACGAAGAGCACCGCCACCTCGGGGCGCTGCTCCTGCGTTCCCGCCAGCGCGCTGCGGCTGCGCTGCAGGAACAGCGCGCGGTTGGGCAGGTCGGTGAGCGCGTCATGGAACGCGTTGTGCTCCAACTGCGCCTGGAGCCGGACGCGTTCGGAGACGTCGCGGCAGTTGAAGATCAGCCCGTCACGGTAGCGGTTGACGGTCGACTCGACGTCGAGCCAGTCGCCCGCGCCCGAGCGCACCCGGCACTCGATCCGGGCGGTGGGCTCGGCTGGGGACTTGGCCAGGTAGCGCTGCACCTCCCAGAGCACGTGGCCGAGGTCGTCGGGATGGACCATCTCCGGCAGTCGGGTGCCCACCAACTCCTCGGCGGGCCGCCCGTAGACGCCGGTGGCGGCCGGGCTGACGTAGCGGAGCACGCCGTCCGGGTCGGCGATCATGATGACGTCGCTGGAGCCCTGCACCAGGGAGCGGAAGTGGTTCTCCTGGTGGCTCAACTTCTGCGCCAGGGACAGGTTGTCGAGCAGCATGACGCCCTGCCGCAGGATCAGCGCGATCACCACGGTGCAGCTGACGATGAGCACGAACCGGTCCAGGTGGTGCCGGTCGAGCGCGTTGTAGAGCAGGCCGACGGTGCAGACGCCGGTCGCCGCATACGGGGTGAGCGCGCTGAAGGTGGACGCCACCCGGGGGCGGCGCGGGACCCCGGCGATCTGCCGGGCCGACCGGCTGCTGCTGGCCCACGGCGCCCAGGCGAGCAGCATCGAGCCGCAGAACCAGCCGGCGTCGAGCAGTTCGCCGGAGTGGTAGGCGTCCTTGAAGGACTGGCTGGTGAAGACGGCATCGCAGAGGACGGTCAGCGCGAGGGCCACTATGGCCGTGTGCACCGCCGCGCGGTTGCTGTCCGGACGGCGGAACCGCAGCCCGAGGACCATGCTGATGAGCAGGATGTCCAGCAGCGGATAGGCCAGGCCCATCGCCAGCCGCAGCGGACTGCTCTGGTCGCCCGCGGCGGTGCGGCCGAGTGCCAGGCTCCAGCTGAGGGTCAGCAGCGAACCGGCGATCAGCCACCCGTCCAGCGCGAGGCAGAGCCAACCGGCGGCGTTGCGGGGCCGGTTGGACAGCTTCACCAGACCGACGATGGCCGGCGGGGCGAAGAAGAGGAACACGACGTCGGCGATCGAGGGCGACGGCAGCGTCTGCCCGAGGACGCACTCGTACCACCCCCAGATGCCGTTTCCGAGGCTGACCATCAGCGAACTGAGGCCGAAGCAGAACCAGGCGGGCCGACTCCGCCCGCCGGAGGCCGACCCGTACGCGAAGCAGGAGACCGACGCGGCCAGTGCGGCCCCGGCCAGGCCGAAGTCGCCCATGAAGTCGGCCAGGCCCTGGGACCCCCAGCCGTAGGCTGCACCCGCCAGATACAGCAGGCAGACCACCATGATGAGTATCCGCGGCAGCCGCGCCGCGGCCTGGGACAGTCGCAGCGGCTCCTGGACGTGCGGGTGCGCCGTGGCGGGATCGGCCAGGACGTCGTCGAACTCCAGGTGCGCGGGGTCTCCGTAGGCGAACGGGGAGAGCGCGGCCGTCGCCGTGCCCTCCCCTCCCGGCGGCCCCGGGAACCCGGAGCGTCCGGCGGTCGTCCAGCGCTCCTCGGCCCAGGAGCCGGGCGGCAACGTGTCAGTGCTCAGCATGGGCAATCCCCCTCCGGCCCCGGGTGCGTTCGGACCAGCGGGGCGGACAACTCCCTACCGGATCTCCCGGTCGGGAACCTACACCACAGTCGTCACTCAGAGACATGCACACTCAACTCAGAGTAATGGCGAGTGTCAGGGTAGCTGTACCCGATTCGGACGAAATCGGGCGCTGCGTGCGCAAAAGAAGGAGAAGTCGTGGGCGCACGCCGGGGGCGCACGGTTGCGCGAGGGGATCGTTCAGGTGGTTCAGACCATAGGAATGACGTTGGCCATGGTCTCCCCGCCCTCGTAGCGCAGCACCTGCGCCCGGAGCAGGCGCTTCGCCCGCGGCAGGAACGCCGAGCTGGGACCGCCGACATGAGGGGTGATCAGTGTTCCCGGCGCGTGCCACAGCGGATGGTCGGCGGGCAGCGGCTCGGGATCGGTCACGTCCAGCGCGGCACGCAGCCGCTTGGCGGTCAGCTCCTTGAGCAGTGCGTCGGTGTCCACGACGGGACCGCGCGCGACGTTGACGAGCAACGCGCCGTCCTTCATCCGGGCCAGGAACGAGGCGTCGACGAGGTGTCGCGTCTCGGGCGTGAGCGGCGTCAGCAGCACCACGACGTCGGCGGTCGGCAGGAGCGTCGGCAACTCGGAGACGGAGTGGACGCCCTCGTCCGGACGGGCGGTCCGGGCGACGGGAACGACCTCGCACTCGAACGGCGCGAGGCGCGCGGCGAGGGCGTGGCCGATGGAACCGTGCCCGAGGATCAGCACGGTCTTGTCGGCGAGCGACTGGTGGAACTCCTGCCGCCACTGGCCTTCGGCCTGGAGCCGGGAGAAGCGCGGGATCCCGCGCAGCGAGGCGAGGATCAGCGTCACCGCGAGCTCGGCGGTGCTCGCGTCGTGCAGCCCGCGTGCGTTGCACGCGGTGACCCCGGCGGGCACGTGCGGCAGCACGTCGTCCATCCCGGCGGTGAGCGTCTGGACGACCCGCAGCGCGGGGAGGTTCGGGAACAGCCGGAGGGCGACGGGGTGGCGCATGTACGGGAGGCAGAAGAACTCGATGCCTTCCAGCTCCGCGGGGGCGGGCGCGGGGCTGTCCCCGTCCCAGACCAGCACGTCCGCTGCGAGGCGGTCCGGGAGCGGACCGAGATCATCGGGGGCGTACGGAAGCAGGTAGCGGGCGCTCATGCAGTGACCCTAACGCGGGACGGCGGAGCGCTTCCGGACCGGCGGGGACGTTGCACTGTCCAGAGCCCCGCGCCCCTGAGGGTGCAACTACCTCGCCTTGCAAATGAGTCTGCTCAGAGAACCGCACTCATCCCGCCGAAACCAGGCGAAGCCGGTGTGCGACCGCCGCGGCCTCTCCTCGGCCCGTGACCTCCAGCTTGGCGAGAATGTTCGAGACGTGCACACTCGCCGTCTTCGGTGAGATGAACAGCTCCTCCGCGATCTGACGGTTCGTCCGTCCCAGGGCGAGCAGCTTCAGGACGTCACGCTCGCGCGGAGTCAGGTGGAACGCGTCCTGGAACGTCTCGTCCGCTCCGTCGTCCGGCGCGGCGGCGTCACCCTCCGAGAGGCTGAGCCGCGCCCGCTCCGCGAGGCTGCGCAGCTCGCGCTGCATCAGCTGGTCGCCGTGGCGGCGCGCCAGCGCCGCGGACTCGCGGGCGACCGCGCTTGCCGCCGCCTTCTCGCCGTCCGCCGCGTGCGCCTCCGCGAGGCGCAGCAGGGCCAGGTCGCGCGGGAACGGGCACTCCAGCTGGGACAACGCCTCGGCCGCACGCCGCCAGTCCGCCACGCGGGCCGTGCCCTCCGCACGGGCCAACTCCGCCGTGAGGACCGCCGACCAGCCCTCGAACAGCGGCAGGCCCCGGGCCAGACCCGCGGCGACCTCCCGGATCCGGGCGAGGATCTCCGCCCGGCCCGCGGCCATCGTCGGCAGGTGGCGGGCGTCCGCCTCGACCGCGGCGGCGGTCGCCAACAGGGCCCACCAGGCGCGGTCGTGACCCTCGACGCGTCCGGCCTCCAGCAGCGTCAGCAGTTCCGCCCGCGCGTCCGCATAGCGGCCCTGCGCGGCGGCGAGCCGCATCGCCAGCAGCGTGACCGGCAGGTACTTCTGCGGCTGCCAGATCGTTCCGGGACGGCGGGCCTCGGCGAGATGCTCGGTCGCGGACGCCAGGTCGCCGCGCAGGTAGGCGATCTCGCCGCGCAGCCGCTCCATGAAGTCCCGATGGGCGCGCTGCCCGGACCAGTTGGGCTCCTCGGCCAGCAACTGGGCGGCCTCGTCCAGCTCGCCGAGCGAGATCAGCGGCTCGGCCAGGTTGCCCAGGATGATCGTGCCCGTGTAGCCGGCCATGCCGTTGGCGCGGATCACGGCGAGCCCGGTGCGGGCCACCTCGGCCGCGCGACGCGAGCGGCCCTGGATCTCGTGGTGGCTGGAGAGGTTGGTGTAGACGCGGGAGCGCAGGTCCATGTCGCCGGACGCGTCCGCCTGCTCCTGGATCTCGGCGAGCAGCGCCGCACCGGTCTCCAGCTCGCCGAAGGCGCAGTGCAGCATGCCCAGGGTCAGCCGGGCGTGCAGCCGCAGTGACGTCGCGCCGACCTGTTCGGCGATCTCGGCCGAACGGCGGGCGGCGTCGAGGTGCTCGCGGCGCGGGTCGCCCAGCATCCCGTCGACAGCCTGACGGTGCAGCAGCTCGGCCAGGACCGCGCTCGGTTTGCGCCCTTCGAGCAACTCGAGCGCTCTCTGCAGGTCCTCTTCCGAACGCGAGCCGACGTCGTGGCGCAGCGCCCGCGCGCGGGCCAGCCGGAACCAGGCGGCGCGCTCCGGGGTGCGCTGCTCGTCGAGCAGGCGCAGCGCGCGCTTGGTGTAGCGCAGACCGCGGTCGGTCTCACCGCTGAGCCGCGCCGCGACCGTGGCCTCGGCCAGCAGGTCGACCAGCTGGATCGCGCCGCAGTCAGAACCGCACTCCCCGCCGCAGTCACCTTCGCCGCCACCGGCGGAACCGTGGACGCCGCGGCAGGCCGGGTAGCTCTCGTCCGCGCGGTCGTAGTCGCGCAGCGTGGCGCGGACCTCGTCGGGCACGTCGTCCCACAGCTCCAACGCGCGGTCCAGCATCCGCAGTTGCTCGGCGAAGGCGTTGCGGCGGCGGGCCTCGCGTCCGGCGTTGAGCACGGCCGGGACGGCGCGGGCGGCGTCGTGGGCGCAGTACCAGTAGCCCGCGAGCCGGGCCGAGCGCTGGTCGGCGGAGACCAGGGCCGGGTCGGCCTCCAGGGCGGTGGCGTAGCGGCGGTTGATCCGGGTGCTCTCCCCCGGCATCAGGTCGTCGCCGACCGCCTCCCGGACCAGGGCGTGCCGGAAGCGGTAACCGTCGCCGTCGGAGGTGGGCTGGATGATGTTGGCGCCGACGGCGGTGCGCAGCGCGTCTATCAGCTCGTCCTCGTCGAGCACTCCGGCGGACTCGAGGACGGCGGCCAGCAGGCCGTGCTCGACGCGGGAACCCCCGGCCGCGAGCACGCGCAGCATCGACTGGGTCTCCTCGGGCAGCGCCTCCATCCGGACCAGCAACAGGTCACGCAGCGAGTCGGTGAGTCCGGTGCTGCAGCCCTGCTGATGGGAGACGGCCAACTCCTCGACGAAGAACGGGTTTCCCTCGGAGCGGCGGAAGATCTTCTGCACCAGCTCGGCGGTGGGCCGGGCCGGGCTGAGGATCCCGGCCAGCTGACGGGCCACCTCGCGCTGGGCCAGGCGCGGCAGTTCGAGCCGCTGGACGGTGCGGAGCCGCTCCAGCTCGGCCAGGTAGGGCCGGACCGGGTGACGCCGGTGCAGGTCGTCGGTGCGGTAGGTGCCGAGCAGCACCAGCCGCGCCCGGTGCAGGGTGCGGACCAGGAAGGCGAAGAGCTCCCGGGTCGAGCGGTCGGACCAGTGCAGGTCCTCGACCGCGAGGACGAGCGTGCGCTCGGCGGTGAGCTGCTCGAAGAGCTGCGCGGTGTGGTCGAAGAGCCGGGCCCGGGCGTACTCGTCATGGGCCTCGGGCGGCGCCTCGCCCAGGTCCGGCAGCATGTCGGGCAGCAGCCGGGCCAGGCTGCTCTCCCGGCCGACCGCGGCGAGTTCGAGCCCGGGCCCGAGCTCGCCGCGGTGCAACCGCCGCAGGACGGTGGCGAACGGCGCGAAGGGCAGGCCCTCCGCGCCGATCTCCAGGCATCCCCCGACCACCACCGAAGCCCCCCGAGCCTCGGCGGCGTGCTGGAACTCCTCCAGCAGCCTGGTCTTGCCGACCCCCGCCTCTCCCCCGATCAGCAGAACCTGCGGCTGTCCCCCGTCAGCTCGCTGCAGCGCCTGGGTGAGGGCGGCCATCTCCGATCCGCGTCCGATGAACACGGGACTGACAGATATCCGCTCCACGCTCGGCAGCATGGCACATCTCCGGGCTGATCAGCTGTTATTTAGCGGGCCACGGAGTGGAGGACGTCGCGTACCGAGCCGCTGCTCCGACGGCTCCGGCGCGACTCACCCGCCCCCCGGTCCTTGTTGCTGCGGTTGGCGCGGGCGGCCTCACGGACCAGCCGGTGCTGGTCGGCGGCAGCGATCAGCTCGTCCTGGCGGGCCTGGATCATCTGGAACTCGAACATCGTCGTTCTCCCCTGTGGGTGGTTTCTCGGGGGACGCCCCCTTGACGATGTCCAATCTCCTCTCCCAGTGGGGTCCCCCACATGGGGCGCATGCCCGATCCTGATCCACCCGGGAGCCTTAGAAACGACGGACCGCCGCCCCGAGTACCCGATGAGTACTCAGAACGGCGGTCCGTTCGGCCTAAGACACCGGGGCCTTAGACGGAGAAGTCCTTAGGCACCGGTCCGACTCGGCCTGTCTTTGCTATTCAGGCTGTACGCCGAGCTTCTCGAAGATCAGCTCCTTGACGCGGGCCGCGTCGGCCTGGCCACGGGTGGCCTTCATGACCGCGCCGACCAGCGCGCCCGCCGCGGCGAACTTGCCCGAGCGGATCTTGTCGGCCACGTCCGGCTGCGACGCCAGCGCCGCGTCGACGGCCGCGCCGAGCGCGGAGTCGTCGGAGACGACGGCCAGGCCGCGCTTCTCCACGACCGCGTCCGGCTCGCCCTCGCCGGCCAGCACGCCCTCGATGACCTGGCGGGCCAGCTTGTCGTTCAGCTTGCCCTCGGCCACCAGCGCCGAGACCCGGGCCACCTGGGCCGGGGTGATCGGCAGCGCGGCCAGCTCGACGCCGTCCTCGTTGGAGCGGCGGGCCAGCTCGCCCAGCCACCACTTGCGGGCCTGGTCGGCCGGGGCGCCGGCGTCGATGGTGGCCAGGATCAGCTCGATGGCACCGGCGTTGAGCGCGGACTGCATCTCGGTGGCCGAGATGCCCCACTCCTGCTGCAGCCGCTGGCGGCGGACGCGCGGCAGCTCCGGCAGCGAGGCGCGCAGCTCCTCGACCCACTCGCGCGCGGGCGCGACCGGGACCAGGTCCGGCTCGGGGAAGTAGCGGTAGTCCTCCGCCTCCTCCTTGATCCGGCCCGAGGTGGTGGAGCCGTCCTCCTCGTGGAAGTGGCGCGTCTCCTGGACGATCGTGCCACCCGCGTTGAGGACCGCGGCGTGCCGCTGGACCTCGAACCGGGCGGCCCGCTCGACGCTGCGCAGCGAGTTGACGTTCTTGGTCTCGCTGCGGGTGCCGAACTTCGTCGCACCCTTGGGCATCAACGACAGGTTGACGTCACAGCGCATCTGACCCATCTCCATGCGGGCCTCGGACACACCGAGGGCACGGATCAGCTCACGCAGCTCCGCCACGTAGGCACGGGCCACCTCGGGCGCGCGGTCGCCCGCGCCCTCGATCGGCTTGGTGACGATCTCGATCAGCGGGATGCCGGCCCGGTTGTAGTCCAGCAGCGAGTACTCGGCGCCGTGGATACGGCCCGTGGCACCACCGACGTGGGTGGACTTGCCGGTGTCCTCCTCCATGTGGGCGCGCTCGATCTGCACCCGGAAGACCTCGCCGTCCTCCAGCTGGACGTCCAGGTAGCCGTTGAAGGCGATCGGCTCGTCGTACTGGGAGGTCTGGAAGTTCTTCGGCATGTCCGGATAGAAGTAGTTCTTCCGGGCGAAGCGGCACCACTCGGCGATCTCGCAGTTCAGCGCGAGACCGATGCGGATCGCGGACTCCACGCCGATCGCGTTCACGACCGGCAGTGAGCCCGGCAACCCCAGGCAGGTCGGGCAGACCTGGGTGTTCGGCTCCGCGCCCAGCGCGGTCGAACAACCGCAGAACATCTTGGTCTTGGTACCCAGCTCGACATGGACCTCAAGGCCCATCACCGGGTCGTACGAGGCCAGGGCCTCCTCGTACGGGACCAGGTCAATGACGCTCACAAAGGCGTCCTTTCAGGGTGTGGCTTGCGGTCTGAGTCAGTCGGCGAGGATGTCGTCCTGGCCCAGCCGGCGCAGCTCGCGGACGAGCAGCAGAGTGCTGGTGACCAGGGCGAGGGCGCCGACGGCGGCGTTGATCAGCTTGAGGGTGTCGGCCTCGGCGCGGGCCTTCTTCAGGTCCTTGACGATGCCGAAGGCGCCGAAGGCGCTGCCGCCGATGCCCACCATCAGGCCCGGCTTGGTGTGCTTGAAGCCCTTGGCCGTTTCGAGCTTGCTCATAGTGCCGGTGCCTCCTCCAGCAGGGGGTGTCCCCACTTCTCGTTGAGTGCCGCCTCGACCGCCGCACCCACGCGGTACAGCCGGTCGTCGGCCAGCGCGGGGGCGATGATCTGCAGGCCGACCGGGAGATTGTCCTCCGGAGCCAGCCCCACGGGGACCGACATGGCCGCATTGCCCGCCAGGTTCGACGGAATGGTGCAGAGGTCCGCCAAGTACATCGCCATCGGGTCGTCGGCGCGCTCGCCGATCGGGAAGGCGGTGGTCGGCGTGGTCGGCGAGATCAGCACGTCGACGTCCGCGAAGGCGCGGTCGAAGTCGCGGGTGATCAGCGTCCGGACCTTCTGAGCCGAGCCGTAGTAGGCGTCGTAGTAGCCCGAGCTCAGCGCGTAGGTGCCGAGCATGATGCGGCGCTTGACCTCCGGGCCGAAGCCGGCCTCGCGGGTCAGCGCGGTGACCTCCTCCGCCGAGCGGTTGCCGTCGTCGCCGACGCGCAGGCCGTAGCGCATCGCGTCGAAGCGGGCCAGGTTGGAGGAGGCCTCGGACGGGGCGATCAGGTAGTACGCCGGGAGCGCGTAGGTGAAGGACGGGCAGGAGATCTCGACGATCTCGGCGCCCAGCGAGCGGAGCAGCTCCACCGACTCGTGGAAGCGCTGCATCACACCGGCCTGGTAGCCCTCGCCGCCGAACTCCGTGACCACGCCGACGCGCATGCCCTTGACGTCCGCCTGGCGGGCCGCGGCCACGACCTGCGGGACGGGGGCGTTGATCGAGGTCGAGTCCATCGGGTCGTGCCCGGCGATGGCCTCGTGCAGCAGCGCCGCGTCCAGGACCGTACGGGCGCAGGGACCGCCCTGGTCGAGCGAGGACGAGAAGGCGATCAGACCGTAGCGGGAGACGCTGCCGTAGGTCGGCTTGACGCCCACGGTGCCGGTGACGGCGCCCGGCTGACGGATCGAGCCACCGGTGTCGGTGCCGATGGCCAGCGGCGCTTCGTACGCGGCGAGCGCGGCGGCGGAGCCACCACCGGAGCCGCCCGGGATCCTGGAGAGGTCCCACGGGTTGCCGGTCGGGCCGTAGGCGGAGTTCTCGGTGGAGGACCCCATGGCGAACTCGTCCATGTTGGTCTTGCCGAGGATCACCACGCCCGCCTCCTTGAGGCGGCGGGTCAGGGTCGCGTCGTACGGCGGGATCCAGCCCTCGAGGATCTTGGACCCGGCGGTGGTCGGCACGCCCTTGGTGGTGAAGACGTCCTTCAGCGCGAGCGGGACACCGGCCAGCGGGCCGAGCTCCTCGCCTGCGGCGCGCTTGGCGTCCACGGCGCGGGCGGCGTCGAGCGCGCCGTCCGTGTCCACGTGGAGGAAGGCGTGCACCTTCTCGTCCACGGCGTTGATGCGGTCCAGGTGCGCCTGCGCGACCTCGACGGCGGAGACCGTGCCGGAGGCGATCGCCTCGGCGGTCTCGGCGGCGGTGTAGTGGATCAGGTCGGCCACGGTTTCTCAGTCCTCCCCGAGGATCTGCGGGACACGGAAGCGCTGCTCCTCCGCGGCCGGAGCGCAGGCCAGCACCTCGTCGGGGCTGAGCGAGGGGCGCACCTCGTCGGCGCGCATGACGTTGGTCAGCGGCAGCGGGTGCGAGGTCGGCGGGACGTCTTCGGCGGCGATCTCGCTGACGCGGGCGACCGCGTCCACGATGTCGTTCAGCTGCTCGGCGAAGTGGTCAAGCTCTTCGCTCTTGAGCTCCAGCCGCGACAGCCGGGCGAGGTGGGCGACCTCCTCGCGCGTAATGCCAGGCATGCAGCGATCCTCTGGTGGGTGAAGGAAACGGACCTGGCCGAGTCTATTGACACGGAGGTGTCCCCATCCTACGGAGGTCCGCGAAGCGCTGCGCGCACTATTCGGGTGGCGGGAACCATCCACCTCAGGGGCGCGGGGCTCTGAGGTGGGTGCAACGTCCGCACCGCCTAAACAGACTGAGGCGGGACCGCGAGCAGCGGGTGGAAGAACCCTGCCGGGTGCGGTTCGCCGATCGGCTCGCCGTCCACCTGGATCCAGGCGTGTGCCGCGAACGGGTGCGTACGCACCCCCGTGCACCAGGTCGGCCAGGTGCCGCGCGCGCGGCACAGCAACGCCGCCGCGATCGACCGCTGGAGGCAGTTATTGCCCGCACACCGCGCGCTCACGGCCACGACCTGCTCCCGCGCGACCGCTGCCTGCCGCGCCGTCGCGGCATCCGCGCCGCGACGGGCGAACTCCAGCACCTTCCGCAGTGTCGCGGGCTTGACCCGCGCCAGCAGACGCGCGACGCCCACGGCGAGCAGCGGCGCCGGACGCCGCCACAGCGGGAGGGCCGCACGGTGGTCGAGGGACATCTGCACGCTCACGGCAGCATCAGCTCCGCCGAGGCCAGCTGCGACAGCACCGCCTTGACGTCGGTCTTCGCGCGCTCGACGCCGATCCCGTGTGCCGCCGCCAGCGTGGCGGCCAGCTCGGTCGGGGTCCGGCCGGCGAGGAGGCCTTGGAGGACGTCGCGGCCGGTGGTGTTGAGCTGCCAGTAGCGGCCGGTACGGCCGTGCAGCAGGACCGTGCCGTCCTCGGTGTCGGTCATCGAGACGTCGGGGTGGAGTCGCACCGGTCAGGCCTCCTGGGCTACAGCGGAAAGGGGCGGACGATCGGCCACACGCAGCCAGCTCTCGCAGCCGAGAAGGTTCTCCAGCGCCTGGACCGCGGCGTTGTCCGCCTGAGGGCCCGTCAGGCGGGTGCGCAGCTCGACGGGGTCGATCAGGCCCCGGGAGGCGAGCTCCGAGTCGGGCCCCAGCAGCTCCAGCACCGCGGGCAGGTTGCGACGCAGGCCGCGGCGGACGTCCTCGCCGAACTCGCCCTTGGTGCTTCGGTTGCGGACCCGGTCCGGGACGAGCCCGGCGACCGCCTCGGTCAGCAGCGGCTTGAACCGCCAGGGCCCCGCGTGCGCGTACGGGCGGACGCGCAGCACGGCGTCGAGCACCCGGTCGTCGAGGTACGGCGACTCCAGCTCGATGCCGTGTTCGGCGTAGAGGCCGCCGAGGAGGCGGTAGGTGACCGTGTTGGAGCGGACGACCAGCAGCGTCTGGTGCACGCCGATGTCGTCGGCCAGCGGCGCGGCCTGCTCGGCCACGCCGCGCAGCGCGCTGCGTGCGAGGTCCGCCGCGTCGGCAGTGACCCAGGACGGCGCACGCATAGGGCCGAGGCCCCGGCCGAGCGGCGGGAGACGCCGGGGCGGTCGGGGGTCCGTCAACTGCTCGGCCTGCTCGGTCCACCAGCCGGTGACGGAGCCCGGTCGGGCCAGCCCGGCCAGGGTGGGACGGAGCGGCCAGCGGCGCAGCGCACTGTGCGCGCGGACGTGTCGCAGTGCGGTGAGCGGACGCCGGCGCAGCAGGCCGTGGAGGTAGCCGGGCATCGGACAGAAGAGCTCGTCGCCACCGTGCCCGGCCAGGTGCCGGACGGAGCCGTGGCGGGCCAACAGCTCGGCGCTGTGCCGGATCCGGGCGGTGGCGCGGGTCAACGGGCTGGGCAGGTCACCCGGCACGGGCGCTCCGGGCGCGGCGAACATGTCCGGCAACTCGTCCTGCGGGACCACGAGATGGTCCGCGCGGGCGAGTTCCTTCCGCGCGAATTCCGCGAACTGCGCGTCGTCGTTTCCCGACTCCGCCTCGCCCCAGCGGAAGGTCAGCAGGTCGGGAACCTCGCGGGCGGCGAGAAAGCAGAGCGAGGTGGAATCCATTCCGCCCGAGAGGTCGGCGCTCAACCTGCCGCTTTCCGGTCGTATTCCGGCGGTGGCGGCGAGAAGCGCCTCGCGGACGACCTCCGCACCTTCGGAAAGACCGAGGACGGGCTCGGGTGCTTTCCACCACGTGAATTCCCTGACCCTCTCGCCGTCCCACTCGACGGCGTTTTCCGGGGCCACGGCGGTGATTCCCGACCACATGGTCATGGCATTGGCGGGGTACGGCAGTTGCAGGCCGCAGGCGACGCGCAGGGCGAGGACCTGCTCGTCCGGAGGCGCCGCGGTCAGCGCGGCCAACAGGTCGGCGCGGTCGGCGGCGACGGTGACACCCGCAACCTGGACGCGGAAGACGCGTCGGAGTCCGGAGGCGCTGCCCTGGACGCGCACCCGTCCGGGGAGGGACAGGGCGAGGTGGCAGGCTCCGCGTAGCGGCGCGAGGGTGCGTCCAGCGTCGGAGGGGCCCTGGATGCAGCCCGCCAGCGCTTCCAGCTCCCGTACGGGCAACGGGCAGCGGCCGATCACCGCGAGGCGCGCCGGACCGGCCGTGGCGAGCGTCACCGCTCCGGGCGCCCAACTCCCCACCAACCAGGGGCGACCCGAGGCGTGCGGGACGACCTGCGCGACCGTCGCCGCGGCCGCCGCGCGTTCGGCGATCTCCTCCGCGCCGGGGAGGTCGGGCAGGACCACGAAGCCGGGACCCATCGCTTGCCGCCACCACCGTTCAAGTCGCAGGGAAGTTCGGGAAGATGCAGGGACGTTCGGGAAGTTGCGCAGCACGGGGAGTTGCACAGACCGGCGGGAGTGGCGCAGACCGGCGGGCGGAAATGTGATCCGGCCTGCGCCACGATTCCGCGCGGTGAGCGGAGGGCAGCCGTGACTACCAGTTCATGTTGAAGAACCAGTCCGGCACGGTTCCCAGCCCACCGAGGGTGTCCTCGTTGAACTCTCCGACCTCGACCAGCGCCGGCGGCATGTATTCGTGCGACTGCTCCATGACCTCAACCATGAGAACCTCCCGGATACACAAAATCGCGAATGCCACGCCCGAGGAATTCCTCGAACGCGCTGCAATCTAGCATGTACACGGTCAACTCATAAGTGATCCACATCACACGATTTTCAGCCGATGCTTTTCGGCCAGACACGACAAAAGCGCTGGTCACGAAAGGCGATCTCAATCGTTGAAGATTCGTCAAAGAATTGTTGCCGCTGGTCAGATGTGCGCATGCTCAGGAGCGCTCAGGAGTGCGCACGAATCGTCAGGCGTGCGCAGTCGTCACATGCGTCCGCAGCCAGGCGGTGGCCTGGTCGGCGGGGAGGGCGGCGGAGACCAGCCAGCCCTGGACCGCGTCGCAGCCCATGCCCTGGAGCTGCTCCCAGGTCTCGTCGTCCTCGACGCCCTCGGCGACCACGGTCAGCCCGAGCGAGTGCGCCAACTGCACCGAACAGCGGACCACGGCCGCGTCGTGGTCGTCGGCGACCATGCGGCTGACGAAGGACCGGTCGATCTTGAGCTCACCCACCGGCAGCCTGCGCAGCCGGACCAGCGAGGAATAGCCGGTGCCGAAGTCGTCGAGCGACATGCCGACGCCGTGCTGGCGCAGCTCCTCCAGCGTCTCGGCGGCCCGCTGGCCGTCCTCCAGCAGCAGACGCTCGGTGATCTCCAGTTGCAGCGCGTCCGCCGGAACCCCGTGCCGGGCCAGCCGGTCGGCCACGCCCATCGCGAACCCGGGACGCAGCACGTCCCTGGGCGAGACGTTGACCGCGACCTTGACCCCGATGCCCTCCTCCCGCCAGCTCGCCAACTGCGAGACGGCGGCCTCCAGCACGTAGTCGGTCAGCTGCGGCATCAGGCCACTGGACTCGGCCAGGCCGACGAACTCCTCGGGGCTCACCGGTCCGCGCCCGGCGCGCGACCAGCGGACCAGCGCCTCCAGGCCGACGACGCTGCCGTCGAAGGCCACCTTGGGCTGGTAGTGGATCTGCACCTCACCCAGGTCGAGCGCGCGCCGCAGGTCGCCGAGGAGGCCGAGCCGAAGCGGGGTGTCCTCCTCCTGGCCCGACTGGTAGACGGCCACCCCGGCCCGGCTGCGCTGGGCATGCGCCATGGCGATGTCGGCGCGGCGCAGCAACGATTCAGCGTCCGGGGCGTGGTCGGGCAGGACGGCGATGCCGCTGCTCGACTCCAACACCAGCTGCAGCCCGTCCACATGGATCGGCACGGCCACGCCCGCAGTGAACCCCCGTGCCAGCCGCAGCAGTTCGGCGGACTCGCGTGGCGGGTCCAGCACCAGCACGGCGAACTCGTCCCCGCCCATGCGCGCCACCAGCGCACCGTGCTCGGCGGCCAACGTCCGCAGCCTCCGGGCCACCTGGACCAGCAGCCGGTCTCCGGCCAGATGCCCGAGCGTGTCGTTGAGCGAGCGGAAGCGGTCCAGGTCGAGCAGCAGCAGCGCGTACCGGTCGTGCGCGGCACCCGCCCGCGCGGCTGCCAGCCGCAGACCGGACCGGTTCGGCAGCCCGGTCAGCCGGTCGGTCACCCCTTCGCGCAGCCGCTGCCGCCCGAACCACCACGCCGCGAAGAGCACGGCCACCGGCACGGCGAAGAGCGGCAACAGCAACGGCGCATGCCGCCCTACTACCTGAGCCAGCGGCACCAGCGGCGCCGCCCCGGCGACGGCCACGCCGAGGAAGATCGCGACCCGGGCTGCAAGCCCGGCGCGGTCAGGCCTGGACGTGCGCTCCATGGGTGTTCCTCTTGCTTCCCCGCTCGCCCCGAGGGGACCGACTGGTCCAAATCGACCGGGTCGGAACCAGCCTAAGCCGCGCCTCCCACATGTGAGCGACAATCGGACGCCCTGTGACCGACCGGTGTCCTATCCATGGCTGGAATGACCTGTTTGCCCGTCAATAACCGTGAATGACCGTTCTCCAGTTCGCTTCACGTCACTTGATGCGAAATCACCATGAAGCCGACCCGGGACGATCCGGTCCTGACGGGCGTTCAGCCGACAACAAAGGGGAACGACGGACGGACGCCGGCCGTTCCCCTCGGCTCCTACTCCTCGAGAGGCAGGGCCACCGCGCGGGCCGCCTCCGGGCCGTCGGAGAGGAGGACGGCGAAGCCGGCGTCGTCCAGGACCGCCAGCTTCAGCTGGACCGCCTTGTCGTACTTGGAGCCGGGGTTGTCCCCGACGACCACGAAGTCGGTCTTCTTCGAGACCGAGCCCGTCACCTTCGCCCCGCGCGTCTGAAGGGCGTCCTTCGCGCCGTCGCGGGTGTGGTCGGCGAGCGTGCCGGTGACGACGACGGTGAGCCCCTCCAGCGGGCGCGGGCCGGACTCCTCCTCCGTCGCCTCGTCGACGAAGCGGACGCCCGCCGCACGCCACTTCTCGATGATCTCGCGGTGCCAGTCCTCGGCGAACCAGGCGACGACGGCCTTGGCGATGATCGGGCCGACGCCCTCGACTGCGGCCAGCTCCTCCTCGCCCGCGCTCGCGATCCGGTCCAGATCGCGGAACTCGCGCGCCAGCGCCTGCGCGGCGACGGGGCCGACGTGGCGGATGGAGAGGCCCGTGAGGATCCGGGCCAGCGGACGCTGCTTGGCCGCGTCAAGGTTCTCCAGGAGGGCCGTGGCCGTCTTCTTCGGCTCGCCCTTGAGGTTGGCGAAGAAGCTGACGATCTTCTCCTCGCCCGTCTTCTCGTCGCGCTTGGGCAGGCCGGTGTCCTGGTCCCGGACGACGACCTTGATCGGGAGCAGCTTCTCGATGGTGAGGTCGAAGAGGTCGCCCTCGTTGAGGATGGGCGACTCGACGGGCTCCAGCGGCTGGGTCAGCGCGGTGGCCGCGACGTAACCCAGCGCCTCGACATCCAGGGCCTTGCGCCCGGCGAGATAGAAGATGCGCTCGCGCAGCTGCGCCGGGCAGGAGCGGGCGTTGGGGCAGCGCAGGTCGATGTCGCCCTCGGACATGGGCCGCAGCTCACTGCCGCACTCGGGGCAGACGCTGGGCATGACGAACTCACGTTCGGTGCCGTCGCGCAGCTCGACCACCGGGCCGAGCACCTCGGGGATGATCTCGCCCGCCTTGCGCAGCACGACGGTGTCGCCGATCAGCACGCCCTTGGCCTTGACCACGTCCTGGTTGTGCAGGGTGGCGTACTCGACCACCGAACCGGCGACATGGACCGGCTCCATCACGGCGTACGGCGTGCAGCGCCCGGTGCGGCCGACGTTGACCCGGATGTCGAGCAGCTTGGTGTTGACCTCCTCCGGCGGGTACTTCCACGCGATGGCCCAGCGCGGCGCGCGCGAGGTGGAGCCGAGGCGGCCCTGCAGCGCGATCTCGTCGACCTTGACCACCACGCCGTCGATCTCGTGCTCGACGCTGTGGCGCTCTTCGCCGTAGCGGGCGATGAACTCCTTGACCTCGGCCAGCGTGGACACCACAGCGTTGTGCTTGGCCGTGGGCAGGCCCCAGGCGTGGAGCAGCTCGTAGGCGTGGGACTGGCAGTCGATGTCGAAGCCGCGCCGGGCGCCGATGCCGTGGACGATCATGTGCAGCGGGCGCTGCGCGGTGACCGCCGGGTCCTTCTGGCGCAGCGAACCGGACGCGGAGTTGCGCGGGTTGGCGTAGGGGGCCTCCCCCGCCGCGACCCGGGAGGCGTTGAGCTCCTCGAAGGCCTCGGTCGGGAAGTACACCTCACCGCGGATCTCGACCAGCTCGGGCGCCGGGTGGCCCTGGTCGCCGCGCAGCTCGTGCGGGATCTCCGCGATGGTGCGGACGTTGGGGGTGATGTCCTCGCCCGTGCGCCCGTCGCCACGCGTGGCGGCGCGGACCAGACGGCCGTTCTCGTAGGTGAGGTTGACCGCCAGGCCGTCGATCTTCAGCTCGCACAGGTAGTGGAACTCCTGGCCGGCCAGCTCCCGCTCGACCCGGTCCGCCCAGGCGTCGAGCTCCTCGTCCGTGAAGGCGTTGTCCAGGCTGAGCAGCCGCTCCAGGTGCTCGACCTCGGCGAACTCGTTGGAGTAGGACCCGCCGACCTTCTGCGTCGGGGAGTCGGGCGTGCGCAGCTCCGGGTGACGCTCCTCGATCGCCTCCAGCTCGTGCATGAGCCGGTCGAACTCGGCGTCGCTGACGGTCGGCGCGCTCTTCACGTAGTAGGCGAACCGGTGGTCCTCGATCTCCTGCGCGAGCTCCGCATGGCGGACGCGAGCATCCTCCAACGCCACTGGAACTACCCCCTTGTTGACTGCTCGGATGACGGCTCGGTACTACTCGGGATTGTCGGCCAGACTCTGCGCCGCGATGACGCTGTGTGACAGCGCGGTGCGCGCATACGCCGGGGACGCCCCGGCCAGGCCGCAGGTCGGGGTGACCACGACGGAACGCCACAGCAGCGCCGGGTCGAGGCCCAGCCGCCGCCACAACGTCCTCACACCGCTGACACTACCGGCCGGGTCTGACAATTTTCGGTCGGCGGACGGCACGACACCGAGCAGAAAGACCGTCCCTCCTTCCACTCCCTCACCGATCGCATCATCGTCACGCTCCGTCAGCAAGGATGCGTCCAGCGACACCGCCGAGGCGCCCGCGCGCCGCAGCAGGTCGATCGGGACTCCGGGCGCGCAGCTGTGGACCGCGACCGGGGCGTCGAGGGAACCGATCACGTCGCCCAGGACCTCCTGCGCGACGCCGCGGTCGACCGCGCGCAGCCGCTGCCAGCCGCTGGCCGTCTTCACCGTCCCGGCCAGGACCGCGGGCAGCGACGGCTCGTCCAGCTGGAGCAGCACCTCCGCGCCCGGGATCCGGCGGCGGACCTCGGCGAGGTGCAGCCGCAGGCCCTCGGTCAGCGAGGCGGCTATGTCGCGGACCGCGCCGGGATCGGCCAACGCCTTCTCGCCGCGCTGCAGTTCCACCGACGCGGCCAGCGTGAACGGACCGACGGCCTGGACCTTGACCGGGCCGGTGCGCTCCTGGGTGAACTCCTCCAGCGCGTCCAGGTCCTCGCCGAGCCAGGAGTGGGCCCGACGGGTGTCCCGGCCGGGGTGGTCGCCGAAACGCCAGCCGGACGGCTCGACCCTGGCGAAGAGCTCGACCAGCAGGCCGAGACTGCGGCCGATCATGTCGGCGCCCGGTCCGCGCGCGGGCAGCTCCGGCAGGTGCGGCAGCGCCTCCAGCGAGCCGGTGACGGTCTTGGCCGCCTCGCGGGCGTCCGTACCGGGCATGGAGCCGATGCCGGTCGCGCCGGGACCTGCCAGGGTGGGGAAAGGCAGCACTGCACTCATCCTTGTCCTTTCGCGCTTCGCTTCGACTCCACTGCGCTACGCCTCAGCTCGCCGCTCACCGTCGTCCTCTCGCGCTTCGCTTCGGCTCCGCTGCGCTGCGCCTCAGCTCGCCGCTCAACGGCCCGGCCGTACGGACAGGTCGGTGATCTCCGCGTCACGCGGCAGGTCGATCGCGGTGAGCACGGCCGTGGCCACGGACTCCGGCGCGATCCACGCGTCCGACTCGTAGTCGCGGCCCTCCTGGGCGTGCACCTTGGCCTGCATCGGCGTGGCCGTGCGGCCGGGGTAGACCGTGGTGACCCGGACGCCGTTGCCGTGCTCCTCGTCCCGCAGCGAGTCGGCCAGCGCCTTCAGGCCGAACTTCGACGCCGCGTAGACACCCCACTCGCTGTTGGCCCGCAGGCCCGCACCGGAGTTGACGAAGACGACATGGCCGCGCGCCATCCGGACGGTCGGCAGCAGCAGCC
Organism: Streptacidiphilus sp. MAP5-3; assembly: GCF_041262505.1. Lineage (NCBI taxonomy): Bacteria > Bacillati > Actinomycetota > Actinomycetes > Kitasatosporales > Streptomycetaceae > Streptacidiphilus > Streptacidiphilus sp. MAP5-3. Next base: position 126,454 of record NZ_JBGCCL010000001.1, read on the forward strand.
GGGTCAGTTCGGCGGGGGCGAGCAGGTTGACCGCCAGGGTCTCCTGCCAGACCTTGACGCCCATGTCCCCGACCCGGCCCAGCTCGACGACGCCGGCGATGTGCAGCAGCGAATCGATCCGCTGCGGCTGCTCCTGGTGGCCCAGCGCCCAGCTGAGCCGCTCCGGCTGGCCGAGGTCACCGACCAGCGTGCGCGCGCCGGGGAACTGCTCGCGCAGCTCCGCCGCGCGGCGCGCGTCGCGGGCGAACAGCCACAGCTCCTCGCCGCGCTCGCTGAGCTTGGCGGCCACCGCCGCGCCGATGCCGGAACCCGCTCCGGTGATCACATGCGTACCCATGGGTTCATCAGTACCACGCCCGCACGCTCCGACGTTGCGCCACCATGGTCGACAACGTGCTGACGACAGCACACCACCGACGAGCTGGGGGTATCGGTGCCGGACGGTCTGCAGGACCAACTCACGGAAGCAGACCCGGAAACGGGAGAGGAGTCAGCAGCCGACGGACGCGGCCACATGGTCGTGGTCGGCAACGACGCGCTGACCCACCGTCTCGCCGCCGACCTCGCGGCGCTCTACGGCGAGCGGGTCGTCCTCATCGTCCCCGAGCCGCACCAGGGCCACGGCCAGCAACTCATGGCCCTGCACCACGAGACGGGACCGATCACGGTCCTCGGCGGCGAGCAGCCGGACGCCGCGACGCTGCGCCGGGCGGGCCTCGGGTCCGCTGACGCGCTGGCGCTGGTCCTCGACGACGACCAGGCGGTCACCCAGGCCGCGCTGATCGCCCGCAGCATCAACCCGACCGTCCGGCTGGCGCTGCGCCTCCACAGCACTGCGCTGGGCCAGCGGCTCCGCGCCCTGCTGGACCGCGAGGACGCGCCGACCACCGTCGCCTCCGCATCGGCGACGGCCGCCCCCGCGCTGGTCTCGGCGGCGCTGCCGAGCCACCGGCAGGTGATCCCGATCAACGGCGGCACCTGCGCCGTCGTCACCGAGGTGCTGCCGGAGGACGCGACCGGACTGCCGGACAGCGAGGGCGTCCCGATCGCGGTGCTCACCGAGGACACCGGAACGCTGCTGCCCGGCCCCGACCTGGTTCCCGCGGACGCCAAGACCACGGTCGTGCGCCTGCGCCACCTCGAGGACGCGCCGCCGCTGCCGCGCGAACGGGCCTGGGGCGGACGGCGGTTGCTCGCGATGGTCCGTGGCTTCTTCTCCCGCAAGCTCCAGGTCGCGGCGGTGGCGTTGGCCGTGCTGGTGGCCCTGCTCACCGTGCTCACCTGGCAGTTGACCGGGACCAGCCTCGGGCTCTCGCTCTACCTCGTGTTGATGGACCTCTGTTCGGCGGGCAACCCGGCCTTCGGGCAGCCGCTGGCCCGGCAGATCCTGCAGATCATCACCATGTTCACCGGCATGCTGCTGCTCGGCCTGGTCGCGGCCGTGGTCCTGGACAGCGTCGGCGCGGTGCGGCCGACGGCGGCCGTGCGGCGGGTCCGGCGGACCGTCTCCGACCACGTGCTGCTGATCGGGCTGGGCAACGTCGGCCGGGCGGTGGCCTCCCGACTGGTCGACATGCGGGTGCCGGTGGTCGCCATCGAACGCGACGCGTCCGTACCGGGGGTCGCCGCCATGCGGGCGCTCGGCGTACCGGTGGTGATCGGCGACTTCACCCGCGAGTCCGTCTTCCGCGCGGCACGCGGCGACCGGGCGGCGGCGCTGATGGCGCTGACCAACAACGACAGCGCCAACCTGCAGGCGGTCCTCTTCGCCCGCGAGCAGCGGCCGGACCTGCGGGTGGTGCTGCGGCTCTTCGACGATGCCTTCGCCCGCACCGTCTACGACGCCCTGCGGCAGGCGCATCCGGAGGCACGGACCCGTAGCCGCAGCGTGTCCTACCTGGCCGCGCCCGAGTTCGCCGCCGCGATGATGGGCCGCCAGGTCCTGGCCGCGATCCCCGCCCGGCGGGAACTGCTGCTGCTCGCCGACGTCACGGTGCAGGACGGCGACGAACTCGCCGGACGCACCGTCGCGCAGGCGTTCCGGCCCGGCGAGTGGCGGGTCGTCGCGACTCCGCGGCGCAACGGCGGGGCAGGGCTGAACTGGACGCCGCAGTCAGGCCGCGAGCTGACGGTCGGCGAGCGGGTCATCGTCGTCGCGACCCGCGAGGGCCTGGGCCGCCTGCTGCGGCGTGACGCGGGATCCGGGACCGGCGCGGTCCTCCCCGACCCGATCCCTGGTCGGATCCCTGGCGGGGTTCCCGGCCGGATTCCCGATCAGGCAGCGCCCTCGGCGTAGCGCAGCGCCTCCTCGCCGTCGCCGGCGAACCGCACCAACTCGCGTACCGGACGCGGGAGGAAGCCCTCGCGCTCCATCCGCTCCAGCTGGGTGCGCATGCCGTCGTAGAAACCGTCGGTGTCGAGCAGGACGACCGGCTTGTCGTGCAGGCCGTGCTTCTTGAGCTCCAGCACCTCGGTCACCTCGTCCAGCGTGCCCAGCCCGCCGACGAGGACGACGATCGCGTCGGCACGCTGGAACAGCATCGTCTTGCGCTCGGGCAGGTCTGCGGCGGTGATCAGCTCGTCCGCGCCCCGGTACGCCTTGTGGCGCAGCATCTCGACGGAGATGCCGACCAACTTGGCCCCCGCGGCCTTCGCCTCGTCGGCGACGACACCCATCAGGCCCGCGTGCGACCCACCCCAGACGAGGGTGTGTCCGTGCGCGCCCAGGGCACGCGCGAACTCACGCGCGGGAGCGGTGTAGCGGTCGTCGAGGTCGGCGGCGGAGCAGAAGACGGTGATATTCACCCGATGATTATCCCATTACGACGCAAACGATTTGCAGGAGAGGTGCCATGCACTGCCAGGGGCGCGGGGAACTGCGCGAGAACCGCCGACGAGCGGACGGCCCTGCGCGTTCGGGGCTCTACCGGCGTGGGTGATTTGTCGCGCAGTTCCCCGCGCCCTGGTTTGCTGCAACTACAGCTCTGCCGCGGCCCGCTCCGTCGTCGCGATCGTCGCGGACCCCACCACGCGGGTGCCGTCATAGAGGACGACCGCCTGTCCCGGGGCGATACCGCGCTGCGGGTCGTCCAGGACGACGCGCAGGCCGCCGTCCGCGGCGATCTCCGCAGTGACCGCCACCGGCTCGCCGTGGGCGCGGAGTTGGGCGAGGTACCGGCCCGTGCCGGACGGCGCGGTATTCCCGCACCAGCGGGGCTTGACCCCGCTCAGCGCGGAGACGTCGAGCGCCTCCACCGGGCCGACCGTGACGCGGTTGTCGACCGGGGAGATGTCCAGGACGTACCGCGGCTTGCCGTCCGCCGCCGGACGGCCGATGCGGAGGCCCTTGCGCTGGCCGATGGTGAAGCCGTAGGCGCCACTGTGCTCGCCGACCACGGCGCCGTCGACGTCGACGATCTCGCCGGACGCCGTGCCGAGCCGGTCGGCGAGGAAGCCCTGGGTGTCGCCGTCGGCGATGAAGCAGATGTCATGGCTGTCCGGCTTCTTGGCAACGGCCAGCCCGCGCTGCTCCGCCTCGACGCGGACCTGCTCCTTGGTCGTGTCCCCGAGCGGGAACATCGCGTGCGCCAACTGCTGCGCGTCCAGCACGCCGAGCACGTACGACTGGTCCTTGGCCGGGTCGACGGCCCGGTGCAGCTCGCGGCCTCCGCCCGGGAGGTCGAGAACGCGCGCGTAGTGGCCGGTGCAGACGGCGTCGAAGCCGAGGGCGACGGCCTTGTCCAGCAGGGCCGCGAACTTGATCTTCTCGTTGCAGCGCAGGCAGGGGTTCGGCGTGCGGCCCGCCGCGTACTCGGCGACGAAGTCGTCGATCACGTCCTCGCGGAAGCGCTCGGCCAGGTCCCAGACATAGAAGGGAATGCCGATCACGTCGGCCGCGCGGCGCGCGTCCCGCGAGTCCTCCAGGGTGCAGCAGCCGCGCGCGCCGGTGCGGAAGGACTGCGGGTTGCTGGAGAGCGCCAGGTGCACGCCGGTGACCTCGTGCCCCGCTTCGACCGCGCGCGCGGCGGCCACGGCGGAGTCGACGCCACCGGACATGGCAGCGAGGACGCGGAGACGACCGCCGGGCAGACCGGCGGCGGGCTGGGCGGGGGCACCGGGGAAGTCAGACATAGTGCCTACCAGGGTACGGGCTGCCGACCGGCACCCGACCCCCTCCCGACCGACCACCAGGGCCGACCATCGCGACCTACCAACAGCGCCGACCACCGGGGCCGTCCGCACGCGCGATCGCGCGCGATCCCGCCCGATCCCGCACGCTACCGCCGGGTCGCCGCGCCGGCCTGGCGGGCGCGGTCGACGACCGGGCCGATCGCCTCGGCCAGCGCCTTCACGTCCGCCTCGGTGGAGGTGTGGCCGAGCGAGAACCGCAGCGACGCACGGGCCATCGCCGGCTCCGCGCCCATGGCCAGCAGCACGTGGCTGGGCTGCGGCACCCCGGCCGAGCAGGCGGAGCCGGTCGAGCACTCGATGCCGCGCGCGTCGAGCAGCATCAGCAGCGCGTCGCCCTCGCAGCCCGGGAAGGTGAAGTGCGCGTTGGCGCTGAGCCGTCCTTCCGGGCGCGGGTCGCCGTTGAGGACGGCCTCCGGCACGGCCGTGCGGACCGCGTCGACCAACTGGTCCCGCAGGCGGCCGATCTCCTGGACGAACTGCGGCTGCCGCTCCACGGCGATCCGCGCGGCGGCGGCGAAACCCGCGGTCGCGGGGACGTCGAGGGTGCCGGACCGGACTTCGCGCTCCTGGCCGCCGCCGTGCAGCAGCGGGACCGGGGCGGCCTCGCGGGAGAGCACCAGCGCGCCGACGCCGTACGGGCCGCCGATCTTGTGGCCGGTGACGGTCATCGCGTCCAGGCCGGAGTCCGCGAAGGAGAGCGGCAGCTGCCCGGCGGCCTGCACCGCGTCGGCGTGCATCGGGACGCCGAACTCCCGTGCCACGGCGGCCAGCTCGCGGATCGGCTGGATGGTGCCGACCTCGTTGTTGGCCCACATGACGGTTGCGAGCGTGACGTCTGTGGGATTGCTTGCGATCGCCGCGCGCAGGCCCTCGGGCGCGACGCGGCCGAGCGGGTCGACCGGGAGCCACTCGACGACCGCGCCCTCGTGCTGCTCCAGCCAGTGGACGGCGTCCAGGACGGCGTGGTGCTCGACGGGGCTGCACAGGATCCGGCGCCGTGCCGGGTCGGCGTCCCGGCGGGCCCAGAACAGGCCCTTGACCGCCAGGTTGTCCGACTCGGTGCCGCCGCCGGTGAAGACGATCTCGCTCGGGCGGGCGCCGAGGGAGGCGGCCAGGCTCTCCCTCGACTCCTCGACCACGCGACGGGCGCGGCGTCCGGCGGCGTGCAGGGACGAGGCATTGCCGGTGCTGCCGAACTGCGCGGTCATCGCGTGGACCGACTCCGGCAGCATCGGAGTGGTGGCGGCGTGGTCGAGGTAGGGCATGGCGGCCCAAGTGTAGTGCGCCCACCGACGGAGTCCGGTGGGTGGTACGGGATTCGGACATGCGGAGCCGCGCGGAAGCAAGAGCCACGCGGCGAAAAGGTCCCGAATGCGCATCATCCATTGCAGCCTGTGCAATGGCGTCCCTACGCTCACAGCACAGTCGAGCACAACGGGGCGGGGCATGTCGCAGTCGGTGGACCGGGCGCTGACCGTGCTCGCATCGCTGGCCGAGGGGCCGGTCTCGCTGGAGCAGGCCGCCGCGCGGATCGGGGTGCACAAGTCGACCGCCCTGCGGCTGTTGCGGACCCTGGAGGAGCACGGCTTCGTGCACCGCCAGGCCGACTACCGCTACCGGCTCGGCGGACGCCTCTTCTCCCTCGCCCAGCTGGCCTTGGAGAGCATCGACGTGCGCGGCGTCGCGGCCCCGCACCTGGCCGAGCTGAACGACCGCTGCGGGCACACCGTGCATCTGGCCGTCTACGAGGACGGCGAGGCCACCTACGTCGACAAGCTGGAGAGCCGCTACCCGGTGCGGATGTACTCGCGCATCGGCAAGCGCGCGCCGCTGACGGCGTCCGCGGTGGGCAAGGTGCTGCTGGCCGGGCTGCCCGAGGGCCGCCGGACGGAGCTGGCCCGGCGGCTGGACTACCCGGCGTACACACCGCGCTCACTGCGCACGCCCGAGGCGCTGCTCGCCGAACTGGAGACGGTGCGGGACCAGGGCTGGGCCATGGACCGCAGCGAGTACGAGGAGAGCGTCAACTGTGTGGCCGTGCCGATCCGGGGTATCGAGCGACAGGTGATCGCCGCCTGCTCCATCTCCACCCCGACCGTGGTCGCGCCGCTGAGCGCACTGCGACGACTGATCCCCGACCTGCTGGCCACGGCGGAGGCGATCTCCCACGAGTACGGCGGCCGGACCGGATGAGGACCCGATGACGACCGGATGATCTCCCTCCCGCCCCGCCTCTACGCTGTGGCGGGCGACACCATCACGGCAGTTCACGCAGTTCAGGCAGTACAAGCGGCACCGGCAGTACCAGCGGAACGAGTGGCGCGGCAAGAGACCCGGGTGGACCAGGAAGGGGGCGCGAAGCCATGATCGAGCAGGCCTTGCAGGAGGTCTTGCCGGAGGTCTCGCCGGGTCGGTACGACCGCTACGAGGCGCTGCTCCAGGCCATCGCCCAGGGGGAGCTGTGGATGCTGCTCTGGCACGGCACCCCCGGCAGCCCGGACGCCCAGTACGGCAGCCTGGAGGTCGGCGGCTACGGCTACGCCCCGTGCGTCACCTCCGCCGAGCAGCTCGCGGCCTGCGGCTGGACCCGGCAGCACAAGGTCTGCTCCGGGCCCGAGGTCGCCTCCGCGCTCTACCACGAGCGTTGGGGACTCTGGCTCAACCCGCACCAGCCGGGCGGCGGGCTCGGCATCCCGTGGGCGGACCTGAGACGCGTCGCCGGCGGGCTCGACCGGCTGCCCGCCGGACCGCTGAACCTGACGGCGGTCGGCTCTCCCCCGTCCGCCGTCCCCTCGAGCGTGAGCTCGATGGACGCGCTCGCCCCCTTCTGTTCCCGGCTCGCCGCCGAGGCCCGCGAGACGCCTGCGGTGCGCACGCTGCGCCGGGCCTGGGTGGAACCCTCCTGGGGCGAGCCCTACCTGGTCATCGGACTGGACCTGCACGACGCGTCGGCCGCCGCGGCGGAGACGGTCCGGCAGATGGTCGAGCGCTCGCTGGCATCGGCCCCGGAGGCGCTGCCGCTCTCGACGGTGGCGATGTCCGACCCGTACGACCCGGTGGCCACCTGGCTCTCCGCCCGCGTCCCGGCCTTCTACGACCGCGACCTCGACCTCGACCTCGCCACCTCGGGAAGCTGACAGACCGTCACCAGACGTACTGTCACCGGACATGCGAAGGGGCCGATCCGGACGCGTCCGGATCGGCCCCGCTCAACGACAACCTGTCGGCGTCACTCCGCCGACGCGGGCGCGGAGGGGATCTCCTCCGCCGCGACGACCTGCTTGACCTCCGGGAAGTGGCAGGCGGCCTGGTGTCCCTCGGCCGAGCCGACCAACTGGACCAGCGGCGGCTCCTGGCTGGCGCAGATGTCCTGCGCCTTCCAGCAGCGGGTGCGGAACCGGCAACCCGACGGCGGGTTGATCGGGCTGGGCACGTCCCCGGTGAGGCGGATCCGCTCGCGGCGCGCCTCGCTGTCCGGGTCGGCCTCGGGGACCGCCGAGAGCAGCGCGTGCGTGTAGGGGTGCTGCGGACGGGAGTAGAGCGTCTCCCGGTCGGCGATCTCGACGATCTTGCCGAGGTACATCACCGCGACGCGCTCGGAGAAGTGGCGGACCACCGCGAGGTCGTGCGCGATGAAGACGAACGCCAGGTTGAACTCGCGCTGCAGGTCCTGGAGCAGGTTGACCACCTGCGCCTGGATGGACACGTCCAGCGCGGAGACCGGCTCGTCCGCGACGATCAGCTTCGGCTTGAGCGCGAGCGCGCGGGCGATGCCGATGCGCTGGCGCTGACCGCCCGAGAACTCGTTCGGGTAGCGGTTGTAGTGCTCGGGGCTGAGACCGACGATCTCCAGCAGCTCCTTGGCACGCCTGCGGTGACCGCCCTCGGGGTTGATCCCGTTGAGCTTCATCGGGGTCTCGATGATGGTCCCGACCGTGTGCCGCGGGTTCAGCGACGAGTACGGGTCCTGGAAGATCATCTGCAGGTTCTGCCGGGCGGCCCGCATCGAGGAGACGCGCTTGTGCGTGATGTCCTCGCCGTCGAAGCGGATGCTGCCGCCGGTCGGCTCCAGCAGACGGGTGACGAGTCGGCCGGTGGTCGACTTGCCACAGCCCGACTCACCCACGAGGCCGAGCGACTCGCCGGCGTTGACGCTGAAGTCGAGACCGTCGACGGCCTTGACCGCGCCGATCTGCCGCTGCCAGACGATGCCCTGACGGATCGGGAAGTGCATCTTGAGGTCCTTGACCTCAAGCAGCGACTCGCCCTCGGATGCCCCCGGAGTGGCCCCTTCGCGGGGGCCAGGAATGGTGTCGGTGGTGCTCACGGCATGCTCCTGTTCGTCCGCGGCTTACTTCGCGGCCTTGCGGATCTCGATCTTGCTTTCCCCGCTGAGGTGACACGCCGCGATGTGGCGGTCCGAGTCGAGGACCGGGAGCAGCTCGGGCCGCTCCGACATGCAACGTCCGTCCGGCACCTGGCCCTTGAACGCGCATCGGGGGTTGAAGGCGCAACCGCTCGGGAGGTTGATCAGGCTGGGCGGGGACCCCGGGATCGGGTTGAGCCGCTCGTTGACGTCGCCACCCAGGTGCGGCATCGACTGGAGCAGACCCCAGGTGTACGGGTGCTCGGGGGCCTTGAGCACCTCGCGCACACTGCCGTACTCGATACGCCGGCCGCCGTACATCACCAGGATGTCGTCGGCGATCTCGGCGACCACGCCCAGGTCGTGGGTGATGATGATGACCGCCGAGCCGAACTCCTCCTGCAGGTCCCGGATCAGGTCCAGGATCTGCGCCTGGACGGTGACGTCCAGGGCGGTGGTCGGCTCGTCGGCGATCAGCAGCTGCGGGTCGCAGACCAGCGACATGGCGATCATGGCGCGCTGGCGCATACCGCCGGAGAACTCGTGCGGGTAGCTCTTCGCACGGCGCTCCGGCTGCGGGATGCCGACGCGCTTGAGCATGTCGACCGCGCGGACGTTGGCCTCCTTCTTGGAGACCTTGTGGTGGACCCGGTACGCCTCGGCGATCTGCGCGCCCACCGTGAAGAACGGGTGGAGCGCGGAGAGCGGGTCCTGGAAGATCATGGACACCTTGTTGCCGCGCAGCGGGCGCATCTCGCGCTCGTCGAGCGCGACGAGCTCGTCGCCGTCCAGCCAGATCTCGCCGGAGACCTTCGCCCGCGTTCCCTTGTGGAGACCGAGCAGGGCAAGGCTGGTGACGGACTTTCCGGAGCCGGACTCGCCCACGATGCCCAGGGTCTTGCCGTGCTCCAGGCTGAAGGAGACCCCGTCCACGGACTTGACGAGCCCGTCCTCGGTCGGGAAGTGCACCTTCAGGTCGCGCACCTCCAGGAAGGTCGACGGCGGGCTGACGGGGACGGTCTGCGGCGAGATTTCGATGGCCACTGGTAGTTCCTCAGTCGACAGGGGGTCGGGATCGCCGACCCGCGCCGGATGGTTCTGGCCCGGCTTCAGGCGAGGCGGACGCGGGGGTCGATGATGCCGTACACCACGTCGACGACGACGTTGGCAAGCACGACGGCCACGGCGGCGAAGAGCGTGGTGGCCATGATGACGGGGAGGTCGACGTTCTCCACGGCCTGGACGGCCAGCTGACCGATGCCGGGGATGCCGAAGACGCTTTCGGTGATGACTGCCGAGCCGCCCACCAGGGTGGCGAAGTCCATGCCGAAGATGGTGACGATCGGCGTGATCGCGGCACGCAGCGCGTGCTTGAAGACCAGGGTTCGCTGACCCAGGCCCTTGGCACGGGCGGTGCGGATGAAGTCCTCGCCCAGGGTCTCCAGCATGCTGGAGCGGGTGAGCCGGGTGTAGTAGGCGAGGAAGCCGATCGTCAGCGAGGCCCAGGGGAGCAGAAGGCCCTGGAACCACTGGCCGAAGCCCTGCGTGATCGGGGAGTAGTTGGGGGTCGGCAGCAGCTGCCACTTGTCCACGAAGGCGTACTGCAGCACCAGCGCGAGGAAGTAGATCGGCAGCGAGATACCGACCATCGCCAGTCCGACGGCGAGCTTGTCCACCAGCTTGCCCTTGCGGACGGCCGCGAGGATGCCGAGGCCGACACCGGTGATGAGGAAGGCCACAGCCGCACCGGCCGCCAGCGAGATGTCCGCCGGCAGACGGTTCATCAGGGTGTCGAAGACGTTGGAGTCGTCGTGGAACGAGATGCCCAGGCAGGGAGCCGGGCACTGGACCGCCAGGGGCCCGTCGCCGATGGTCCGGCCGGCGAAGATGCCCTTGAGGAACTCGAAGTACTGCGTGAAGAGGCTCTTGTCGAGTCCCAGGGAGTGCTTGATCTCCAGGATGCGGCCCGGGTTGCAGGCCTTGCCACAAGCCAGGACGGCCGGGTTGCTCGGCACCGCGAAAAAGATGAGGAAGGTAACGAGGCTGACCATCAGGATGATGGTGAAGGCGCTGAGCAAGCGCCGAATCAGATAACGAGTCATGTGGTGCTTGGACCGGGCTCTGCCTGGCCCGCCTCCCTCTCGCTTCGGGCGGCCGGGTGTGACCTGCGCGCGGAGTGATGGTTCGGACGTGGGTCCGGGCGGCAGCGGGTACGCCGCCGCCCGGACCCGGAGGTGTTACTGCTTCACGAAGACGTGCGCGAGGTTCATCTCGGCGAGCTCGGTGTCGTTGGTCAGACCGCCGACGTTCTTGCCCTGCAGCTCGTAGAAGGTCATGTAGACGAGCGGGACGACCGCGGCGTCGTTCTGCAGCAGCTGGGTGTCGAGCGCGCCCCAGGCGGCGTTGGCCTGGTTCGGGTCGGCCATCTGGTTGATGTTGTCCATCTGCTTCTCGGCGGCCGGGTCCTGCAGCTGCGAGAAGACCTGGTTGCCCTGGGGGATGATCTGGCGGCCGTCGAAGAGCGGCGGCAGGATCGTGCTGGCGTTCGGCCAGTCGGCGATCCAGTCACCCCAGATCAGGTCGAAGTGGTTGGACAGGTTCCCGACCGTGTTGAAGTAGGAACCACGGTCGATCTGCTTGATGTTGACCGTGATGCCGATCTGCGCCAGCGAGGTCGCGATCGCGGTGGCGACCTTGCCCTGGGTCGGGGTCGCCTCGACCGCCAGCGACAGGGTCAGGTTCTTGACGCCGGCCTGCGCCATGAGCGCCTTGGCCTTGGTCAGGTCACCGGCCGGGTTGCTGCCGTACGGCGCGGCGTTGTCCTGGCGACCGGCGGTGCCCGGCGGCAGGAAGACCGTGGCGTAGGGACCGTAGGCCGAACCACCGAAGGCACCGCGGACGGTCTGCTTGTTGATCGCGTACTCGATCGCCTGGCGGACCTGGAGGCTCTTCACCGTGGTGGTGTTGATGGCCATGTAGTTGGTGCCCGGGGCGGCGACCTTGTGCAGACGCGACTGCAGCGTCGGGTCGTTGACGAAGGAGTTCAGGTCGGTGCCCGCGATCGGGTCCTCGATGATCGCGTTCTGCGCGTCCGTGCCGTCGGCCTTCATCAGCTGGTCGATGGACGCCATGTCCTGGCCCATCTTGACGTCGATCTCGTCGACGTTCTGGTCCCGCAGCGGGTCGACGGACTTCGACCACTCCGGGTTCTTGACCAGGATGAGTTCCTTGTTCTGGGTGTACGACTTCAGCTCGTAGGGGCCGTCCGACCACACGTGCGTGTCGTAGGTGGCACCCGTGTCGTGGGCCTTCGGCACCGCCGAGAAGTCCGACATCGCGGTCGCTTCGTTGAAGTCGTTGACCGGGGTGCTCAGCTGGAAGACGATCGTGCTGGCGTCGGGGGTCTGGATCGCGGCCAGGTCGCCGCTCTTCGTCGGGCCCTTGTAGCTCTTGTCGTTGGCCAGCCACTGCTGCGCGTAGGTCGGGCCACCGGACAGGTCCGGGTCGAAGGTGCGCTCGACGCCGTACTTGACGTCGTAGGCCGTGACGGTCGAGCCGTCCTGCCACTTGACGCCCGGACGGATGTGGAAGGTCCAGGTCTTGTCGCCGTTGCTGGCGGTGCCGGTGTCGGTCGCCAGGTCACCCACGAGCTTCGGGGTGGCGTCCGGCTGGTCGGACGGCTGGGTCCAACCGGTCAGCGAGCGGTAGATCTCGCGGCCGATGTTCTGGCCCTGGGTGGTGTAGGTACGCCCCGGGTCGATGTGGTCGAAGTCGCTGGGCGCGTAGTACAGCAGGGTGCCGCCCTTGGTCGGCGCTCCACCAGTGGTGCTTCCGCCGCCACCACAGGCGCTGGCCCCCAAGGCGACGGATATCGCGATAGCGGTCATGGTGACCGTGCGCTTGCTGCGCATCATGGGTGGGTCTCCTCTTGTCTTCTTGGTTGCCCCGCCTCGCCCGGCCGACGGATCGGCCCGGAGGTGCGGAAGTTCAGCTGCGGTTGGCCCGCGGGTCGAGCGCGTCGCGGACGCCGTCACCCAGGAGGTTCATGGCCAGGACGATGACCAGGAGAGCGAGGCCGGGTACGGCCAGGTACGTCGGGTCGTACAGGTAGTACTGGGTGGCCGCGTTGAGCATCCCGCCCAGGTCCGGGTTCGGCGGGACGACGCCGACGCCCAGGAAGGAGAGGGCCGCCTCGGTGGCGATGTTGATCGGCACCGCCAGCGCGAAGGAGATCAGGATCGGCGCCCAGAGGTTCGGCAGCAGTTGCTTGAACAGGATGTGCCGCCAGCCGGCGCCCATGATCCGTGCCGCGTCGATGAACTCCCGCTCACGCAGGGAGAGCACCTGACCGCGCACCAGTCGGGCGGTGTAGGCCCAGGCGAAGAGGGCGATGATCGCGATGATGGCGCTGAGCTGCAGCGTCTCGCTGGTGCCGCCGTGGGAGTTGGTGGTGAAGGCGTTGGTGATCACCGGCGTCACGGCGATGATGAACAGCAGCTGCGGGAACGCGAGCATGACGTTCATGATCCAGTTGAGCGCGGTGTCGATCTTGCCGCCGAAGTAGCCCGCCGCAAGGCCGACCACCACGCCGATAACCGTCGAGATGACCGCCGCGGTAATCGCCACGATCAGCGACGTCCGGAGACCGTAGATCAGCCGGGCGAACACGTCGAAACCGGTTCCGGGCTCGACTCCGAGCCAGTGGTGACCACTGACGCCACCCAATGAACCGATCGGGAAATTACCCGTGTCCGGATTGATGGCCTTCAGGTCGGGCTGTATCGGCCCCCAGCCCTCCAAAGTGGAGAGAAGAGGCGAGCAAACGGCAGCCAGAATGAATAGCACGGTGACGACCAGAGCGATCATCGAGGCACGGTCGCGCTTCAGTCGCGTCCAGGCCATCCGTGCAGGAGAACGGCCTGCGGAGGAGTCCCCCTGGACCGCCGGAGCCTCTTGTTCGGCCGTTGGATCAGCCACGAGGGTCGACGATTCCCCTGCGGGATCGGTCGGTTGGGGTTGCTTGGTCATGGTGCGGACATCCCCGGATCTCAGTTCAGGTGTGCATGGCGCGGCGCGGTGAGGGGACTCTATGCACGTGGCTTTTCTCTGCTCAAGAGGCCGTGACCCGCCGAAACCAGAATGAGATCATGCGAGATACAGCTGTTGTGATCCAATGTCCGTTTTGGTGCCATATATAGCCTTGACACGGCGCAAACGGGGTGCATGCGGTCGGGTGTTATGCCCGATTTGCCAGCATTTGTCGGAGACACCCCTTCCGATGGTGCTCAATGCCAAGAAACGTTCCGCGATTCACCATGTGAGACGAATGGGCTTTCTGGGGCGCGTGGGACCAAGGCTCGGGGAAAGATGAATGGACACATTCAAAAAGCCCCTCTTTGGAAAGATTCAAAGAAGGCCGCGCGCTGGCTTCGGGACGGCTGTGCACAGGCTGTGCAGGCGCACGCCCGGCCCAGCGCTCCCCCGACCATCGCGTCGCACCCTGTAGAAAAGGCGACGTGGCTTCCCAGATCTTCGCCCCCGACGTCGAACAGGTGCTCGACATCTCCGGCATCTTCGTCTTCGCCCTGTCCGGCAGCCTGTTGGCGGTACGCAAGAACTTCGACGTGTTCGGACTGGCGGTGCTCGCCGAGGCGACGGCGCTCGGCGGCGGGGTCATCCGCGACGAACTGATCGGCGCCGTACCGCCGGCGGCGTTCACCAACACCGGCTACTTCGTCACCCCGCTGATCGCCGCGGCGGTGGTCTTCTTCCTCCACCCCGAGGTCACCCGGATCAACCGCACCGTGCAGACCCTCGACGCCCTGGGCCTGGGCCTGTTCTCCGTCACCGGGACCGCGAAGGCGCACGACTTCGGCCTGGGCGTGATCGCGTCCGTGGCACTCGGGATGATCACCGCGGTCGGGGGCGGCGTCCTCCGCGACCTGCTGGCCATGGAGACGCCGTCGCTGCTGCGTTGGGACCGGTCGCTCTACGCGGTCCCGGCGATGCTGGGAGCGGGCATCACCGCCGCGCTCATCGCCTTCGGCGACCTCAACGCCGTGACCGGGACCGCTGCCACGCTGGTCGCCTTCGGGCTGCGGATGCTGGCGCTGCACTACAACCTGCGCGCACCCCGTGCCTGGCACCGCGGCAGCTCGCAGACGGGTGAGGCGTAGGGCGCGTGAGGCGTAGGACGGCCGAGGCGTAGGGAGCTCCTCCCTACGCCTCACCGGTCACCGCTTCACCTCAGGGCTGCGCCTCGGTCACCCCTGCGCGTAGAAGGGGGCGACCGTCGACAGCATCCACTGCACGGTCGGGTCCTCGGCCACCACGTCCAGCAGGATCAGGGAGACCTCGTACCCCAGCGGGGCCACGCCCAGCGCGCGACCGAGGGCCAGGCCCACCGCCTCGTGGTCGCCCGGCTCGTACCGGGCCAACTGCACGCCCACGAACAGCTTCGGCGCGTCGCCCTCGACCTGCACCAGAGCCCGTCGTGCCGTCAGCACCACGGGCAGCACGGCGAGTTCGCTCGCCGCGGCGGCCAGGAAGTCGTACGGCTCCTCGTGCGCCTCCGGCTCCCACGCCGTGGCGCGGACGCCCTCGTCACCGCCGCCGCAGAGGTCCGGGACGCCGGCGGCGGGGACCGGCAGGCCGACCGCGCCCTCAGGGTTCACCGCGATGCCGACGCCCTGCGGCAGCCCACGGGCCAGTTCGCGTACCGGCGCGATCGCGTACGACATGGCGTCGCCCGCGACGGCGCGCAGCTGCGACTCCGAGCTGAAGACCGGGACGAACGGCTGCCCGGCCAGCTCGGTGGTGGGCATGTCGAGTGTGGTGCCGTCCCGGGTCGGCCCGGCGGGCAGCGGGACCCAGACCTGGCTGCGGCCCAGCACCTCCATCACCCGGGGCGTGGCCCCGGGATCACCGACCGACGCGGCCAGCACCTGCTCCAGCTCGTTCTCCGGCCAGCTCCCCGGCTGCACGCCGTGCTGCACGCCCTGCTGCGGGATGCCCGCGTACTGCTCCACCGTCTGCCTCCGCCCGTTACGCCCGTTGTGCCCGTTCGCGGCCTTTTGCCGGTTCTCAGCTGTGTCGCTGCCGGATCGCAGCCTGTTCGCCACAGTCCAGGCGCCATGCCATGATGAGCGCACCCACAATTGCATACCGGCCGTTCGAACCCGCGCGGGAGAGCTCGGCGACACCCCTGCACCCACCCGTACCAGCGGTTGCGCAGTGGGAGTTCGCCGGCGCCGAAGGAGCAAGGCCTCCCCCGAATCTCTCAGGCACCACACCGCACGGGCGAGGCAGTTCTGGAAAGCGACCAGTCGCAGGAAGCGACGGAGAGGGCGCGGACGACACCGTCCGCGTCGTGGCTCCGTACCGCGCTGGTCCACCCACGGTGCAAGCCGCCCACGCCCCGCGCGTCGGCGCGGTGAAGCTCTCAGGTCGCAGCGACAGACGGGGAGGGCCCTGCCGCAGCATGCCCTGATTGCTAGGAGATCACCGAATGTCTCTCCGCCTGACCGCGCTGGACAGCCTCCATCGCTCCCTCGGCGCCACCATGACCGACTTCGCCGGCTGGGACATGCCGCTGCGCTACGGCAGTGAGCGCGAGGAGCACCTCGCCGTCCGCACCAAGGCCGGTCTCTTCGACCTCTCGCACATGGGCGAGATCACCGTCTCCGGTCCGCAGGCGGGCGAGATGCTCGACCACGCGCTGGTCGGCTTCGTCTCCGCGCTCGCGGTCAACAAGGCCCGCTACACCATGATCTGCGCGGCGGACGGCGGCATCCTGGACGACCTGATCGTCTACCGCACCGGCGAGGCCGAGTTCATGATCGTCGCCAACGCCTCCAACGCCCAGCTGGTCCTCGACGAGCTGACCGCCCGCGCCGACGGCTTCGACGCCACCGTGCGCGACGACCGCGACGCCTACGCGCTGATCGCCGTCCAGGGCCCGAACTCCCCCGCCATCCTCGGCTCGCTGACCGACGCCGACCTGCCGGGCCTGAAGTACTACACCGCCCTGCCCGCCACCGTGGCCGGTCGCCCGGCCCTGCTGGCCCGGACGGGCTACACCGGTGAGGACGGCTTCGAGCTCTTCCTCGCCCCCGCCGACGCCGCCCACGTGTGGACCGCGCTGACCGAGGCCGGCTCCTCCTACGGCCTGATCCCCTGTGGCCTCTCCTGCCGCGACACCCTGCGCCTGGAGGCCGGGATGCCGCTCTACGGCCACGAGCTCACCACCGCGCTGACCCCGTTCGACGCCGGTCTGGGCCGCGTGGTCCGCTTCGACAAGACCACCAACGACGGCGCGTTCGTCGGCCGCGAGGCGCTGGAGAAGGCCGCCGAGCAGGCGCTCGCCAGCCCGCCGCGGGTGCTGGTCGGCCTGGTCTCCCCCGGCCGCCGCGTGCCGCGCGCCGAGATGAACGTGGTGGACGCCGAGGGCACGGTGATCGGCTCGATCACCTCCGGCGCCCCGTCCCCGACGCTGGGCAAGCCGATCGCCATGGCCTACGTCGACGCCGCCCACGCCACGCCGGGCGCCTCCGTCTTCGTCGACGTGCGCGGCACGCACGAGCCGGTCGAGGTCGTCGCCCTGCCGTTCTACAAGCGCGCGCGGTAGTCCGACCCGCGTCCGCCGCACGCCCGCCACACACGCTCCCGAGCGTCGACCTACCGGTCGACCTCGGAGAACACTTCCCGGGGTCCCAACCCCCGTTTCGCCGTACCCACACCTCATCCGGGAGAATCACGTCATGAGCAACCCCCAGCACCTCACGTACAGCAAGGAGCACGAGTGGCTGACCGGCGCCGAGAACGGCGTGGCGACGGTGGGCATCACCGCCTTCGCCGCCGACGCGCTCGGTGACGTGGTCTACGTCGACCTCCCCGAGGTCGGCGCCACCGTCACCGCCGGCGACACCTGCGGTGAGCTGGAGTCGACCAAGTCCGTCAGCGACCTCTACACCCCGGCCACGGGCGAGGTCGTCGAGGTCAACCAGGCCGTCGTCGACGACCCGGCGCTGGTCAACTCCGAGCCGTTCACCGGCGGTTGGCTGTTCAAGCTGCGCCTTGCCGGCGAGCCCGAGGGTCTGCTCAGCGCCGACGAGTACACCGCCCAGTTCGGCGAGTGAACTCCGGCGGCTGACAACCGACGTCCGCCAACACGACGTCCGACGACCGACGACCTGAGGGATCTCACCGTCATGACCGTCCTGAACCAGTCCCTGCACAGCCTCGACCCCGAGGTCGCCGCCGCGGTGGACGCCGAGCTGCACCGGCAGCAGTCCACCCTGGAGATGATCGCCTCCGAGAACTTCGCCCCCGTGGCGGTTCTGGAGGCCCAGGGCTCGGTGCTCACCAACAAGTACGCCGAGGGCTACCCCGGCCGCCGCTACTACGGCGGCTGCGAGCACGTCGACGTGGTCGAGCAGCTCGCGATCGACCGCATCAAGGCGCTGTTCGGCGCCGAGCACGCCAACGTCCAGCCGCACTCCGGCGCGCAGGCCAACGCCGCCGCGATGTTCGCGCTGATCAAGCCCGGGGACACCATCCTCGGTCTGGACCTGGCCCACGGCGGCCACCTGACCCACGGCATGAAGATCAACTTCTCCGGCAAGCTCTACAACGTGGTGGCCTACCACGTGGACGCCGAGACCAGCCTGGTCGACATGGCCGAGGTCGAGCGTCTGGCCAAGGAGCACCGCCCGAAGCTGATCATTGCCGGCTGGTCCGCCTACCCGCGCCAGCTGGACTTCGCCGAGTTCCGCCGGATCGCCGACGAGGTCGGCGCGCTGCTCATGGTCGACATGGCCCACTTCGCGGGCCTGGTCGCCGCCGGGCTGCACCCGTCCCCGGTGCCCTACGCGGACGTGGTCACCACCACCACGCACAAGACCCTGGGCGGTCCGCGCGGTGGCGTGATCCTCTGCAAGGAGCAGTACGCCAAGAAGATCAACTCCGCGGTCTTCCCGGGCCAGCAGGGTGGTCCGCTGGAGCACGTGATCGCCGCCAAGGCCGTGTCCTTCAAGGTCGCCGCCTCGGAGGAGTTCAAGGACCGCCAGCGCCGCACCCTCGAGGGCGCCAAGATCCTCGCCGAGCGGCTGACCCAGCCGGACGCGGTCGAGGCGGGCGTCTCCGTGCTGTCCGGCGGCACGGACGTGCACCTGGTCCTGGTGGACCTGCGCAAGTCCGAGCTGGACGGCCAGCAGGCCGAGGACCGCCTGCACGCGGTCGGCATCACGGTCAACCGCAACGCGGTGCCGTTCGACCCGCGTCCGCCGATGGTCACCTCCGGCCTGCGGATCGGCGCCCCGGCGCTGGCCACCCGCGGCTTCAAGGCCGAGGACTTCCGCGAGGTCGCCGACATCATCGCCGAGGCCCTCAAGCCGTCCTTCGACGACGCCAAGGCGGCCGAACTGTCCGCCCGCGTGAGCGCGCTGGCCGCGAAGCACCCGCTGTACCCGGACCTGTAAGCCTCCGGTAGGGGATTCGTCATCCCTGACGTGATCCCTGAAAGGTGGGGGCACCGCGCACACTGGAACCAGACAGTGCGCGCGGTGCCCCTACCCATGACACCGCTCGCACCCTCCCGCGCAGTTTCCTGCCCCACCCACAAGACAAGGGCGTCCTCGTGGCCATCAGCGTCTTCGACCTCTTCTCCATCGGCATCGGCCCGTCCAGCTCGCACACGGTCGGCCCGATGCGGGCGGCCCGGATCTTCGCGCGCCGCCTGAAGTCCGAGGGCCTGCTGACGGACGTCCACGCGATGCGGGCCGAGCTCTTCGGTTCCCTCGGCGCGACCGGCCACGGCCACGGCACACCCAAGGCGGTGCTGCTCGGCCTGGAAGGCAACTCGCCGCGCACGGTCGACATCGAGCAGGCCGACCTGGACGTGGCGCGGATCAAGGAGACCAAGCGGATCTCGCTGCTGGGCACCCACGAGATCGCCTTCGACCCGGACAACGAGCTGATCCTGCACCGGCGTCGGTCCCTTCCCTACCACGCCAACGGCATGACGCTGTGCGCCTACGACGCGGCGGGCGTGCCGCTGCTGGAGAAGACCTACTACTCGGTCGGCGGCGGCTTCGTCGTCGACGAGGACGCGATCGGCGCGGACCGCGTCAAGCTCGACGACACCGTGCTCACGTACCCGTTCCGCACCGGCGCCGATCTCCTCCGCCTGACCGCCGAGACCGGCCTGTCCATCTCCTCCCTCATGCTGGAGAACGAGAAGGCCTGGCGCAGCGAAGCGGAGATCCGGGCGGGCCTGCTGGAGATCTGGGCCGTGATGCAGGAGTGCGTCCGCAACGGCATGCACCACGAGGGCATCCTCCCGGGAGGCCTCAAGGTCCGCCGCCGCGCGGCATCGGCAGCGCGGGCGCTGCGCGTCGAGGGCATCGGCCCGGCCAACGCGATGGAGTGGGTCACCCTCTACGCGATGGCGGTCAACGAGGAGAACGCGGCGGGCGGCCGGGTGGTGACCGCGCCGACCAACGGAGCGGCCGGCATCATCCCGGCGGTGCTGCACTACTACTTGAACTTCATTCCGGGTGCTGACGAGGACGGCATCGTCCGCTTCCTGCTCGCAGCGGGCGCGGTGGGCATGCTCTTCAAGGAGAACGCCTCCATCTCCGGCGCCGAGGTCGGCTGCCAGGGCGAGGTCGGCTCCGCCTGCTCCATGGCCGCCGGCGGCCTCGCCGAGGTCCTCGGCGGCACGCCCGAACAGGTCGAGAACGCCGCCGAGATCGGCATCGAACACAACCTCGGCCTCACCTGCGACCCGGTCGGCGGCCTGGTCCAGATCCCGTGCATCGAGCGCAACGGCATGGCGGCCGTGAAGGCCGTCACCGCAGCCCGGATGGCGCTGCGCGGCGACGGGCGCCACCACGTCTCCCTCGACAAGGCGATCAAGACCATGAAGGAGACGGGCGCCGACATGAAGGTCAAGTACAAGGAGACCTCGCGCGGCGGCCTCGCGGTCAACGTCATCGAGTGCTGACGAAACACACCCTGATCTGCAACTTCGCGTCATCCAGGACTGTCGGGGCCTTCCCTGTGTGCACGACGCGGAGTCCCTGAGGAGGCCCTGGGCGGACAGTTGCCGACCAGGGCCTTCCTGGACGCACACAAGAGCCTTGGGCGTTCTCATCGGGGTCGTGGCCTTGTGCCCGAACCGAGTGCAACCCCGTAGCACCACGTGGCACACATCGCTAGTCTGATGGCATGGCAGCGCAACCGGAGATCACCCAGCGGGACCTGCGCAGCAGGTCGAGAGAGATCATGGACGCCGTCGAGGCCGGCCAGTCGTTCACGGTCACCCGTGACGGCCGCCGGATCGGAGAGCTGATCCCGCTGAAGCGACGCAGGCGCTTCGTTCCCCGGGCAGAATTCGCTGCGATGTCGCGGAGCGCACCCGACATCTCCCTGGATGCCTTCCGGGCGGATCAGGACGTCACAGCCGCGCAGGAGATGGACGATCCCTATGCCCGCTGAGCACGAGCGGGGTCTTCTCGACACCAACATCATGATCCTGCGCCGCTGGGTGGACCCGGCCGAGCTGCCGACTGAGGTGGCCATCAGCGCGATCACTCTGGCGGAACTGTCCGCCGGGCCGCACGAGGTCCGACGGAACGAGGAGCAGGGCGACTACGACGAATACGCGGAGCGGGCGCGTCGGCTCGACGTCCTTCAGCGTGCCGAGAATGAATTCGATCCCATTCCCTTCGATACCGAGGCCGCACGCATCTACGGACGGATCTGCGCTGCTGTGATCGGCGCTGGCCGCAAACCGCGAAGGCGCGTGGCCGACCTGATGATCGCCGCCATCGCCGTCGCCGAGGACCTCCCCTTGTTCACCACCAACCCCGACGACTTCAAAGGCTTGGAAACCCTGCTGACCATCGTGCCGGTCACGCGTCCCGCGCTTCTGCACGATCGCTAGCCGGGCACCGGCACTCGGCGCATCGGGACCCAGCCTGGCGCCGGTCACCGGTCCGGTGGTGCCGCCGGACCGGTGACGCAGAGGTGGCCGTGCCACGCGACTCCCCCGGTTCATCCCCCAACCTGCGTTGATCAGCAGCCTTTCGGCGGGTCCGGACCCCCGCGAGGCCTGGCTACGCTCCGTGGAGCCGGGCCGTCGCGGTCCGGGCGCGCCGGTGCGGGCGCCGGTCGGCGCGTGAAGGCGGAAGGGGCGCGGGTGGAGCTGGAGGTGCGGCATCTGCGGGTGTTGTGTGCGATAGCGGACGCAGGGAGTGTGAGCCGGGCAGCCGCCGTGCTCGGGTACTCGCAACCGGCGCTCAGCACGCAACTCCGGCGGATCGAGCAGCACTTCGATGCTCCACTGTTCGAGCGCAACTCCTGGGGCGTCGAGCCGACGCGGTACGGCGCGGAGGTGCTGGGCCGGGCGCGGGACGTGCTGACGCGGATGGCCGGGATCGGCCGCCGCCCGATCCCGGAGGCGTTGGATGCAGCAGCTGCGGAGGCCCGGCGAACCCTACGGCTGGCGGCCACCAACTCGCCCGTCTTGCCGGGCCTGGTGGCGCGACTGCGCAGCCGCGTACCCGAGCTGGCCCTGCAGTTGAGCAGCGTCTACGCCTCCTCGGAGATCGTCGCGCTGCTGGAGCGCGGCGAGTTGGACGCCGGGATCGCCGCCGACTACCCGGGCCAGGAGCTGCGCCACTCGGACGCGGTCCGACACCGTGGAATCGTGACCGAGCCGTCCTTCGTCGCACTGCCCGCCCGCCACCGGCTGCGCCACCGGACCGAGATCGCACTGTCCGACCTGGCGGAGGACGCCTGGTTCGCCACACCCGACGACGGAGCGGGCTGGCCCGGCGTGTTCCACCGCGCCTGTGCGCAGGCCGGGTTCTCCCCCGCCACGGTGCACGAGTTCCTGGGCGACCAGTTGCAGTTGCAGCGCATGATCGCCGCGGGCCTCGGGGTATCGGTGGTGCAGGCGACACTGCGGCCGATCACCGGCGTGCGGGTCAAGCCGCTGGAGGGCACCCCATTGTGGTGCCGATATCTGCTCGTCTGGCGACGGGACGGCGTCTGTGACGAGCTGGCCGAGACACTCGTCGGCGCGGCGTCCGCGTCCTACCGGGACCTGATCGCGCAGGCAGCGCACTTCCAGGCGTGGGCGACTCGGAGCTGACCCCTGCGCACCGGGATGTTATGGCAGACCCCGGACAAGTAGCATGTCACACCTTATTGTGGCCGACCCGGCACCGATGAGACGGTGCCATGCACGCCTCAGCATCTCTTCAGAGGCGCATCCGTCCGCTTTCCCCAAGGAGTGACGATGCGTCACCACTTCCCCCTGCCTGGATTACTGGCTCTCGTTCTGGCCGCCGGTACCGCCGTGGCCGGACTGCTCGCACCCCCGGCCGTGGCTGCCGGAGCCGACGGCACGGTCACCGGCACAGCCGGCCGAACCGCCGCCACGAGCCCTGTCGCCACCGCCGGGCCGGATCGCCCGCTGCCCCCGACGGGCACACGTACGAGCGGAGCCGGAGACCAGGCGGCGGTCCAGACCGGGCGGCTGACCGCCGCTCAGCTCCCGCCGTACAGTCCGCCGACCTCTCCGACCACCTTCCCGACGGGCACCCGGCCCAGCAGCGGGCAGGGTTCGACCGCGTCCTGCACTCCCGCGGACTTCGGTGGGCGCAGCGGTACGGCCCTGGTCTCCTTCGTCGAGTCCGCGACGACCGACTGCCTCAACACCCTCTTCGGGGTCACCGGCCCGGAAGCAGGAGCGATCTTCCGCGAGAACCAGATGGTGAGCGTGGCCGACGCCTTCACCACGGCGTCCGCCTCGTACGCGGGCGACGACGCCACCGGCATCTGGCAACTGGTGCTCTTCCTGCGCGCCGGCTACTACGTCCAGTACAACGACAGCGCCGACGTCGGCGGCTACGGCGCGGCCCTGACCTCGGCGGTCGCCGCAGGCATCGACGCGTTCACCGCCTCGGCGCACTTCACCGACGTCAGCGACGCCAACGGCCAGGTCGCGGGCGACGTCGTCACGCTGACCGACAGCGCTGGCCTCCAGGCCCGCTACCTAGGCCTCTACCAACGGGTGCTGAACGGCTACAGCGCCGCGTACAACGCCTCCCCGTACATGGTCGACTTCGTCAACGACGTCTTCACCCCGCTCTACCGCGGCCACCAGTTCCCGGACTTCGTCGCCGCCGTCACCACCGATCCCTCCGTCGTCAGCACCCTCGACGCCTTCACCGTGCGCCACACCGACCTGCTCGGCACCGCCGACGCGTTCCTGGATGCCAACGCCGGTGTCGAGACCGCCCGGTTCCTACAGCACCAGGCGCTCCAGGCGCTGGTGCGCCCCCTGGTCAAGGGGCTGCTCGCGGCCTCGTCGATCACCGGCCGGACCGCACCCCTCTGGGTCGGCGTCGCCAACCTCGCCGCCAGCGAGGACCCGACGCAGTGCGGCTACTACGGCGTCTGCGACCTGCCCCGACAGCTGACCCTGGCCGCGCTGCCCGTCACCCACACCTGCGACGCGACCCACACCGTCCAGGCCCAGGCGCTCACGCCCGCCGACCTCGCCGCCGTCTGTGCCAGCCTGCGCGGACAGGACCCGTTCTTCCAGAAGCTGGTCGAGGAACGGCAGCCGCTGCCGCACCAGCACGAGTCCACCGTGACCATGGTGGTCTTCGCCAGCCCCACCGACTACCAGACCTACGCTGGCGCGCTCTTCGGGGTGGACACGGACAACGGCGGCATCACCCTGACCGGCGACCCGACCGACCCGAAGAACCGGCCGCTCTCGATCGTCTACCAGAAGCCGACCGACGACGGCTTCGCCGCGCGGATCTGGAACCTCAACCACGAGTACACCCACGACCTCGACGGCCGCTACGACATGCTCGGCGACTTCACCGCGGAGACGGCCGTCCCCGACGTCTGGTGGATCGAGGGGGTGGCCGAGTACGTCTCCTACACCTATCGCGGCGTCACCGACACCGAGGCGGTCGCCGAGGCGGCCAAGCACACCTATGCGCTGAGCACGCTGTTCCAGAACACCTACGAGAACAGCGACGTGACCCGCACCTACCCCTGGGGCTACCTGGCTGTCCGGTACATGGTCGAGAACCACCCCGCCGTGGTGCAGCAGATGCTCGCCCGCTTCCGGGTCGGCGACTACCAGGGCGGCTACGCCATCTACCACTCCCCCGGCACCCGCTACGACGCCGACTTCGACCGATGGCTGGACGCCTGTGCGGCGGGTGCGTGCGCAGGGGCCGGCTCACCGACGGCCGCCTTCCGAGTGAGTACCGCAGGCCTGACGCTCCGGCTGGCCGACCGGTCCACCGACGTGGGCAAGGCCCGGATCACCTCCCATGCCTGGGACTTCGGCGACGGCACCGGCTCGACGGCAGCCACTCCGGCGAAGACCTACGCGGCCCCTGGCAGCTACCTGGTCACCCTCACCGTGACCGACACCAACGGCCGCACCTCGACCGCCTCGCAGCGCGTCACCGTCGCCGCACCCCGCTGCGCCGGACCCGACCCGCGACTGCTGGGCCGCGACTGCTCCCGCTCCGGCGAGTCGGCCCACGCCGACGGGCTGGTACAGCTGCACCTCTACCTCCCGGCCGGGCGGACCACCCTGACCGTCAGCACCGCGGGTGGCAGCGGGACCGCATACCTCTACTACGACCCGAGGGCCTGGGCCTCCCCTGCCCTCCACACCGCGTCCTCAACCAGGACTGGTACCACCCAGTCCCTCGCCGTCACCAACACGGCCCCCGGCTGGCGCTACATCAGCCTCTACGGCCACACGTCCTTCAGCGGCGTCACGGTGACTGCGGAGTTCTGAGCACACCGCCCTTCCCGTCGTGCCCCGGTGCGGGCGTGCGGCCGCTCCCGGCCGCACGCCCGCACCGGGGGTCACCCCAACGCGAAGTCCACGGCGGCTTCGGCGTGGAGGCGGGCGGTGGCGAAGACCGGGACCGGGCTGTCCTCGGGGCCGACGAGCAGCTCGATCTCGGTGCAGCCGAGCACGATGCCCTCGGCGCCCAGGGCCACCAGGTCGGCGATGACCTGCTGGTAGGCCTCGCGCGACGCGTCGTTGACAACGCCGAGGCAGAGCTCGTCGTAGATGACGTGATGGACCAGCGCCCGTGCCTCCGGCCCGGGGACGTCCACCACGAGTCCGTGTGACGCCAGGCGGTCGCGGTAGAAGGACTGCTCCATGGTGAACGAGGTCCCGAGCAGCCCGACCCTGCGCAGCCCCTGGGCCCGGACTGCGGCGGCGGTGGCATCCGCGAGGTGCAGCAGGGGGACGGAGACCGCCGCGGTGATCGCGTCGGCGACCTTGTGCATCGTGTTGGTGCACAGCACCACGATCTCCGCACCGGCGGCCTCCAACGACCGGGCAGCCTCCGCGAGCAGCGCGCCAGCCTCCTCCCAGCGGCCCTCGACCTGGAGTCGCTCAACCTCGGCGAAGTCCACCGAGTAGACCACGCACCGGGCGGAGTGCAGCCCGCCGAGGCGCTCCCGGACGCCCCCGTTGACGACGCGGTAGTACTCCGCGGTCGATTCCCAGCTCATTCCGCCCAACAGGCCGATGGTCCTCATGCCCGGCACTGTAGTTCCGGCTGGCGGGTACCGACGGACACCCACGGGTCCCCACGGGCACCGGGTATCAGTGGTGCCCTCTACTCTGACACGGTGACTGACTCCCCGTGGAACGTGATCTCCGAGCTGGAGCGCTGGCTGTCGACGGACAGCGAGCTCCCGGCCGAGACCCGGACCATTCTGCAGATCCTGAAGATCACCGAGGAGGCCGGGGAGGTCGCCGAGGCGGTGATCGGGGCGACCGGGCAGAACCCGCGGAAGGGGTCCTCGCACACGTGGGAGGACGTGGAGAGGGAGCTGTGCGACGTCATCATCACCTCGATGGTCGCGCTGACACGGGTCAGTGAGGATCCGGAGGGGATGTTCGCCCGGCACTTGGCGCGGGTCGCAGAGCGCGCGCTCGGGCCGTCGTGATGACGTCGGAGGGCTCGCAGCCGTAGCGCAGCGCCGCGGCCAGGGCGCGGACGGAGGCGCGGACCGCCGTGACGCCCAGCGCGGACCGTGCGGGGAGGCGGAGTTGGGCCCGGGCCCAGTCCGGCAGCAGGTCGATCCCGCCGTTGACCAGGATCCGCATCGCCGCCGCGCTGCCGGGATCGGAGGCGAACGTGCCGGGCGTGCGCAGGAAGTCGACGGCCGCCGATGCGGCTTCGGTCAGGGCGAGTTGGGGGCGGACCTCGGCCAGGTAGGCGTGGACCTCGGCGAGCGAGTGCGGGACGTCCGTCGCGCCGAGGCGCTCCGCCAGAAGGGCCACCTCGGCGAAGTAGCGGTCCTGCTCGGAGCGGGTCAACGGCCGTGGGGCGTAACGCTGGTAGCCCGCCAGGAAGCACCCGGTCTCGGCGACGTGGACCCAGCGCAGCAACTCCGGGTCGCCCGCGCCGTACGGGCGGCCGTCAGGCGCCGTGCCGCGGACGTGCTCGTGGATCCGGCGGACGCGGGCGATCGCGGCCTCCGCCTCCGCCGCTCCGCCGTAGCTGGTGACGGTGACGAAGCCGGCCGTGCCGTTGAGCCGGTCGATCGGGCGCTCGCGGTAGTCGGAGTGCTGGTCCACCCCGGCCATGGCGAGCGGGTGCAGCGACTGCAGCAGCAGGGCCGCGATACCGCCGGTGAACATGCCGGGCATGTCACCGTGGACCAGCCAGACCATGCTGTCCGGACCGAACAAGCCCGGATCGCCGTCGGGCCGGTCGTAGCGGGCGTAGTCGAGGCCGTCGCCGTGGACGGTGGCATAGACCTGGCGCCGGATCCGGTCGCGGATCGCATCACGCAGGGAGAACCGGCTGGGCAGGCTGGACGAACTGAGGCGGTCAGCACACACAGCTTTAGATCTACTCGAAAGATCCAAGGTTTGCCAGGTGGCAGACAAGGGAAATCTAAGCAAATGGCGGAGTGCGCCTTGTGATCCACGGCACGCCATAACGAAATAGCGCCATTGGTCCGGTTTGCACTTTGCCCATATGCCGGGATTCGTGCCATAGTCGGTGACCGGAACGCCTCTGACCCGAGCTTCCGATGCCATGGCAGCAACACCCCCTTGGCTGCCCGGCCCAATGCAGGGGCCCCGAGGATCAACGGATCCATGGGGCCCCGCATGACGTTCCGAGCCCCTTCGAACTCCACTCCGAGCCCGAGGTTACGCCGCCGCGGCTGCGCGGATCTTGAGCTCGAACCAGACGGACTTGCCCCGCGAGAGCAGGTCCACGCCCCAGCGGTCGGAGAGCAGATCGACCAGCCGGAGGCCGCGCCCCGACTCGTCCTCGGTGTCTCCCTTGATCAGACACGGCAGCGCCCGCGACGGGTCGCGCAGCTCGACGCGGACGCGGCCGGAGCCGCGCAGCACCCGCAGAACGAAGCTGCGACCGCCGGTGTGCCGGATCGCGTTGGCCACCAGCTCGGCCACCAGCTGCTCCGCCACCTCACCTTGTCCGCCCAGTCCCCAGGACTCCAGGGCGGACAAGGTGAGCCGGCGGGCGCGCGCGGTGACACCCGGAGCGGCGACCAGGCAGCTGCCGTCGCCCTCCGGGGAAAGGAGCCGGGCGGCGTCGTCGAACTCGACGGAGACGGCCGAATCGGCCGAATCCACCCGCTCATTGATCACTGTCCGCGCCCGCACCACTTCGCCCTGTACTGCCATGGAGCAATGATGGCGCGTCAGAAGCGCTCTGGGGAGGCGAATGGACAAAAAATCATCTATTGCTTCGGGCATATGCCAAAGAGGTTTGCATACGCCCAGCTCAGCCCGGTGAACCCGGCAGAGCGGGACAACAGAGGCCGGTGGGACGACAGTTGACACCTGTCGTTGACCACCGGCCACCCCTCGCCGTGGTGCGTCAGTGGAGCCAGTGGATGCAGTGAAAACCGAGGAAACCGGAGAAGCCGGTGAGGCCGGTGAAGCCGGTCGCGTCAGTTGAACTTGGCCTTGCCAGGGCCCTCCTCGACGAAGCTCCGCATGCCGATCTCCCGGTCCTCGGTGGCGAAGAGACCCGCGAAGAGGTTCCGCTCGATGGTCAGGCCGGTGTCCAGGTCGGTCTCCAGGCCGCGGTCCACGGCCTCCTTCGCGGCGCGCAGCGCGAGCGCGGGACCGGCGGCCAGCTTCGCGGCCCAGGCGTGCGCGGTGGCGAAGACCTCGTCGGCGGGGACGACCTGGTCGGCCAGGCCGATCCGGTGGGCCTCGGCGGCGTCGACCATGCGGCCGGTGAAGATCAGGTCCTTGGCCTTGGCCGGGCCGACCAGGCGCGAGAGCCGCTGGGTGCCGCCGGCACCCGGAATGATGCCGAGCAGGATCTCCGGCTGGCCGAACTTGGCGTTCTCCGCGGCGACACGGATGTCCGCGCAGAGCGTCAGCTCGCAACCGCCGCCGAGGGCATAGCCGGTGACCGCGGCGACCACCGGCTTGGGGATCCGGGCCACCGCGTCGAAGGCGCCCTGGAGCGCGCCGCCGCGCAGCGCCATGTCGGCGTAGCCCATGCGCTGCATCTCCTTGATGTCAGCGCCGGCCGCGAAGACCTTCTCGCCGCCCCAGATCACCAGGGCGCGCACGTCGGCACGCGCGGACGCCTCCTCGGCGACCTCCTTGAGCTGGTCCTGCATCGCGATGTCGAGCGCGTTCATCTTGGGGCGGTCGAGCCGGATCACACCGACGGCGTCCTGGTCGACCTCGAGCGTCACGAAGCGGTCCATGTACGTGCCTCCCCGGGCGGGATGAAGAAGGGCGCAGAGCGCCGAGTAGAGCGCAGAGTGAACCGATGTTAACGCGGGCCCGGGGCGATCACGAGGAGCGGGTCAGGGGGCTCAGTGGTAGCGGGTCAGTTGGACGTCCAGGCGGACCAGCTCATGTTCCAACCGTTCAGCCCGTTGTCCGGGCTGACGACCGCGTCCGGCGCGTTGACGACCTGGACGACGTCGCCGATCAGCGAGTTGTCGTAGAACCACGCCGCGGGCGTGTTCGGGTCGCCGCCGCCCTGGACGTCCTGGAGGCCGACGCACCCGTGGCTGGTGTTCTGGCTGCCGAAGGTCGAGGCCGGACGCCAGTAGTTGCCGTGGACGAAGGTGCCCGAGGTGGTCAGCCGCTGGGCGTGCGGGACGTCCGGGATGTTGTACGCGCTGCCCAGGCCCACCGTCTGGGAGTTCATGTCGATGGTCGAGTACTTCTCGCTGATCACCATCTTGCCGTTCCAGGTGGTGTGCTGCGGGTCGCCGAGGCTGGCCGGCAGCGTCCGGCGGACCACGCCAGGGGCCGAGTAGACGGTGAGGGTGTGCGCGTTGTTGTCGGCCACGCTGACCTGGTAGCGGCCGACGGTGAAGCTGACGTCCTTGTCCTGCTGGCCGTACTCCTGCGAGCCGGTGCGGACGCCGTCCAGGTGCAGGTGCAGGGTGACCTGGGTGCCGGGCGCCCAGTAGTTCTGCGGACGGAAGTCCACGCGGCTGTCGCCGAACCAGTGGCCCTCGACGTCCACGGACGGGTTCGCGGTGACAGTGACCGCCTTCAGTACGTCCGCCTGGTACTGCTGCGAGACCGGGTCGTTGAACTGCAGCGAGACCTCCATGCCCACGCCGTAGGTCTCACCGGGGTTGATGTTGAAGTTGGCGATGTCGCTGGCCGCCGGGGTCAGCGTGGTGAAGGAGGAGCGCTGGGTGGTGGTGCGTCCCTGCGAGTCGGCGGCGGTGGCCACCACGCTGTAGCGGGTGCCGGTGTGCAGGACCGCGCTGGGCGTCCAGCCGGTCCCGTCTCCGGTTATCGCGCCGCTGACGGTGCTGCCGTCGGCGCCGGTGACGGTCACCGCGGTGAGCCGCCCGGACGCGGCGCTGACGTGCAGCGTCCCGGTCGTGTCGACGCCGGTCGCGCCGGCCTTCGGCAGGATCGTCACGGTGGCGGCGGGCACGGCCACCGCGGTCGCACCCGGCTTGCCGCCGTCCGCGCCGCCGCCGGATTGGCCCGGGGCCGTGCTTCCCCCGCAGGCACTGGCCGCGAGGACCAGGGCCCCGGTGGCTATCCCGAGCAGACCTCGTCGGACGTGTGCGGCGTGCAGGACACCGATGCGCGCGAACAACCGTTTCTCCCCTCACGGCAGCTGCTGTGGTTTGTCCCTTTTGGGCACTGCGGCGAGGATAACCTCGCAAGCTGGGAACTCCCCGAAAACGGGGACGCCTATGCCTGGGAGAGCGGTTCCGCCGTGATTCCGCCGTCTCGGCTCTCGGAGAATCAGCCCTCGGGGACTCAGTTCTCGGTGCTGCGCAGCGCGTGCTCCCAGTGCTGGGTGTCGGCGTACTCGCGAGCGGAGACGATCCTGCCCTCGCGCACGGTGAAAACGGCGATGTTGTGGTTGAGGTACGGGTTTCCGTTGCGCACGGTCCCGCGTGACGTCCACTCGACGATCACGTGCTGACCTGCCGGGTAGACGCCGGTGACGTCGACGGAGACCGGCTTCTCCGGGTCCAGCAGGGCGAAGGCCGCGGCGAGGAAGCCGTCGACGATGCCGTCCGGACCGGTCCAGGTGCCGGACATCGGCAGGTCCGCCGGGTAGGTGAAGGTGGCGTCCGCCGCGAAGCTGTCCCGGATCACGTCCTGCTTGCCGTTGGCCAGGGCGTCGAAGTAGCGGAGGACGACCTGCTGCTCGGTGGTGCTGCCGGCGTTCACAACTTCCCTCTTTCGTCGGGGCTTTGACTGCCACTGTCTGTGCTGCGGGTTCAGTTCACCGCGATCGTCGGCTGTGACCAATGAGCACCTCGCTCCTACACTGATCGACGATCGTGATGAATGACGGCGCTTGGGGCTGGTGGGGTGGGCGTGGAACTGCGCCAGCTGCGGTACTTCCTCGCGGTGGCCGAGGAGTTGCACTTCGGGCGGGCCGCCGAGCGGCTGCGCATCGTCCAGCCGACGGTCAGCCAGCAGGTGCGCCGACTGGAGCGGGAGCTGGGCCTCGATCTGTTCGACCGCACCACCCGGTCCGTCGCGTTGACGGCCGCGGGCAGCGCGTTCCTACCGCACGCCCGCGCGGTCCTCGGGGCCGAGCAGGCCGCGACGGAGGCGATGGCCGCACTCCGCGCCGAGCGCGCGACGGTGCTGCGACTCGGCACCAACGTCGGGTTGGGTGCCCGCCTCGAACGGGTGCTGACCACCCTGGCCGAGCACGCCCCGCACGTCAGCGTGGAGTTGCACAGCGCCGACGCCTCGACCCGACTGCGCCTGGTGCGCGAGGGCGAACTCGACGCGGCGTTCGTCCGCGGTGCCCGCCGGAGCCCCGACCTGGAGCTCGTTCCGGTCTGGACGGATCCGCTGGTCGCCGTACTCCCGGCGAACCACCCGCTGGCCGCGCAGGAGTCCGTGGCCCTCGCCGATCTGGCGGACATGCCGCTGCGGATCACCCCGCGCGAGAACAACCCGCATCTGGTCGACCTGGTCACCGACGCCTGCCGGACCGCGGGCTTCGAACCGGTGCTCGGCCCGCCGTTCACCACCGACCAGGACACGCTCGCCGCGATCGGCAGCGGCCGGCCGAGCTGGACGGTCTTCTACGCCGCCCAGGCGGAGACCCTCCCGCCCGGCCGCACCATCGCCGTCCGCCCCTTCACCCCGCCGGTACCGACCGTCCGCACCTCCCTGGCCGTGCGGCCCTCCGCACCGGCCCGCCACCTCGCCCCGCTCTTCGACGCCTGCCACATCGAAGAGCGCGGCTGACGCACAGCCCGAGGGGCGGTCCAGAGGCAGCCGCTCAGCTCTTGGTCCAGTCCGTCCAGGACATGTTCCAGCCGCTCATGCCGTTGTCCGGGGCGACCTGGTCGCCGTCCGAGCCGACGACGCGGACCACGTCGCCGATCATCGAGTGGTCGAAGAACCAGCCCGCGGGTGTGCTGTCGCTGTATCCGCCCGCCTCGTCGTAGAGGCCGATGCAGCCGTGACTGGTGTTCTGCGCGCCGAAGACCGAGGCCGGACGCCAGTAGACACCGTGCACGAAGGTGCCCGAGTCGGTCAGGCGCATCGCGTGCGGGACCGCCGGGATGTCGTACTCGCTGCCGAGGCCGACCGTCTGCGAGTTCATCCGGGTGACCTGGTCCTGTTCGGAGATGACCATGGTGCCGTCGTAGGTGGAGTGGCCGGGGCTGCCCGCGGAGATGTAGAGGGTGCGCAGCGTCGAGCCGTCGCGGACGACCGTCAAGGTGTCGGAGTCGGTGTCGGCGGTGGAGATCTGGCTGCGGCCGATGGTGAAGGTGATCGACTTCTGCTGCGTGCCGTAGACGCCCGGCGCGCCCTCGACATGACGCAGGTTCAGGGCGAGCGTCACCACCGTCCCCGGAGCCCAGAACTTCTGCGGGCGGAAGTCCAGCCGCTGCGAACCGAACCAGTGCGGCGCGATCGGCACGGCGGGCTTCGCGGTGACGCTGATCGCCTGCAGGACCGCCGCCTCCTCCGTGATCGCGCGGTTGAAACGGATGCTGACGATGAAGCCGACCCCGACCGTGCTCTTGTCCACCGGGTTGTAGAAGCCGATGAAGGTGTTCTTGGGCACGAAGGTGGTGAAGCTGGCGTGCTTGGCGGCCTGGAGGCCGTCCTTGTCGACCGCGACCGCGTTGAGGGTGTAGCGGGTCTCCGGCAGCAGCTTGCCGGTCGGCTGCCAGGAGGCGCCGTTGGCAGCGACGGTGCCCGGGACGGTGTGGCCGTCGTCGTCCTTGAGCGTCACCTGGGTCAGCCGTCCGTCGCGGACGGTGGCCTGGACGCCGCCCTGCGCGGGCACCTCGGACGCGCCGTCGCCCGGCGTCAGCGTCACCTGCGCGGCGGAGATCCGTGCGGCGTCGCTGCTGGCGTCGGAGCCCGAACCCGAGCAGCCCGCCAGCAGCAGAGCGAGCGGGAGAATGACCCCGACCGCCGCACGCCTCATCCGTCCGGCCCACACGTTCACGCTCACGCCGCCTCACTCCTGTGTTTGCTCCGAAGGGCTCAACGAGGAGTCGAATCGAACGACACGGGCACGTCACCTTCTGGCGCGCAAGGAAGTTGAGCTCTTCCGCCCCGTCCCCCCGCGCCTCCCCCGCCTGCACAGCAGCACCCCGCCGAAGGGTTCTCGCCGGACCGAACGTGACCGGGCGGGTGACATCTGACGGCTAGTGGGGAACGTAACCGTAAGCCGGAGGATCGGGACGTTCACCGGGACGGGGAGGTGGGGCTCATGGCGCTGCCCGCTGAGTTGAGACTGGAGCAGGAGGAACCGGAGGGATCCCACTCGTCGGAGCGGTCCGCCGCGGACCACGCCGACGACCAACCCGAGGACCAGACCGAGGACCGGGCCGACGACCAAACCGCCGCCGAAGCGAGCAGAGCCCCGAAGCGCGCGGTGCTGCCCGGCAGTTGGCAGCCGCTGGGTGCTCGGTACCACCAGGGGCCGGACGGGCGGCCCGGGACCAACTTCGCGGTCTGGGCGGGCGGCGCCGAGGCCGTCGAGCTCTGCCTCTTCGACGACGACGGCCAGGAGACCCGCCATCCGTTGCGTGAGCAGACCTTCCAGGTCTGGCACGGCCACCTCCCGGGCGTCCGTCCGGGCCAGCGGTACGGGTATCGGGTGCACGGTCGCTGGGACCCGTGGACCGGCGCCCGGTGGAACCCCGCCAAGCTGCTGCTCGATCCCTACGCCCGGGCCGTCGACGGCCCGTTCGTGCTCCACGACGCCGTCCACGGCCATGTCCGCGGCTGGCCGGAGGCCGACGTCGCCGACACGGTCAGGGACAACCGCGACTCGGCCCGCCACGTGCCCAAGGGCGTGGTCGTGCACGACGGAGACGACTGGCTCGACGACCGGCGTCCCAAGACGTCGTGGGCCGACACCGTCCTCTACGAGCTGCACGTCAAGGGCTTCACCCGCAACCTCCCCGGCGTCCCGCCCGAGCTGCGCGGCACCTACGCGGGGCTGGGTCACCCCGCCACGCTCGACTACCTGACCGGGCTCGGCGTCACCGCCGTCGAGCTGCTGCCGGTGCATCAGTTCGCCGACGAGGAGCACCTGCAGCGGCTCGGGCTGCGCAACTACTGGGGCTACAACAGCATCGGCTACTTCGCGCCGCACGCCGCCTACTCCGCCTCCGGCTCGCGCGGCGAACAGGTCGGCGAGTTCAAACGGATGGTCAGATCCCTGCATGCGGCGGGCATCGAGGTCATTCTCGACGTCGTCTACAACCACACCGCCGAGGGCGGCGAAGGCGGGCCGACCTGGTCGCTGCGCGGGTTCGACAACGCGGCCTACTACCGGCTCCAGCCGCACAACCGGCGTGGCTACCAGGACTTCACGGGCTGCGGCAACAGCCTGGACGCCGCCCAGCCGCAGGCGCTGCGGCTGATCACCGACTCGCTGCGCTACTGGGTCACCGAGATGGGCGTGGACGGCTTCCGCTTC
Source organism: Streptacidiphilus sp. MAP5-3 (assembly GCF_041262505.1). NCBI lineage: Bacteria > Bacillati > Actinomycetota > Actinomycetes > Kitasatosporales > Streptomycetaceae > Streptacidiphilus > Streptacidiphilus sp. MAP5-3. The sequence continues at coordinate 161,497 of NZ_JBGCCL010000001.1, forward strand.
GACCTGGCCGCCACCCTGGCCCGGACCGGCTACGACGTGGACATGCGCGCGCCCTTCCTCGGCGCCGTCTTCCAGGATCCGGTGCTGAGCCGGGTGAAGCTGATCGCCGAGCCCTGGGACGTGGGCCTGGGCGGCTACCAGGTGGGCAACTTCCCGCCGCTGTGGACGGAGTGGAACGACCGTTTCCGGGACACCGTCCGCGACTTCTGGCGCGGGGCGCGTCCGGACGTGCGGGACCTCGGCTACCGGCTGGCCGGCTCCTCCGACCTCTACCAGCGCGCCGGGCGGCGGCCGTTCGCGTCGGTCAACTACATCACCGCGCACGACGGCTTCACCCTGCGCGACCTGGTCTCCTACAACGGCAAGCACAACGAGGCCAACGGCGAGGACAACCGCGACGGGACGGACGACAACCACTCCTGGAACTGCGGCGCGGAGGGCGCGACCGAGTCGCCGTCGATCAACGCGCTGCGCCGCCGCCAGCTGCGCAACCTGCTCTCGACACTGCTGCTGTCCACCGGCGTGCCGATGCTGGTCGCGGGCGACGAGTTCGGCCGTACCCAGGGCGGCAACAACAACGCGTACTGCCAGGACAACGAGGTCGGCTGGGTGGACTGGTCGCTGCTCGACTCACCGGAGTGGCGACCGCTCCACGACCTGACCGCGCGGCTGATCCGGCTGCGCCGCACCCACCCGGTGCTGCGGCAGCGGGCCTTCTTCTCCGGCCGTCCGGCGCATCCGGGCGGGTTGCCCGACCTGACCTGGTTCACCTCGCGCGGCAAGGAGATGACCGAGGCCGACTGGTACGCACCCGGCGCGACCCTGGCCATGCTGCTCTCCGGCGACGACCTCACCGAACGCGACGCCTGCGGCGACCCGCTCCAGGACGACAGCTTCCTGCTGATCCTGCACGCGCACCACCGGGCGACCCGGTTCACCCTGCCCGGGCTGCCGTGGGCGCGCTGCTACGAGACCGTCGTCGACACCGCGTCGGAGCAGCAGTCCGCGCCCGACGGTCGGCACTGCCCTGCGGGCGAGCCGATCGTGGTTCCCGGCCGCTCGCTGCTGCTGCTCCGCGTCTGCGCGCCTGAGGAGTAGGAGCGAGGCGTACGAGCGAGGCGTACGAGCGGGCGAGGAGTAAGCGGAGTGATGCGCGGCAGGCGGTGCTCAGTACCCGCCGTAGCCGCCGCTGGGCGCGGTCGGGGAGGGCGTCGAGGGTGGAGCGCTCGGCGTACTGCTGCTGCCGCCGGCGCCGCCGGACGTTCCGGCCGCGGCCGTGGTCAACGCGTGCCAGCTGAAGGACTGGCCCGCGAAGGCGTCCTTCGCGCCCTGGCCGGTGGCGTCGCTCGCGGAGGTGTCGCGGGCGAAGGTGTAGAGCGGGTGGCCGTCGGCGGTCAGCTGCTCGGTCCCACCCGGGCGGGCGACCGTGCCGAACGTGATGCCGTCGACCGGGGCGGGCGTGGACGTCACGGTGACCGGAACCCAGACGGTGGTGCAGGCCCCGGTGCACAGGATCTTGCCGGTGGTGTCCTGGTCGTCGAAGTAGACGGCCCTGCCGTTGACGTCGACCACCGTGCCGACGCCGCTCACCGTGTGCGTGGTCAGCGAGAGCGGACTGCTGGTGCCGCCGCTCGCCGGTGCGGAGGTCGGTGCCGGAGCGCCGCTCGACGCACTCCCTGACGTCGAGCCGCTGGACGAGCACCCGGCCGCCACTCCCCCGGCCAGCAACACGGTGGCGGTCGCTACGAGAACGCGGGTCTTCATGGTCGCCCCCAAGGGCTCTCGGGAATCCTGTCCCGGGTTACGCCGGGGACAGCCCGCCGGTTCAGTTCATTTGTCTTCCCTCCAGCTTGAACCGGCGACCGGCCGGGCGCGTACTGGGGGTGTGGACAACGCACCGACCCCGGACGCGGCCTTCGTGTCCGCGCTCTACGCGCGCTACGGACGCTCGGTGCTCGGACACGTCCTGCGGCTGGTGCACGGCGACTACCAGCGTGCGGAGGACCTCACCCAGGAGACCTTCCTGCGCGCCTGGCAGCACCGTGACGCGCTGGACCTTGAGCGGGCGGGCCCGTGGCTGCACACGGTCGCCCATAACCTGGTGGTCTCGGCCTACCGCCGGGCGCGGGCCCGGCCCGCCGAGGCGCCCCTGCCGGACGACGACCGCGGCGGTCCCGAGGACCTCGGCGGCGAGGCCGAGCTGGACCGGATGCTGGAACGCTGGCAGCTTCTGGAGGCCATGCGCGGTCTGCGCCCAGAGCACCGCGAGGTGCTGATCGAGGTCTACTACCTGCGCCGCACGGTCGCCGAGACCGCCGAACAGCTCGGCATCCCGCCGGGCACGGTCAAGTCACGCTGCTTCTACGGGCTGCGGGCACTACGGAACGTTCTGGAGGAGAGAGGAGTGACCTCACGATGACGACCTGTCAGGAGAGCGTGCAGTTGGGCGCCTACCTGCTCGGGGCCCTCGACCCGGAGGAGCGGTCCGCGCTGGAGTCCCATATCTCCACCTGCCCGCACTGCCGCGAGGAGCTGCTGGCCATGGCCCCGCTCCCGGGCCTGCTCCGGCACACCCCGTTCGACGAGCTGGACGAGAGCGCCGCGCTGGCGGAGTCGCTGACGCCGCCACTGACGGAGACGCCGACGCCTGCGCAACCGACGCCGACGCCGAATGCGGTCGCGTCGGCGGAGTCGACGGCCTCCCCGGTGCCGACCGCCGTCCCCGTGCCGCACCGGCGGCCGCGGCGACGGGTGCTGGTGACCGCCGGTCTGGTGCTGGCCGGAGCGGCGGCCGTGGTCGGCGCATGGGTGTATGCCGGGGGCGTGCACGGCGGTACGTCCGCGCCCCCGGCGGCGGCGATGACCTGGACCGGCAGCAACCCGACCACCCACGTCACCGCGACCGCCTCGCTGACCCCGGAGTCCTGGGGCACCCAGATGGAGCTGGCGCTGGGCAACCTCCCCGTCGGCATCACCTGCCACCTGGTCGTTCACGCCCGCGACGGGCAGAGCGAGACGGCCGGGACCTGGGGCTCGGGCTACAACGCGAAGGCCGACATCCCGGCGTCCACCTCGATCGGCCCCTCGGACATCGCGGGCCTGGACGTCGTCGACGGCAGCGGCACGGTGCTGGTGCACGTCCAGGGCTGAACAGAGCCACGCGGAGCGGCAACCGACAGACGGGACAGATGGTGCGTATGGGAAGCGGCCGGGGAGACAGGGCGATGTAAGGGGCGGAAATTGGGGTGAGGGCTGTCAGTGCCGCGGTCTAGGCTCCGGACATTGTCCTGAGAACTGCCTGAAAGTCCGCCACCGTGATCCCTGGATGTAGAGCCGATGACTGAGCTGTCCACCCAGCCGCAGACGTCCCTCGACCCCGACCGTCCCTCTCCCCCGCCTGACTCCGACTCCACCCCCGACGCCGCAGACGCCGCGCCGCCGGCCGTGCCGAAGCACTCCGCGATCCGGTCGCTGCTCCGGCTGCGCCCCTACGTCCGGCCGATCCGCTGGTACCTGGCCGGTTCGACGCTTGCGGCACTGCTCGCCTCGCTGGCCGCGCTGGTGATCCCGCTGGTGCTGAAGGACATCGTGGACGGCCCGGTCGCCCACCACGACACCGCCGGGCTCTGGCAGCAGGGCGCACTGCTGCTGGTGCTGGGCATGCTGGAGGCCGGGCTCTTCGGCACCCGCCGATGGCTGGTGGCCCGCCCACTGGCCGGCGTCGAACGGCGGATGCGCGGCGACCTCTACGCCAAGCTGCAGAAGCTGCCGGTCTCCTTCCACGACCGCTGGCCCTCGGGGCAGTTGCTCTCGCGGGCCACCTCGGACATGTTCACCATCCGGCTGTTCCTGGCCTTCCCGCTGGTCTTCCTGATCGTCAACTCGATGGTCTTCCTGACCGGCATCGGCATCATGTTCGGCCTGGACTGGCAGTTGGCGCTGATCACGGTCCTCCCCGCGGTGCCGCTGATCCTGCTCTGCTCGTACTTCGAGGGGCGCTACTCCGCCGCCGCCCGGCTCTCCCAGGACCAGAACGGCGACCTGGCCACCGTGCTGGAGGAGTCGGTGCTCGGCATCCGCATCCTCAAGTCCTTCGGCCGTCACCGCACCATGGCCGCCCGCTACCGCGTCCAGGCCGAGCTGCTGCGCGACACCGAACTGCGCAAGGCCCGGCTGCTGGCCGACCTCTGGGCCGTCATCGTCGGCCTGCCCGAGCTCGCGCTCGGCTGCTCGCTGGCGGTCGGCGTCGTCCAGGTCGCCCACGGGAGCGTCACGGCGGGCACCCTGGTGGCCTTCCTCTCCACCGCGCTGGGCCTGCGCTGGCCGGTCGAGTCCCTCGGCTGGCTGCTCGCCTACAGCAACGAGGCGTCCACGGCGACGGACCGTTTCTTCGAGGTGATGGACACCGACCTCGACGAGGAGCAGGACGCGCCTGACGGCCAGTCGACCGACCTCGCGGACACGGAGCAGCATGCCCGCGACGGCATCCGCTTCGAGGACGTCCACTTCCGCTACCCGGACGCCCCGGACGACTCCCCGGACCTGCTGCGCGGCGTCGAGCTGCACATCCGCTCCGGCGAGACCATGGCCCTGGTCGGTCTGACCGGCAGCGGCAAGACCACGCTCACCGCGTTGCTGCCCCGCCTCTACGAGACCGACGGCGGCCGGATCACCCTGGACGGCACGGACATCCGCGACCTGCCCCGGCCCCGGCTGCGCGAGCTGGTCTCGATGGCCTTCGAGGAACCGACCCTCTTCTCCGCCTCGGTCCGCGACAACGTGCTGATGGGCGCGCCCGACGCGTCGACCGAGGCGCTCGACCGCGCGCTGGACGTGGCCCAGGCGGGCTTCGTCCGCGGCCTGCCGGAGGGCGCCGGGACGCAGGTGGGCGAGCAGGGCCTGAGCCTCTCCGGCGGCCAGCGTCAGCGTCTCGCGCTGGCCCGGGCGGTCGTCGGATCGCCGCCCTTCCTGGTGCTGGACGATCCGCTCTCCGCGTTGGACGTCCATACCGAGGCCCTGGTCGAGCAGGCGCTGCGCGACGCGCTCAAGGGCACGACGGCCCTGGTCGTCGCCCACCGGCCGAGCACGGTCATGCTGGCCGACCGCGTCGCGCTGCTGGCCGACGGGCGGATCGAGGCGGTCGGCACCCATCACGAACTGCTGGAAACAAGCCCCGAGTACCGCGAACTGATGTCGGGTGAGCGGGCCGAGGACGGGAGCCTGACGCGATGAGCGTGACCGAGACCGAACAGCCGGAGTCCGAACAGACGGAGCTCTCGGAGGAGCTCGAACCCGACCGCGCCGCGCTGCCCGACGAGGACGCTCCCGCCACCGGCAGCGAGGACGGCGAGGACATCCCCGTCCCGCCCGGCGCGCCACGCGCGCTGCTGCGTTCGCTGCTGGGCCCGCACAAGGCGCGGGTGGTCCTCGCCATGGTGATGATCACCGTCCAGCAGGGCGCCCTGCAGGTCGGCCCGCTGCTGGTCTCCTACGCCATCGACCGCGGCATCCCGGCGCTGCAGCACCACGACGCGGGCCCGCTGATCGCGGTGACGGCCGGTTACCTCGGCTGCGCGGCGGTCGCCACGCTGCTGCAACGTTCCTTCATCCGGCTCTCCGGCGTACTCAACCAGGCCATCCTGCTGGAGATGCGCCGCCGGATCTTCCGGCACGCCCAGGCGCTGAGCCTGGACTTCCACGAGCGCTACACCTCGGGCCGGATCATCTCCCGTGCCACCAGCGACGTCGACACGGTGCGCGAACTGCTCAACGAGGGCCTGCAGGAGCTGCTCTCGGTGATCCTCTCGCTGATGTACATCAGCGGCCTGCTGCTGGTGCTGGATTGGCGCCTCGGCCTGGCCTCGCTCGCGTCGGTCGTGCCGATCTACTACTTCACCCGCGCGTACCGGCGGCGGTCGCAGATCATCTACCGCCGCTCGCGCACGGCGGTGGCAACGGTCATCGTCCGCTTCACCGAGACGATGAACGGCATCCGCCCGGTCCAGGCGTTCCGCCGCGAGGCGGCCAACGAGCAGGCCTTCGGCATCGCCAACGCCGACTACGCGGACGCCAACGCGGGCGGTCTGCTGTCGATGGCCAAGTTCGTCGCCACCTCCCGGGCCACGGCCAACATCTGGATCACGGGGGTGGTCGTCTGGGGCGCGTACCTGGTCGCCCACGGCGAGTTGCAGCTCGGCGTGCTGGCCGCGTTCGTGCTGTATCTGCGACGGCTGTTCGACCCGATCGACCAGGTCGGGATGTTCCTCAACAGCTACCAGTCGGCGTCCGCCGCGCTGGAGAAGATCGCGGGCCTGCTCGCCCACGAGCCGTCCGTCCCCGAGCCGGCCGAGCCGGCCGAGCTTCCCGAACTCGCGGGCGAGAAGGAGGGGGTCCGGGGACGCACGGTCGACTTCGACGGCGTCTCGTTCGCCTACCGCACCGGCCGCGAGGTGCTGCCGCGCTTCGATCTGCGCGTCCCGGCGGGCCAGAGCGTCGCCGTCGTCGGCGCGACCGGCGCGGGCAAGTCGACCCTGGCCAAGCTGCTGGCCAGGTTCTACGACCCCTCCTCCGGACGGGTCGCCCTGGACGGCGTCGACCTGCGCGACCTCGCCACGGCGGAGCTGCGGCGCGGCGTCGTGATGGTGACTCAGGAGTCGTTCCTCTTCTCGGGAACGGTCGCCGAGAACATCTCCATCGGCCGCCCGGACGCGACCCGCGAGGAGGTCGAGTCCGCGGCGCGGGCGATCGGAGCGTACGACTTCATCGCGGCGCTCCCAGACGGCTTCGACACCGACGTCCGCAAGCGCGGCGGCCGGATCTCCGCCGGCCAGCGGCAGTTGGTCGCCTTCGCCCGCGCCCTGCTGGCGGACCCCGCGGTGCTGATCCTCGACGAGGCGACGTCGTCCCTGGACGTGCCCGGCGAGCAGGCGGTCCAGCGGGCGATGGCCACCGTCCTGGCGGGACGGACGGCCGTGATCATCGCGCACCGGTTGTCGACCGTGGAGATCGCGGACCGGGTCCTGGTCATGGACCTGGGACGGATCGTCGAGGACGGCACCCCGGCCGAGCTGATCGCGGGCGCGGGCCGCTTCGCGGGGTTGCACCAGGCCTGGAAGGACAGCCTGGTCTAGCCGCTGGGCAGGTGAGCTGGTTGCGCCATCGGGGGCGCGGGGCGGGGCCCCGCGCCCCCGGACTGTGCGCCTACGGCTTGGCGGTGGGTTCGGTCACCTGGTTGTAGATCTCCTTGCCGGCTGCGTTGTAGGCGTGGATGTAGGGGGTCGCGGTGGCGGCGTTCCCCCCGGGGCTGGTGATGGCCGCCGAGTAGACGAACGCGCCGCCCGCCATCACGGCCGGGTACTCGGTCGCGTTGTCGCCGTAGCTGATGGTGACCTTGGCGACGTCGGACGTGTAGTGCCCCGCGCCCAGCTGAAGGAACTGTCCCCCGTCGGCCGGCTCACCGAGGCTGTCGAAGAACTCGATCAGGTGACCGGTGCCCCACAGACGGTCGTTGATGAACGTCGCCGGCATCGACATGCTGCTGCCCTTGTCACCCTTCGACTCGCACTGCACGTACTGGTGGGCGGCGTTGACCGCGACGACCACCCCGTCCGTGTCCTGCGCAGCCACAGAGCTGCGGACCGCGATCACCGCGTGGTAGTTCGAAGCGTCCGAACCCAGGCAGGACGCCAGGATCCCGGCGACCGCACCCGCACCGATCGGGGTCGTCCTCGTGCTGGTCACCGAGAACGCGGTCGGCGTGGAAGCCACGCGGACCGCGGTCACGTTGCCGCCGTGGGCCTTGGCGGCGGGCGCAGCGGACGGCTTGCCGTGGGCCTTGGCGTGCGCCTTGGCGGTGGGCTGGGAGGTGCCGGTCGCTGCGCTGGCCACTCCCCCCGCCGCCGCGATGGCTGCAGTGGTGGCCGCGATGAGCATGATCGGGCGAATACGCATGAATCCGTGTCCTTTCCTGCGGGGCGTCCGGTTGACGCTCGCACCCCTGTACGCCACCCGGCGCCCGTGCGGTCGCATCCCGGGCACGTGGTCCATGTCACAAGGCGAGGGTGCGACCCGGGCACGGTGCTCGTGCGTACAGGCTTAGGCAGTGCAGCTCCGCCCAGGATCAGGAAGCTGACGCGAGCCGATCGACAGCACCAGGAGAGAGGCCCTTGATGACGCCACAGGAGTTCGACGCGTTCTACGCGGCGTCCTTCTCCCGACTGACCGGGCAGCTCTACGCGATGACCAGCGACTGGTCCGAAGCACAGGACGTGGTCCAGGAGGCCTTCATCCGCGCGTGGGACCGAAGGCGCACGTTCGACACGGACGAGGCCCCGGAGGCGTGGATCCGGACCACGGCCCGGCGGCTGGCCATCTCACGCTGGCGGCGTCTGGCCCGGGGCCTGCACCTGGCTGGACGTCACCACCCGCAGGAACCACCCACCGTCGAGCCGCCCACCGAGGAACACCTGATGCTGGTCACCGCGCTCCGCGACCTGCCCGAGGCGCAGCGCAGCGCCATGGTCCTGCACCACATGTGCGACCTCTCCGTCGAGCAGGTCGCGGCCGAGACCGGCGCCAGCGTCAGCGCCGTCAAGAGCCGCCTCGCCCGCGGCCGGACCGCGCTGGCGGCCCGACTCGGCGACCTGCCCACGGCCGGCTCGGAAGGACGACTCCGTGTCTGACCCCCGCCACGACTCCCTGGGCGACCGGTTGCGGCTGCTCGGCACGGGGACGCCGGCACCGACCCTGCCCGCCGCGGAGATCCGCCGACGCGCCGACCGGCGCCGCCGCCGTCGGCACGCCCTCGGCGCGACCGCGGCCTGCGCCGCGGCAGCCCTGTGCGTGGCTCTCCCGACCGTGCTGCGCTCGCCCACTCCGCTGCACGAGGCAGCCCCGACGGACACGGACACCTCCTCCGTGTCGGCTTCCCCTCGCCCCCCGGCGGAGTCGACCGTTGCCGACACGAGGACGACCCCGATCGGTGCGGGTGCGGTCGGCGGGATCCTGGCGTCCTGCCTGGGCTCGGACGCTTCGAACTACCACGCGGTGATCGCGGTCCGCAGCTCCGTGGCTGCGCAGGACACGGACGGGGTGGTCGTCGCGGTCAACGCCGCCCACCAGTACGTGCAGTGCGAGTCGAAGGGTGACAAGGGCAGCAGCATGTCGATGCCGGCCACGTTCATCAACGACCGTCTGTGGGGCACCGGTCACCTGATCGAGTTCTTCGACAGCCTCGGCGAGCCGGCCGACGGGGGACAGTTCCTTCAGCTGGGCGCGGGGCACTACACGTCCGACGTCGCCAAGGTCACCATCAGCTACGGCGACAACCCGACCGAGTACCCGGCCGTGATGGCAGGCGGTGCGTTCGTCTACTCGGCGGCCATCACCAGCCCCGGGGGCAACGCCGCCACCGCGACCCCCTACGTCCACGCCTACAACGCAACCGGCAAGGAGATCTACAACCAGGTGACCGAGCCCACCGCCAAGCCGTAGTGCACTGACCGGGGGCACGGGGCTCCGCCCCGCGCCCCCGACATTCGCACCTACCGGAGTACTCCGTCAGCCAGGCCGGACATCTCGGCCGGGACAGCCACGAGTCCCAGCTCGACCTCGTTCGCCAACAGCCGGTGGCTGGGCAGGATCCGGACCGTGTACCCGAACGGGCCGGTTCGGCTCAGCTCAAGAGGGCCCTCGTAGCGCCAGCGGCCGTCGACGTCCGCGCGGTCGGCGGGCTTCAGCGAAACCGTCGCGACCTCCGAGATCACGTCCGCGTCGTCGACGCGCCCGGACACCACCTGGACGTCGACGTCGGACGGGTCCAGACCGTCCAGACGGACCTGCACCCGCAGGGTGAGCGTGCTGCCGAGCTCCGGCGCGTCCGCGCCGCCCGCCGCCTCGACGTGCTCGACCCGTACCTGGGGCCAGCGCGAGCGGATCCGGGACTTCCACTCCGCCAGCTCCCGGGCCCCGGAATACGCCGTCTCGACCGAGCCGGGGGCCACGACCCCCTCCACGGCAAGCGCGCGGTTCGCCTCCGCCGCCGGGAGGTACAGCCGTTCGACGTACTCCCGGACCATCCGGCCGGCCAGGACCTTCGGGCCGAGCGTGCTGAGCGTGTGGCGGACCATCTGGATCCACCGGCGCGGCAGCCCGTGCGCGTCGCGGTCGTAGAAGCGCGGGGCGACCTGATGCTCGATCAGGTCGTACAGCGCCGCCGCCTCGATCTCGTCGCGGCGGTCCTCGTCGGGCTCGCCGTCGGCGGTCGGGATGGCCCAGCCGTTGCTGGCGTCGAACCACTCGTCCCACCACCCGTCGAGCACCGACAGGTTGAGCGCCCCGTTGAGCGCGGCCTTCATGCCCGAGGTGCCGCAGGCCTCCAGCGGACGCAGCGGGTTGTTCAGCCAGACGTCGCAGCCGGGGTAGAGCTTCGCGGCCATGTCCATGTCGTAGTCCGGCAGGAAGATGATCCGGTGCCGGACGGCGGGGTCGTCGGCGAAGGCGACCAGCTTCTGGATCAGCGCCTTGCCGCCGTCGTCCGCAGGGTGCGCCTTGCCCGCCACCACGATCTGGATCGGACGGGTCGGGTGCAGCAGCAGGCCGCGCAGCCGTTCGGCGTCGCGCAGCATCAGGGTGAGCCGCTTGTAGGAGGGCACCCGCCGGGCGAAGCCGATGGTCAGCACGTCCGGGTCGAGCGCGTCACCCGTCCAGCCCAACTCGGCCACGGCAGCGCCGCGCTGACGCCAGGACGCACGCACCCGCGCACGCGCCTCGTCGACCAGCTGGGCCCGGAGCCGCCGCCGCATCTCCCAGATCTCACCGTCCGCGATGGCGTCCAGGCCGTCCCAGCGGCGGGCCTCGCCGAGGACCATGGCGTCCTCGATCCGCTCGGCGCCCAGCTCCCTCGCGGCCAGCCGGACCACCTCGGGGTCGATCCAGGTGGCCGCGTGGACGCCGTTGGTGATCGAGGTGATCGGGACCTCGGCCGCGTCGAAACCGGGCCAGAGGCCGTTGAACATGGAACGGCTCACCTGACCGTGCAGCAGGCTGACGCCGTTGGCGCGCTGCGCCAGGCGCAGACCCATCGCGGCCATGTTGAACAGCGCCGGATCACCGCCGGGCCAGGTCTCCGCGCCCAGCGCGAGCACCCGGTCGACGGGGACGCCGCCGAGCGGCTCGCCGGAGCCGACCGGACCGTCGGTGGCGAAGTGACGGTGGACCACGGACCGGTCGAACCGGTCGATGCCCGCCGGGACCGGCGTGTGGGTGGTGAAGAGTGTGCCCGCGCGTACTGCCTCCAGCGCGGCGTCGAAGTCGAGACCCATGCCGCCGTCTTCCGCCGGACGAGTGAGCTCGCGGATGCGTTCGACGCCGAGGAACCCGGCATGTCCCTCGTTGGTGTGGAAGACCTCGGGGTCGGCATGGCCGGTCAGGCGGCAGAAGGTGCGCACCGCGCGGACGCCGCCGATGCCCAGCAGCATCTCCTGGAGCAGCCGGTGCTCGCTGCCGCCGCCGTAGAGGCGGTCGGTCACGTCGCGGGCGCGGGGGTCGTTCTCCTCGATGTCGGAGTCGAGCATCAGCAGCGGCACCCGGCCGACCTGGGCCCTCCAGATCTGCGCGTGCAGCGAGCGCCCGCCGGGCAGGCCGAGGGCGACGGTGCAGGGGCTGCCGTCCTCCTCGCGCAGCAGGCTGACGGCCAGCTCGTTCGGGTCGAGCAGCGGGTACCGCTCCTGCTGCCAGCCCTCGCGGGACAGCGACTGGCGGAAGTAGCCGTGCCGGTAGAGCAGCCCGACTCCGACGATCGGCACGCCCAGGTCGCTGGCGGCCTTGAGGTGGTCGCCCGCCAGGATGCCGAGGCCGCCGGAGTACTGCGGCAGCGTGGCGGTGATCCCGAACTCGGGCGAGAAGTAGGCGATGGCCCGAGGCAGCTCGCGGTCGGACTGCTGCTGGTACCAGCGCGGACCGGTCAGGTAGTCGCGCAGGTCCTCGTGGGCGTCGTGCAGGCGGCGCAGGAAGCGGCGGTCGGCGGCGAGTGCGGCCAGGCGCTGGCCGGAGACCACGCCGAGCAGCCGCACCGGGTCGCATCCGGTCGACTCCCAGACCTCGGGATCGACGGAGCGGAACAGCTCGCGCGTCTCGGGGTGCCAGGACCAGCGCAGATTGAGCGCCAATTCACCCAGGGCCTGGAGGGGTTCGGGGAGGACAGTGCGGACCGTGAAACGTCGGATTGCCTTCACCCCAGCGACCATAGCCGCGCCCACTGACCCGACGTTAGCGGCGCAGCGCGGCACTGCCCGCCGTTCGGCGCATTGGTGCGATCGGAGGCGTCAAGCTTCACTCTTCCGGGGGTACAGCACACGCGGGCGCACGCCGGAGTGAGGGGGCGCGCGGTCGTAGTAATTCACACCCGCGACACACGGCCGTCCGCCCGCGCGCGACCAACTGCCTTGATCTGTGGCCGAAATGAGCGCCTACTGGCGCGTAGCGAGGCCCGGCGGTGCGAGGATCGAAGCAGGTCGGAAAGGACGCACCGAGCTGCTGACGCCGGATGCGGAACGCCCGCGTCTGCGTGTCCAGCAGTCCCGCGCGATCGTTGTCAACACGACGGCGTTCGACCGACGGCGGGTTGCTCGGCGGGGCGACCGGGGAAGGCTCTCAGGGGTCCTCCTTTTGGCCCTCCGCCAGGCGTCTTCGCAGATCATCACACTGCGTCACCCTTCACCCAGCGTCATCGAACTCCGTGCGGCGATACACCATTTGCACGAGCTTTGCCTGCTTTCATGGATTTGATCGCTTTTCGGTTCTTCTGCTTGACGGCCCGTTTGCTCGCTTGCTCACCAGCTCGCCGGCGCGCTTTCGCACTCCCTCGAGATCGCAGCTTGGAGCCTCGATGACCCGCCCGCCTCGCCAAACCACCCGGAAGGACGACCCCACTCTGATGATCGGCCGGATTCCCGTACTGGATGTGAACCCTTCGGTGGACTGCGGCCGACGGCCGGCCAAGTCCGTGGTGGGCGAGGCGTTCGAAGTCAGCGCAACACTGTTCCGCGAGGGCCACGACCTGATCGGCGCGAACGTCGTCCTGCGTGACCCGCGTGGCCGCAGCGGCCCGTGGACCCCGATGCGCGAGCTGGCGCCCGGTACGGACCGGTGGGGCGCCCGGATCACGGCGCACACGCCGGGCCGCTGGACCTACACGGTCGAGGCATGGGCGGACCCGGTGGCGACCTGGGAGCACGTGGCCCGGATCAAGATCGCGGCGGGCGTCGACGTCGGCCTGATGCTGGAGGAGGGCGCGCTGCTGCTGGACCGCGCCGCCGCCGGGGTGCCGAAGAAGGACGGCAAGGCCCATGTGCTGGCCTCGGCCGAGACGCTGCGCAGCTCGGAGCTGCCGCCGACGGAGCGTCTGGAGGCGGCGCTGACGACGGAGCTGGCGGCGGCGCTGGCCCGGCACCCGCTGCGGGAGCTGGTCACCGCGTCCCGGCCGCTGCCGCTCCAGGTGGACCGGCGCCGGGCGCTGTACGGGTCGTGGTACGAGTTCTTCCCGCGCTCGGAGGGCGCACGGGTCGACCCGGAACGCCGCAGCGCGCCGGTTTCAGGCACGCTGCGCACGGCGGCGGAGCGCCTTCCGGCCGTCGCGGAGATGGGCTTCGACGTGGTCTACCTGCCCCCGGTTCACCCGATCGGCCGTGCCTTCCGCAAGGGACCCAACAACACCCTGGACGCGGGCCCGGCCGACGTCGGCTCGCCCTGGGCGATCGGCTCCCAGGAGGGCGGGCACGACGCGGTCCACCCCGACCTGGGCACGCTGGAGGACTTCGACGCCTTCGTCGCACGCGCGGGTGAGCTCGGCCTGGAGGTCGCCCTCGACTTCGCGCTCCAGTGCTCCCCTGACCACCCCTGGGTGGAGAAGCACCCGGAGTGGTTCAACGAGCGGGCCGACGGCACCATCGCCTACGCCGAGAACCCGCCCAAGAAGTACCAGGACATCTACCCCGTCAACTTCGACCGGGACTTCGACGGCATCGTGGCCGAGACGGTCCGGTTGCTGCGGCACTGGATGTCCCACGGCGTCCGGATCTTCCGCGTCGACAACCCGCACACCAAGCCCGTCGTCTTCTGGGAGAAGGTGCTCGGCGAGATCGCCCGCACCGACCCGGACGTGCTGTTCCTGGCCGAGGCGTTCACCCGTCCCGCGATGATGCACACCCTGGCCAAGGTCGGCTTCCACCAGTCCTACACCTACTTCACCTGGCGCAACACCAAGCAGGAACTGACGGAGTACCTGACCGAGCTGTCGGGCGAGGCCGCCGCGTACATGCGGCCGAACCTGTTCACCAACACGCCCGACATCCTGCACGCCTACCTGCAGCACGGTGGCCGCCCCGGGTTCGCGATCCGCGCGGTCCTGGCCGCCACCCTCTCCCCGAGCTGGGGCGTCTACTCCGGCTACGAGCTGTACGAGAACGCCCCCGCGCACCCCGGCTCCGAGGAGTACCTGGACTCGGAGAAGTACCAGCTCCGACCCCGCGACTGGTCGCGGACGGACACCATCGCACCGCTGCTGGCCACCCTGAACCGGTTCCGGCGCGAGCACCCTGCCCTGCAGGAACTGCGCGACCTGCGTTTCCACCCCATCGACAACGACCACCTCCTCGCCTTCTCCAAGCGGGGCGGGGAGGGCGAGTCGGCCGACGAGGTTCTCGTCGTGGTCAACCTCGACCCGCACCAGGCCCACGAGGGCACCCTCACCCTGGACCCGGACGCGCTCGACGCCACGGCGGGGGACGCCGCGGCCGAGCACTCCGGAGCGGGCCGTCCGTCGCACACCCACACGACGGAGGGAGGCGGCGTGCCCGCCGCCTCCCTGACAGCTGGTCAGCCGACAACCGGTCAGCCGACTGCCGACCGGCAGGCGGTCGGGGAGCCCGCGATCGAGGTCCACGACGAGCTCTCCGGCGAGACCTACCGATGGGGACGCCACAACTACGTCCGGCTGGACCCCCACACCCGGCCGGCACACATCCTCACGGTCCGGAGGGCCACCCAGTGATCGTCAACGAACCCGTCCCCGACACCTTCGCCGACACCCCGCAGCGCGACCGCGACCCGGAGTGGTTCAAGCGCGCCGTCTTCTACGAGGTCCTGGTGCGCAGCTTCCAGGACAGCAACGGAGACGGCGTCGGCGACCTCAAGGGACTGACCTCCAAGCTCGACTACCTCCAGTGGCTGGGTGTGGACTGCCTCTGGCTGCCGCCGTTCTTCGCCTCGCCGCTGCGTGACGGCGGCTACGACGTGGCCGACTACACGGCGGTGCTGCCCGAGTTCGGTGACCTGGCCGACTTCGTCGAGTTCGTCGACGCCGCCCACCAGCGCGGCATGCGGGTGATCATCGACGTCGTCATGAACCACACCAGCGACCAGCACCCGTGGTTCCAGGCCTCCCGCACGGACCCCGAGGGCCCGTACGGGGACTACTACATGTGGGCGGACAACGACAAGCTCTACCAGGACGCCCGGGTCATCTTCGTCGACACCGAGACGTCCAACTGGACCTTCGACCCGGTCCGCAAGAAGTACTTCTGGCACCGCTTCTTCTCCCACCAGCCGGACCTCAACTACGAGAACCCCAAGGTGCAGGAGGAGATGCTGGCGGCGCTGCGCTTCTGGCTGGACCTCGGCATCGACGGCTTCCGCCTGGACGCGGTGCCCTACCTCTACGCCGAGGACGGCACCAACTGCGAGAACCTGCCCGCCAGCCACGCGTTCCTGAAGCGGGTCCGGGAGGAGATCGACCGCGAGTACCCGGACACGGTGCTGCTGGCCGAGGCCAACCAGTGGCCCGAGGACGTCGTCGACTACTTCGGCGACTTCTCGCGCGGCGGCGACGAGTGCCACATGGCGTTCCACTTCCCGGTCATGCCGCGGATCTTCATGGCGGTGCGCCGCGAGTCCCGCTACCCGGTCTCCGAGATCCTCGCCAAGACCCCGGCCATCCCCACCGGCTGCCAGTGGGGCATCTTCCTGCGCAACCACGACGAGCTGACCCTGGAGATGGTCACCGACGAGGAACGCGACTACATGTACGCGGAGTACGCCAAGGAACCGCGGATGCGCGCCAACGTCGGCATCCGGCGGCGGCTGGCCCCGCTGCTGGACAACGACCGCAACCAGATCGAGCTCTTCACCGCACTGCTGCTCTCCCTGCCCGGCTCCCCGGTGCTCTACTACGGCGACGAGATCGGCATGGGCGACAACATCTGGCTCGGCGACCGCGACGGCGTCCGCACACCGATGCAGTGGACGCCGGACCGCAACGCCGGCTTCTCCGCCGCCGACCCGGGCCGGCTCAACCTGCCGGCCATCATGGACCCGGTCTACGGCTACCAGGTCACCAACGTCGAGGCGCAGATGAGCAACCCCAGCTCGCTGCTGCACTGGACCCGCCGGATGATCGAGATCCGCAAGCTCAACCCGGCCTTCGGTCTGGGCTCGTACGCCGAGCTGCCGTCCAGCAACCCGGCGGTCCTCGCCTACCTGCGCTCCTACGGCGACGACCTGGTCATGTGCGTCAACAACTTCTCGCGCTTCGCCCAGCCGACCGAGCTGGACCTGCGCGAGTTCGAGGGCATGCACCCGGTCGAGCTGATCGGCGGGGTGCGGTTCCCGGCGATCGGCGAGCTGCCGTACCTGCTGACCCTCGGCGGGCACGGCTTCTACTGGTTCCGTCTGCGCCCGGGCGACCCCCAGGCCACCGGCCCCGGCGCGGCTGCCGCTGCCACCGTCGGGCTGACCGGCACCACCCTCCTCGCCAACGGTCGACCAGCACCGCTGCCCGGCCTCCGCTAGCGCCGCGCCGGGCTCGCGCGTCCCCCGTCCTGCCCAACGACGTCCCCCTACGGGCGTGCCAACGATGCCCACGCCCTCACATTCCGGAAAAATGGTTCAACCGGCGACCAACCACCCTTGGCCACCGGTTGCGCCGGCCTCTCCGGGGAAAGGGAGAAATGTCCGACACCTCCCGACCGCGTGCCGTCACCTCCCCTGTCCCAGCAGCCTCGGCCGTCGGCTTCGGCCCGCTCGTGGCGGCGACCGTGCCGTTGCTGCGCGACTGGCTGCCGCGTCAGCGCTGGTTCGCGGGCAAAGGCCACCCGATCACCGCGATCACCCCGGTGGCGACCACCCTGCTGCCGGGACCGACGGGGCTGGCCCGCGGCACCGGCGTCCTGCTGCATCTGCTGCTCCGCGTCGACCAGCACAACGCGAGCGGCGGGGCGCCCCTCAACGACGTCTACCAACTGCTGCTCGGCGCCCACCCCGACGGGCTGCCGGGGATCGGCAGCGACACGGCCGTGATCGGCCGGATCACCAGCGGCCCCTACGACGGGCTGGTCACCTACGACGCAGCCTACGACCCGGCACTGACACGTCGTCTGCTGGCGCTGCTCTCCTCACCGCAACGGCTCGGGCCGCTGCGGTTCTCCACCCTCGGGGACCGTCCGCCCGCACCCGCCGCGGGGCGCGTGGGCACGGCGGAGCAGAGCAACACCTCGATCATCTACGACGCGGGCGGCCCGACCGACGCGGCGATCCTCAAACTCTTCCGCCGGGTCAGCCCGGGCCTCAACCCGGACCTGGAGCTCTCCCTGGCTCTGGGCCGGGCCGGGAGCAGCCGGATCCCGACCCCGCTGGCGTGGTTCGAGGCCGAGCTGCCGGACGCCCCGGAGGAGGCGCCCGCCACCCTGGGCCTGCTCCAGCACTACATGCGGGCCGCGGAGGACGGCTGGGAGCTGGCGCTCCGTCAGATCGCGATGCTGGACGCGGACCCGTCCCGGGTGGGCCATTTCGCCGCAGAGTCGTTTCTGCTCGGCCGGGCCACCGCCGACGTGCACCTCGCCCTGGCCCGGAGCCTGCCGGTCGCGGTGCTGCGCCGCGCCGAGATCGAGGCCATGGCGGAGGCGATGGCGCTCCGCCTGGACGCCGCCGTCCTCGCCGTCCCGCAGCTGGCCCCGCACCGGTCCGCGCTGCGGCAGATCTTCCACGACCTGACCGCCTCCGCCAGGGACGGCCTCCGGCTCCGGGTCCAGCGCGTCCACGGCGACCTGCACCTCGGGCAGGCGCTGCGCAGCACCCGCGGCTGGGTCCTGCTCGACTTCGAGGGCGAACCGGCCAAGACCCTGGAGGAGCGCCGCAAGCCGCAGCCCGCCGTCCGCGACGTGGCGGCGATGCTGCGCTCCTTCGACTACGCCGCCGCACACGCCGTCATGGCCGAACCGTCCGTCGCGGCGACCTGGGCGGCCCGCAACCGGGAGGCGTTCTGCGCCGGCTACGCCGCGACAGGCGCGCCCGACCCGACGCTGGACCCCGTGCTGCTGCGCGCCTTCGAGACCGACAAGGCGGTCTACGAGGTGGTCTACGAGGCCCGGCACCGCCCCGACTGGGTCTCCATCCCGCTGACGGCCTGCGCCCGCCTGGCCGCCGCTGTCCTCACCGGAACCGACGGCACCACCGACCCCACGACGCCCACAATCCCACGGGAGGCATAGATCGTGACCGCGTTCGACGTACCCGACACCTTTCTCGCCGCCGTACCGGCCATCCTCAAGGCCGCGACCGGCGGGGCCACGCACGGCAGCGCCAGGACCGGCCGCGCCGCGAGCGGCGGTGCCGTCACGGACGCCGCCGACGCGGTCACCAGGGACACGCCGGCAACCGCCCCGGAGCCGGCCGCCCCGGCACCCGTCACCCCCGCTCCCATCACCCCTGCCCCCGACACCCCGGCCCGCGTCACAGCCGACCCGGCCGCAGCCGACGGCGCCGTCCGGGTCCCCGAGGCGCCGCTCGCGCCCGGCGAGGTGGAGCGGCTGGTCGGCGGCTGGCACCACGACCCGCACGGCCTGCTGGGGTCGCACGACTCGGCCACCGGAACGGCCGTCCGCGTGCTGCGCCCGCTGGCCGAACGGGTGGTGGTGGACACCGGCGTCGCCCGCTACGAGCTGACGCACCAGCAGGACGGCTTCTTCACCGGCCTGCTGCCGCGCACCGCCGTCACCGAGGGCTACCTGCTCAAGGTCACCTACGCGGGCCAGGAGTTCGAGCAGGAGGACGGCTACCGCTTCCTGCCGACGATGGGCGAGACGGACCTGCACCTGATCGGCGAGGGCCGCCACGAGCAGCTGTGGAAGGCGCTCGGCAGCCACGTCCGGGTGATCGAGGGCGTCACCGGCACGTCCTTCGCGGTCTGGGCGCCGAACGCGTCCGGGGTGCGGCTGGTGGGCGACTTCAACGGCTGGAACGGCGCCGCGCACCCGATGCGCTCGCTCGGCATCAGCGGCGTCTGGGAGCTGTTCGTCCCCGGCGTCGGCGAGGGGACCAGCTACAAGTACGAGATCGCCACCCGTGACGGCCGCCGCCTGCAGAAGGCCGACCCGCTGGCCCGCGCCGCCGAGTGCCCGCCCGCGACCGCGTCCGTGGTCACCGAGTCCCGCTACTCCTGGCAGGACGCGGAGTGGATGGCCTCGCGCGGGCGGCTGCCGCACCACCAGGGGCCGTTCAGCGTCTACGAGGTGCACCTGCCCTCCTGGCGACCCGGCCTGTCCTACCGTCAGCTGGCCGAGGTGCTGCCCGCCTACGTCCGCGACCTGGGCTTCACCCATGTCGAGCTGATGCCGGTGATGCAGCACCCCTTCGACGGCTCCTGGGGCTACCAGGTCACCGGCTTCTACGCGCCGACCTCAGGCCTGGGCTCGCCGGACGACTTCCGCTTCCTGGTCGACGCCCTGCACCGGGCCGGGATCGGCGTGATCGTCGACTGGGTGCCCGCGCACTTCCCCAAGGACGAGTGGGCCCTGGCCCAGTTCGACGGCGCGCCGCTCTACGAGCCGGCCGACCCGCGCCGGGCCGAGCACCCGGACTGGGGCACCCTGGAGTTCGACTACGGCCGCACCGAGGTGCGCAACTTCCTGGTCGCCAACGCGGTCTACTGGGGCGAGGAGTTCCACGTCGACGGCCTGCGGGTGGACGCCGTCGCCTCCATGCTCTACCTCGACTACTCCCGCGAGCACGGCGAGTGGA
Source organism: Streptacidiphilus sp. MAP5-3 (assembly GCF_041262505.1). Classification (NCBI taxonomy): domain Bacteria; kingdom Bacillati; phylum Actinomycetota; class Actinomycetes; order Kitasatosporales; family Streptomycetaceae; genus Streptacidiphilus; species Streptacidiphilus sp. MAP5-3. The sequence goes on from NZ_JBGCCL010000001.1 coordinate 181,567, forward strand.
CCCCGAACGAGCATGGCGGCCGGGAGAACTGGGACGCCGTCACGTTCCTGCAGGAGATGAACGCCACCCTCTACCGCCGCTGCCCCGGCGTCGTCACCGTCGCCGAGGAGTCCACCGCCTGGCCCGGCGTCACCGCGCCCACCGACCACGGCGGACTCGGCTTCGGCCTGAAGTGGAACATGGGCTGGATGCACGACTCCCTCGTCTACATGAGCAAGGAGCCGGTGCACCGCAAGTTCCACCACAACGAGATGACCTTCTCGATGGTGTACGCGTACAGCGAGAACTACGTGCTGCCCATCTCCCACGACGAGGTGGTCCACGGCAAGCAGGCCCTGGTTTCCAAGATGCCCGGCGACTGGTGGCAGCAGCGCGCCAACCACCGCGCCTACCTCGGCTACATGTGGGCCCACCCGGGCAAGCAACTCCTCTACATGGGGCAGGAGTTCGCCCAGGGCGCGGAGTGGGACCACCACGAGGGCCCGCAGTGGTGGGTGCTGGACGAGCAGTGGCCGGCCCACGCCGAGCACGCGGGCGTCCGCGACCTGGTCCGCGACCTGAACCGGATCTACCAGGACACCCCGGCGCTGTGGCAGCAGGACGCCGACCCGGCCGGCTTCGCCTGGCTGGACGGCGGGGCGGCCGACGACAACGTCTTCTCCTTCGTCCGCTTCGACACCCTGGGCCGCCCGCTGGTCTGCGTCAGCAACTTCTCGCCCGTCGTCCGCCACGGCTACCGGGTCGGGCTGCCGACGGTCCGGGCGGATGTCCGGGACGCGCGCTGGCTGGAGGTCCTCAACACGGACACGCCGGTCTACGGCGGCGGCGGCATCGGCAACCCCGATCCGATCAAGGCCGAGCTGGTCCAGTGGAACGGCCGGGACACCAGCGCGGAGCTGACCCTGCCGCCGCTGGCCACCATCTGGTTGAGTCCGGCGTAGCCGGGGGCATGTCCGTATCCTCACGGGCATGACCGTTGTCCAGATCCCCGGTTCCAAGTCCGTCACCGCCCGCGCCCTCTACCTGGCGGCGGCTGCCGAAGGCACAACCACGCTGCGGCAGCCGCTGCTGTCGGACGACTCCGAGGGCTTCGCCGAGGGCCTGATCGCCCTCGGCTATGCGGTGGACCGGCAGCCTGGCGTCTGGACGATCGAGGGCCGCCCGGCCGGTCCGGAGGTCGACGCGGCGGACGTGTTCTGCCGGGACGGCGCGACCACCGCCCGGTTCCTGCCCGCGCTGGCGGCGGCCGGGCACGGCTCGTTCCGCTTCGACGCCTCCGCGCAGATGCGCCGCCGTCCGCTCGGCCCGCTGACGCAGGCCCTGCGCGAGCTCGGCGTCGACCTTCGCCACGAGGAGCAGGAGGGCCACCACCCGCTGCGGATCGAGGCGTCCGGCATCAAGGGCGGTGCGATCACCCTGGACGCGGGCCTCTCCTCGCAGTTCCTCACCGCGCTGCTGCTGACCGGCCCGCTCACCGCCGAGGGCCTCGACATCACGGTCACCGACCTGGTCTCGGTGCCCTATGTCGAGATCACGCTGGCGATGATGAACCGCTTCGGCAATCCGGCCCGGCGCGAGGGCGACACCTTCGTGGTCCCGCCGGTCCGCTACACCGCGACGGACTACCTGATCGAGCCCGACGCCTCCACCGCCAGCTACGTCTTCGCGGCGGCGGCACTGACCGGCAACTCGGTCACCGTCCCCGGCCTCGGCACCGGTTCGCTCCAGGGCGACCTGCGCTTCGCCGAGGTGCTGGGCGAGATGGGCGCGGACGTGTCGATCACTGCGGACGCGACGACCGTCACCGGCACCGGCACGCTGCGCGGCATCACCGTCAACATGCGCGACATCTCCGACACGGTCCCGACCCTCGCCGGCATCGCGCCCTTCGCGGACGGCCCGGTGCGGATCGAGGACGTCTACAACACGCGGATCAAGGAGTGCGACCGCCTGGCCGCCTGCGAGCAGAACCTCGCGGCCCTGGGCGTCCCGGTCAGCACCGGCCGGGACTGGATCGAGATCCACCCGGCACAGCCGCAGGGCCCGGCCCGGATCGCCTGCCACGGCGACCACCGGATCGCCATGTCCTTCAGCATTACCGGCCTCCGCGCCGAGGGCATCACCCTCGACGACCCGGGCTGCGTCAAGAAGACCTTCCCCGGCTTCCACCAGGCGCTGGCCGGGCTCCGCGCGGAGTGGGGGATCTGAACCCGTGGGGGGGTCCGAACCTCACACGCTCCGCAGCGCCGCGATGTGGTCGGGCAGCGTGATGCCGTCCGCCAGGTCCGGCGTGGCGACGGGGGCGTCGAAGACCGTGCGGATCGGGACGTTGCCCGCCCACAGGCCCAGCTCGGCATCGGGGCCGTCGCCGTCGTCGGGCGGGCCGACGGAGATCTTGACCGAGGCCTCGGCCAGGTCCAGGGCGAGCAGCGTGGTGGCGGCCAGCTCCTTGCGGTTGGGGCGGCGGGCGTAGTCCCACTGCCCCGGCGCGCACTGCTCGGAGAGCACGCGCAGGCCCTCCAGCTTCTCTTCGTCCGCGAGCACGCGCGGGACGCCGTAGACCATCGCACAGCGGTAGTTGACGCTGTGTTCGAAGACCGAGCGGGCCAGGACCAGGCCGTCCACATGTGTGACGGTCACACACATCTCGGCCGCCCCGGCCGCCCCGGCTTCCGCAGCCTGCTGCAGGCTGCGGCTGGCGACGGAGCCGTGGAAGTAGAGCGTGTCGGCGGTGGCGCCGTAGACCGTGGGCACCACCATCGGCGCACCGTCCACGACCACCCCGAGATGGCAGACGAACCCGGCAGCCAGCACAGCGTCCAGATCGGCCCTGCGAACGCTGCCGTTCTCGCGCATACGGCGATGCCGCGTCCGTTCGGTAACCGCGAGTTCTGACATCTTCCACTCTTCCATACGACGGTTTTCGTTTCCCATTTGCGATCCTGCCACGGAATCCGCATTCCTGGAAGCAACATAAACGAATTCCGCCAAAGCATTGCCAGTCCCGGTCGGCTAACGGCACCATGTGGCACGCGCTGGCACCAGAGGTGACCGAGCGGTGATCCCGCCTCCGGAAACTCAAGCGAAACAAGGCTGTTGCCCAGCTTGCTCTCCCATCTGCTTGAGTGCGGCTGCGACGTCCCCCGCGCTGCTCCCCCGCACCACTGTTCCCCCTGCGCCGCGACCGGCCCTGCCCCCACGCTCCCTTCGGTCGCGGAGGAAAGGTCCACCGTGAGCGAGTACCCCCCGACCGAGACCGGCGGCCTGAAGGCCAACGTCCTCGGTACCTTCGACACCATCGTCATGGCCATCGCGGGCAGTGCCCCCGCCTACTCGCTGGCCGCCAGCACTGTCGCCCTGCTCGCCGCGGCCGGGCTGTTCAGCCCCGCCGCGCTGCTCTGGTGTGCGATACCGATGCTGGGCATCGCCTGGGCCTTCAACTACCTGGGCCGGCTGGACGTCAACGCGGGCGCCAGCTACTCCTGGGTCGGCCGCGCGCTGCACCCGGCGCTCGGCTTCACGGCGGGCTGGTCGCTGGTCGTCTCGGCGCTGATCTTCATGGTCGCGGGCTCACTCCCGGCCGGTCAGTACACCCTCTCCCTCTTCTCCGCCTCGCTCTCCAACAACACCTGGGCCTGCGTGGGCGTCGGCGCCTTCGTCTTCCTGGTGATGGCGCTGCTGGTGCTGCTCGGCGCGCGGATCACCGCGCACGCGCAGTGGATCATGACCGGCATCGAGGTGCTGATCCTCGCGGGCTTCGGCATCGCCGCGCTGATCCATGGCGGCAGCGCGGCCCCCTTCCAGTGGTCGTGGCTGTGGGGATTCGGCCACTTCGGCGGCCTCAAGGGCTTCGCCGGTGCGGCGCTGGTGGCGGCCTTCTACTTCTGGGGCTGGGACGTCACCGCCAACCTGAGCGAGGAGACCACCGACTCGCAGAAGAACTCCGGCCTGGGCGGCCTGCTCGGTGTCGCCGCGGTCTTCGCGCTCTTCGAGATCGTCACCATCGCGGTCAACATGATGGTGAGTCAGAAGGACATCGCGAGCGGCGCGCCGTTCCTCAACACCCTGGGCGAGGCGGTCTGGCCAGGCGCGGGCGGCAAGATCATGGTGCTGGCCGTGGTGCTCTCCACCGTCGCCACCCTGGAGACGACGCTGATCCAGGTCAGCCGCTCGCTCTTCGCCATGGGGCGCGACAAGACCCTCCCCGCCGTCTTCGGCCGCACCCACGCACGCTGGCAGACGCCGTACGTCGGGCTGGCCGTCGTCGTGGTGATCTCGCTGGGCCTCTTCGTGGCCTCCAGCGCGCTGGGGTCGGTCACCAAGATCCTCAACGACGCGGTGGCCGCGATCGGTCTGCAGATCTGCGTCTACTACGCGCTGGCCGGTGTCGCGGTGGTCGTCGCCTACCGCAAGGTGGCCTTCAAGTCCCTGCGCAACCTGATCTTCGTCGCCCTCTGGCCGGGCGCGGGCGCGGTCTTCATGGGCTTCCTCTTCGTCGAGAACTGCATGAACCTGCCGCTGACCCAGATCCTGATCGGCCTCGGCGCACTGGCGATCGGCATCGTCCCGCTGGCCGTCTACTGGGCCAAGGGCAGCGAGTTCTACACCAACCCGGGTGCCCGACTGGACGCCGCGGTGGCCCAGGCGGTCGACGCCGAGTTCGGCGGCTCGGCCCTGGCCAGCGCCTCCTCCGACTCGACCGGCTCGATGGCCACCGACCTGTAACATCCGGCAACTCCGGTACCACGCACTATCGTTCGCACCAACCGTCCACACAACTCAACAGGCTCGGCAACCGGCAGTCCGACGACTGCCGGTTGTCGGCTTTCCGTATCCGAAGGGGCTGCCCGCCATGGCCCGAGCATCGCGCCGCCGCACCACCGCACCGCAGTTCGACCAGACCCACGGCGACCGCGAACTCGCCGCCGCCCGCCACGACCTGGCGGTCGGCCGCTGGCAGGGCGTCCGCGACCTGCTCCGCGACACCGGCCGCGACTGGGACCGGCGCACCCACCGGGTCCGGCTGCTCGCCGACGTCGCCGCTTCCACCCGGACCGTCGAGTCCTGGCAGGCGGCCGAGCCGGACAACCCCGACGCCCTGGTGCTACGTGCCGAGACGGAGGTGCAGCGGATCTTCTTCGCGGTCGCCGAGTCCCACCACCAGAACGGCACCCCGCCGCCGACCGAGGACGCCTGCGACCGCCGCGACCTGGACCGGGTGGCCCGGATCTGCCTCCAGGCCTCCGAGAAGCACTCCGCGGACCCGGTCCCCTGGGTCTCCTTGATGACCCTGGCCCGCCTCTACGGCCAGGGTCATCCGCATGTCTGGCACTGGTGGCGCGAACTCCAAGCCCGCGACCGGTTCAACCGCGAGGGCCACCACCAGGTGCTCCGCCACCTCTCCGCCCGCTGGCACGGCAGCCACGGCGAGATGTACAACTTCGCCCGCGACAGCGCGGCCTTCGCCCCGCTCGGCTCCCCGCTCGCCGCACTCACCCAGGCCGCCCGCGCCGAGCACTTCCACCGTCGCGTGGAGACCGAGGGACCGGCGGCGGTCGGCCTCACCTACCACTGGACCCACGAGGTCGCGGTCCAAGCGCTGCGCAGCACCATGCGCCAGTGGATCGCACACCGCTCCGGCGTCGAGTACGCCCAGGACGTCGCCGACCTCAACCTGCTGGCCCACGGCCTGGTCTTCGCCGGGCTGGCCCCGGAGGCCAAGGAGGTCTTCGCCCTCCTCGGCGACCGCCCCGCCCGGGTGCCCTGGGTCTACAGCGGCGACCCGCTCGCCCTCTTCCGACACTGGTACGCGCAGCTGGGCGGCTGAGGCGGGCACGACGCCGTGCGCGGTGCGAAGGTAGTGTCGAAGCCGCTCGAACGAACTGCTCGAACGAGCTGCTGGAGCGAACTGCTGTTGAACGAACGAGAAGAACGCGATCGGAGTGCGTCGGTGGCCCGCAGCGTCTACGTGACCGGGATCGGCAGAGGGGACGGCCGTCAGGTCGTGGAGCTGGGCGTGATGGAGCTGCTCACCCGGCACGTCGACCGGGTCGGCATCTTCCGGCCGCTGGTGCACTCGTCCACCGATCACGTGGTGGAGCTGCTGCGCGGGCGCTACCGGGTCGACCTGCCGCCCGCGTCGATGTACGGGATGAGCTACGACGAGGCCGCCGCGATCCTCGCCGAACGCGGCCAGGAGGAGCTCGTCGGGCAGCTGGTCGACCGGTTCCGGGCGGTCGAGCGGGACTGCGAGGCGGTGCTGGTCCTCGGCACCGACTACGCCTCCACCAGCATCCCCGACGAGCTGGCACTCAACGCGCGCCTGGCCAACGAGTTCGGCGCAGGCGTGCTGGCCGTCGTCGGCGGGCACCGCGAGAGCGCCGACACCGTCGTCAACGAGGTCCGCAACGCCCACCGCTCCTATGCCGACCTGGGCTGCAACATCGTGGCGATGATCGCCAACCGGGTCGCCGGAAGCGACAAGCAGGCTGTCGCGCGCCGCCTCGCGGTACGGCCCGACGTGCCGGTCTACGTGATCCCCGACGACCCGGCGCTGTCCGCGCCGACGGTCACCCAGGTGGCCGAGGCCACCCGCGCCGAGGTGCTGCTCGGCGACGCGGCAGGCCTGGCCCGCGACGTGCGCGGCTTCGTCTTCGGCGGCGCCATGCTGCCGACCTTCCTGGACGCGATGACCGACGGCTGCCTGGTGATCACCCCCGGGGACCGTGCCGACCTGCTGATCGGCTCCCTCGCCGCGCACGCCGCCGGTGCGCCGCCGATCTCCGGCGTGCTGATGACGCTGGGCGAGAACCCCGGCCCCAACGTGATGAACCTGGCCGCCCGGCTGGCCCCCGGCACGCCGGTGCTCTCCGTCAAGGAGGGCAGCTACCCGACCGCGATGAACCTCTCCACCTTGGAGGGCCGCCTCACCGCCGTCAGTCCGCGCAAGGCGGAGACCGCCCTGGGCCTCTTCGAACTCCACGTCGACGCCGCCGAATTGACGGACCGTATCGAGCTGATCCGGTCCGAACGGGTCACCCCGATGATGTTCGAGCACGAGCTGCTGGAGCGCGCCCGCGGCGCCGCGCTGCGCGACATCGTGCTGCCCGAGGGCGCCGAGGAACGGGTGCTGCGCGCGGCCGAGGTGCTGCTGCGCCGCAACGTCTGCCATCTGACCCTGCTCGGCAGCGAGGACACGGTCCGCCGCAAGGTCGCCGAGCTGGGCCTGAACATCACCTTCGACGCCGAACCCGCCCCCGGCCGGGCCCGCGCGCGGATCATCGATCCGGCCACCTCGCCGCTGCGCGACCGCTTCGCCGAGGTCTACGCGGAGCTGCGCCGGCACAAGGGCATGACGGTCGAACTGGCCCTGGACGTGGTCAGTGACGCCTCCTACTTCGGCACGCTGATGGTCAAGGAGGGCCTGGCCGACGGGATGGTCAGCGGCGCGGTGCACTCCACCGCCGCGACGATCCGCCCGGCCTTCGAGGTGATCAAGACCTCGCCGGAGGCGAAGATCGTCTCCTCGGTCTTCTTCATGTGCCTGGCCGACAAGGTCCTGGTCTACGGCGACTGCGCGGTCAACCCGGATCCGGACGCGGAGCAGCTGGCCGACATCGCCCTCCAGTCCGCGGAGACCGCCGCCCGCTTCGGCGTCACGCCGCGGGTGGCGATGCTCTCCTACTCCACCGGCACCTCCGGCTCGGGCGTGGACGTGGACAAGGTCCGCAAGGCCACCGAGCTGGTCCGCGGGCTGCGCCCGGAGCTCAAGGTCGAGGGACCGATCCAGTACGACGCGGCGGTCGAGCCGTCGGTCGCGGCGACCAAGCTCCCGGGCTCGGAGGTGGCCGGTCAGGCGACCGTGCTGATCTTCCCGGACCTCAACACCGGCAACAACACCTACAAGGCCGTCCAGCGCTCGGCGGGCGCGGTCGCGGTCGGCCCGGTGCTCCAGGGTCTGCGCAAGCCGGTCAACGACCTCTCGCGTGGCGCGCTGGTCCAGGACATCGTCAACACGGTGGCCATCACGGCGATCCAGGCCCAGCAGGCGGCAGCCATGCAGAGCACTCAGCCCGAGGAGAACGGCAAGTGAGCGACGCGACCCGGGTGCTGGTGCTCAACTCCGGCTCCTCGTCGGTGAAGTACCAGCTCATCGACATGGCCGACGGAGCGCGGCTGGCCTCCGGCCTGGTGGAGCGGATCGGCGAGGGCCAGGGCCGGATCACACACGAACCGTCCACCGGCCCGCAGCGGGACCGGTACGAGCCGTTCCCCGACCACACCGCCGCGCTGTCCGCCGTCGCGGACGAACTCGCCGCCGACCAGATGGGGCTGGACTCGCCGCACCTGGCCGCGATCGGCCACCGCGCGGTCCACGGCGGCACCAGGTTCACCGAGCCGACGCTGATCACCGACGAGGTCGTCGACGGCCTGCGCGAGCTGGTCCCGCTGGCGCCGCTGCACAACCCGGCCAACATCACCGGCATCGAGGTGGCCCGCAAACTTCGTCCCGACCTGCCGCAGGTGGCCGTCTTCGACACCGCCTTCCACGCCACCATGCCGGAGTACGCGGCCCGTTACGCGATCGACAAGGCCACTGCCGACGCCCACCAGGTGCGCCGCTACGGCTTCCACGGCACCTCGCACCAGTACGTCTCCCGCCGCACCGCCCAGCTGCTGGGCAAGACGCCGGAGGCGGTCAACGTGATCGTGCTGCACCTGGGCAACGGCGCGAGCGCCTCCGCCGTGGCGGGCGGACGCTGCGTGGACACCTCGATGGGCCTGACCCCGCTGGAGGGCCTGGTCATGGGCACCCGCTCGGGCGACCTGGATCCGGCGATCCTGCTGCACCTGAACCGGGTCGGCGGAATGTCCGTGGACGAGATCGACTCCCTGCTCAACCGCCGCAGCGGTCTGCTCGGTCTCTGCGGCGACAACGACATGCGCGAGATCGGCCGCCGGATGGGAGAGGGAGATCCGGAGGCACAGCTGGCCTTCGACGTCTACATCCACCGGCTGCGTAAATACATCGGCGCGTACTACGCGGTTCTGGGCCGGGTGGACGCCATCGTGTTCACCGCCGGGGTGGGCGAGAACTCCGCCGCGGTCCGCGAGGCGTCTCTCGCGGGCATGGACGCGATGGGCATCGCGCTCGACGCGGTGCGCAACGCGGTGCGCGGCAGCACGCCCCGGCTGATCTCCGCGGACTCCTCGCGGGTCGCCGTCGCGGTGGTGCCGACCGACGAAGAACTGGAAATCGCGCAGCAGACCTTCGCGGTGGTCCGCCGTACTGCGGAGTAACGCCCGTACTACGGAGTAACGCCGCCGAATTGCGGGGGAATACACCCGAAAGGTATGCCGATAAGATGAGCCATATGCGCCGAGCCAAGATCGTTTGTACTCTGGGTCCCGCGACGGACGGATTCGAACAGCTGAAGTCGCTGATCGAAGCCGGAATGAACGTCGCTCGTCTGAATATGAGCCACGGCAGCCACGCCGAGCACGAGCACCGCTATGCCAACGTGCGCGCCGCCGCCGAGGCTTCCGGCCGTGCCGTGGGCGTCCTTGCCGACCTGCAGGGCCCCAAGATCCGTCTCGCCACCTTCGCCGACGGTCCGGTGACCGTCGAGAACGGCGACACGTTCACCATCACCACCGAGGACGTCCCCGGTGACCAGCACATCTGCGGCACGACCTACAAGGGCCTGCCGGGCGACGTGAAGCCGGGCGACCCGGTGCTCATCAACGACGGAGTCGTCGCCCTGGAGGTCGTCAGCGTCGACGGCCCCCGTGTGGTGACCCGAGTGGTCGAGGGCGGGGTGCTCTCGAACAACAAGGGCATCAACCTGCCCGGCGCGGCGGTCAACGTCCCCGCGCTCTCCGAGAAGGACAAGGACGACCTGCGTTTCTCACTCCGGATGGGCGTCGACATGGTCGCGCTCTCCTTCGTGCGCAACGCCGCGGACATCGAGGACGTCCACGCGGTCATGGACGAGGTGGGACGTCGCGTCCCGGTCATCGCCAAGATCGAGAAGCCGCAGGCCGTCGACGCCATGGAAGAGATCGTCATGGCCTTCGACGCGGTCATGGTCGCCCGCGGCGACCTGGCCGTGGAGTACCCGCTGGAGAAGGTGCCGCTGGTGCAGAAGCGCCTGGTCACCCTCTGCCGCCGGAACGCCAAGCCGGTCATCGTCGCCACCCAGATGATGGAGTCGATGATCACCGCGTCCCGCCCGACCCGCGCCGAGGCGTCCGACGTCGCCAACGCGATCCTCGACGGCGCGGACGCGGTCATGCTCTCCGCGGAGTCCTCGGTCGGCAAGTACCCGATCGAGACCGTGCAGACCATGGCCAGGATCGTCGAGGCCGCCGAGGGCGAGCTGCTCTCGCAGGGCCTGCAGCCGCTCAACCCGGGCCGCAAGCCGCGCACCCAGGGCGGTTCGGTCGCCCGCGCCGCGTGCGAGCTGGGCGACTTCCTCAACGCCAAGGCGCTGGTGGCCTTCACCAAGTCCGGTGACACCGCCCGCCGCCTGTCCCGCTACCGCTCGCCGATCCCGGTGCTGGCGTTCACCCCGGACGCCTCCACCCGCAACCAGCTCACCCTGAGCTGGGGCGTGGAGACCTACGTGCTGCCGCAGGCGCCGAACACCGACGCCATGGTCGACCAGGTCGACGGCGCGATCCTGGCGCAGGGCAAGTACAGCAAGGGCGACACCGTGATCATCACGGCCGGCTCCCCTCCCGGCATCGTCGGCACCACCAACATGGTCCGCGTGCACCACCTGAGCACCGGCGACTGACGCCCGCCCCGGCTGGAGCTGGACGACCACGACCTGACGGCCCCTCGGCCCGTCCCGCACCCGCGGGCGCGGAACGGGGGGCCGTGCGGTCTGCCGACCCTCCGGGCCCCGGCTACCGCGCGTCCAACGGCCCCGGCACGGCCCAGGGGTTCGGCAGGGTGCCGGGAGTGGCGTAGCCGTGAACGGGGGCGCCCGGCGGGGCCGCGTGGACGAGATGGCAGTCGCGGGCGGGGTCGAAGTCCCGGCTGAGCTCCGGGAGGCGCTGGTAGGTGTCCCAGGAGCCCTCGAAGGTGACCACCAGGTCCGCCAGGTCGTGGTAAGCCCAGTGGACGCGGGTGCCGGGATTGAGGGCGAGGAAGCTCGCGCCGAGAGAGCGGGCGGCGACGGTCAGGCGGGCGTAGTACGGCACTCCGTCCGGGCCCGGGAGGGTCTGGTCCAGGAAGACGCCGTCGACGTCGTACCAGGCGCGGTGGCGCTCGACCTCGGCGACCACCTCGCCGTGCGGGCGGCGGCCGTAGTCGGTGTCGACGTAGCCGAGCACCCGGGTCTCCCGCAGCCCGGCGCGGGCCTCCGCGTAGGCGGGGTCGGGGACGTCCCCCGGACCGCTGGCCGGGTTGAGGACGACGGCCATCAGCCGTGGCGCCGCCCGGCACAATGCGGCCCAGGCGTCCGGCTCGACGGCGGGGTGGAAGTAGGCGGGGACCAGGATCCGGGGTGCTCTGCTGCCTGAAAGGCATATCGCGTCGCTCATGCCAGGACCAACGAGCCCGCCGCACGACAGGAAACCCCCGCTACCGCCGGCCGACGGTACGGGGGTTCCGGTGAGACAAGAGCCTCGGAAGGCTCAACTGCCGCCGAGCGGCGTGTAGTACAGGTGCATGCCCGGGATGGTCAGGTTGCCGCCGAACTGGCCCGCCTGAATCGCCGTCATGTTGCCCAGCTCCAGCTGCAGCGGGATCGGCACGGAGCCGATCAGGTTGTACAGCCACTGCGGCAGGGTGTCCGGGGTGAGGTCGATGCTGATGTTGAGGATGCCCAGCGGGATGCCCTCGGCCGCCAGGATGGTGCCCTTGAGCTCCTTGACGTACATGGTCACCAGGCCACCGCGCTCCGTCGAGGTGGTGCCCGGTCCGCCCTTGACGTGGACCTCCTGGCCGCGCTGGTTGGCGGACATGTCCAGGTCGCCGATGTTGACCGCGTCGGCGGTGAACTTGAGCACGCGCTCGGTGCTGCCGTCCGCCAGCTGGATGGTGACCACACCGTGGAACTCGGTGTTGATCAGCTTCAGGTCGGACGAGTGCAGCGTCCACGGATCCACCGGCATGGTGCCGGCCGCCAGCTGCGAGGTGACCGAGGTGTCCAGCGGGGCAGCCAGGTGGCTGATGTCGCAGAGCTTGTTCGCGGTCGAGGTGCCGGACGCGGAACTGCTCGACGCGGAGCTGCTCGGCGTCGCGGACGGTGTCGGCGTCGAGGGCGCGGCCTTCGGCGTCACCGCCGCCGTGGCCGCGTGGGTCAGCGCGCTGACCGGCGAGGTCGCCGAGGCGACCGCGTGCGGTACGGCGGCCGTCGCCGCGTGCACCGCCGACGACGCACTGGCCGAGGGCGAGGCCGAGGCCGACGGGGTCGCGGACGACGTGGTCCCGTGGCTGCTCGACGTGGTGCTGTCGAGGCCGAGAAGCCCGCCCAGGCCGCCGAGCAGGCCGCCGAGGCCGCCCGACGAGCTCTGCGAAGGACTCGGCGAGGGCGTGGCCGAGGCCGACGGCGTCGCCGGGGTGGAACTCCCCTGCGAGGGCACGGAAGTGCCGCCACCGGCCGTGTGGGCGGACGGCGTCCCGGAGGTCGCCGTGGGCTTCGGGGCGGCCTTGGACTTGGCCGCTGACGGGCTGTGCGTGGTCTTGGTCGGGCTCGGCGTCGCGGACGGCGTGGCGGTGGCACCCGTCCCGGTGCCCGGCGCGCCCTTGGTGCAGTCGGCGCCGGTCAGCCCGGGCACCGCGTCCTGGACCGTGGGCGCGGCCTTCGGCTGGGCGTTGTTGTCCGCGGCGAACGCCAGCTTCGGCGCCAGCGTGCCCATCAGCAGGGCCGTCGGCATGGCTGTCAGCGCGATCGCCCGGCCGACGGGGCGCTTGATGCGACCGCGCACGGTGAGGCGGGGAGCAGCGTGCCGACCGGAGGTCCGGTCGGGCGGCTGCTCGTTCTCAGTCGACACTCTTAGCTCTCCTCCTGCGCGTCCGGCGCGCCCTGCGGCTCGGCGGGCGAGGCCGTGTATGCCTGGGCAGTCGGGGCCTCCTGCATCCCGCCGACCTGCTGACCGGCCGCGTGTGCGCCACCCGGCTTCGGCTCCTTGAGCGGAGCCCAGGAGCAGATCAGGGCACCGCCGACGATGCCGAGGATCAGCCCCATGCCGAAGCCGCCCATGTTGGAGATGGGCAGGGCGACCAGGCTCAGCACGATCGCGGCGATGCCGGCGAAGATGCGGATCAGCGGCTGGAACCAGACGGAGATACCAAGGGCGGCCAGCAACAGACCGATCACCGCGGAGCCTGCGCCCGCGGTGGTGGCCATGTGGATCCGCAGCGCGCCCAGGCTCAGCGTGGCGTACGGGAAGTAGAGGATCGGCCCCGCGGCGAGAAGGACCAGCAGACCACCCCAGAACGGGCGGGTACGGCGCCAGGTACGGAAGGAAAGGCGGTACTTGTTGAATCCGCCGATCGGATCGGGCTGCGCCTGCGTAGTCGCGCTGGTCACGTGGCAGCTCCCAGGGGATGTACGGGATTGGTGGAGACGGGGGCGGGGAAGGAGGGGACCTCCCTCCCCGCCGCGCGGCCGACCGTCACCGGTCGACCGGAAACCTCATGACGTCCGAGGTACGGGTCCGTCAGAAGCAGGCGTTGCTGCCCTTGGCGAGGTTGAGGTGCATGCCGTTCAGCGAGAAGGTGCCGGCCGAGGTGGCCCACGCCGTCTGCTTCACGTTGGTGAGCGTCGCCGAGTCGGCCTGCTGGGCGAAGCTGCCCGCGAAGCCCTGCTGCTGCTGCGTGGTCGAGTCGATCGGACCCTTGGTGACCGCACCGCCTGCAACACCGATGTCGAGGTTGTTGAAGGTCGCAGTGGTGGCCTGCAGGTCCGTCATGTCGATGAAGAGCTTCGACGCCTGGACCGGAGTGCCACCGCCACCGGCGGTGATCTTGAGCGTGTAGTCGCCGAGCACCGGGATCGGTACATCGACGGACTGGCACAGGTCGGTGATGGTCGCGCTGTTGAAGCCGGAGACCGCAACCGGAAGCGGAGCCTTCGAACCGTCCTTGGTGGAGACGACGGTGTCGACGGTGCCGTACTGGCTGAAGCCCTGGCCCTGGAGCTGGCCGGCACTGACCTTGAAGGACGCACCGGAGACATCGAAGGACGCGGCGAGCGCGCCCTGGGCGATGCTGACGCCGACGGCCGCGGTGGCAGCCAGCGTCGGGACCATGACGACGGCGAACCGCTTCCAGCGGGTCTTGCCGAAGGTCTGGGACATGAGTCGAGATCCTCCTTCTCGGACGTACACCTCCCGGCCCGCCCGCTGGGGTCGGGGCCGGAGATGGGGAGAAGAACTACGTCCTCGGGAGGTGGGAACACCCCCGAGCGACAACCACACGAGCGCACCGGGGGGCGCGCCCGTCATTGAGTGCAGGCTTCGACCTGTTGACCGAAGACCCCCCTGCCCTCCGGGTGCCGGCGAACCGCCACCCCGCCCGGTGGGGATTCCAACGCACCACCCCCGACCGGCCGCCGGGTGGATGGAGCAATGGACCGAGCGTGCTAGATCGTGGTCCATGTGCGCCCGCTGCACAAGTAGTTCATTACCGAGGAGTAAGGAGTGCGTGAACCTCTGCGGGCCGTGTTTAAGCCCGGCACTGACACAGGGTGACCGGAATCTTTCAACCCTCCCGGTCAACCCGCAGGAAAACCGGGCACACATGGCAAAGGCAGCCACTCAGAGTGACCACCTCGCCGAAGTATCAAGATTTGATAAAGCTGATGCACGTGTCGACAGATCATCACAACACGCGCACAAACGTGACACCCGTCAGAAGAGCTTGCGTGCCAGTGCGCTCCGCGCCTTCACCACTCGCGCATCATCCGCACCGATGACCTCGAACAGCCCCAGCAGATGCGTACGCACCCGGTCCCGATCTTCACCGGCCGTGCGACCGACGGTGTCGACCAGGCGACCGAAGGCGTCCTCGACATGACCGCC
This sequence comes from Streptacidiphilus sp. MAP5-3, assembly GCF_041262505.1. Classification (NCBI taxonomy): domain Bacteria; kingdom Bacillati; phylum Actinomycetota; class Actinomycetes; order Kitasatosporales; family Streptomycetaceae; genus Streptacidiphilus; species Streptacidiphilus sp. MAP5-3. The sequence goes on from NZ_JBGCCL010000001.1 coordinate 196,603, forward strand.
GACCAGATCCAGGTCGGCAGCGGTGATCTGCGCGGCCACGTCGCCGGGCTTCTCGGCGGCGTCGCGGCGGACGGCGGCCGGGTCGAGACCCTGGACCCGCTGCAGCAGCTCGGCCTGGGCCAGGCCCAGCTTCGCCTCCTGGCTGGCGGGCTGGTCGGCGAGGATGTTGCGGTAGGCCTGGATGGCGCCGCCCAGGTCGCCCTGGTCCAGCGCCTCGTGGGCCAGCGCCAGCGCCGGGTCCTGCGGCGGTTCGGCGGCTGCGCCGTCGGCGCCCGCGGCGCCGGGCTCGCCCTTGCCGCTGCGGCTGCCCGGCTCGCCGGCGATGCCGAAGCGCTCCGCGGCCTCCTTGATCAGCTGGTCCAGCAGCGGACGGATCTCCTCGACCATCGCCGGGCCCTCGAAGAGCGGGATCAGCTGGCCCGCGACCACCACCAGCACGGTGGGCAGGTCCCGCAGTTGCAGCTGCTGCGCCAGCCGCTGGGCGTCCCGAACGTTGACCTCGGCCAGCACGAAGCGGCCGTCGTACTCCTCGGCCAGCGCCTCCATGATCGGGACCTGCTGCTCGGCCGGGCCGTAGCCGTCGGCCCAGAACAGCAGCAGCACCGGGACCTCGGCGGACAGCGGGACCACCTGGGCCTCGAAGTCGGCTTCGGTGACGGAGAAGATCAGCGGCTCTGTGGCGGCGTCGAGCCCGCCCGCCTCGGCCTTGCGTGCGCGCTCGGCGCGCATCTGCTCCGCCTTGGCCGCGGCGTCGGCCGCCGCCTTGACCGCGGCGAGGTCGACCGCGCCACGCAGGGACATGTTGTTTCCTGGCTGCATGGGCCTATCCTCCCCCGTCTGCGAGGCCGTTCGCACCAACACCTGCAAGAAGACCACTCGCGGGGAGCCGCGAGTCACCACAGGGGGCGCGCAGACAGGCAGCCCCCTGGAAAGCGCCGACAAGCCCCCGGACGCCCGCGAGGAGCGTCGCGCACCGGGTCTCCTCCGCCCTGCGGAGCGCAGTGCGTGGGAGTACGGTGCGTCAGAAGGGGCAGAAGCCCCGGTGTTTCACGTTCGATGTGCGCGGATCCCCATCCGCGCGGCAGCGTGGTTGTCGCTCTTTCGCTACGAGTCGTAGCGTATATCGTGCCGAGGGCGGCGCGCAGCAGACACGACGTGAGCTGTGCCACTTCTGCTGCACCGACCCTGCGCAGTTCCGGGTACCGGCAAGTAACCTGCGATACCCACCCGCCCCTCCGACCCGGGACAGCCGTCCCACCCGATCGCCAGACCGCACCAGACCGCGCCAGATCCACCGCGAGGAGCCCGCCGTGACCGCAACCGACGGGCCCCGGAAAGGTCGGCCGCGCAGCGCCGACGCGGACAGCGCGATACTCGCGGCCACCCGCGAGGCGCTGGCCGAGCTCGGCTGGGGCGGCCTGACCATGGGCGACGTGGCGGTCCGGGCCGGGGTCGCCAAGACGACGCTCTACCGCCGGTGGCCGTCGAAGAACGAACTCGTCGTCGCCGCTGTCGCGGACCAGCTGGACGAGTTGGAGATGCCCGACCTCGGCAGCCTGCGGGCCGACATCGAGGCCGTCGTCGCCCAGTTCGCCGCACTGCTCTCCGCCCCGGAGACCCAGGCGGCACTGCTCGCCCTCTTCGCCGAGGCCACCCGCGACCCCCTGCTGCGGGCCCGCGTCCGCGAGGCGATCATCGAGCCGCAGAAACGTCTCGTCCACCTCGGCCGCGCGGCGGCCCAGGACCGCGGCGAACTCGCCGCGGACGACTGCGCGGTGGCGGCGCAGGAGGACGTGGACATCATCTTCGACACCGTCGCGGGCACCGTGGTCCACCGCATGCTGGTCAGCGGCGAACCCGCCTCCCCGGAGTGGATCAGCCGCTTCACCAGCCTGCTGCTCCACCCGCTGGCCGAGATCGCGGCCTCGCGCGACTGACGCGCCGTCACTCCCCCTGCCTCAGAAGCCGGCGGGCTCCACGTAGACGCCCCACTCGTCGCGCAGCGCGTCGCAGATCTCGCCCAGCGTCGCCTCGGCTCGGACGGCCTGGAGCATCGGCGGGACCATGTTCTCGCCGGAGCGGGCTGCGGCGATCATCGCCGTCAGGCCGGCCTTGACGGCCGCCTCGTCCCGGGCCGCCCTGCGGTCGGCGAGGACCCGGACCTGCTCGCGCTCGACCTCGTGGCTGACCCGGAGAATCGTCAGCGGCGGAGTGACGCTGCCGGTGTGGCAGTTGACGCCGACGACGCGCTTGTCGCCCTTCTCCAGCGCGACCTGGTACTGGAAGGCGGCCTCGGCGATCTCGCCGGTGAACCAGCCGTTCTCGATGCCGCGCAGGATGCCGGCCGTCATCGGACCGATCGGGTGCTCCTGGCCAGAACCGGCGGCGCCCATCTCCAGGATCTTCTGGAAGATCGCCTCGGCCTGTGCCTCGATCCGGTCGGTCAGCGCCTCGACGTACCAGGAACCGCCCAGCGGGTCCGCGACGTTGGCGACGCCGGTCTCCTCCATCAGCACCTGCTGGGTGCGCAGCGCGATCTCCGCCGCCTGCTCGCTCGGCAGTGCGAGGGTCTCGTCCAGCGCGTTGGTGTGCAGCGAGTTGGTGCCGCCCAGCACGGCGGAGAGCGCCTCGACCGCCGTGCGGACCACGTTGTTGTACGGCTGCTGCGCGGTCAGCGAGACACCCGCCGTCTGGGTGTGGAAGCGCAGCCACTGCGCCTTCTCGGTCGTGGCGCCGTAGACGTCGCGCAGCCGCTTGGCCCAGATCCGGCGCGCGGCGCGGAACTTGGCGATCTCCTCGAAGAAGTCCAGGTGCGCGTCGAAGAAGAAGGAGAGGCCCGGCGCGAAGACGTCCACGTCCAGCCCGCGCGAGAGGCCCAGCTCGACGTAGGCGAAGCCGTCGGCCAGCGTGAAGGCCAGCTCCTGCGCGGCCGTCGAGCCCGCCTCGCGGATGTGGTAGCCGGAGACCGAAAGCGGCTTGTACGCCGGGATGTTGACGGCGCAGTGCGCCATCAGGTCGCCGATCAGGCGCAGGTGCGGCTCGGGGGCGAAGAGCCACTCCTTCTGCGCGATGTACTCCTTGAAGATGTCCGTCTGCAGCGTGCCGTTGAGGACGCCCGGGTCGACGCCCTGACGCTCGGCGGCGACCAGGTACATGCAGAAGACCGGGACGGCCGGGCCGGAGATCGTCATCGAGGTGGTGACGTCCGCCAGCGGCAGACCCCGGAAGAGCACCTCCATGTCGGCGGCCGAGTCGATGGCGACGCCACAGTGGCCGACCTCGCCGAGCGAGCGTGGGTCGTCGGAGTCGCGGCCCATCAGCGTCGGCATGTCGAAGGCGACGGAGAGGCCGCCGCCGCCCGCGTCGAGGATCATCCGGTAGCGCTCGTTGGTCTGCTCGGCGTTGCCGAAGCCCGCGAACTGGCGGATGGTCCAGGTCCGGCCGCGGTAGCCGGTCGGGTAGAGGCCGCGGGTGTAGGGGAACTCGCCGGGCCAGCCGATCCGCTCGAAGCCCGGGTACGCGATGTCGTCGGCCGGTCCGTAGGCGGGGGCGACCGCGTCGCCGGAGAGAGTGGTGAAGTCCGCGTCACGCTTGTGGGCGCGGTCGTAACGCTGCTGCCACCGCTCGCGTGCGGCTGCGATCTGCTCTGCGTCCATCGGTGCTGGCCCTCACCTTCGGCAGAATCACGTCAGAATGCTCGGACGTCCTACTATCTCCAATTTACTGGGACGTCCAAGTATCTGTCGACGCTCCTCGGCCACGCCCGCCGACACGCGAGCGCGCCACGGTCCGGGGTGGGACCGTGGCGCGCTCGGAGGTTCGGGTCTGTCGTGAGATCTCGCTGCGGTGACGCTCGCTGTGGTGACGTCTCGCGTCAGGCGTTGACGAGCTCCGCCTGCTCCTTGGCGGCCAGCTCGGCGTGGATCTCGCGGACGACGCGACGCTCGACGAAGAAGACGGCGGTGGGGACGGTGCCCGCCAGGACCGTCCACGCGATCTTGCTGATCGGCCAGTTGAGCTTGTTGCCGAGCGAGAAGGCGACCACGACGTAGGCCATGTACAGCCAGCCGTGGAAGATGCCGGCGATGACGACGAGTTGCGCGCCCGTCCCGAAGCCGTACTTGAGGATGCAGGCGAGGGTGAGCACGACCAGGCCAACGCCGGTCACGTACGCCAGGACACGGTAGGCCGTGAGCAGGGGGTTGGACTTGTTCATAGCCAGCGAGCGTAGACCCCCGAAAGTGGATCTCCGACACCGCCCCACCCTCCGCGCGGCAAACCGGGTGACGCTACCAGGGGGCACCCAGGAAGGGCGCAGGCGGGGTCCAGGAAGGCCCGGGAGACGGGCCAGGAGCGCCTCGGAAGGGGATCAGACGTGCATGTCGGCAGCGTCCTCGGCGGCCTCGGCGGTCCCTGCGCCCTCGGCATCCGCCGGCCCGGTGCCCTCCTCCTCGAAGTCACCCGCGGCTATCCGCAGCGGGCGCAGCATCTCGAAGAGCTCCTTGCAGCCCTCGGCGTCGTAGCCGACCAGGCCGAAGTCCATCGCCATCAGGTCCCGGGTGGCCCGCTCGACCACGTCGCGGCCCTTGGGCGTGATCGCTGCCAGCACCCCGCGGCCGTCCAGCGGGTTGGGGCGACGGGTGACCAGACCGGCCGCCTCCAGGCGGTCCACGGTGTTGGTCACGCTCGTCGGGTGCACCATCAGGCGCTGGCCGATCTTGGACAGCGGCAGCTCGCCCGCCTTGCTGAAGGTGAGCAGCACCAAGGCCTCGTAGCGGGCGAAGGTCAGCCTGTAGGGCTTGACCACCGCGTCGACCTGGGCCAGCAGGATCTGGTGGGCCCGCATCACCGACGTGATCGCGGCCATCGACGGCACCGCGCCCCAACGCCGCGCCCACAGTTCGTCGGCGCGGGCGATCGGATCGAAGGTGAGGCTCAGCGGCTTCGGCACGGGGACACGTTACCGCCTGGTCAGTCGAGTGCGACCGGCCGTCTCATGCCATGGCCGGAGCGGTCTCCCGCTCCTCGCGGCCGAGCAGACGCTCCGCATAGATCCCGCCAAAGGGGATGACCGAAAGCGCCATGATCCAGACGAACCGGCCGAAGGTCCACCGCTGCTCACGCCAGGCCATCAGCGCGAAGATCGCATAGGCGGTGAAGAGGCAGCCGTGCAGCATGCCGAGCACCGGGACGGCGTTGAAGCTGCTGTTGTACTTGAGGTACGTGCAGATCAGCAGCAGCACGAAGGAGACGCCCTCCGGCATGGAGACCAGGCGCAGGCGGTGGACGGCGGTCGTCTTCACGGGTACCTCTCGGGACTGTCTCAGCTTTGTGCTGACTCTGTACTGGGTGTTCCGTTCAGTATGACCGACCGCCCTTTCTTCTCTTCATGCGGATATTCTCCCCGGCATGACGAGGGACTGGGACCGCCGCCACTGCGCCCGAAAGGGGCACATCACCTACGCGCCGACAGAGCCGGAGCTGCGCGACCGACTGCACGCGCGGACGCCGGTCGGCGAGGTGTGGCGCTGCCTGCGCTGCGGTGACTACACCGTCGGCGCCGTGAACGGCGAGGGCCCGGCGGCCGACGCCCCCTACGTCCCGCGCGGCAAGGCGCTGCGCGACCTCTTCATCCTGCGGTTTCTGGCCGTGGAGCGGCTGCTGCGCGGCGTCTTCATCGTGCTGGCCGCCTGGGCGGTCTGGAAGTTCAGCAACAACCAGAACGCGGTGGCCCAGCTCTTCAACCAGGACCTGACGCTGTTCCGGCCGATCGCCGACCACTTCCACTACGACATCGACCACTCCCCCGTGGTCGACACCATCCAGAAGACCTTCCAGTACAAGCACAACACCCTGCTGATCGCGGCGGGCGCGCTGCTCGCCTACGCGCTGATCGAGATCGTCGAGGGCTTCGGCCTGTGGGTGGCCAAGCGCTGGGCGGAGTACCTGACCGTGGTGGCGACGGCGGCGTTCCTGCCGCTGGAAGCCTACGAACTCACCGAGAAGGTCAGCGGTTTCAAGATCGCGACGCTGGCCCTGAACGTGCTGGCCGTCGTCTACATCCTGCTGGCCAAGCGCCTCTTCGGGCTGCGCGGCGGGGCGGCGAAGTTCGAGGCGGAGCGGCACGGCGCCTCGCTGCTGGAGGTCGAGGCCGCGGCCCACGCGGAGTCGCTGCAGCAGTCGCAGCAGCACATCCAGCAGTTGGTGCGCCGGAGCGTCCACCAGAGCACGCCACTCGATCGAGTGGCACCGCAGCCGGAGTCACCCCTTGGCGAGGCCACGGACGAACCGACGACGATCCGTGAGTAGTACGGGTTTCAACTAAATGGCGTATCATCGGGCCATGGACACCACCGCCGCCCCCGTCGCCCTCGCCGAGTCCGACCAGGACCCCACCGAGGCGGCCCACCAGAAGGCCCCGTGGCTCACCGCGGAAGAACAGCGCCTGTGGCGGGCGCACCTGGAGGTGAGCCGTCTCCTGATGTACCAGCTGGAGCGCGAGCTCCAGCCGCACGGGCTGTCGAACAACGACTACACCATTCTCGTCGAACTGTCCGAGGCTCCGCAGCACCGGATGCGGATGACCGACCTCGCGGTCGCCACCCTGCAGTCCAAGAGCCGCCTCTCGCACCAGATCACGCGCATGGAGGCGGCCGGTCTGGTCACCCGCGACAGCTGTCCGGGCGACCGCCGCGGCCTCTACGCCGTCCTCACCGACGCGGGCTGGCAGACGATGCGCCGGATCGCGCCGCAGCATGTGCGCAGCGTGCGCGAGCACTTCATCGACCGCTTCGACGAGGACCAGGTCGCCGCGATGTACGAGGCGCTGGCCCCGGTCGCCGAACACCTCCGCGAGCTGCGCGGGCGGGGCTGAACCGGCTCACTCCGGCCAGCTCGGCCCCTCGCTCGGCCCGTCGCCCGGCCCCTCGCTCGGGTCACGGAGGCGGGTGGAGACCCGGGGCTCGACGCCGGGCAGGCCGCGCTCGGCCAGGTGCTCCGCGGCGCGCAGCACCGCGGCCTGCAACGCCTCCACCGCGGCGTCCGCCGCCGGGACCGGCGTGCTGCCGCCGCTGCGGCGCAGCGTCCGGACCAGGAAGCTTCCCGGGACCGGCAGTTCGGCGATCCGGCCGTGGGTGATCTGTGCGGCGGAGTGCGCGGGCAGGATCGCCGGACCGAGCCCGGCGGCCAGCATGGTGTAGACGGCGAACCGGTGGGTGGCGCGGTGCTCCACCGACGGCTCGATGCCATGCTTCCCGGCGAACCGGCGGAACGCCAGATCCCGCGGTGAACCCTCGGGAGCGCCGACCCACGGCACCCCGGACAGCCCCGCCGGGATCTCCGGCTCCCATCCGTGCGGCAGCACCAGGCGGTACTCGTCCTCGAACATCAGCCGCGCGGTCGCGCCCGGCGGGACCGGGGTCGGGGCCTCGGCGTCGTCCTGGATCACCAGCACGTCGAGCTCGCCCAGCCGTAGCGCCCGCAGCCCGTCCGAGCGCCCCGCCTCGACGAGACGCGGCGTCAGCGCCGGGTGGGACTCGGCGAGCAGGTGCAGCGCGGTGGTCGCGAAGTAGGTGATCGCCGGACCGGGAACCCCGATCGCGACGGGACCGGACACCTGACCGCCGAGCGCCTGCAGCTCCCGCTCGGCGTCGGCCAGCGCATCGCCGATGCGGCCCCCGTACTCCGCCAACAGCCGCCCTGCGGCCGTCAGTTCGGCCCGGCCGCCGCTGCGGTCGACCAGCGGCACCCCGGCTTCCCTCTCCAACCGCTGCAACTGCTGCGACACGGCCGACGGCGTGTGCCCGAGCGCGCGGGAGGCCGCGGCCACGCCTCCGCCTTCGGCGATCTGACGCAGGATCAGCAGACGCTTCGGATCGAGTTCCACACCGCCCATCCTCGCAGGGGCGGCCGGAGTACCCATCAGTCCGGTTGCATCGATCCGGCTGCATCGGTCCGGTTGTATCGGTCCAGTCCCGTTCAGAGACTCCACCGCATCAGCGCGGCGAAGGACACGCCGACCAGGCCGATCACCACGCCGATCCAAGCAATCCAGTAGGAGCGGTTGACCTGGGCCGGACGCTCGGGATGCGCGGGGTCGATCCGGACGGTCACCCGGCTTCCGTCCGGCCACTTCTGGGCCGCGCCGTCCCGGGAGGAGTACGCGTGCCCGTCGGCGACCCAGTGATAGGTGCACCAGTTCACGTCGTCCGCGTCCTCGACGCAGCCCGTGACGGTCGCGCTGACCCGGCGCGTGGCGTGGTCGTCCAGCGCGTGCGCGTGGAAGAAGTAGCTGAGGCTGAAGGCGAGCATCGCCGCGCAGCCCCAGAGGAGGATGGTCAACGCCAGAACGCCGACGTAGTCCCCGCGACTCCGGTACGGGTCCCGGCCGAGGACGGCACGGAGCACCTCGGCGAGGAACGCGCCCCCGACGGCCCAGCCGGCCACCGTCCATCCAGCGACGGCCGTAGGAGTACCCCACCCGGCGAACCCGGCCACGGCCAGCGCCACGATCACGGTGGTGGTCGCGAGCCCGCCGACCACGCGGACGACGAGGTGGGCCGCGCTCACGGCGCGGTCACGCGCCTGTCGGCCGTGGGAGCTGGGGCGTCGGTCCTGAATCGTCGTCACGAACCGAGCGTGTCAGCGCCCCGACGAGACGAACAGCAAGCTCCGCTGGCGCGGGCTTTCAGCTCTGCTAACGGTCAGCCCGTCACCGCGGCGACCAGCTCGTCCGCCGCCGCGTACGAGTCCAGTTCACCGTCCGCGACCCTCCGGGCCAGCGCGTCGAGGTGCTTGTCGCCGTGGACGTTGCCGAAGCGCTCGCGCAGTGCCGTCACCGCGATGGCCTCGATCTCCTGCGCAGCGCGGCGCACGCGCCTCGCGGCGAGTTCGCCGTTGTTCGCCATCCAGGCGAAGTGCTTCTCCAGGGCCTCGACGACCTCGCCGACGCCCTCCTGCTTCGCCGCGACCGTCTTGACGATCGGCGGGCGCCAGTCGCCCGGCTGCCGCGCCTCGCCGAGGCCCAGCATGTGGTTGAGCTCGCGGGCGGTGGCGTCCGCGCCGTCGCGGTCGGCCTTGTTGACGACGTAGACGTCGCCGATCTCCAGGATGCCTGCCTTCGCGGCCTGGATGCCGTCGCCCATGCCGGGGGCGAGCAGCACGACGGTGGTGTCCGCCTGGGCCGCGATCTCGACCTCGGACTGGCCGACGCCGACCGTCTCGACCAGGATCACGTCGCAGCCCGCCGCGTCCAGCACGCGGATCGCCTGGGGCGCGGACCAGGCGAGGCCGCCGAGGTGACCGCGGGTGGCCATGGACCGGATGAACACCTCCGGGTCCGTCGCGTGCTCCTGCATCCGCACCCGGTCGCCCAGCAGCGCGCCGCCCGAGAACGGCGAGGAGGGGTCGACGGCCAGCACGCCGACCCGCTTGCCGAGCCGCCGGTACGCGGAGACCAACGCCGAGGTCGAGGTGGACTTGCCGACGCCCGGCGAGCCGGTCAGGCCGACCACGTAGGCCTTGCCGGTCAGCGGGGCGAGCGCGGCCATGACCTCGCGCAGCTGCGGGGACGCCCCCTCCACCAGGGAGATCAGCCGGGCGACCGCCCGCGGTCGCCCTTCTCGGGCCTGCTCGACCAGCGCGGGGACGTCGATCATCGTGCGGAGCTCCAACTCTGGATCAAACGGTCAGAAAGTGATCCGAGGCCCGGTTGCACTGCCACGTTGCCCTACCAAGGGGCGCGGGGCTCTGCTGATGTGCGGCTCCGCCGCGTGGGCGCGAGAGCCACCCCATGCGGATGGCCCTGCGCGCCCGGCGACTCACCACCTCGGGTGGCTTGTCGCGCGCGCAGTCGATCGAGCAGAGCCCCGCGCCCCTGGAGGTGCAACGGACCCAATGCGCTAAGACTTACGCCTTCGGCACGCGCACGATCAGCGCGTCGCCCTGGCCGCCGCCGCCGCACAGCGCCGCCGCGCCGACGCCGCCGCCACGGCGCTGCAGCTCCAGCGCCAGGGACAGCACCAGACGGGCGCCGGACATCCCGATCGGGTGACCCAGCGCGATCGCGCCGCCGTTGACGTTCACCTTGTCGAGCGAAATTCCGAGGTCCTTCACCGACTGCACGGCGACGGCCGCGAAGGCTTCGTTGATCTCGACCAGGTCGAGGTCCTCGACGCCGATGCCCTCCTTGCCCAGGGCGTGCTTGATCGCGTTGGACGGCTGCGACTGCAGCGAGTTGTCCGGGCCGGCCACGTTGCCGTGGGCGCCGATCTCGGCGATCCAGGTCAGGCCCAGCTCCTCGGCCTTGGCCTTGCTCATCACGACCACCGCGGCGGCGCCGTCGGAGATCTGCGAGGCGGAACCCGCGGTGATGGTGCCGTCCTTGGTGAAGGCCGGGCGCAGCTTGCCGAGCGACTCGACCGTGGTGTCGGCGCGGACGCCCTCGTCCACGGAGAAGACCACCGGCTCGCCCTTGCGCTGCGGGATCTCCACCGGGACGATCTCGGCCTCGAAGACGCCGTTCTTTTGCGCGGCGGCGGCCAGCTGGTGCGAGCGGGCGGAGATCTCGTCCTGCTCGGGGCGCTGGATACCCAGGCGGGTGTTGTGGATCTCGGTGGACTCGCCCATCGGGATGCCGTCGAACGCGTCGGTCAGGCCGTCGTAGGCCATCGCGTCGAGCATCTCGATCGCGCCGTACTTGAAGCCCTCACGGGACTTGGGCAGGAGGTGCGGGGCGTTGGTCATCGACTCCTGGCCACCGGCCACGACGATGTCGAACTCACCGGCGCGGATCAGCTGGTCGGCCAGCGCGATCGCGTCCAGGCCGGAGAGGCAGACCTTGTTGATGGTGAGCGCCGGGACGCTCATCGGGATGCCGGCCTTGACCGCGGCCTGGCGGGCGGGGATCTGGCCGGCGCCGGCCTGGAGCACCTGACCCATGATCACGTACTGGACCTGGTCCCCGGTGACACCGGCGCGCTCCAGCGCGGCCTTGATCGCGACGCCGCCCAGGTCGGCGCCCGAGAACCCCTTGAGCGAGCCGAGCAGGCGGCCCATCGGAGTGCGGGCGCCCGCGACGATCACGGAGGTGGTGGCGCTGCTTGCCGTGTTGCTCATGGTGGTCGAGCCCCTTTGCTCTGAATGCTCTGCAGGAACTGTTCTGAACGGGTCCCACGGGAATCTCACGGGTCCCACGGGAACTGGCCGCCCGGTGTGCCACGGCACCGAGTGCCAGTTGGGAGTTTTCCGCTCAATGTATCGACCGGCCGAGGGACCGTCACCCGGCACGCGGTGTGATCACGGGCACCATCGGCACGGGTTTCGCCAGGGCACGAGTTGCGCTCTATTGGAAGCGTCGACCATCGACCACTCATTCCCTGACCGCTCATTCCCTGCCTGCAGAAGGGCCTCCCCGTGCTGACGCGCATCGACCACATCGGCATCGCCTGCTTCGACCTGGACAAGACCGTCGAGTTCTACCGGGCGACCTACGGCTTCGAGGTCTTCCACACCGAGGTCAACGAGGAGCAGGGCGTCCGCGAGGCCATGCTCAAGATCAACGAGACCTCCGACGGCGGCGCCAGCTACCTGCAGCTGCTCGAGTCCATCCGCGAGGACTCCGCGGTCGGCAAGTGGCTGGCCAAAAACGGCGAGGGCGTCCACCACATCGCCTTCGGCACCGCCGACGTCGACGCCGACTCCGCGGACATCCGTGGCAAGGGCGTGCGAGTCCTCTACGACGAGCCGCGGATCGGCTCCATGGGTTCGCGGATCACCTTCCTGCACCCCAAGGACTGCCACGGCGTGCTGACCGAGCTGGTCACCTCCGCCACCCCCGGCGCGCACCCGGACGCACACGGCGCAACGGACCAGGAAACCCACGGGTAATCAGACTCCACAGCCCCCCGCGCGAGAAAAAACCCGCAGACCCCCCTGCACGCACCCCTGATGACGTGAGAAAATGCGCCGGTGCCACGGTCCGGTAGCCGGGGGGCGCGGGTGGGGGGTGCTCAGCGACCTCGTGGCCCACTCTCTCCCACGATCTGCCACCATTCTCCGTAAGGCATAGGGTTCATCAAGGAGCTCACTCGGACGGCGGATCGGGATACACCCGAACCGGCGCACGGGCTGGCGACGCGAGCAGGAGACGGATGGGACCGCGGAGTGCGGGGCAACGACGGCTACGAGGTTGACGATCACCTCGCCAAGTTCGAGGCCGACATGGATCGGCTTCGCAAGGAGCGCGAGAAGGCCGTCACACATGCCGAGGACCTCGCCTACCAGGTGGAAGTCCTCCGCGCCAAGCTGCACGAATCGCGTCGGCAGCTTGCGCAGCCGCGCGCCTTCGACTCCGTCGCCGGGCAGGCCGAACAGATCCTGCGCACTGCCGAGGCCCAGGCCGAGCAGCTGCGGCAGGAGGCCGAGCGCACCCGGTTGGAGGCGCAGAACGCCACCGCCCGGCTGATGCAGGAGGCCGCCGACCGCTCCGCCCGGCTCCAGGCCGAGTGGCAGGCCGAGGCCGAGGCGCGTCGCCGCCACCTCGAGGCCGAGCTGGCCGACATGCGCCGCAACGCCGAACTGCACGTCAACGAGAACGTCTCCTGGGCCGAGCAGGCCCGCGCCGGGACCGAGCAGCAGGCCCGGCAGATCATCGACCAGGCGCGCGCCGAGGCCGAGCACCTGATGAGCGTGGCCCGCGCCGAGGCCATGGCCGTCTCCGAGTCGGCCACCTCCCAGGTCGCCGCCGACGTCGAGTCCACCCGCGCCGAGGCCGACGCGGTCCTGCAGCGTGCCCGGACCGAGGCCGAGCGGCTGCTCAACGCCGCCGCCGCGCAGGCCCAGGACGCCACCGAGCGGGCCGAGCGGGCCCGTGTCGAGGCCAACACCGAGGCCGCGACGCTCCGCGCGAACGCCGAGGAGCAGCTGGCCAGCGCCGAGGCCGTCGGTCAACAGCGCTCGGACACGGCCAAGGCCGAGGTCGCCCGGATGGTCGCCGCCGCGATCAAGGAGGCCGACGAGGTCAAGGCCGAGGCCCAGCGGCTGCTGGAGGAGGCACGCGCGGAGATCGAGCGGCTCCGGACCGAGGCGCTCGAGTCCGCCCGCACCCAGGGCGCCGCCACCGCGACCGTGCACCTGGCCAAGGCGGCCCGCACCGCCGAGGAGGTCGTCTCCCGCGCCACCTCCGACGCCGAGACCGTCCGCCTGAACGCCACCGAAGAGGCCGAGCGGATCCGCACCGAGGCCAGGGCCGAGGTGCAGCTGCTGCGCGACCAGGCCAGGGCCGCCGCCGAGCAGGCCCAGGGCATGGCCCTGGACGAGATCGCCGCGCACCAGGACGCCGCCGCCCAGCTGCGCGCCGAGGCCGAGCAGTTGCGCGCCGACACCGCCGTCGAGGCCGAGCGGACCCGGGGCGAGGCACGTCGTCAGGCCATAGCGCAGATCGAGGAGTCGGCCCGCACCGCCGAGGAACTCCTGGTCAAGGCCAAGGCCGACGCCGACGAGCTGCGCGGCGGGGCTGCCGGGGAGGTCGCCGCCACCAAGGCGCGCGCCGCCGAGGACGCCCGGGAGATCCAGGGCCGCGCCGAGCAGGTGCTGGCCCGCGCCAAGACCGAGGCCGAGCGGATCCGTGGCGAGGCCGAGGGCATCCGTGACGCCGAGGCCGCCAAGGGCGTGGCCAAGGCCGAGGAGGTGCACGCGGCTGCTGCTGCCGCCGCCGAGCAGACCCGCAAGGCCGCGGCCGCCGCCTCCGAGGAGCTGCGCGCCACCGCCGCCGCCGAGGCCGAGCGTGTGCAGACCGAGGCCCGGCAGGAGCGCGACCAGATCCTGGCCGCCGCCGAGCAGTTGGCCGCCGAGCGCGCCGAGGAGGCGCGCGCGGCCGGGGAGCGCGCCGCCGCTGACGCCGAGGCCGCCGCCGAGCTCCGCGAACGCACCGCCGCCGAGACCACCGAGCTGCGCGAGCGCACCGCCGTCGAGGTCGCCGAGTCCCGCGCCCAAGCCGAGAACCAGCTGGCCCGGATGCGCGCCGACCTGGACAGCGAGGTCGAGCGGATCCGCACCGAGGCGCGCGAGGCCGCCGCTCAGGACCTGGCCGAGGCCAAGGCGCAGCGCGACGCCGCGGGCGGCGACGCCGAGCGGATCCGCGCCGAGGCCACCGAGCGCGCCGAGGTCGACCTGGCCGAGGCCCGGTCGCTGCGCGAGCAGGCCGCCGCGTCCATCGGCGACGCCGAGGCGGAGGCCGAGCGGATCCGTGAGGCCGCCCGCGACCAGGAGGCCGACCTGGTCCGCCTGCGCGAGGCCGCCGAGGCCGACGCGGAGCGGATCGCCGAGGAGGCCCGCCAGGCCGCCGAGGCGCAGGCCGCCGAGCTGGCCGAGCAGCGCACGGCGGCACTGTCCGCCGCGCAGGCCGAGGCGGAGCAGCTCCAGGCCCAGGCGCAGGAGGCCGCCGCCCAGGCACAGCAGGCCCTGGAGCAGCACGACGCGGAGGCCGCCGCCCAGCGCGAGTCGCTGCTGACGGACGCTCAGGTCGAGGCCGAACGGCTGCGGAACGAGGCTCAGGCCACCGTCGAGCAGGCCGAACAGGCGGCGCGTCAGCAGGCCTCCGACCTGGCCGACGCCAGGGCGCAGAGCGAGCGCGAGCTCGCCGAGCAGCGCGACGCCGTGCTGGCCGAGGCGCACGGCGAGGCGGACCGGGTCCGCGGCGAGGCCCGCGAGGCCGCCGCGGTCGACCTGGCCGAGGCCAAGGCCTCCCGCGAGGCCACCGCCCAGACCCTGATCGAGGCTCAGGCCGCCGCCGACGAGACCCGCGAGGCTGCGGTGGCCGACGCGGAGGAGGCCCGCCAGGCCGCCGCGGCGGACGCCGACGAGATCCGCGCCCAGGCCCGTCGCGAGCACGAGGAGGCCGCCGCCGAGCTGGCCCGGCTCCGCGCCGAGGCCGACGCGGTGATGGCCGCCGAGCACGCAGCCATGGTCGAGCAGCGCAGCCAGGCCGACGCCCGCGCCACCGAACTCGTCGCCCAGGCCGAGCAGGCCGCCGCCGAACACGCCGCCGGCCTGGCCGCGCTGCGTGCGCAGGCCGAGAACGAACTGGCCGACCGGCGCGACGCGGTGCTCGGCGAGGCCCACGGCGAGGCCGACCAGATCCGCGCCGAGGCCCGCGAGGCCGCCGCGGTCGACCTGGCCGACGCCAAGGCCTCCCGCGAGACCGCGGCCAAGGCGCTGATGGACACCGAGACCGCCGTCGCCGAACTGCGCGACGAGGCCGCGAAGGTGCTCGCCGACGCCGAACAGCAGGCCGCCGCCGACCGCGAGGCGCTCCACGCCGAGCTGACCGAGCTGCGTCGGCAGGCGGAGCAGTCCGCCGCCGAGACCGCCGCCTCCGCCGAGCGCGAGGCCGGTCAGGTGCGGCAGTTGGCCACCACCGAGGCCGCCCGGGTCCGGGCCGAGGCCGCGTCCGACCGCGAGCGGGTCACCTCCGAGCTGGCCGGGCTGCGGCAGGAGGCCGCCGAGGCCTTCGCCGAGGAGCGGGCCAGGCTCGACGCCGAGCGCGCCGAGAACGAGCGCGAGGCCGCTGCCCGGATCGCGGCCGCCGAGGACGAGGCCGCGCAGATCCGCCAGTCCGTCGCCGGGATGCACGAGGCGGCCGAGGTCCAGATCACCCAGCTCCGCGCCGACGCCGAGCGCGAGGCCGCACAGATCCGCGACCTGGCCACCGCCGAGGCGGCCCGGGTGCGGGCCGAGGCCGAGCAGATCCGCGAACAGGCCGAGCAGGACACCGCCCGGACGCGCGCGGAGGCGGAGGAGCTCCGCACCCGCACCGCCGAGGAGTCCGCCCGCACCCTGGCCGAGGCCCAGGAGCTGGCGGAGTCGGTCACCACCGACGCCGAGACCACCGCGCTGGCCACCACGGCCGCCGCGGAGGAGCAGGCCGACGCCATGGTCTCCGCCGCCCGCAGGGAGGCGGAGCGGATCACCGCCGAGGGAGCCGCCGAGGGCAGCTCCCTGGTCGAACAGGCCCGTCGCGACGCCGACCAGATCCTGGTCGAGGCGCGCGGCGACGCGGCGCAGATCCGCGAACGTGCCGAGGAGCTGCGCGAGCGCATCCACGGCGAGGTCGAGGCACTGCA
The DNA here is from genome assembly GCF_041262505.1 of Streptacidiphilus sp. MAP5-3. Lineage (NCBI taxonomy): Bacteria > Bacillati > Actinomycetota > Actinomycetes > Kitasatosporales > Streptomycetaceae > Streptacidiphilus > Streptacidiphilus sp. MAP5-3. The sequence goes on from NZ_JBGCCL010000001.1 coordinate 212,724, forward strand.
CGAGCGGGCCCGCAAGGAGTCCGCGGAGGCACTGCGCTCGGCCGGTGAACGCGTGGACAAGCTGATCGCGGACACCACCGAGCAGTTGGACGCCTCCAAGGCCGAGGCCGACCGCGCGTTGGCCGAGGCACGCGACAAGGCCGCCGAAATGCAGTCCGACGCGTCCGCCGAGGCGAGCAAGGTCCGCATCGCCGCGGTCAGGAAGGCGGAGGGGCTGCTCAAGGAGGCCGAGGCGCGCAAGGCCGACGCCGTGGCCGAGCTCGAGGCGGCCCGCGCGGAGGCCGGGCAGACCCGGCAGGCCGCGACCGACGCCGCCGAGCGGACCCGTCAGGAGGCGGTCGAGGCAGGCGAGTCGGAGCTGGTCCGGGCCAGGACCGACGCCGAGCGCACGGTCGACGAGGCCCGTTCCGAGGCCAAGCGGATCACCGACGAGGGCCGCAGGGAACTCGACGAGCTGGTCAGCCGCCGCAAGGACATCAACACCGAGATCGCCCGCGTGCAGGACGTGCTCCAGGCCCTCGAGGCCTTCGAGGCGCCGGCCGGTGCGGGCAAGGCGAACGGGGGCACGGCGGGCGCCGAGAACGGCTCCGCCAACGGCTCGGGCCACGGGGGCGGCGGCTCGGGCAAGGCGAACAACGACAGCGGCTCAGGATCCGGCAAGGGCGGCGGTCGCGGGGGCTCCCCTGCGGGTGTCGGAGCGGGTGCAACTCGTGCGAGTGGCAAACGCGGTGGCGTGCAACCACCCGATTGAGCGGTCATTCTCCACTCTTCATCGGCTTTCCGTCGATGACACTCCGAATCCGTGTCAGGATTCGCCCTACCACCTCATCTCAGACTCCATAGACACCACCTCTGGCAGACGGACAGGAACTCCACCCCCATGAGCGACACACACTCTCCGCACGGCTTCGACGTCGTGCGCCGCGGGTACGAGCGTGCTCAGGTCGACGAGCGCATCAGCAAGCTGGTCGCGGACCGCGACGGCGCTCTCAACCGGATCTCCGCGCTGGAGAAGCGCATTGAGGAGCTGCACCTCGAGACCCAGACGGCGCAGGCGCAGATCACCGACGCCGAACCGTCGTACGCCGGCCTGGGCGCCCGGGTCGAGAAGATCCTCCGGCTCGCCGAGGAGGAGGCCAAGGACCTGCGTGACGAGGCCCGCCGCGCCGCCGAGCAGCACCGCGAGCTGGCCGAGGCCGCCGCGCAGCAGGTGCGCAGCGAGGCCGAGGGCTACGCCAAGGACCGCAAGGCGAAGAGCGAGGAGGAGGGCGCTCGCATCGTCGAGAAGGCGAAGAGCGACTCCACCCAGCTGCGCGCCGAGGCCACGAAGGACGCGCAGAACAAGCGCGAGGAGGCTGACGCCCTCTTCGAGGAGACCCGTGCGAAGGCCGCCCAGGCCGCCGCCGACTTCGAGACCAACCTGGCCAAGCGCCGCGAGCAGTCCGAGCGTGACCTGGCGGCTCGTCAGGCCAAGGCCGAGAAGCGCCTCGCCGAGATCGAGCACCGCGCCGAGCAGCTCCGTCTGGAGGCGGAGAAGCTCCGCACGGACGCCGAGCGCCGCGCGCGTCAGACTGTCGAGACCGCCCAGCGCCAGGCCGAGGACATCGTCGCCGACGCCAACGCGAAGGCGGACCGCGTCCGCAGCGAGAGCGAGCGCGAGCTCGCGGCGCTGACGAACCGTCGCGACAGCATCAACGCCCAGCTCACCAACGTCCGCGAGATGCTCGCCACCCTCACGGGCGCGGCGGTCGCCGCGGCGGCAGCCCCGGACGACGACGTCATGGGCCGCGGCGTCCCGGCGCAGCAGAGCCGGTAGGCAGACGGATCACTGTTCGCTGCCGCAGATGGTTGCACTGTCCAGGGGCGCGGGCGCGACAAGCCGAGCCAGCGCTGCCACAGGTAGATGCACTATCAGGGGCGCGAGGAACTGCTCATGTGCGGCTCCGCCGCGCGGGCGCGACAAGCCGAGCCTGCGCTGCCGCAGGTAGTTGCACTATCAGGGGCGCGAGGAACTGCTCATGTGCGGCTCCGCCGCGCGGGCGCGACAAGCCGAGCCAGCGCTGCCACAGGTAGTTGCACTATCAGGGGCGCGAGGAACTGCTCATGTGCGGCTCCGCCGCGCGGGCGCGACAAGCCGAGCCAGCGCTGCCACAGGTAGATGCACTATCAGGGGCGCGAGGAACTGCGCGACAAGCCACCCATGGTGGTGAGTCGCCGATCGAGCAGGGCCATCCGGACAGGGTGGTTGCTCGCGCAGTGCCTCGCGCCCCTGGTGTGCTCGCTCGCCTGCCCCAAAGCGCCTGGCGCCCCCCACGTGGTTGTTCGTCTCAGTCCAGCCGGGCCAGGAGCGTCCTGACGGCAGTGTTGAAGGCCTCCGGGACCTCCAGTGGAGAGAGGTGGCCCGCGCCCGGGAGGATCGTCAGTTCGGACTGGGGCAGGGCCTCCGCCAGGGCCTCGGCGTCGGAGGGTGGGGTGAGGGTGTCCTCCGCGCCGACGACGACCAGGGACGGGACGTCGACCTTCCGGAGGTCCGCGAGGGAGTCGGGCCGGCAGGCCATTGCCCTCTGCGCCCAGGCCACCGCCTCCGGTGACGCGCTCTCGATCAGCGAAGCGACATGCGCGACCAGTTCCGGTGCGCGCGCCGCCGTCGTCGCGCCGAGGAGCGGGGACGGCAACTGCTCGTCGACCAGCAGGCGCACGCTCCGCCGGGCCAGGACCGCCGACGCGACGCGCTCGCGGTGGGCGCGGGCCTGGTCGGTGTCGGCCGTGCCCTTCGTGTCGGCGAGGAGCAGGCCGCTGAGGCGGTCCCCATGGCGGCGGGCGAAAGCCATGGCCACGTAGCCGCCCATGGAGACGCCGCCGACGACCGCCTCCTCGATGCCCGCGCGGTCGAGCAGCAGCGCGATGTCGTCCGCCAGCAGGTCCAGCGACGGGGCGTCAGCACCCAGCTCCGTACCGCCGAAACCGCGCAGGTCGACGGCGAGGACGCGGGCGTCCGAGCCGTCCGTGCCGGGCAGCTCGTCGAGCTGGGCCTGCCACATGCGGGAGGACAGCGGGAAGGCGTGCAGCAGCACCAGCGGCGTGCCCGAGCCCGCCTCGCGCACGGAGAGCACGGAGAGTTGTTCGGTCATGGGGCCAGCGTAGGACGCGCGGCGGCCGATCGGCGCAGGTACAGGGCGGGAGGTAGGGAACTGACCTAGTGTGGCCAGGGACGACCAGTCCAGGGAGTGCGCCCATGATCGAGGTCCTCGAGCTGACCAAACGGTACGGCGACACCCTCGCCGTGGACCGGCTCAGTTTCACGATCCCCACCGGCGTGGTCACCGGGTTCCTCGGGCCGAACGGCGCCGGGAAGTCCACCACCATGCGGATGATGCTGGACCTGGACCGGCCCACCGCCGGAAGCGTCCGGATCGACGGCAAGCACTACGGTCAGCTGCGCGAACCGCTCAAGTACATCGGCGCCCTGCTGGAGGCCAAGGCGGTCCACCCAGGGCGCACCGCCTACAACCACCTGCTCTGGATGGCGCAGAGCAACCGGATCCCGACCCGTCGGGTGGACGAGGTGCTGAGCCTGGTCGGGCTCACGGCGGTCGCGAAGAAGCGGTCGGGCGGTTTCTCGCTGGGCATGGGGCAGCGGCTGGGCATCGCCGCCGCGCTGCTGGGCGACCCGAAGATCCTGATGTTCGACGAGCCGGTCAACGGCCTGGACCCGGAGGGCATCCTCTGGGTCCGCAATCTGATGAAGGCGCTGGCCGCGGAGGGGCGGACGGTCTTCGTCAGCTCGCACCTGATGTCGGAGATGGCGCTGACGGCGGACCACCTGATCGTCATCGGGCAGGGCAGGCTGCTGGCCGACCTGTCGATGAACGAGTTCATCGACCAGAACTCGCACTCCTTCGTCCGGCTCCGCTCGCCGCAGCCCGAGCGACTGCTCGACCTGCTGACCGCCAACGGCATGAGCGCGAGGCCGGACAGTGACGGCGCCTTCGAGGTGGTCGACGCCGACCCGGCCCGGATCGGCGACCTGGTCGCGGCCCACGGCGTCACGCTGCACGAACTGAGCCCGCAGCGCGCGTCCCTGGAGGAGGCGTTCATGCGGATGACGGCAGACTCGGTCGAGTACCACACCGGCGCCATGCCCACGCACGGCCTGTCCGGAGCCCTCCCGGCGGACGAGGCCGCGGAGCCCCCACCCGCGCCCGCACCCGCGTCCGCGTGGGGTGCGGACTGGAGGAGCACCAAGGGCAACAAGAAGAAGGAGAGCTGACGATGGTTCCGGTGCTGCTCTCCGAGTGGACCAAGGTGAAGACGGTCCGGTCGACGCTGGTCACCCTGATCACCGCGTTCGTGGTGACGGTCGGCCTCGGCGCGTTGATCTCGTTCTTCAGCAACAGCAACTTCAGCAAGATGGGCGCGTCGGAACAGGCCAGCTTCGATCCGACCTCGACCAGCTTCTCCGGCATCTTCCTGGGCCAGCTGGCTCTGATCGTCTTCGCCGTGCTGGTGATCGGCAGCGAGTACAGCACCGGGATGATCCGGGCGACGCTGGCCGCCGTGCCGCAGCGGACGACGCTGATGGTGGCCAAGGTGCTGACGGTGCTGGCGCTGGTACTGCCGGTCGCGCTGCTGACCGCGTTCGTCGCGTTCTTCCTCGGGCAGTCGCTGCTCGGCAGCCACCGGACGCACATCGGCGACCCGGGCGTGCTGCGCGCGGTGTTCGGCATGGCGATCTACATGACGCTGATCGCCCTCTTCTCGCTGGGCGTCGGCTTCATGCTGCGCAAGCCGGTGCTCTCGCTGGGCCTGCTGATGCCCTTCTTCTTCCTGATCTCGCCGATCCTCAGCGCGGTGCCCAAGGTGAAGACCGTCGCCCACTACTTCCCGGACGAGGCGGGCCAGCGCTTGGCCGCCGTGCACGGGTCGACCAGCATCCCCTACGGCCCGCTGGAGGCCTTCTTCATCTGCCTGGCCTGGGTGGCCGTCGCGCTGGCGGTGGGTCTGGTGCTGCTCAAGCGCCGGGACGCCTGAAGCCGGCGCTCCGGGCTGGGACCCGGTCTGAGCTGGTACCGGTCTGAGCTGGTACCGGTCCGGGCTAGTACCGGGGAGCGCCGCGGCCGCGGATCACGTTCGCGCCGCGGCGTTCGCGTGCCGTCCAGCAGGCGCGGTGCCAGTGGCGGCGGTCGTCGACTCCCCCGGCCGCGCCCATCGACTGGGCGGGCCAGGCGACCACATGCCCGACGCCGGGCGGGATCTCCTGGTCGCATCCGGGGCAGCGGTAGGACTTGCCGCTGTCGCCTGCGACGGACCGGACCTGCCACTCCTCGCCGCCGAAGTCCTCGGTCTGCTCCATCCAGTGGCCGCCGGAAATCGCACGGGGATTCTGTCGTTCGTCCCCTCGGGGACGACTTCGTCGAGGAGACACGATTCCCCCTTGCTGGACGGCATGCTGGTGCCTCACAGGGTAGTGGAACCGGTGCGTCATGGCCCGATTCCGGTGTCGAAGGCCCTCTACCACAGGGTCCCGGATCCTGCCAGAGGCCGATGCCAATTCCACCCGTTATCGCGCCGAGTGGCAGCTTTCGCTGTGCCCGTGGCACATGACGTGAGTTACTCCAGTGGTAGCTGCGGGATCGAAGTTTCCCGCGATGCCAAGGAGTTGATTCCATGTCCGCCGTGCACGCCAGCGCCGTCCCGACTCTCGCGCCGTACCGGCTACCGAGGCAGCGGACAGCCCGGCGCGCGCCGGCCGGGATCACCGCCGGAGCGTTCCTGCTCTCGGCGCAGTTCCCCGGCCAGAGCCACGCCGAATCCCTGGAACGCACCGTCTCCGCCACGATAGCGGCCGAGCAGGCGGGCCTGGACAGCGTCTGGCTCGCCGAGCACCACTTCGTCCCGTACGGAGTCTGCCCCGACGCCGCGACGCTGGCGGGTCTGCTGCTGGGCCGGACGCGCCGGATCCGGGTCGGCACGGCGGTCAGCGTGCTGCCGACGCACCATCCGGTGCGGCTGGGCGAGCAGGCCGCGCTGCTCCACCTCACCTCGGGCGGGCGGTTCACCCTCGGCGTCGGCCGGGGCGGACCGTGGATCGACCTGTCCGTCTTCGGGGGCGGGGCGGAGGCCTACGAGTCGGGTTTCCCCGAGTCGCTCGACCTGCTGCTGCGCTGGCTGCGCTCCTCGCGGGTCGGCGCGTCAGGTCCGCGCTACTCCTTCCCCGAGGTGCCGGTCGTGCCGCGGGCGACCGAGCAACCGCTCACCCCGATCCAGCCGCTGCACCCGGTGACGTCGCAGCGCCAGCGCCCGACGGTCGGTCAGCACGCCTATGCCGACGCGTACCCCGACGCCCACACGGAGGCGTACGCGGAGGCGCCGACGGCGATGGCGGCACCACGGGCGGTCGGGGGGCCGCCCGTGGTGGTCGCCTGCACCTCTCTCGGCTCGGTCCGGCTGGCGGCGCAGCGGGGCCTGCCGATGCTGCTGGGCATGCACTCCGGGGACGAGGACAAGGCGGAGATGATCGCCGCCTACCGCAACGCCGCCCTGGAGGCGGGCCGTTCACCCGACCAGGTCGCTCGGGTCGAGGCTGAGCACGTCGCCGCCGGAGTGGCCCAGGTCGGCGACAGCACTGCGGAGGCACGGGCGCAGCTGATGCGCTCCATGCCCGGCTTCTTCCAGTACGGCCTGGGCGCGCACCGGACGGTCGACGGACGGGAGCGCCGGATGCGCGACCCGGAGCAGTACACCGAGCTCCTGTGCGATCTGCACGCGGTGGGCACCGCGCAACTCTGCGCCGACAGGCTGTCGGCCACGCACGAGCGCACGGGTATTCGACGCTTCGCCCTGCTGGTGGAGGGCTCCGGCGACCGGGCCGAGACGATCGGCAACATCGCCCGGCTGGGCGCGGAAGTCCTCCCCCAGCTTCCGCAGAATTGACTTGATCAGATCCGCCCCCGAACGTCTTCAGCAGTCCCGCAACACCTCGGACTGGTTGAGTACCTGCGCGCGGATCGAGGTGAACTTCTCGAACCGGTTGTCGGACTCCGGCCCCGGCGGGAAGACGGCGACCCGGTGGCAGTTCTGGAATGCGAGCCGGACACCGAAGTGCCGCTCCAGGGCGCCCCTGATCGCGTTGCTCGCCATGGCGCGCAGCAGCTGGCCGCGGGCCTGCTCGGAAGGCGGGGGCACCTGGTTGTCGGCGAACTCACTGCCGTCGACCTGCTGCTGGACGACCAGCGAGCTGATCAGGTCCCAGGCGTAGGGCAGGGAGGTACGGACGCAGTCGACGAATTCCCTCTCGTCGACCTCGCCTCGCTCGGCCTTTTCGAGCAGGGCCGGTGAGACGTCGAGCGACATGGGTTCTCCTCTCGCAGTGCCTCCGCGAACGGGCCGCCGCGGAGGGGTGGTGCAGAGTGGACGGTGGTTGCTCAGTCCGCTCTCCCGCCACAGCTCCGGCGGAAAGGCGTACTCACCAGCGTCCCAGGGAACGGCCGGGTAGGGAGCGGAATGTGGCAATCTCCCTACCCTGAGTGTCCGTGACTCACCGTAAGGGGTGATACACAGTGGCACCAGAGTGCGGCGAAAGGATCAAGCCACAGTTGTGGTGATCCGACTGTCACACGGCGCGTGCTCTGCGTAGTCGCCGGTACTCGACCGTGACAACGCGCCCGCGTACGCCGGTGGTTCCGGCAGATCGCGCGTTCGCGGGTTTGGCGTGGAATCGCTTCGAATGGCCTTCGTGGGCTAGCGTGGTCGGCCGTGCGTCTCGTCATTGCCCGCTGCTCCGTCGACTACGCAGGCCGGCTCACCGCCCACCTGCCGTCCGCCCCTCGGCTCATCCTGGTCAAGTCGGACGGAAGTGTCGCCGTGCACTCCGACGACCGCGCCTACAAGCCGCTCAACTGGATGTCCCCGCCCTGCACGCTCAAGGAGGAGGACGGCCGCTGGACGGTGGAGAACAAGGCCGGCGAAAAGCTGATCATCACCCTCGAAGAGGTCATGCTCGACTCCTCGCACGAACTCGGCGTGGACCCGGGCCTGATCAAGGACGGCGTCGAGGCCCACCTCCAGGAGCTCCTCGCCGACCGGATGGAGGTCCTCGGCGAGGGCTGGTCGCTGATCCGCCGGGAGTACATGACGGCGATCGGTCCGGTCGACATCCTCTGCCGCAACGCGGAGGGCACCACCGTCGCGGTCGAGATCAAGCGTCGCGGCGAGATCGACGGCGTCGAGCAGCTCACCCGCTATCTCGAACTGCTCAACCGTGACCCGCTGCTGGCCCCGGTGAAGGGCATCTTCGCCGCACAGCAGATCAAGCCCCAGGCCCGGGTGCTGGCCAACGACCGCGGCATCGACTGCGTGGTCCTGGACTACGACGGGCTGCGCGGCATCGAGGACGACAAGCTCAAGCTGTTCTGATCCCGGATCAGCAGGTGTCGTCGACCAGGCCATGTTCTGGAACCCCCGCAGGCCTGGCGGGGGTTCTCAACACCACCTAGCCAGCGGTCGGGGAGGACGTCCCGGCTGAGCCACTCGTCGCCGGGCTGCTCGCCGCCGAGCTGCTCGCTACCGGGCCGGACGCCGTGGCCGACTGGCTCGCCGGGACGGCCGCGGCGCTCCCGCCGGGCGAGGGCGAGCCGGTCGACCCGCCCGACGTGCCACCGGTCGTGCCGGTCGACCCGCCGGTGGAACCCGTGCTGCCCCCCGTCGAACCGGTGCTCCCGGTGCTGCCACCGGTCGTGCCGCCCGTCGTACCGCCCGTAGGCGTGCCCGTCGTACCGCCCGACGTGCCTCCGGTCGACCCGCCGGTGGAACCCGTGCTGCCCCCCGTCGAACCGGTACTGCCACCGGTACTGCCACCGGTTGTGCCACCCGTGGTGCCCCCCGAACTGCCGCCGCTGGAACCGCCGGTGGACCCGCCCGTGGTACCGCCCGAGCCACCGTGCGTGGCGGGCGGGGAGTTCGGCGGCTGGGTCACGCCCGGAGCCGACGGGGAGAGCGAGGGGCTGGACGCGCTGGAACTCGGCGAGGCGGTCGTCGACTTCGACGGGGACGCCTTGGCCGACGAGGAGGTCGTGCCGGAGGCGGACGGCGAGCCGGGACCACCGAGGTCCGGCAGGGTCGGCGTCGCGCTGGGACGACCGGCCGGGGCGACGTCGACGCTCTGCCCCTTGCCGGAGCCGCCGTCGAAGACGTGCAGCCCCACGGCCGCGCCCGCACCGAGCAGGCCCATCAGCACCACGCTGCCGCCCGCCAGCATGAGCTGACGCCGCGTCGCCTGACCCTCGCGGCGCTCGGTGGCCCCGACGGTGCGCCGCGTCGCGAACGCGGCGAGGCGGCGCAGGCCGTCCTCCCGGCCGCCGCGCAGGCGCGCTCCGCCGACAGCGGTGGCGCCGGTGATGACGGCGGCCTGGTCGAGCAACTCCAGCACGTGGCGGCCGTTGGCGGTGCCGCGCGCGTCGGCGAGGGCGCCGCGCAGGGCGACGGAGGCCTCAAGCTCGGCACGCGAGCGCTCGTAGGCTCCCGCGCAGAAGGTCAGCACGCCCAACTCGTGGTGGAACCAGGCTTCTTCGGCCACCGAGCCGGTCGCCCGCGCGGACTCCAGACCGTGGCGCAGCGCCCGCTCCCAGGCGCCCCAGCGCAGCGCCAACCCGAAGGCGGGCGCGCAGGCGCGGGCGAGCAGAACCACCTGCTCGTGCCGTCCGGCCTCCTGGTCGGTGCGCAGCACAGCGAGCAGCACCTCGGACTCGATCGCGATCTGAGTCTCCGTCACCGCGGCGTGCCCGGTCCACCAGGCGAAGTGCTGCGCGGCATCACGGACTCCGGTCTCGGGCCACTCCCCCGCCAGCAGCGCGGCGGTGCCCTCGACCAGGCGGTGCGTGCCGCCGGGAACTTCCTCGGCCAGACCGGCCTCGACCAACTCCTCCAGGGCCGCCTCGCCGTGGCCGACGTCGACCAGCGCGGGCAGGTGCGGCGGGGTCGGGAAGTCGCCGCCGAGCGCCGCGGCGAGCCGGAGCACGGCCCGCGTCGGCTCGGAGAGGCCCCTGGCGATCCGGGCCGCGGGCGCGGCGCTCTCGGCGACCGACGGCAGCGGCACGGGGTCCTCGTCGAGGTCGACCAGTCCGCCCGCGAGCGCGTCGATGGCCAGCTCGCGGTGGCGCAGCAGCGCGGCGGCCTGGACGAAGCGCAGTGGGAGGCCCTCGGACTCGAACCAGAGGTCCACCGCCCAGGCCCGCTCGCTCTCGTCCAGGGAGCGGCACGCCAGCTTGGTCAGCAGCGCCAGGCAGCCCGCCCGGCTCAGGCCGGTGAGCCGCGACTCCTCGACGGGTGCGCCGGCCGTGGGCGTGGGGGCGTCGGGGGTGGCCGCGATCAGGAAGGAGCAGTCGGGAGCGGCGAGCATCAGCTCGTCCAGCGCCTCGCCGCCGAAGTCGACGTCGTCGACGAGGACGGCGGCCCGGTGGCCGGCCAGCAGCTGCGGCAGCTCACGACGGGTGGGCCGGTGGCCGGGGGCGCCGCCGAGCGCGGCGTAGAGGTCCTGGAGCAGGTCGCCGAGCGGCTTGCGGTAGGCGCTCAGCCGGACCACGCCGCCGGGCAGCAGCCCGGAGCACGAGGCGGCGACGGCCTCCAGCACGGCGCTGCGTCCGGAGCCGTGCGGGCCGGTCAGCCGGACCGAGCGGCCCTGGACGAGCAGTTCCCGGAGCCGTGCGCACTGCTCCTCGCGCTCCAGCAGTCCGCCGGCCGCGTAGCGGACGGGGCCGTGGGCGTCGCCCAGCGGCGTCGGCGGCTGCGGGCGGCGGTGCTCGGGCAGCGGCTCGACGGCGGAGCCCTCGGGGCCGTTGACGGTCAGCAGCAGGTCGCCTGCGACGACGTCGCCGGTACGTCGGCGTCCGTCAGGGAGCGGCTCGCCGGAGCCGAGCGCTCCACCCGCGACGGACAAACCGCCCGTATACGGTGCGACCGCGCCGGGTGTACCTCTGGGCACCAGTTCCCCGCCGGATATGCCTGCGGAGTGGTGGCCTGTCGTTTCGCTCATGATCCTCTTCCGGCCCCGTCCGCGCCGACACAAGGCGCTCTGCGGGGGTCATTCTGCGGTACGGAAGTGAACCCTGGGGAGAGCGGCCCTCGGACCGTTATGGGATGGACACCGGCAGCGGCTCGACCGCGGACGCCGGGTGGTAGCTCTCGATCGCGAGGATCCGGTGCAGCCGCGTGGCCACCAGCAGTCGCTGCAGCTGCAGCGGGACGCCGCGCAGCACCAGGCGGCGGCCGTAACGTCCGGCACGGCGGTGGGTACCCATGATCACGCCCAGCCCGGTCGCGTCCCAGGACGACAGGCCGCTCAGGTCGAGCACGAGATCGCCCGCTCCGTCGTCCACGGCGCGGTGCAGCGCGGTGCGGGCATCGGCGGCGGAGCGCACGTCGAGCTCGCCCTCGACGGCGAGGTGACCGTGGTCACCGCGGATCAGCATGCGGGCTCCCCTCGCTCTCGTGGATACCGGGTCACCGAGGTGTCCGCCGGTGACTTCTCACAGGTGACCCCCTCCATCTGACGCAACGACAGGCGAGCAAGTTGCTGGCCACGGCGAGATCTGAAAGGAAATCACTCATCCGGGTGAAGGATGTCCGCGCTTCACGTCAGTCGACCGGATGTTCGTTTGATTATCGAGGATCCCCAGTGCTGATGGGGCCCCAGGTGAGACAGCTCACCTGGGGCCCACGTCACACTTCCGCACGCGTGCGGAGCGGTCCTACTTGTCGCCGTAGGGGTAGAAGCCCTGGCCGCTCTTGCGACCGAGGTCGCCCGCGGTCACCATGCGCGCCATGATCTCCGGCGCGGCGAACTTGGTGTCCTGGGTCTCGTCGTAGATGTTGTGCGCGGCGTGCAGCAGGATGTCGACGCCGGTCAGGTCCGCGGTGGCCAGCGGGCCCATCGCATGGCCGAAGCCGAGACGGCAGGCGGTGTCGATGTCCTCCGCGCTGGCGACGCCGGACTCGTAGAGCTTGACGGCCTCGACCACCAGCGCGGTGATCAGGCGGGTCGTCACAAAGCCCGCCACGTCCCGGTTGACGACGACGCAGGTCTTGCCGATGCCCTCGGCGTAGGCGCGGACCGTGGCCAGGGTGGCGTCGCTGGTCTTGTAGCCGCGCACCAGCTCGACCAGCTGCATCATCGGCACCGGCGAGAAGAAGTGGACGCCGACGACGTCCTCCGGACGCTCCGTCACGGCCGCGATGCGGGTGATCGGGATCGCCGAGGTGTTGGTGGCGAGCACCGCGCCCGGCTTGGCGATCTTGTCGAGCTCGCGGAAGACGCCCTCCTTGACGTCCAGTTGCTCGAAGACCGCCTCGACGATGATGTCCGCGTTCCCGGCCGCGCCGAGGTCGGTGGTCGTGGTGATCCGGGCGAGGGCGGCGTCCATGGCCTCCTGGGTCATCCTGCCCTTGCTGACGAAGCGGGCGTAGCTGTCCCGGATGCCGGTGAGGCCGCGCTCGAGGGCCGCGTCGGTGACGTCCCGCAGCACCACGTCATGTCCGGCGACAGCCGAGACCTGGGCGATTCCGGAACCCATAAGCCCGGCTCCGACGACGGCGATGCTGCTGGTCACGGTGTCCTCCGTGTCGTAGTGGTGTCCGCGGCAGCGCATCCGCGCAGCGAGGATCGCCCGCGCACGGCGTCGTGCCTGGCAGGAATCTACACACTTCACGGCCGTCCGAAGCAGAATGGGAGCGTGATCGCGCTCACCCTGCGCCTGCTGGCCCCGTTTCTCGTGGTCGGGGTCCTGATGCTGCTGCTGCGCTGGACCTGGGGACGTGGCCGCTCCCTCGCTCAGCGCGAGCCGAGGTCCGGCCGCCCGGACGACTACGGCCTGCTGGTGCCGGTGGCTGCGCCGGCCGACACCGAGGAGGCGCTGGTGCTGGGCGCACGGCTGGACGAGGCGGGCATCCGGCACACGATCGTGGACACCACGTCCGGCCCCCGCGTCATGGTCTGGGAGGACGACGTGGAACGGGCCCGCCGGACGCTGCGGTGAGAGGGACGGTGCAATCTCCAGGGGCGCGGGGAACTGCGCGAGAAGCCACCCCGTGCGGATGGCCCTGAACGTTCGGCGCTCAACCCGCGTGGGTGGGTTGGCGCGCCCACGCGGCGGAGCCGCAGATCAGCAGTGCCCCGCGCCCCTGAGGAACCTGCAACTTCCCCTATGACTCGTGCTCGCGCGTGATCGTCGCGCCCAGCGCGGTCAACTGCTCGGCGAAGCCCGCGTATCCGCGGTCGATGTGGTGGATCCCCGAGACCACCGTCTCGCCGTCCGCGACGAGCCCGGCCAGGACCAGGCCCGCGCCTGCCCGCACGTCGGAGGAGACCACCGGCGCACCGGACAACCGGTCGACGCCGCGCAGGACCGCGTGGTGGCCGTCGGTGCGCACCTCCGCGCCCAAGCGGGCCAGCTCCTGGAGGAAGACGAAGCGCGCCTCGAAGATGTTCTCGGTGATCATCGCCGTGCCCTCCGCGACCGCGTTCATCGCCGCGAACTGCGGCTGCAGATCCGTCGCGAACCCCGGGTACGGCAGCGTCACCACGTCCACGGAGCGCGGACGGCGTGTCATCACCACCCGGAAGCCCACCGGGTCCGCGCTGATCTCGGCTCCCGCCGCGGCGAGCTTGTCCAGCGCGATGCGCAGATGCTCCGGGCGGGCGTGGTCGACCCGGACGTCGCCCATGGTCATCGCCGCCGCGACGCCGAAGGTCCCGGCCACGATCCGGTCCGGGACGGTGTCGTAGGCGACCGGGTAGAGCCGGTCCACGCCCTGCACCTCGATCGTCGACGAACCCGCGCCGCCGATCTTCGCGCCCATCGCCTGCAGCATCTCGCAGAGGTCGACGATCTCCGGCTCGCGGGCGGCGTTGTCGATGACCGTGTCGCCCTTGGCCAGCACCGCTGCCATCAGGATGTTCTCGGTCGCGCCCACGCTCGGGAAGTCCAACTCCACCGAGGCGCCGACCAGCCTGCCGGAGAGCGCCTCCGCCACCAGGAACCCGTGCTCGGTGGCGATCCTGGCGCCCAGCCGGGTCAGGCCGTCGATGTGCATGTCCAGGCCGCGCGAGCCGATCGCGTCCCCGCCCGGCCGGGCGACCCGCACCTGCCCGCAGCGGGCGAGCAGCGGCCCGAGCACGGCGATGGAGGCGCGGAACCGGCGGACCAGGTCGTAGTCGGCCTCGTAACCGATCTCCCCCGGCACGCTGATCACGGCCGTGCCGCCCTGGATGTCCTCCCACTCCAGCTGCACCTGGCAGCCGAGCCGTCGCAGCAGCTCAGCCATGATCTCGACGTCCAGGATCCGGGGCAGATTGCCGATCCTGAACTCGCCCTCGGCAAGCAGCGTCGCCGCCATCAGCTTGAGCGCGCTGTTCTTCGCACCCGGCACGCGCACCCGCCCGACGAGCCGCGTGCCACCGACCACCCGGAACCGTTCCATGGTCAGGCATCGTACGTGGCGCCCGTCGCGCGCTCGGCCGGAAGAGTGACGCGTGATGTCGGTGTCGCCCGGTTCGGGCTGCTCAGTCCAGCTGCCCGAGGAAGTCGACCAGGATCCGGGTGAACTCCTCCGGCCGCTCCATCGTCGTGTAGTGGCCTGAGTCGGGGAGATCCACCGCGCGGCCGTCGGGGACGGCCGCGACCATCCGCGCGACGGAGCGGCGCACACCGACGCAGTCGAAACCGCCGTTGACCGCCAGCACGGGCAGCGTCAGCTCGTGGGCGCGCTCCTCCTTGCCGGTCACCCACACCGCGTGGTCGGGCTCGTCCGGCGTGTGCTTCATCAGCGTCCGGACGGACATCTCCCGGACCTGACGGACAATGGCGGGGTCGACGTCGGTGAGCGCGCGGTCGGGCCCGGGAACCCAGTCGAGGAAGACGTCCATCCACGCCGGGATGTCCCCGCGCGCGAGCGCGTCGCTCTGCGCCGCCTGGCGCTCGACGAACCAGGGGTCGCCCGCGTCATGGTCGCCGAGGCCGTAGCCGCTGGTGACCAACGCCCGGACCAGCTCCGGGTGTTCGAGCGCGGTGTCGCTCGCGATCAGCGCGCCCATGGAGACTCCGACCAGCACCGCCGGACCGGCGTCGAGGTGGCGCAGCAGCGCGGCGAGGTCGTCCGTGAAGCGGAACGGCCGCGAGGCGTTGGCGGAGTCGCCGTGCCCGCGCGCGTCGGGGGCGACGACGCGGTAGCCCTGGGCGGCGAGGCCCGGGACGAGGTTGTCGAACTGGGTGCGGTCGACGAAGCCGGTGTGCAGCAGCACGACCAACTGCCCGTCCGGCGGCCCGGAGTCGCGGTAGACGAGGTCACCGTCGCCGGAGTCGAAGGAGTGCGTGTCAGGGGATGCGTCACGGGTTGCGTCACGGGACACCGAAGAGATCGAGGTCTCAGTCATGACAACCAAGGTGTCACAGTTGGAGCACTATGGCAACCGAGGTGTCATGTCGTGTGTCATCATGAAGCCGTGCCCGACCGCATCCTCTCCCCCGACGAACTGCCCGAACGCCTCATGGAGGTGTTCGGCCTGGTCGGCCCGCTCTACCGGCGGGTCCAGCGCCGGATCGAGCAGGACGCTCCGACGGAGGGGCTCTCCGTCGGCGTCCGCGCCGTGCTCGACCTGCTGCGCGAGAACGGCCCGATGACCGTCCCGCAGATGGGCCGCGCCCAGTCGCTCAGCCGTCAGTTCGTCCAGCGCATGGTCAATGACGCCGCCGCACAGGGTTTCGTCGAGGCCATCCCCAACCCCGCCCACCAGCGCTCCTCGCTGATCCGGCTCACCGAGAGCGGCAGCGCGGCGATCACGGCCGTGACCGGGCACGAGTACGCCCTCCTGCGCCAGCTGGCCGGCGACCTGACGGACGCCGAACTGACCGCGTGCGTACGGGTGTTGAGCCGGATGCTGGCCCTCTTCGGCGAAGAGCCCGACCCCGCCGCGCCGGAACCCGGTCAGGGTTAGCGGTTCTCGCCCGGCACCCAGAGCACGTCGCCGACCGCCTTGTTGGCCGTGCGCGCCAGGATGAACAGCAGGTCCGAGAGCCGGTTGAGGTACTTGGCGGTCAGCGGGTTGATGCCGTCGCCGTACTCCTCGATCGCCGCCCAGGTGCTGCGCTCGGCGCGGCGGACGACCGTGCACGCCACATGCAGGTACGCCGCACCCGGCGTCCCGCCCGGGAGGATGAAGCTGCGCAGCTTCTCCAGATCGGCGTTGAACCGGTCGCAGTCCTCCTCCAACCGGTCGATGTACGTCTGCAGCACGCGCAGCGGCGGGTACTTCGGGTCCGGAGCAACCGGCGTGGCCAGGTCCGCGCCCACGTCGAAGAGGTCGTTCTGAACACGCGTCAGCACCGCTGCCACGTCCGCGTCCAGACCGCCGCAGGCGATGGCGACGCCGATGGCGGCGTTGGCCTCGTTGGAGTCCGCGTAGGCGGCGAGACGCGTGTCGGTCTTCCGGGTGCGGCTCATGTCGCCCAGCGCGGTGGTGCCGTCGTCGCCGGTGCGGGTGTAGATGCGGGTGAGGTTGACCATGTCCGGAGCCTATCGCCCGGGGGAATCGGTACTTCGGCGGTTCAGGGGCGCAGCGTCGGGTCGAGACGGCTGAGCAGGGAGTGCAACTGCCGCTGCTGGGCGGGGGTCAGGTGCCCGAGCACCTCGTCGTCCAGGCGCGGGACGTGCGCCGTGAGCCCCTTCCGGAGCAGGCGTTCACCGCGCAGCGACAGCGCGACGAGATAGGCCCGCCCGTCGTCGGGGTCCCTGGTCCGCTCGATCAGCCCCTTGCGCTCCAAGCGCGCCACCAGCTTGGTCGTCCCGGCGGAGGTGAACCCCATCCGCTCCCCGACCCGCGTGGCCATCCCCCGCGCCGCGGGGAAGCGGGCGAGCCGCAGCAGGAACTCGAACTCCGAGCCGTCGAGGCCGGTGGCGTCGTGGATGTCCTCATGCAACCGGTCGTTGATCAACCGGTACACGTTCCCGAGCAGGCCCCACAGCACGACCCCGTCGTGCGACACGAGCGTGTCCAGGCTCACCTGCTCCATGAAGGAAGTCTAGGCGGGGATTCCGCAGGCGAGGAACCAGGCAAGTGCTCAGGGGCGCAACGTCCGCCGGCGAAATGTTCTAGGCGACGTTGACCCGCTGGCCTGGAGGCGCCGCCTCCAGCCACGCGAGGAAACCCGTCAGGGCGTCCTCGCTCATCGCGAGCTCCAGCGGCTCGCCGGCGTGCGTGCAGACCAGGACGACCGCGCCGGAGAGCAGTGCCAGCTCCTCCTGCCCGGCGGGCGTGCGCCGCTCCAGGACCTCGATCTGCGAACGTTCCAGCACCCGCCGCGGACGCGGCGCGTAGCTGAAGACCCGGAACCACTCCACCGAGTCGTTGTTGTACCGGGCGATCCCGAAGATCCACCCCTTGCCCTCTGCCTCAGTACCCTCCGCAGAAGGCGCGTTCAGCCGCGCCGAACAGTCGAAGGTGCCACCCGGTCGCTGGATCAGGCGTCTCCGCACTGCGAAGGCCCCCAGCCCGAGCAGGCAGACCAGCAGTACCGCGATGACGGTCACCACCGCGAGCACCATGCCCGGCTCCCTCCTCGCCGACCCGTCCCGGGGTCGGCGGCGTCCTACGCGTCCAGCAGGTCCTTCACGTTCTGCACAACTGATACAGCAGTCCCGGGGTCACCCTCGGTGCCCCGGGACTGCCGGTAGAGCTCGTGTCGAGCGAAAGCGCCAAGCGCCTCAGCGGCCGGTGGCCGCGAAGAGCCGGACCTCCGCACGACGCTGCGCCGCCGCCTCGCTCTCGGCCTTGGCCGAGGACAGGGCCCGCTCGGCGCGGTCGACGTCGATCTCGTCGGCCAGCTCCGCGACCTCTGCCAGGATCGACAGCTTGTTGTCCGCGAAGGACAGGAAGCCGCCGTGCACCGCGGCGATCACCGTGGTGCCGTCCGCCTGGCGGATGGTCACCGGCTGGGTGTCCATCGCGCCCAGGACCGGGGTGTGCCCCGGCTGGATGCCGATGTCACCGGACTTGGTACGGGCAAGGACGATCGTGGCCTCGCCCGACCAGACCTTTCGGTCGGCCGCGACCAGCTCGACGTGCAGCTCAGCCACCGTGGGCTCCTCGGTCTCTGCCCCCCGCCGAAAGACGGGAGTGGGGAAAGAATAACGGGTGGGAAAGGGGCGGACCCAACCAGCGGTCGGGCCGCCCCCTCACCTGCAGCGATTACTTCTTGGCCAGCTCGGCGGCGTTGCGCTCGAGGTCCTCGATGCCACCGCACATGAAGAACGCCTGCTCCGGCACGCCGTCGTACTTGCCGTCCGCGATCGCGTTGAACGCGTCGATCGTCTCGGACAGCGGCACGGTGGAGCCGTCGACGCCGGTGAACTGCTTGGCGACGTAGGTGTTCTGCGACAGGAAGCGCTCGATGCGGCGCGCCCGGTTGACGGTGACCTTGTCCTCTTCGGACAGCTCGTCCATACCGAGGATCGCGATGATGTCCTGGAGGTCCTTGTACTTCTGCAGGATCCCCTTGACACGCACAGCGGTGTCGTAGTGGTTGGCCGAGATGTACCGCGGGTCGAGGATGCGGGACGAGGAGTCCAGCGGGTCCACGGCCGGGTAGATGCCCTTCTCCGAGATCGGACGGGAGAGAACCGTCGTCGCGTCGAGGTGGGCGAAGGTGGTGGCCGGGGCCGGGTCGGTCAGGTCGTCGGCGGGGACGTAGATCGCCTGCATCGAGGTGATCGAGTGACCGCGGGTCGAGGTGATGCGCTCCTGGAGGAGACCCATCTCGTCGGCCAGGTTCGGCTGGTAACCCACCGCGGAGGGCATCCGGCCGAGCAGGGTCGACACCTCGGAACCGGCCTGGGTGAACCGGAAGATGTTGTCGATGAAGAGCAGCACGTCCTGGCCCTGCACATCGCGGAAGTACTCCGCCATGGTCAGCGCGGACAGGGCGACGCGGAGACGCGTGCCCGGCGGCTCGTCCATCTGACCGAAGACCAGCGCGGTCTTGTCCAGAACGCCCGAGTCCACCATCTCGTGGATCAGGTCGTTGCCCTCACGGGTGCGCTCGCCGACACCGGCGAACACCGACACACCACCGAAGTTCTCGGCGACGCGGTAGATCATCTCCTGGATCAGAACGGTCTTGCCGACACCGGCACCACCGAACAGACCGATCTTGCCACCCGTGACGTACGGGGTGAGCAGGTCGATGACCTTGATGCCGGTCTCGAACATCTCGGTCTTCGACTCGAGCTGGTCGAAGTTGGGCGCCTTGCGGTGGATCGGCCAGCGCTCGGTGACCTGGGCGTTGAACTCGGCCTTGTCCGCGTTCAGCACCTCGCCGAGGGCGTTGAAGACCTTGCCCTTGGTGATGTCGCCGACCGGCACCGAGATCGCGGAGCCGGTGTCGGAGACAGCGGCGCCACGGGTCAGGCCGTCGGTGGGCTGCATCGAGATGGCCTTGACCATCCCGTCGCCCAGGTGCTGCGCGACCTCCAGCGTCAGGGTCTTCTTGCCGGTGCCGTCCGGCGCGTCGACCTCGACGTGCAGTGCGTTGAACATGTCCGGCATGGCGTCGACGGGGAACTCCACGTCGACGACCGGGCCGATGACCCGCGCGACGCGGCCCGTCGCCGAGGCCGTCTCTACAGTGGTAGTCATGTGATCAGTCACTCCCCGCGGTCGCGTCGGCCAGGGCGCTCGCGCCACCGACGATCTCGCTGATTTCCTGGGTGATGTCGGCCTGGCGGGCCGTGTTGGCGAGTCGCGTGAGCGACTTGATGAGCTCGCCCGCATTGTCGGTCGCGCTCTTCATCGCGCGGCGGCGGGCGGCGTGCTCGGAAGCAGCCGACTGCAGCAGCGCGTTGTAGATCCTGCTCTCCACGTACCGCGGCAGCAGGGCGTCGAGGACACCCTCGGCCGACGGCTCGAAGTCGTAGAGCGGGAACGGTCCCTCCGCCTCGGCGGTGGCCTCGGTCTCAGCCAGGGACAGCGGCAGGAGGCGGGCCTCCACCGGGTTCTGGGTGAGCATCGAGACGAACTCCGTCGAGACGATGTGGAGCTCGTCCACGCCTCCGTCGGACGTCTCCGTCACGAACGCGTCGATCAGGGCCGCGGACGCCTCCTTGGCGTCCTGGTACGTCGGCTTGTCGGAGAACCCGACCCACGAGCCCGTGACCTTGAGGTCACGGAACCCGTAGTAGCTGACGCCCTTGCGGCCGATGATGTACGTGTCGACGGCCTTGCCCTCGGACTGGAGCCGGCGGGTCAGCTCCAGCGCCGCCTTGATGGCGTTGCTGGAGTAACCACCGGCCAGACCGCGGTCCGCGGTCACCACGAGCACGGCGGCGCGGGTGGCGTCGACGGGCTCCTGGGTCAGCGGGTGCTTGGCGTTCGATCGCGTCGCCACCGCGGTCACCGCACGGGTGAGCTCGGTCGCGTACGGGGAGGAGGCGGCCACCGCGCGCTGCGCCTTCATGATGCGCGACGCGGAGATCATCTCCATCGCCTTGGTGATCTTCTTCGTCGCGGTGACAGAGCGGATCCGGCGCTTGTAGACCCGAAGCTGTGCTCCCATGGGTCGTTACGTCCTTTCCGTCTCGTCAGGCGTTTTCGCCGAGCAGCGCACCGGTGTGGGTGGTGAACTCGCGCTTGAACGCGGTGATCGCGTCGACCAGGGACTCGATCGTGCCGTCCTCGAGCTTCTGGGTCTCGACGATGGTGGTCAGGACGCCCTTGTGCTCGCGGCGCAGGTAGTCCAGGAACTCACGCTCGAACTTGCGCACGTCCGCGACCGGGACCTCGTCCAGCTGACCGGTGGTGCCGGCCCAGATTGAGACGACCTGCTCCTCGACCGGGAACGGCTGGTACTGGCCCTGCTTCAGCAGCTCGACCAGGCGCGCACCGCGCTCCAGCTGCGCCTTCGACGCGGCGTCCAGGTCGGAGGAGAAGGCGGCGAACGCCTCCAGCTCGCGGTACTGGGCCAGGTCCAGACGGAGGCGACCGGCCACCGACTTCATGGCCTTGATCTGCGCGGAGCCACCGACGCGGGAGACCGAGATACCGACGTTCACGGCCGGGCGGATGCCGGCGTTGAACAGGTCGGACTCCAGGAAGCACTGGCCGTCGGTGATGGAGATGACGTTGGTCGGGATGTACGCCGAGACGTCGTTGGCCTTGGTCTCGATGATCGGCAGACCGGTCATCGAGCCGGCGCCGAGCTCGTCGGACAGCTTGGCGCAACGCTCCAGCAGGCGGGAGTGCAGGTAGAAGACGTCACCCGGGTAGGCCTCGCGGCCCGGCGGACGACGGAGCAGCAGGGACACGGCGCGGTAGGCCTCGGCCTGCTTCGACAGGTCGTCGAAGATGATCAGGACGTGCTTGCCGTCGTACATCCACTCCTGGCCGATGGCGGAGCCGGTGTAGGGGGCCAGGTACTTGAAGCCCGCCGGGTCCGACGCCGGGGCGGCGACGATGGTGGTGTACTCCAGGGCACCGGCCTCCTCCAGCGCACCGCGCACGGAGGCGATGGTGGAGCCCTTCTGGCCGATGGCGACGTAGATGCAGCGGACCTGCTTCTTCGGGTCGCCCGAGCGCCAGTTGTCGCGCTGGTTGATGATGGTGTCGATCGCCACCGCGGTCTTGCCGGTCTGGCGGTCACCAATGATCAGCTGACGCTGGCCACGGCCGATCGGGGTCATCGCGTCGATGGCCTTGATGCCGGTCTGCATCGGCTCGTGCACCGACTTGCGGACCATGACGCCCGGAGCCTGCAGCTCCAGCGCGCGGCGGCCGTGGGTCTCGATCTCGCCGAGGCCGTCGATCGGGGTGCCGAGGGGGTCCACCACGCGGCCGAGGTAGCCCTCGCCGACCGGGACGGACAGCACCTCGCCGGTGCGGCGGACCGTCTGGCCCTCCTCGATCCCGCTGTACTCGCCGAGGACGACGACACCGATCTCGCGGGCCTCGAGGTTGAGCGCGAGGCCGAGGGTGCCGTCCTCGAACTTCAGCAGCTCGTTGGCCATGACCGAGGGAAGGCCCTCGACCTTGGCAATGCCGTCCGCCGTGAAGGTGACGGTGCCGACCTCTTCACGCGAGGCGGCGTCCGGCTGGTACGACTGGACGAAGTTGTCCAGAGCGTTCCGGATCTCCTCCGGCCGGATCGTGAGCTCCGCCATCTGGGTTCCCTGCTCTCCTAGTTGCGTCCTCGGCCCGCCCATGGAGGGCCGCAAGTATTCGACTCTCGGTCAGTTCCCGCTGGTGGTGCGGTGCGAGGCCTGACCGTCCTCTGTTGTGTACCGACCGAGGGTCGGAATGCTGCTTGGGCTCAGCCCGCCAGGCCCTGGTTCGCGGTGTCGAGACGACCCGCGATGGTGCCCTCGATGATCTCGTCGCCGACCTGGATCCGAACGCCGCCGAGGACCGCCGGGTCCACGTCGAGGTTCAGGTGCACCTGGCGTCCCGCCAGGGACGCCAGCGCGGTGGCGAGGCGCTGCTTCTGCGCGTCGGACAGCGGCACGGCGGAGGTCACCAACGCCACCACACGACCGCGACGGTCGGCGGCGAGCCGGGCGTACTCCTCCAGGCCACTCTCCAGGCTACGTCCACGCGGCTGCGTCACCAGCACGGTGACCAGCGCGACGGTCGCGGCCCGGGCCTTGCCGTCGAGCAGGTTGCGCACCAGCGCGGCCTTGGCCTCGTTGCTCGCGGCGTTGTCGGTCAGCGCGGAGCGCAGCTCGACGTTGCTCGCGACCACGCGGCCGAAGCGGAACAGCTCGTCCTCGACCTCGTCGAGCGCGTCGGCCTTGTCGGCGCCGATGATCAGCGCCATGGCGCCCAGCTGCTCGGTGGCGTCCGCCAGGTCGCGGCCGGCGCTCCAGCGGGACCGGACCATGCCGGAGACCAGGTCGATCGCGTCCGCGCCGACCTTGCCCTGCAGCAGGTTGGTGACCAGGTCGGCCTTGGCCTGACCCGGCGCGGCCGGGTCGGTCAGGGTCCGGCGCAGGCCCGCCTCGCGGTCCAGCACCCGGGTGATGTCCAGCAGGTCGTCCGCCAGGCGGTCGAGGTCGACGGACGCGTGGTCCGTCAGCGCCTCAAGTCGCTCGCGGGCGGCCGCCATGGACTGCCGGGTGGCGCCGCTCACTTGGCACCCGCCGACTCCGCAGCCTTGGCTTCGAGCTCGTCAAGGAAGCGGTCGATGGTGCGGCTCTGGCGGGCGGAGTCCTCCAGGGACTCACCGACCACCTTGCCGGCCAGTTCGATCGAGATACGGCCGATGTCGTGGCGCAGCTGCGTGGTCACCTGACCGCGCGTGCGCTCGATCTCCGCCTGGGCGTGCGCGACGGTGACCGCAGCCTGACGCTGCGCCTCCTCGCGGGCCTCGGCGATGATCATCGAACCCTGCTCGCGGGCGTGCTCGGTGATCCGGGCCGCCTCGTGACGGGCCTCGGCGAGCTGCGCCTTGTACTCCTCCAGCGTGCGGGTTGCCTCGGCCTGAGCCTCAGCCGCCCGCTCCAGGCCACCCTCGATCGCGTCGCGCCGCTCCTCCAGAGTCTTCTGGATGTTGGGCAGGAGCTTCTTGCCGAGGACGCCGAAGACGATGAAGAAGGCGAGAAAGCCGATGATGAGTTCAGGCGTGGAGGGGATCAGAGGATTCTGAGGCCCCTCCGCAGCCAGAAACTGCGTCAGCATGTCTGAACCTTTCGTCGAGCGTGGCTACTGGGGTCGACTCAGGCCGAGAAGATGAACGGAACGACCAGGCCGAGCAGGGCCAGAACCTCACAGAGGGCGAAGCCGAGGAACATGTTCTGGCGGATGATCGGCATGGCCTCGGGCTGGCGGGCCATGGCCTCGATCGAGTGACCGAAGACGAGACCGATACCAACGCCCGGGCCAATGGCGGCCAGACCGTAGGCGACTGCGCCCAGGTTGCCCTTGATGCTGATGGAGTTGGCAGCGAGCTCGGTGACGCCGTGGAGGGTCGACATTTTGTTGTCTTCCTTCTTGTGATGCGATCCGCAGGGGGGCTTCCCGGCGGAAGATTTCAGGTGGTCAGCAGCGGGCGGGTCTCAGTGACCCTCTTCGAGCGCTCCGCTGATGTAGAGGGAGGTGAGGAGGGTGAAGATGTACGCCTGCAGGAACTGGATCAGGACCTCGAAGGCCGTCATGCCGATGGCGAGGACGAACGATCCTCCGGCGAAGGCGGACATGATCGAGGGCGTCAGCAGGTACCAGCTCGCGACACTGAACATGACGATCAGCATGTGGCCGGCGAACATGTTGGCCCACAGTCGCACCGCGAGCGTGAACGGCCGCGTGATGACGTTCTGGAGGAACTCCAGGAAGACGATCAGCGGCACCAGGGGCTTCGGCAGACCCTCCATGTAGGTCAGGTGCTTCCAACCACCCAGGAAACCGTGCGTCTTGAAGGTGAGGTACATGTACGTCACCCACACCAGCACGGCCAGGGCCACCGGGTACGCGAAGCGCGACGCCACCGGGAACTGGGCCAGCGGGATGATGGACATGATGTTCATCATCCACACGAAGAAGAAGATCGACGTCAGGAAGGGGACGAACTTGTCGCCCTTCTTGCCGATGACGTCACGCGCGATGCCACGCGCGATGAAGGTGTAGCCGATCTCGCCGACCAGCTGCAGCTTCGTGGGGACCAGCTTCGGCTTGCGGAACGCGGCCCAGAAGAAGCCGATCACCAGCAGCATGCAGATGATCGCCAGCAGCATCGGCTTCGTGAAGTCGAAGCTGCCGATGCTGAAGATCGGCTTGAAGTTGAAGGAGTCGAGCCCAGGGGCCGGGAAACCGCAACCAGAGGGGGTGATGTGACACCCGCTCGCAACGAGCGTCGTGGAGGGGCTACTCACCCTTGACTCCTTCGTCGTGAAGCATCAGAACTGCAACCTTGTGTGTCGGCGCGACGGAGGACCGCCGCAGTTCGGCACCGTGATCGGGTTGTCCGGGGCCACTCGCTCCCCTGACGCACGAGGGTCAGGGAGGGGGCTCCGGAATCCGGACGATAGCAGATGTCTTGGTACTACCTTTACGCGGGCCTTACGTCCCGTTGCCCGAGCCGCCTGACTTGCTCTGGGGCCCGTCAGGCTTGCCGGCCGAGGTGTCCACGTAGAGGGTCTTGCTCTTGAGCGTGAAGTACACCTGCCCGCCGACCCAGGCCAGCAGGGTGGCCAGCAGGGAGAACCCGAACGCACGACCGTTGAAGAACGAGGCGTTCTTGAAGACCACGATGAAGACGCCGGCGAGCAGCATCTGCACCGCGTACACCAGGAGCCCGGCCATCAGCACCGTCTGCGGACGGTCCCGAGTGAGCCTCATCAGTGCCGCGAACCCACCACCGAACACCACCAGGGCCACGGCCAGCGCGATCAGCGCGCCGACCAGTCCCTTGGAGCCCGCGAAAACCGTGCTGAGCACCAGCGCGAGGATTCCGACGGGTGCTGCCACCAGGGCACAGCCGCGAAGGATCCGGGCGTCGTTGGACAACATTGTCGTGGCTCCGGAGCGATGAGGTCGTGAGTTACAGCAGGGTGGGTTGGGACGGAGAGCCGGGTCGAACGACCTTCTCCCATAAGGTCCTTCGGCAGCTCACCCGATGTCGTGAACGGTATCACAAGCTATTTGGCGCAGTCTTTACTTTCTTGGTGTGCTCCTTGACACACGCACTGCACCGGAGCCGGATCGTCCCGAAGTGCCCGAATGGTGCCCCACCGCATGGGAGCCCGTACCGATCTGGTCGAGCAGCTCCTCATCCGCCGTGGTCAGCGACGATGCCACCGGAATGGGATCGTCCACGATCTCCTTTACCGGCCCATTGGTAAGAACATCACTTACCTTTGCACTCTGCCGGTAGCGCGGCGGCAGGAAGCGCTCCGCCACCCGGGGCGCGTGCGGCCGGAAGCGCGGCAGCAGCAGAAGCAGGATGCCGATCGCGCACAGCACCAAAGCGACCTTGATGGCCAGCAGTTCGGTGCGGCTGGCCGAGAAGGCCACGGTTCCGAAGGCGAGCAGAGCCGCCCAGAAGTACATGATCAGGACCGCGCGGCTGTGGGAGTGGCCGAGCTGCAGCAGGCGGTGGTGCAGGTGCTGCTTGTCCGCGGCGAAGGGCGACTTGCCGGCCCAGGTGCGGCGGACCACCGCCAGGATCAGGTCCGCGAGCGGGATCGCGATCACGGTCAGCGGGAGCAGCAGCACGATGTAGACGGGGACCATCGCGTGGACGGTGGCCGTCCCGCTCTGCGTCTGCATGGTGATCACGTCGGGGTCGACACGACCGGTGATCGAGATCATGCAGACCGAGAGCACCAGCCCGATCAGCAGCGCACCGGAGTCGCCCATGAAGATCCGGGCGGGGTGGAAGTTGTGCGGCAGGAAGCCGATCACCATGCCGACCAGGATCACGCTGAACAGTGCGGCCGGCGCCGCGTCGGGCACCGAGTACCCGTACCAGAGCCGGTAGGCGTAGACGAAGAACGCGAGGGCGGCGATGCAGACCATGCCCGCCGCCAGGCCGTCCAGACCGTCGATGAAGTTGACCGCGTTGACGCTTATGACGACCAGCGCCACGGTGATGAAGGTGCCCCACATCTCCGGCAGCGCGAACGTGCCCACACCGGGGATCGGCAGCCAGAGCACGGTCAGGCCCTGGTAGACCATGACGCCCGCGGCCACCATCTGACCGCCGAGCTTGACCAGCGCGTCGACACCCCACTTGTCGTCCAGCACACCCAGCACCCACATGATGGTCGCGCCGGACAGCAGCGCCGGGACGTCACCGGTGCCCTGGAAGACGTACTTGAGGGTGTCCAGATGGTCGGCCGTGAGCAGGCCTGCGACGAGACCGCCGAACATGGCGATCCCACCGAGTCGTGGCGTCGGCTCCTTGTGCACGTCGCGGTCACGGACCGGCGGCATGGCGCCCGCGATGATCGCGAACTTCCTCGCCGGACCGGTCAGCAGATAGGTCACCGCCGCGGTCACACAGAGCGTCAGCAGGAACTCACGCACCAGAGTCCTCCTGTGCTGCGCTGGACACCCCCGAGATATCGGCAGAGCATAGCCGTCCCGTCCATGAGCGGTCGCCGGAATCAAGGTGCGTCACGGGCACACCCTAATCAGAGAGACGCCGACTCCCCGCATTGCGGTTTTGTCGACAGGGTAGGGAAACGCTCCGCCAGGGCACGCACACGTTCGGCGACCGATCCGGAATCCGGTTCCTGAATTGCGGAGCGGATGAGGAGGGCGATCTCGGACATCTCCGGCTCATCCATCCCCTGCGTCGTCACACAGAGTGTCCCCAGCCTGACCCCCGACGCGGACGCGGGCGGTACCTCCTGGAACGGGACGGCGCAGTGCCCGAGCAGCAGACCCGCCCGTTCGCACCGCTGTTCCACCTCCCGTCCGGTCAGCCCGAGCGCGCGGGCGTCGACGGTGACCAGGTGGGTGTCGGTCCCGCCCGTCAGCGGGCGCAGGCCGTACCCGTCCAGCGCGGCGGCCAGCGCCTGGGCGTTCACCACGCAGCGGCGCGTGTACGCGGTGAAGGCGGGCGTGGCCGCGCGTCCGAGCGCGTAGGCCTTGGCGGCGAGCTGGTCGACCATCGGCCCGCCCTGGATGAAGGGGAAGACGGCCCGGTCGATCCGCTCGGCCAACTCCCTGGTGCAGAGCAGCAGTCCGCCCCGCGGACCGCCCAGCACCTTGTGCGTGACCCCGCACACCACGTCCGCGTACGGCACCGGCGACGGGATCGTCCCACCGGCGGAGAGCCCGAGCGTCTGCGAGGCGTCGGCGACGAAGTGCGCGCCGACCTCGTCGGCGATGGACCGGAACGCCTCCCAGTCGATCGCCCGCGGGTACGAGATCGCCCCGGCGACCAGCACCTTCGGGCGCACGGTGCGCGCCAGGTCGCGCACCTGGTCGAGGTCGATCAGCCCGTCGCTCTCGCGCACGCCGTATCCGGTGACGGAGAACCAGCGTCCGGAGAAGTTCGCCGACGAGCCGTGGGTGAGGTGCCCGCCGTGCGCGAGCGACATCGCCAGCACGGAATCCCCCGGCCGCAGCAGGGCCGCTGCCACGGCGAGCACGGCGCCGGTCCCCGAGTGCGGCTGCACGTTGGCGTGGTCGGCCCCGAAGAGCGCCTTGGCGCGCTCGACGGCGAGCTCTTCGACCGCGTCGGCGGGGCCGCAGCCGGTGTGGTGTCGCATGCCCGGGTAGCCCTCGGCGTACTTGTCCGCGAAGTCGCTCCCGAGGAGCGCGTGCACACGGGGGGAGGAGAAGTTCTCTCCGGCGAGCAGTTGGATCTGCGTCCGGCGGCGGTCCCGCTCGGCGTCGAGCAGCGCGTCCAGGGCGGGATCCGGCTCGTCAGGGAAGGCAGCAGCCCGCGCCGGTTCGTCGCTCGTCACCAGGGTCGCCATGGCCGCGCTCACCTCCGGTGCAAACGGTACGCCGGAGGCGGCAGAGACGCCCGTGCGCACACGCCCGCATAGGGCCAGTTGCGCTACTGCGGGGCGCGGGGACTCATGCGCGGCGAGGCCGTTGCACACCTGCGGGGCGCGGGGCTCTGCGGATATGCGGCTCCGCCGCGCGGGCGCGAGAAGCCACCGGCGGACCTGGCACGCCGAACGAGCAGGGCCATCCGCACCGGGTGGTGGCTCGCGCACGCAGTTGATCAAGCAGAGCCCCGCGCCCATGGGAAAGTGCAACGTCCGCTCTGCCCGAACGGACCGTGCTCAGACCCGAACCCGGGTAACGCCCGTGAGCGCGGTGACGATCGGGTCCAGCGCGTCGAAGATCTCCGATCCGCAGTTGCGGAACATGCCCAACGGCGCCCCGTACGGATCGTCCACCTCGTCCGCCTCCGGCGAAGCCGCCAGGAGCCAGCCGCGCAGCGCCGCCGCCGCGCGGACGAGGACGCGTGCCCGCTCCGCCAGCGCGCCGGGCTCGACGGAGTCGTCGGGCAGGGTCGCCGGGTCGATGGCCCGGACGAGGCGGGTGAACTCCTTCAGGGTGAAGGTGCGCATGCCGGCGTCGTGGCCCATGGAGATGACCTGGGCCCGGTGGTCGCGGGTGGCGGTCAGCACCAGGTCGGCCTCGATGACGTGCTCGTCGAGCAACTCGCGGCCGATGAAGCCGGACGGGTCCGCGCCGAACTCGCCGAGGATCTCCGCCGCGTTGGACTCCATCGGAGCGCCCTCGTGGCCCCAGGTGCCGGCGCTCTCCACCGATATCTCCGAACCCACGCGCCCGCCCAGACGGACCGTCAGCTCATGCAGGGTCAGCCGCTCGGCGATGGGCGAGCGACAGACTCCGCCCGTGCAGACGTAGAGGATCCGGAATCTTCCGACGCGCTGCTCCGCGCCGTGGGCGTAGGGACGCGGAGTGGGGCGTATCGGCCGGACGCGACCGGTCAACTCCCGGCCTCCAGGTCGGGTACGACCTCCCGGAGCTGCTCCAGCGACACCGCGCCCGCGCGCCGCAGCACGGGGACCTTGCCGGTCACGTCGACGATGGACGACGGGACCGCGTGGTCCGCACGGCCCCCGTCGAGGTAGACCGAGACGCTCTGGCCGAGCTGCTCCTGGGCGGCGTCGCAGGTCGCCGGGGACGGGCCGCCGGTCAGGTTGGCGCTGGAGACGGCCAGCGGGCCGGTGGTGTTGAGCAGTTCGATGGCGACCGGGTGCAGCGGCATCCGGACCGCGACCGTGCCGCGGGTCTCGCCGAGGTCCCAGCGCAGCGACGGCTGGTGACGGGCGACCAGGGTGAGCCCGCCCGGCCAGAACGCGTCGACCAGCTCCCACGCCGATTCGGAGAAGTCGGTGACCAGCCCGTGCAGCGTGGTCGGCGAGCCGACCAGGACGGGGCTGGGCATGCTCCGGCCGCGGCCCTTGGCGGCCAGCAGCTCGCCCACGGCGTCCGCGGAGAAGGCGTCGGCGGCCAGGCCGTAGACGGTGTCGGTGGGGATGACCACCAGCTCGCCCCGGCGGATCGCGGAGGCGGACTCGCGCAGACCGGCGGCACGCTCGGTCGCGTCGGCGCAGTCGTAACGACGACTCATCGGTGGAATCCCTTCCTAGAGGACGGCGCGGCGCGCGGTGGCGAAGCGGGGGCGGTTGTTCAGGTCGCGGTGGTCGGCGGCGTCGGTCCAGCCCGCCTCCTCGCGGAAGATCCACGGCACCAGACCGCCCTGCGTGTCCGCGTGCTCGACGACGACCACTCCCCCGGGCCGCAGCAGCCGCGCGGCCACGCGCTCGATGCCGCGGATGGTGTCGAGACCGTCCTCGCCGGAGAAGAGTGCCATCTCGGGGTCGTGGTCGCGAGCCTCCGGCGCGACGTATTCCCACTCGGTCAGCGGGATGTACGGCGGGTTGCTGATGACCAGGTCGAACTGGCCGCTCAGCTCGGGCCGGTCGACGAACGCCTTGGTCGCGTCGCCGCGGATCAGCTCGATCCGGGACGCGTCCGGACTGGCGTCGACGTTGCGGCGGGCCCACGCGTAGGCGTCGTCGGACATCTCCACGGCGTGGACCCGGCTGCGCGGCACCTCCTGGGCCAGCGCCAGCGCGATCGCGCCCGAGCCGGTGCAGAGGTCGACCACCAGCGGCTCGGCCACGTCCATGTCGCGCAGGGCGTCTATCGCCCAGCCGACCACCGACTCGGTCTCCGGACGCGGCACGAAGACCCCGGGGCCGACCTGGAGCTCCAGGTAGCGGAAGAACGCCCGCCCGGTGATGTGCTGCAGCGGCTCGCGCGCCTCGCGACGGGAGACGGCCTCCCAGTAACGGGCGTCGAAGTCGGCGTCCTTGACGGCGTGCAGCTCGCCGCGCTTGACGTCGTGGACGAAGGCCGCGAGCTCCTCCGCGTCGAAACGCGGCGAGGGCACGCCTGCGGCAGCCAGCCGCTGGGTGGCCTGGGCCACCTCGGCGAGGAGGAGGTTCACGTGCGTGCCTCTCTTGCGGTCCTTCGGGTTCTACTCGCTGCGCCGGCGGCGGAGCGCCGGTGCGGCCGACGGGCTCAGGTCGCCTCGGCGAGCCGCGTGGCGGCGTCCTGGTCGACGGCGGACTGGATCACCGGGTCGAGCTCGCCGCCGAGCACCTGGTCCAAGTTGTACGCCTTGTAACCGGTGCGGTGGTCGGAGATCCGGTTCTCCGGGAAGTTGTAGGTGCGGATCCGCTCCGAGCGGTCCACCGAGCGGACCTGGCTCCGGCGGGCGTCGCTGGCCTCACGGTCCGCCTCCTCCTGCGCCGCCGCCAGCAGACGGGAGCGGAGGATCCGCATGGCCTGCTCCTTGTTCTGGAGCTGGCTCTTCTCGTTCTGGCAGGACGCGACGATACCGGTCGGCAGGTGCGTGATGCGCACGGCGGAGTCGGTGGTGTTGACCGACTGGCCACCCGGACCGGACGAGCGGTACACGTCGATGCGCAGGTCGTTCGCGTTGACCTCGACCTCGACCTCCTCGGCCTCCGGCGTGACCAGCACGCCCGCGGCGGAGGTGTGGATCCGGCCCTGCGACTCGGTGGCCGGCACGCGCTGCACGCGGTGCACACCGCCCTCGTACTTCAGCCGCGCCCAGACGCCCTGGCCGGGCTCGGGGTTGCCACCGCGGTACTTCACCGCGACCTGGACGTCCTTGTAGCCGCCGAGGTCCGACTCGTTGGCGTCGATGATCTCGGTCTTCCAGCCCTGCTTCTCGGCGTAGCGCAGGTACATGCGCAGCAGGTCTCCCGCGAAGAGCGCGGACTCCTCGCCGCCCTCACCCGCCTTGACCTCCAGCAGCACGTCCTTGTCGTCGCTCGGGTCACGCGGCACCAGCAGCATCCGCAGGCGCTCGGTGAGCACCTCGCGCTGCGCCTCAAGGGCCTTGATCTCGGCGTAGAACTCCGGGTCCGCCTCGGCGAGCTCGCGGGCGGTCTCGATGTCCTCGCCGGTCTGACGCCACTCGCGGTAGACCTTGGTGATCGGCGTCAGCTCGGCGTAGCGCTTCGTCAACTGACGCGCGGCGGCCGGGTCGGCGTGCACGGCCGGATCGGCAAGACGCTCCTCAAGCGTCGCGTGCTCGTTGAGGAGCTCCTCGACTGCCTCGAACATGGGAGCTGGGCCTTCTTCCGCAAGTGGGATGGAACCGGTGAAACCTTCTCGTCAACGCGAACGGCGCCGACCAGGGCGCACCCGGGAAACCACGGGTACGCCCGGCCGGCGCCGAAAGGCCGCTACTGCTGCTTGGCGGCGTGCTTCTTGCCGAAGCGGGCCTCGAAGCGGGCCACGCGGCCACCGGTGTCCATGATCTTCTGCTTGCCGGTGTAGAACGGGTGGCAGGCGGAGCAGACCTCGGCGCGGATGACGCCGGACTGCTCGGTGCTGCGCGTGGTGAACTCGTTGCCGCAGGTGCAGGTGACCTGGGTGACCACGTAGGTGGGGTGGATCTCGGCCTTCAAGGGATGCTCCTATGTTCTGGGAGGGCACCGGGTCGTGCGGCGGGCTGCCGCGCGTGAACCGGGACCGACGTACCAGTCTGCCAGGGACTGCCGTCATGCTCCAAAACGGGGTTCGGGCCACGGATATTCCGGGGCCCGGAGTTGCGCCCCCGGACCGTGCGACCGGCCCCTGTGCCTGAGGAAAAGCCCGCGACCCCGGGCCCTTTCGGGCCCGGGGTCGCAGTGCTGAGCGCGGAGCGTCGGGTCAGTCGTCCTGGCCCGGGGTCGTCTTCGCGATCTGCATGAGGAACTCGGCGTTGCTCTTGGTCTGCTTCATCTTGTCCAGCAGCAGCTCGATCGCCTGCTGCGAGTCGAGCGCGTGCAGCACCCGGCGCAGCTTCCAGACGATCCGCAGCTCGTCCGGCGACATGAGGATCTCTTCCTTACGCGTGCCGGACGGGTCCACGTCCACCGCGGGGAAGATGCGCTTGTCGGCGAGCTTCCGGTCGAGCTTGAGCTCCATGTTGCCGGTGCCCTTGAACTCCTCGAAGATCACCTCGTCCATGCGCGAGCCGGTCTCGACCAGCGCGGTGGCCAGGATGGTCAGCGAGCCGCCGTTCTCGATGTTGCGCGCGGCGCCGAAGAACTTCTTCGGCGGGTAGAGCGCGGTCGAGTCGACACCACCGGACAGGATGCGGCCGGAGGCCGGCGCCGCCAGGTTGTAGGCGCGGCCCAGGCGGGTGATGGAGTCCAGCAGCACGACCACGTCGTGGCCCAGCTCCACCAGACGCTTGGCGCGCTCGATCGCGAGCTCGGCGACGGTGGTGTGGTCCTCGGCGGGACGGTCGAAGGTCGAGGAGATGACCTCGCCCTTGACCGAGCGCTGCATGTCCGTGACCTCTTCCGGACGCTCGTCGACGAGGACGACCATCAGGTGGGTCTCGGGGTTGTTGTGGGTGATCGCGTTGGCGATCGCCTGCATGATCATCGTCTTGCCGGTCTTCGGCGGCGCGACGATCAGACCACGCTGGCCCTTACCGATGGGTGCGACCAGGTCGATGATGCGGGTGGTCAGCACGCCCGGGTCGGTCTCCAGGCGGAGCCGGTCCTGCGGGTACAGGGGCGTCAACTTGTTGAACTCAGGCCGGTTGCGGCCGGGTTCCGGGTCCGTGCCGTTGACCGAGTCGAGGCGGACCAACGCGTTGAACTTCTCGCGGCGCTCGCCGTCCTTCGGCTGGCGGACGGCGCCGGTGATGGCGTCACCCTTGCGCAGACCGTTCTTGCGCACCTGGGCCAGCGAGACGTAGACGTCGTTCGGACCGGCGAGGTAGCCCGAGGTCCGGACGAAGGCGTAGTTGTCCAGGATGTCCAGGATGCCGGCGACCGGGATCAGGACGTCGTCCTCGCCGACCTGCGGCTCGGCCGGACCTTCGTAACCACGGTCACGGCCACGGCGGTTGCGGTCGCGGTAGCGGCCACGGCGCCGACCGCCGAACTCGTCGTCCTCGAAGTCGGTGTCCTTCTGGCCGCCCTGGCGACCCTGCTGACGGCCACCTTCCTGGCCGCCCTGGCCACCCTGCTGACGGCCCTGACGGTTGCCGTCCTGGCCCTGCTGGGGCTGGCCGCCGTCGGTGCCCTGCTGCTCACGGCGGTCGCGACGGCTACGGCGCTCGCGACGGCCCTCACGGCCCTCGCCGCGGTCACCGCGGTCGGCACGGTCACCGCGCTCGCCGCGCTCACGGGTCTCGGTCCCGGTCGCAGCCTGAGCCGACTGGGCGGACTCGGCGGCGGCCGGAGCCTGCGCCTGAGCCGGCGCGGCCTGGGCGGAGGCCTGCGCGGCCTCGGTCGCGACACCGGTCGCGGCGGCGGCCGGGGCGCCCTCGGGCGAACCCGCCGGAGCGGTGGCACGACGGCTGCGACGCGCCGGACGCTCCGCGGTGGTGGGCGCAGCGGTGGCGCCGACCGTGGCGGGCGCGCTCTCGGCCTTGCTCTGCACCGGGATCTCGATCTGCTGCTCGGCGGGCGCGGCAGCGGCGGCGCGGGACCGCGTCGTGCGGCGGGCCGGGGCGGCGGGCGCGGTCTCGGTGGCGTCGTCGGCAGCCGGCGTGGCAGCGGCGGCGGAGCGTGAGGAGGCACGCTTCGCGGCGGGAGCCGCGGCGGAGGCGGCGAGCAGCGGGTCGCCGCCGCTCTTCTCCTTGATGGCATCGATCAACTGGCTCTTGCGCATCCGGCCGGTGCCGCTGATGCCGAGGCCGGAGGCGAGCTGCTGCAGCTCGGCGAGCACCATGCTGTTCAGCCCGGTGCCCGTGGTCCGACGGCGCTTCGGCGCGGGGGCCGTGCCGGCGTCCGACGCGTCAGCGTCCGGGCGCGCGCCCATCAGATCGGTGGTGTCGCTCACGAAGGGTCCTTCCCTGGAGCGGACGTCGGCCTTTCTGGCTCGGCGACCGGTCGTGCTGTCCGCCCTGTGGTCTTTTGGCAGGGCGTGGCTGCGATAAAACGATGGAACCCACTGCGTACGTGCGATGTGTCAGTGTCAATGGCGCTGCGCACGAACGCGTCCGGGCCCCCTGCGCGTGTACGGCTCCGGCTCCAGGCCCCTGCTCGGAGGCGGTTCTTTAGCCGACACGGCGTCGGGATGCGGTCACAATGGCGCAGGCAGGCTGCGTACGCGATGTGGCGGGCTCCCGGAGAATTGCTGTCCCAACGGTGGGGACGCCGCGCACCCGGCCCCGCAGGGCCCCTGGTGCTGACATGAGATTAACACTACTGGACCCAACAAACATTCCCCCACTCTGCGAGTGTCAATCGTGTCCCCACTTTCCCGAGGTATTCCCGGCACCGCCGTTCGCAGATCCGCCCCGACCTGTGGATCCTGTGGAGATCTGCCTGTGGAGATCTGCCCCGTGGAGATCCCTGGGCAGATCTCCCGGTGCGGATCGACGTGTCATTGCGACAACGGCAGTACCGCGGCTCCCTCGGTGTCCAGCGCCAGCCGGTGCGCGGCCCAGCCCTCGCCCGCGAAACCGAGCACCTTCTCGGCCGTGCTCGCGTCCGTCAGGGCCAGCACCGTCGGTCCGGCGCCGGAGATCACGGCGGCGATTCCCTCCGCACGCAGGCCCGCGACCAGCGCGGCGCTCTGCGGCATCGCCGGAGTGCGGTAGTCCTGGTGCAGCCGATCCTCGGTCGCGGGGAGCAGCAGCTCCGGACGCCGGGTGATGGCCTCCACCAGCAGCGCGGCGCGGCCGACGTTGGCGGCGGCGTCGGCGTGCGGGACGGTCCCGGGCAGCAGACCACGTGCGACCTCGGTCAGCACCGGGTCCCCGGGAATGAAGACCACGGGAACGACCTCGCGGTTCGGCGTGAGGGTGACCGCGTGCGCGCCCGAGCCGGGCGTCGGCGTCCCCTCGCCGTCGAAGTCGTCGGTCCAGGCGATGGTGAAGCCGCCGAGCAGACAGGCGGCGACGTTGTCGGGGTGACCCTCGATCTCCGAGGCCAGCGCGAGCGTCGCGGCGTCGTCGAGGGCGTCGGTTCCGCCGACGGTCACCGCACGCGCGGCCATGATGCCGGCGCAGATGGCGGCGGAGGAGGAGCCGAGTCCGCGTCCGTGCGGAATGCGGTTGGCGCAGACGACTTCGAGACCGCGCGGCTGTCCGCCCAGCCGGTCGAAGGTGGCGCGCATCGCGCGGACGACGAGGTGGCGCTCGTCGCGGGCCAGCGTGTCCGCGCCCTCACCGGCGATGTCGACATGCAGACCCGCGTCGGCGACGCGCACGACGAGGTCGTCGTAGAGGCCGAGGGCGAGGCCGAAGGAGTCGAAGCCGGGCCCGAGATTGGCGCTGGTCGCGGGAACCCGCACCCGTACTGCGGCGGCGCGGAAGGCGGGGCCTGCCATTGCGTGGACTCTCCTGCGGGAGTGGGTACGACGAAACCCGATGCAAGCGTGCAAATCAGCGCATGCGCTTGGGGTATGACGCCAGGGTAGCGAAAAGGGGCTGTTCAGCGGTACACCTCGACACGAGGTGTGTCTGCCTGTCCGGACGGGGAACCAGGCGGATGCTCAGGGGCGCGGGCGCTCCTGATGTGCGGCTCTACTGATGTGCGGCCCTGCTGACGTGCGGCGCCGCCGCAGGGGCGCGGGGCTCCGCCACGTATCGGCACAGCCCCGCGCCCCGGACGGTGCGGCTACCTGCGGGAGCGAAGCACTCAGGCCAGACCGAGACGCTCCGCCGCTGCCGCGGCGTCGATCGGGACGACCGTCGGCTGGGGCGCGCCAGCGACCGCCCAGTCGGGGTCCTTGAGGCCGTTGCCGGTGACCGTGCAGACGATCCGCTGGCCCGGGTCGATCAGGCCCTGCTCGTGGGCCTGGAGCAGACCCGCGACCGACGCCGCCGAGGCCGGCTCCACGAAGACGCCCTCGCGGGAGGCCAACAGCCGGTAGGCGGAGAGGATCTGTCGGTCCGTCACCTTGTCGATAAGGCCGCCCGACTCGTCGCGTGCGGCGATCGCGTAGTCCCACGAGGCCGGGTTGCCGATGCGGATCGCGGTGGCGATCGTCTGCGGCTTGAGGACCGGCGCGCCGTCCACGATCGGGGCGGAGCCGGACGCCTGGAAGCCGAACATGCGCGGCGTCCTCGTCGCCATGCCGTCCGCCGCGTACTCGCGGTAGCCCTTCCAGTAGGCGGTGATGTTGCCCGCGTTGCCGACCGGCAGCACGTGGATGTCGGGGGCGTCACCCAGCATGTCGACGATCTCGAACGCGGCCGTCTTCTGGCCCTCGATCCGGACCGGGTTGACCGAGTTGACCAGCGCCACCGGGTACTTGTCGGACAGGTCGCGCGCCAGCGTCAGGCAGTCGTCGAAGTTGCCGTCCACCTGGAGGATCTTCGCGCCGTGGACCAGCGCCTGGCCCATCTTGCCCAGCGCGATCTTGCCCTGCGGCACCAGCACCGCGCAGACCATCCCCGCCCGGACCGCGTACGCCGCCGCGGACGCCGAGGTGTTGCCGGTGGACGCGCAGATGACCGCCTGCGCGCCCGCCTCCTTGGCCTTGGAGATGGCCATGGTCATGCCGCGGTCCTTGAAGGACCCGGTCGGGTTGGCACCCTCGACCTTGAGGTAGACCTCGCAGCCCGTGCGCTCGGAGAGCAGCTGGGCCGGGACGAGCGGTGTGCCGCCCTCGAGCAGCGTCACCACGGGCGTTGCGGCGGTGACCGGGAGCCGGTCGCGGTACTCCTCGATGAGGCCGCGCCACTGAGGGGTGTGCTGGAGGGTGGTGCTCATATCGGGTTACTCCCCTTCGACACGCATGATGCTGGCCACGCCACGGACGTGGTCATGAGTGCGCAGTTCGGCGACGGTGGCGGACAGCGCGGCGTCAGTGGCGCGGTGCGTCACGACGACAAGCGAGGCATCGCCGTCCCGGCCCTGCTGGCGGACGGTGTCGATGGACACCCCGTGCTCGGCGAAGACCGTGGCGACCTGGGCGAGGACACCTGCCTTGTCGGCGACGTCCAGACTGACGTGGTAGCGGGTGACCACGTCGTCCATGGGGTTGACGGTGAGCTGAGCGTACGCGCTCTCGCCCGGTCCCGTCGCACCGCCCACCTTGTTGCGGCAGACCGCGACCAGGTCGCCGAGCACGGCGGACGCGGTCGGCGCGCCGCCGGCGCCGGGGCCGTAGAACATCAGCTGACCGGCCGCGTCCGCCTCGACGAAGACGGCGTTGTAGGCGCCGCGCACGGAGGCCAGCGGGTGGCTGAGCGGGATCATCGCCGGGTGGACGCGGGCGGTGACCGACTCCTCGCCGTTCTCGTCCTTGGAGCGCTCGCAGATGGCGAGCAGTTTCACCACGCAGCCCATCGCCTTGGCGGAGGCGATGTCGGCGGCGGTGACCTCGGTGATGCCCTCACGGAAGACGTCGCCGGCGGTGACCCGGGTGTGGAAGGCGATACCGGCCAGGATCGCGGCCTTGGCGGCGGCGTCGAAGCCCTCGACGTCGGCGGTCGGGTCGGCCTCGGCGTAGCCGAGCGCGGTGGCCTCCTCCAGCGCCTCGGAGTAGCCCGCGCCGGTGCTGTCCATCTTGTCCATGATGAAGTTGGTGGTGCCGTTGACGATGCCCAGCACCCGGTTGACCTTGTCACCGGCCAGGGACTCGCGCAGCGGGCGGATCAGCGGGATCGCACCGGCCACGGCGGCCTCGTAGTACAGGTCCGCGCCGGCCTTGGCCGCGGCGGCGTGCAGGGCGGCTCCGTCGGCGGCGAGCAGCGCCTTGTTGGCGGAGACGACGGACGCGCCGTTCTCGAATGCCGAGACGATCAGTGAACGCGCCGGCTCGATACCGCCGATCACCTCGATCACGACGTCGATGTCGCCGCGCTTGACCAGCGCCTCGGCGTCGGTGGTGATCAGGTGCTCCGGCACGCCCGGACGGGCGCGTCCGGCCCGGCGTACGGCCACGCCTGCGAGCTCCACGGGCACCCCGATGCGCGCCTCCAGATCGGCGGCGTGCGTCGTCATGATGCGCGCCACCTCGGAGCCCACTACTCCACAACCGAGGAGCGCCACCTTGAGCGTACGCATCATCCGACTCCGTTCTGCACGGGTTTGACCACTGGGGAACGTGCTGTTCTGTACGTATGTCTGTACGTGTGTGTCGTGCTGTTCTGTCTCAAGTCTCGGCGACCGGGCCGCCGATCTTCCTGTTGTTCCACGGACTGAGACGCAAATTCCGCTGGTCGATACCGGACGGCAGCAAATCCTCTCGCCGCCGTCCGGAGCGACACGCTGACCGGGCCGTATCTCAGCCCGCCGCTCAGCCCACGTCGAGGCGGAGCAGGTCCTCCTCCGTCTCGCGGCGGACGATGACCCGGGCCTGGCCGTCGCGGACCGCGACCACCGGGGGCTTGAGCGCGTGGTTGTAGTTGCTGGCCATCGACCGGCAGTACGCGCCCGTGGCGGGCACGGCCAGCAGGTCGCCGGGGGCCAGGTCGTCGGGCAGGAACGCGTCGCGGACCACGATGTCGCCGGACTCGCAGTGCTTGCCGACCACGCGGCTCAGCATCGGCTCCGCGTCCGAGGCGCGGGAGACCAGCGCCACGCTGTACTCGGCGTCGTAGAGCGCGGTACGGATGTTGTCCGACATGCCGCCGTCGACGCTGACGTAGGTGCGCAGGCCCTCGAGCGGCTTGATCGTGCCGACCTCGTAGAGCGTGAACGCCGTCGGGCCGACGATCGCGCGGCCCGGCTCGACCGACAGACGCGGGATGGCCAGGCCCTCGGCGGCGCACTCGCGGCGGACGATCCCGGTCAGCGCGGTGGCGATCTCCTGCGGCTCGCGCGGATCGTCCTCGCTGGTGTAGGCGATACCGAGACCGCCGCCGAGGTCGATCTCGGGCAGCTCGACACCGTGCTCGTGCTTGACCTCGGCCAGCAGGCCGACCACGCGGCGGGCCGCGACCTCGAACCCGGCCATGTCGAAGATCTGCGAGCCGATGTGCGAGTGGATGCCGACCAGCTCGACGCCGTCCAGCGTCAGCGCCCGGCGCACCGCCTCGGCGGCCTGACCGCCAGTCAGGGAGAAGCCGAACTTCTGGTCCTCGTGCGCGGTGGCGATGAACTCGTGGGTGTGCGCCTCGACGCCGACGGTGACCCGGAGCAGGATCTTCTGCCGCACGCCTTGCTGGTCGGCGGCCCAGGCCAGCCGGACCAGCTCCTCGAAGGAGTCCACGACCACGTGCCCGATCCCGGACTTGACCGCGTGCTCCAGCTCGGCGCGGGTCTTGTTGTTGCCGTGGAAGGCGATCCGCTCCGGCGGCATGCCGGCGGAGAGCGCGACGGTCAGCTCACCGCCGCTGCAGACGTCGACGCTGAGGCCCTCCTCGTGCAGCCAGCGGACCACGGCGCGGGAGAGGAAGGCCTTGCCCGCGTAGTAGACGTCCGCGTCCAGGTGCGAGAAGGCCTGCTGCCAGGCGCGGCAGCGGGACCGGAAGTCCTCCTCGTCGAGGATGTAGGCGGGGGTGCCGAACTGCTCGGCCAGCGCCCGGACGTCCAGCCCGGCGACGGTCACCGCGCCGGTGGCCTCGTCACGGGTGACGGTCTTGGACCAGACCTTCGGGTCCAGCAGGTTGAGGTCGGCGGGCGGCGCGGCGTAGTGGCCCTCGGGCAGCACGTCGCCGTGACGGGGTCCGGCCGGGTGGGCGGAACGGCTCATTGCTTCGGTTCTCCCTGCTGTTCTGCTGCTGTGCTTGCGCGCTCCACAACTGCTGTTGGTTACTCGTCGGTCACCGACTGCCGTGGGGCCCACTTGCGCGAGGGGCCCGAAACCGTCGTCCGGGTTGACGGTTTCGGGCCCCTCGCGCGGATTACATGCGTTCGGGGGCGGAGACGCCCAACAACCCGAGACCGTTGGCGATGACCGTTCGTGTGGCCTCCGCCAGCCAGAGCCTGGCGCGCGTCAGGTCGGTGACCTCCTCGTCACCACGCGGCAGGATCCGGCAGTTGTCGTAGAAGCGGTGGTAGTCGCGGGCCAGCTCCTCCAGGTAGCGGGCGACGCGGTGCGGCTCCCGCAGCTCGCCGGCGGAGGCCAGCACACCGGGGAACTCGCCGAGACGGCCGAGGAGTTGGTTCTCCCATTCGGTCGCAAGCAGCTCCGGCCGGAAGTCCTCCGCCGCGCCCTTGTCGATGCCCAGCTCGGCCGCGTTGCGCGCGACCGAGGACATCCGGGCGTGGGCGTACTGGACGTAGAAGACCGGGTTCTCGTTCGACTGGCTGGTGAGCACGTCGATGTCGAGGGTGAGCGTCGAGTCGGTGGGGACGCGGGCCAGCGAGTAGCGGGCGGCGTCCACGCCGATCCAGTCGACGACGTCGTCGATGGTGATGATGTTGCCGGCCCGCTTGGACATGCGAACTTCCTCGCCGTCCTTGAGCATCTTCACGAACTGCCCGATCAGCACCTCGATGTTGTGCGACGGGTCGTCACCGGCGCAGGCCGCGATGGCCTTGAGGCGGTTGACGTAGCCGTGGTGGTCGGCGCCGAGCATGTAGACGGTGACGTCGTTGCCGCGGTCGCGCTTGTTCAGGTAGTACGCGGCGTCGGAGGCGAAGTAGGTGGTGTCGCCGTCCGCCTTGATCAGGACGCGGTCCTTGTCGTCACCGAAGTCGGTGGTCCGCAGCCAGACCGCACCGTCCTTGTCGAAGACGTGGCCCTGCTCGCGGAGCCGGTCGACGGCCTTCTCGACGGCGCCGGAGTCGTGCAGCGACTTCTCGGAGAACCAGACGTCGAAGTGGGCGCCGAACTCGGCCATGGAGCGCTGGATCTCGGCGACCATCAGGCGCAGGCCCTCGGTGCGGAACTTCTGCAGTTGCTCGTCCTCGGCATCGCCGTTGGGCTCGGCGTTGGGGTCGGCGTTGGGCTCGCCCTTGGACTCGGCGTTGGACTCGCCCTTGGAGAGGTCGAGGATGCCCGGGTTCTCCTTGACGATCTCCGCGGCGATGTCGTTGATGTACTCGCCGACGTAGCCGTCCTCGGGCACCGGACGGCCGTTGGCGGCGGCCTGCAGCGACGTGCCGAACTTGGAGATCTGCACGCCGGCGTCGTTGATGTAGTACTCGGTGGTCACGTCCGCGCCGCAGGCGCGCAGGATGCGCGCGAGCGAGTCGCCGACGGCCGCCCAGCGGACACCGCCGATGTGGATCGGGCCGGTGGGGTTAGCGGAGACGAACTCCAGGTTGATCTTCAGCCCGGCGAAGGCATCCCCGTGGCCGTAGTGCGCGCCCTCGGTGACGATGGTGCGGGCCAGCTCGCCCTGGGTGGCGGCGTCGAGGGTGACGTTCATGAAGCCCGGACCGGCGATGTCGATCTTCGCAATCCCGGGCAGCTCTCGGAGCCTGGCGGCGACCAGCTCGGCCACCTGTCGCGGCGGCTTGCCGGCGGCCTTGGCCAACTGGAGCGCGACGTTGGTGGCGTAGTCGCCGTGGTCGCGGTTCTTGGGCCGCTCGACGGTCACCGTCTCGGGGACGGCGACGGTCATCTCGCCCGCCTCGACGGCGGCGCGGACGGCATCCTGGACTGCCTGGGAAAGCTCTGCGGGTGTCACGGGGCAAGCCTAGGCGAGAGGCGGGCCTTCCCTGGCATCAGTTCTGCCGAGTGAGACACCGCGTCCACCCGGCGAGCGGGATCCGGCGGTCGCTGCGCATCCACCTGCGCTTGCGATCCGGCCCGGAACGTTCGCTCACAGCGAACGACGCGCCCGCCCGACACCGGTCCGGCCGCCCGCCGCTCCGCCACCGCCGAGCACCTGCGCTCCGCCGGCCGCGCCGCGACGACCGCGGCGCTCCTGGCCGCAGGCCAACCGCCGCACCAGGGAGACCAGTTCCATGGGCTCGAATGGCTTGGCGAGATAGCCGTCGACGCCGGCGGACTCCCCGCGCTCCAGGTCCAGCTGCGTACAGGCACTGACGATCGCTATCCGCAGATGACTCGTCCGCGGATCGGCCCGCAGCCGCGCCGCCGTCCGCAGACCGTCCAGACGGGGCATCACCACGTCCAGCGTGATCACATCCGGCTGCACCGCATGCACCACGTCCAGACACTCGGCCCCGTCCACGGCGGTCACCACCTGAAAGCCCTCGAGCTCCAGATTGACCCTGATCAGCTGGCGGATCACCGCGCTGTCGTCGACAACCAGCACCCGCCCCGACTCGCCTGACACATCACTGAGGGTATGCGGAGGAACCACACTCCGTCTCCGTTTTGGGGACTTCCGCCGGAACTGGTTACGTCCCCTTCCGAAAACCACGTGCACGAGCAGGCGGTCTGGACTGGTAGTGTTCTCCACGTCGCAAGACAGTGCGCCCCCGTAGCTCAGGGGATAGAGCACCGCCCTCCGGAGGCGGGTGCGTAGGTTCGAATCCTACCGGGGGCACTTCGCACGAAGCACGCACAGGCCCAGATGACCGGGATGCCCGGTGAGTCTGGGCCTTCGTCATTTCCAGGGGAGCTTCAGTCACTCAGGGGTGGCTGAAGCCCAAGTCAACGGCGCCCCTCCTTCTCACGCGTTGGTGCGATTCCTACCGGAAGCCCGACGCTAGGCTGGAAGCAACGGCGAGACTCCGTCCCATGGGAGCACCGATGAGCGTCCTGCCCGAGGCATCCGAGCCCAACTGGCCGATCCCGCCTGAGGGCGGTTGGACCGCCGACGATCTCGACCGGCTTCCCAATCTGCCTCCGCACACGGAGCTGATCGACGGGAGCCTCGTCCGCGTGAGTCCGCAGACCATTTTCCACGTCCGGGCCATCGATTTCCTCAAGCAGGGGCTGGAAGCTGTGGCTCCGCCAGATCTGGAAGTGGTCCGGGAGTTCACCATCGACATCGACGGGCAGAACCGGCCGGGTGTCATTGTCGTGAGCGGCGACGCAATCGTGGATCCCGAGCAGACCCGATTCCC
The DNA here is from genome assembly GCF_041262505.1 of Streptacidiphilus sp. MAP5-3. Classification (NCBI taxonomy): domain Bacteria; kingdom Bacillati; phylum Actinomycetota; class Actinomycetes; order Kitasatosporales; family Streptomycetaceae; genus Streptacidiphilus; species Streptacidiphilus sp. MAP5-3. The sequence goes on from NZ_JBGCCL010000001.1 coordinate 256,623, forward strand.
GGCTTCTTCGGTCAGGCTGGCGATCGAGGTGGTCTCCCCCGAGTCCACCTCCCGGGATCGGGAGACCAAGCCGATGAAGTACGCCAGGGCCGGTATTCCCCACTACTGGCGAGTGGAGAACGACAGGGGCCGAGCCGTGGTGTACGTCTTCGAGCTCGAACCCGCTACCCGGGTCTACGCCCCAACCGGCATCTTCCACGACCGTCTGAAGACCGCGGTGCCGTTCGCCCTCGACCTCGACCTCACTGCGATCACGCTGCGGCGTCACTGCGCGCAGGGGCAGTGACGCCGCACTCGCGCGGATCAGCTGACGCCTGTCACAGCCGAGTAGAGCTCGACATCAGCGGGGATCGGTGTGCGGACCTTCCAGACCACCGCCATCGGCTTGCTGCCCTCGTGCGACTGGTAGTCGACCGGTCCCAGCAAAGTCCAGGGCTGGGGGCCGCCGGAGTCGGTGCTCTTGAACCGACGGACGAACATCAGCACGTGACTGCCCAGCTCCCGATGCCGGCGGTAACGCTGGCCCACCCCTGAAGTGGGTGAGGTGTTGTTCTGGGACTCCCAATGGAAAAGGGTCGGGCTGAGCGCGTAGTCGCGATACCGCGTGGTCGGACTGAAGTCCCTCTCGTCCTTGGTCAGGGTGACCAGGAGAGCGTCGGTGTTGGTGGCGGGGCACCACTTCACGCCCTCGCGGAAGTTGCCGGGAAGGAAGCCCCCGAGTTCGGCAACCCTGAGGGCGGGCAGGATCTCCTCACGCGAGTACTCGGCGTGCAGTGCAAGCGGTACCCCGCTGTGCGTGCCGAGCAGCGGGGTGGTGGGACGACGGGTGTGGTCCAAATTCCAGGCAAGCAGTTGCCGTACCTCACTGCGGAAGGCGGTCTGCTCACACAGGCTGTCGAGCCCCTCCTGGTAGTCGGCGAAGCCGCCACCGGTGGGCCACAGCGAGAAGAACAGCATGTGGGCGAACCCGCGCTGCTGCTCTGTCAGCTCCGTGTAGCGGGGGGCGTCGTCAGACAGGAGCTGTGTGTATGTCTCCACCCGCAGCGTGTCGGCGGCGTGCAGGAATGCGGACACCCGCTTGAGCAGTGCGTCCTCGCCTGCAGGGGGTTCCCCGTCCAACAGACCGGCTCGGCGCAGCAGCGCTGTCCAACTACTGCTGCCGCGGTACAGGTCGGCCGGCTCACGGCGGCTTTCGCGCAGGTACTCGGCCAACTCAGGGCGGGCGTACTCGCGGACCTCGTTGGCCAGGCCCTTGATCCCGAGCTTGAGTTGCGCCTTGATGTTTTCGAGCACCACCTGCTTGGACTTGCGGTCCAGGATGATCTGACAGCCCGACGGCAGCTGCGGGAAGTCCTGCTCGACGTGTTCGAGCAGACGGCGCCGGGTGAGGTTGGTCAGCGCCCGGAACTGCTCCTCAATGCGGAACTCGGCCCGGTGCTGCCCGACGAAGTCGAGAACGGTCAGTACTGGCTTGTCCTCGGTACGCCGCAATCCACGGCCGAGCTGCTGCAGGAAGACCGTCGCGCTCTGGGTGGGGCGGAGCAGCAGCAGGGTGTCTACGTCCGGGATGTCCAAGCCCTCGTTGAAGAGATCGACAGAGAACAGCACCTGCAGTTCACCGCGCCGCAACTGCTCGAGCGCCGCGTCACGCTCAGCCTGCGGGGTGGTCCCATCCAAGGCCCGGGCGGCGAGACCAGCTTGGCGGAAGTACTCCGCCATGAAGTAGGCATGACTGACGGAGACACAGAATCCGAGCGCGCGCATATGCTCCGGGTCGGCCACCTTGTCCTGCAGCGCCTTGACGACCAGTCGGGCGCGGGCCTCGTTACCGGTGAACAGCCGGTCAAGTTCGCCCGTGTCGTACGTCCCTTGGCGCCACCCAACCATGGAGAGGTCAGTGTTGTCGGCAATGCCGAAGTAGTGGAACGGGCTGAGCAGGTCGTTCTCCAGAGCCTCCCACAGTCGCATCTCTGCGGCGATGCGGCCGTCGAAGTACTCCACGTGGACATGGCGGCCGTCGCTGCGCTCTGGTGTGGCAGTGAGACCGAGCAGTTCCATTGGCTGGAAGTGGTCGATGATCCGGCGATAAGTAGGCGCGGTGCTGTGGTGGAACTCATCGATGACGATGACATCGAAGTGGTCCTGAGCCAGCTCCTCAAGCCGGTCCCGGTGCAGTGACTGGACGCTGGCGAAGACATGCCGCCAATCCTCGGGCACCTCACCGCCGACCAGCAGTTCCCCGAAGTTGGCGTCGGTCAACACGTCCTGGTACGTGCGCAGGGACTGCTTGAGGATCTCCTGCCGATGCGCGACGAAGAGCAACGAAAGCTGCTCCGGCTTACGACCCAGCTTGCGCAGCAGGGCGCGATAGTCCAGAGCCGCCATCACGGTCTTACCAGTGCCCGTGGCAGCGACCAGCAGATTGCGGTGCAGTCCGTGGACCTCGCGCTCGGCATCCAGTTGGTCGAGCATGTCCCGCTGGTGCGGATACGGGCGGACCTCGAGAGCGGACAGGCTGATGCGGGTGGTTTCCTGGCTCTTGGCGTCGCGACCTGAGGCCGAGCGCAGGGCATCGTCAAGCCGGGTCGCGTGCTGGTCGGGGTCGTACCTCTCGAAAGAGGAGTCGTTCCAGTACGAGTCGAAGGTCGCCTCGAACTTCTTGAGCACAGCAGGTGTGCTGACCGAGGACAGCCGCACGTTCCACTCCACGCCGTCGAGCAGAGCAGCCCGGGAGAGGTTGGAGCTGCCGACGTACGCCGTGTCGAATCCGCTACGGCGACGGAACAGCCATGCCTTTGCATGCAGGCGGGTGGAACGCAGCTCGTAGTTGACCTTCACCTCCGCCCCGTACTCGCGCACCAGACGGTCCAGCGCGTGCCGGTCGGTGGCCCCCATGTACGTCGTGGTGACCACCCGAATCGGCACGCCACGGACAGCGGCGGCGCGCAGCTGCTCTTCCAGCACGCGAAGCCCGTACCACTTGACGAACGCACAGATCAAGTCGACCCGGTCGGCGGTGGCCAGCTCAGCACGCAGCTCCGTGCCCAGACTCGGGTCCTCCGGGGCGTTGGTGAGCAGAGCCGACTCAGACAGGGGCGTAGCAGGCCGGATCGCGTACACCCCCGGGGCTTCCTTCTCAGCGAGAGCCAGCAATTGCCGCGGCCCCTCCGCAATGCGTTCGGCGGGATCCCCGTGCCCCCGCTTCTCGAGAACCCTCAGGAACTCGTTCGCAGCGTCGACCCGTTGCTCTTCCGGCAGCGCGGCAAGGGCCTCCGCGGCGCGGCGTCCCAGATGTCGGGCGAGCACATACGGTGCCGACTCCGGCCCGACCGACGCCTCCACGACCTGCCAGCCCGCTCCTCGCAGCGCGTCCACGCGCGCCTCGATGACGTCCGTCACCAGTTGCTCATACAGACCGGCGGCCGGCTCCTGGCCGCTGACGAGGTTTCCCACAACCGCTCCTGACCATCACGTGACTACTTCATGAACGAACACATGCCCACCGCACCACGCTGAGGCCGTCAGAAGGTGACGTACTCGCGCATCCGTCCCTGCACGGCGGGGTGGGCATCATCGAGCGCGAACGGCAGGCCAGGCAGGCGATCCGCCAGGCGCTCGGGCTCCAGGGGGGCACTCACTCGCAGAGCCAGCTTGCCGTTGTCGCCCGCGGAGGTGGTTTCCTCGTCCACCCCGAAGACCTCGCGGATCCGATGCACCCGACCGTCGGTGACCACAACCAGCGACTTGAGATTCGGAATCCGCCATCGTGCGATCGGCCACCACATCCTGTCGGCCTCCTCCTGCGCCTGCTCGCCACGCTGCGTCTCGCCGTACCAACGCCCGGTCGGATCGTCCAGCAGAGCACGACTCTTACGCCACACCACCAGCGCGTAGCGCTCTCCCACCCCAGGCGCGGCCTCTGTTGATGCCGACTCTCGGTCGGCCAGCGGGGCCAGGGCGCGATTTCGCGCGAGCGGAAAGAAGCCGGCGGTGTCGGTGGTGCGCTGGTTCGGCTCGGGAAGCCCGTACTCCCTCAGCCTGTTCTGGAGCAGCGGGTAGATCTCCTGGAGAGTGAGCATCTCCGTACCATGCGGCCGGCCTACCTCGACGATGTCCAGCAGATGTCGCGTGAACGAGGTGCATGCCTGCGCCTGTTCGGAAGTGGGCACCACATGGGCCGCCTGGTCGTGGTCAGCGGCGGTGATGATGGTGGTGCCCCTGGCGATCAGGCTGTCGATGACGTCACCGCTGAGCGACTCGATGGCTTGTCCTGAGAAGCAGCAATCGAGAACCACCGCCTTGAGCCGCGCCGCGCTGTTCCCGAGGATGTTGTTCTTGACCGCCCGATACGGGAGCCCGGTCAGGTCGGCATGCCGCTTGACCGTGTCACTCAGCGTCAGACACAGCTCTGACATCGTGCTCAGACAACCGTGTCCCACGAAGTAGAAGAACAGTGTGTCCTCGGCGGACTTCGCCAGTTCAGCAAGGTGTGCCGCGAACGCACCCGTGTTGCGTGGGTTCCGGAAGACCGAGACGCGAGGCTCAGGCCATGCACCCGAGGCCGAGTCGGTGAGCATGGTGTGCATCGCGTTCAGGCTGTTGGCTGCCGCCGGGACGGGCAGGAATCCCGCGTCGTCGTAGTCAGCCACGCCGATCAGGATGGCGCGGGAGCGGGCGTAGTCGATCGAGTCGATCCGGCCAGAAGCCTCAGGCACTGGAGCCCTCGCCCTTGAGCGCCTCCAGGTATCGCGCCAGAACCTCTGCCCGCGTCCCTGCAGGGAACTCCGCGCTCACACCGTCGACCGTGATTTTGATGGTCCGCTGCCGATTGCCAAGCCATGCGCTGATCGCGCTACTCAGGACCGAGACCACTCCTCCAGAGCCGAGGGCCACCGAGAGGAGTTCGACAGCACCGCCGCCCAGTTCCTGCTCGCCGATCTCTCCCTGCACCTGGGCAACCCTGCCCACAAGGCCCCGCTGTGCAGACAGCCAGCGTCCCAAGTCAGCTAGCTCCGCCCCACTGGCCGGCCCCGTGATCCGAATCTCCGCTTGCATACTCTCCCCGCGCCCATCTCTCGACCATTTCGTTGCTGGTCGGCCACGAAGGCATCTTGCCAAGAAGTGCCCTTGGACGATGGGAACTTGAACAATTTTAGCCACCCATACGCTCATATATTGATCACGGGGTGGTGTCTCAGCAGAGGCTCTGCAGTTGCAGTACAAGGGGCGGGGCGTAGGAGGCGCCCGCGAACCGCAGGACAGAGGAGCTCCTGGGTACTGGCCGCCATGTGACGCCTGTGACCTCAATCGCGTGGGGCCTTGGTGCCGTGGACGGCGGTGTACTCGGTGGCGAGCCACGGGGCCAGGTCGTCGACCAGCGTGTGCAGGACGGACCTGTCGTCGGTGGGCGTGCGGGCGACGGTTGCGGCGAGGTGCATCTGGGTGGCGCGGGCGGGGTAGTAGCGGGCGAAGATCTGGGCGGAGAGGCGGAGGTCGCTGGTCCAGCCGCCCCAGCGGGGCATGACCAGGGTGAGGCCGGTGCGGACCAGGCGGCGGGCGACGCTGCGGCAGAGGACGCGGCGGGCGGCGAGGTCGTGCTCAGTGGTGAGATCGCCCTCGACAGCGGCGAGGCGTTCGCGCCAGCGGGGTAGGGCGAGAGCCAGGTCACCGTTGGTCTCGCGGGCGAGGAGTGAGTCCGGGCGGTAGCGCGGGAGTTGGGCGGCCAGATCCGGACCGAGCAGGGGCGTGCAGAGGCAGGCGAGGAACCAGCCCAGGTCGTGGCGTTCGAGCTCGCTGAGCACGGTGGTGGCATCGAAGAGCAGCACACCGACGCCGTTGACGAACGGAAAGGTCGCGTCGAGGGAGGACGCGAGCGCGTCGGCCTCGTGCAGGACGAGGAGCAGGTCGAGGTCAGAGACGCCGGGCACAGCGGTGCCGCGCGGGATGCTGCCGTAGAGGTAGGCGCTGTGGAGGCGGGAGCCGGGGTCGAAGGCCGCGGCGATGCGGTCCCGGGCGGTGGCGACCACGGGGGCGTAGGCCGAAGGCACCCGGTCCAGTGAGCCCTCGCGGGCGATGTAGCCGTCGCTGTCCAGGCCTGTCGTGGTCGCGCTCATGCGCGAACTCTGCCTGGTCGACTGCCCGTCCGCGAACGGATATCCCTCCGCTGTCCCTCCGCGCCGGGTGGTCAGAGCAGCAGGGCGAGGAGGGCGCCGGACATCAGGAACGGGCCGAAGGCGATCTGGCTGCGGCGTCCGGCCCGGCGGGTGGCGAGGAGGGCTACGGCCCAGACGCCCGCCAGGAGTGAGGCGTAGACGGTGGCCGCGAGCAGACGGAACCAGCCCTCGTAGCCGACGACGAGGCCGACCAGCCCGGCTGCCTTGACGTCGCCGAGCCCTGCGCCGCCGAAGAGCGCCAACAGGTAGTAGCCGCAAGCGAGTGTCAGCGCGCCGAGGAGGGCACGGAGCCATGGGCCGCCCGCCCCCGGGAGGGCCAGCAGCAGCAGGAGCGCCGGATACGCGGGATACGTCAGCGCGTCGGGCAGGCGGCGCAGGCGGGCGTCGACCATCGCGAGCGCGGCGGCGCCGACCACGAAGACGATCTGGGCCGGGAGGACGAGCGTCCAGCCATGGCGAACGATCAGCGCGGCGATCGACACGATCGCGGCGATCGCGATCGGAAGCGCGTCACGGCGGAGGACCGATCGTGTCTCGTCGTCAGGCAGGGGAAAGCGCACACGGGAGCGTGGCGGCACGGAGGCGGCGGGCTCGGCGGCCGACTGTTCGCTCATGGGCGCGCTCCTCCGATCGCTGAGTCGTTCACCGGGCATCTTCGCGCAGCGAACGATCGGCTGCGTTTGCTTCGTTCGAAATCGCTGTGCGGACGACCAGTTGACGATCACGTTGACGATCAGTCGGTCATCGACACACTGGGCGCGGCGACGACGTCGTAGCGGAGCACCACCGTCCGCCGGTCGTCCGGCTGGACATCGATCTCCCAGCGGGCGATGCCGTCGGTGTCCAGCGCATCCGGCTGCGGCGACGTTCCGTGCTTGTCGAGCCGGATCTCCACCTCGGCCAGCTCGGACACCGGCACCCGTTCGCGCAGGGAGACGCGGATCGGATCGGAAGCTTCGTCCCCTGGGCTGGCCGCAAAACGGGTGAGCGTGACGCGGACCGTTCTGCTGCGCACGGTGCGGCCGGAGAGTCCGACCGTCTCCGTCGTCTCCTGCACGCTGCGGACCGAGCGGAAGCCGCCGTCGCTGCCGAAGCAGAGCTCCGCCGGCGCGCCGGGCGCGGTGAAGCGCAGTTCGCCGCGTCCGACGAAGGCGCTGTCGTGCACCAGGTCGACCGGCCCCGACAGCAGCGGCGCGCCGGAGTCGTTGCGAAAGCGGACGTTCCGCAGCACCAGCGGCGAGAGCTCCGGCAGGCAGAAGAGGTCGACCGTGGCGGCCGACGTGGTCTCCCCCAGCGGCACGCGATGGGCGCGCCCGTCGCTCGGCACCGTCACGGCTGTCGGGATCACCAGACGCCGTGCCTCGCCGCCGTCGTCGACGCCCGGGAGCGTCGAGACCGTGGACTGCACTCCCCCGGCTGCGGCCCCGGACTCGTCCATGGCCGGCCCGAGTTCGGGGATCTCGACCTCACGCAGGTCCACCTCGACCGTGCGACGCTCCTCCGCGCTGCGGTCCCGCAGGGCGATCACGTCCGAGGGCAGGAACGGCGGCTCGGCGGCACGCGCCGGGCGGGCGGTGGAGAGGGTGACTCGGACGTCCGTCCACGGCTCGCCCGTGCGCTGCCAGAGGAAGGCGTCGCGCTCCAGTTGCAGGCCCGGCTGCTCGCCTGTGGAGCCGGTAGTGCCGGCACCGGTGGTGAGCGTGGCCCGGTAGGCCGGGCGCCAGAGGGCACAGGGGGTGAGATGACGGAGCGTCAACATTGGTTCTGCATACAAGGAAGCAGATCCGACCGCGCCACTCTCCGGAAGTTCGAGAACCGCCTCGACATGTGCGGTGAGCACCATGGGGGGCGTCTCCGACGCTGCCAAGGACTCCTGGGCCTCGATCAGCTCGGCCTTGAGGCGCGCGGCGCGGCGGCGGGCCGCGCCGAGCTCGTCGTCGTGGCGGTCGTACTCACCCTCGGCGCGATTGAGGGCCTCACGCCAGCGCTCCGGATGCGCGTCACCCGCGCCCGCGCTTTCGGCGATGTCACGGTGCACGTCGACGAGCAACTGCTCCAGGACTGCGACGTGCGCGGCGAGCCTGGCCACCTTCAGCTCCGCCCTCCGCAGTTGCTGCGACAGGTCGTTGACGCGTCGTCCGACCACCGACAGGTCGGACCGCTCGTCCGAGGACGACGAGGCGACCGGCGGCCTCGGCGTGTAGCGCCGCACCACGCGCAGGTCCAGCACGCTGCCGCCCGGAAAGCCGTCCAGCTCCCCGCGCAGGGAGTGGTCGACGACGAGCGGGCTGACCGGCCCGAGGCGGAGTCGGTGCACTCCGGGCGACAGCGCCGAACCGGCCAGCGACACGGCGCGTTGGACCTCGACCCGGTCCTCAAGCACGGTGACGGCGGTGACGGGCGCGGTCAGCAGCATCGGGGCGTGAAGAGCGTCGGTCGCGTCCGTGGCGTCGGTCGCGTCCGTGGCGTCGGTCGCGTCCGTGGCGTCGGTCGCGTCGGGGAGATCGGGCGGGGTCGTCATGCGTCTCTCCGATTGCCGCCGGCGACGGCCTTGGCGGACGGAATGCGGATCTCGTAGCCACCAGTGAGCGTGGCGGTGGCGGCGGGCGCGAGGTCGAGCTGCCAGCGACGGAGCCCCCGGCGATGGTGCTCGTCCTGCTCGGGCGGGACGACCGTCCAGGGTGGAGTGGCGGCGGTGTCCTCGATCCGTACGTCCTTCTCGTCGCTGACGGGGACGCGTTCCAGCACGTCGAGATCGATCGGACGGTCGAGGCGGTTGGCCACCTCGATCTCGACGCGCTGGGTGATCACGGTCGTACCGCCGAGCAGGCCGCTGGACGACTCGGCGGAACGACTGTGGCGGGCGACCCGCACGCCCTCCTCGACGCCGATCCCGATCCGCTTGCGCGCGCCGGGCGCAAGGGCGGGCATCGCGACGGTGGTGCTGTACTCGCCGTCGACGACCACGTCGAGCGGGCCGGGCAGCAAGGCGTGCGGGCTGGTGTTGGCCAGTTCGACCGTGGCGTACACCTGCGGGTCCAGGGACGGCACGCAGAGGTGACGGAGCATCAACCCGACCGGGAGCTCCGAGACGGCCACGCTGTGCCAGGCGCCGTCGGCGGGAACGTCCACCCTCGCCGCAGTGTCGAAGCGGTGGTCGAATTGGTGGTCGAAGCGGTGCTCGAGGGTCTGGGCGCGGTCGTCGGCGACGGGACCGGCGCCCATGGCCGCCGCACGCAGGTGCACCGGCACAGCGTGCGGCGGCACCGGCAGCCCGCGTACGGATTGCGCACGTTGCCGGTGCTCCCACTCGACCGGGCCGGCCGAGCCGCCGGACAGGCTGGGAGCGAGCGTGCCCCGAGCCCCGATCGGTGCGGTCGGACCTGCGAGTTCGAGCCCGGCGAGGTCACGGAGGGCGACATCGAGCGTCGGCTCGGGCGCGGGCAACGCCCGGACGGGTGGGGCCGCGCCCGCCTGCGGCGTTGCCGGGAAGGCGACGGCCGTCGGCTGGGCACGAGACGCGCCGCCGTAGGCGACAGGACCGCCGGGCGCAGCCCCCGGAGCGGCGGGGGCTGCGCCGAATGCCGCAGCACGTGGAGCGGCACGGCGCATCGCGGGACGTAGTTCCCTTTCACCCTCGGTGCCGCCGACGACGCCAGCCCCAGCCCCGGCCCCGGCAACTGCCGCGCCCAGACCGCGCGATGGCGGCGGCACCGGCGGAGCCTGGGCGTCGGCGACTGCTGCGTCGTAGCCGCTGAAGAGTCCGCTCAGGCCTGCCGGAGCCTCCCGCCACGGCGGTGCGGGCTGCTCGGCCTGCCGTCGGCCCAGCCGGATGGAGCGCAGTTGCGGCATCACGGTGCGGGTCAGCAGATCGGCGGTGGAGAGGCTCAGTCGAACACCGGTCCAGTCCTCACCCGTGCGTTGAGCGATGGACGCACGGAGGGAGAGGCTGTCGCGCGGAGAGACACCAGAGGCACCATCAGTTGCCCCGCGGCGGGTCAGGTGGAGCCGGTAGGAGGGGAACCAGGTGGCGCCGGGGACGGCATACTCCAGTTCCAGCTCTACCTCCAACTCCGGCTCGACCAGGGCATCTTGGCCGTCCAGCCCTCCGGACCCGACTGCCGCGCCTACCGCACCCGACCCGCCTGCCCCACCCGTCCCGTCTGCCCCGCGGTCGATCGTGACCACCGCGTCGGCCGTCGTCCGGGTCGACTCCGTGGGGAGCGCGTGCGAGGCCTCAGCGAGACGGTGTCGCGCGACATCCAGGTCGTGCTCGGCCCGCTCGAACGCCTGCTCTGCGCCGAGGAGTTGGGCATTCACGGTGTCGAGGCGCTCGTCCGTGAACCCGGCGAGCGCGATGACCGCGTCGACGGGTGCGGGACGAGGCGGGTCCCCACGCCGGGGCAAAGGCGGAACGGGCCGCAGCGCGCAGGTGGTCTCGGCGCGCGCCGCCAGACGGTCACGCCGAGCGCGTGCGACGTCGTACGCCTCCTGCGCGGCGTCGACCTCGCGCCGGAGTGAGGCGAGCTGCTCGCGCGGTACGACCTCCGCCCGTTCCTCGCGTCGCACGTCCAGCACCCGACCACATGATGACCGCTCCGCCGGACCTCCCGCCGCCCCCTCCGCGTCCGGGTCGAGGAGGTCGACGACGCGCGCCCCCAGGCTCTGCGGATCGGAGACCAGGGGCAGGCCGGTGAGCCGTACCCGAGAGACACCGGCCGGGAGTTGGACGCGTACCCGGCGGCGGCAGAGTGCGCCGTCGGCATGGACGGTGACGGAATCCAGCCGCGACTCCGCGACCAGCAGCTCGTGCTCCACGTGGTCTCCCTCGTAGTCAGCAGAGGGCCTTACCGTAACCCGAGCCCCGGCCTCTCGCGCGGCCTTTGCCGTCGCAGACGCCGGGGACTCGGGTACGGCAGGCAGGACGCCCGAACCAGGCAGTCCGACCAGGCAGCCCGACCAGCAATCCGAGCAGCAATCCGACCGGGCAACCGGCCGGGGACCGCCCAGAATCCGACCAGGGCCTGCCCGCTACAGCGCGCTGAGCTCGGCGACCAGGTCGTCCAGCCCGAACGAGCCCTGGGCGAGCGCCTTCATGTGCCACGCCTTGAGGTCGAACTCCTCGCCGCGCGCCTCTGCCGCCGCCTTCGCCGCGTCGCGGCCACGACGCCAGGCGCGCTCGCCGAGCTTGTAGCCGATGGCCTGGCCCGGCCAGCCCAGATAGCGGATGATCTCGCTCTCCCGCATCTCCGCGGGCGAGCCGACGTAGGCCGCGAAGAAGTCCGACCCCAGCTCCGGCGTCCACGTCTCACCGGGGTGGAACGGGGAGTCCGCCGGGATGGTGAGGCCGAGGTGCATGCCGATGTCGATGATGACGCGGACCGTGCGCAGCATCTGCTCGTCGAGGAAGCCGAGACGGTGGGCCGGGTCGGCGAGGAAGCCGAGCTCGTCCATCAGGCGCTCGGAGTACAGCGCCCAGCCCTCCAGGTTGGCGCTGACTGAGCCGAGGGTGACCTGGTAGCGGGAGAGCGTGTCGGCCGCCGCAACCCAGGACGCCAGCTGCAGGTGGTGGCCGGGAACGCCCTCGTGGTACCAGATGCTGACGAGCTGCCAGGTCGGGAAGGCGGTCTTGTCGAGCGTCGGCAGCCAGGTGCGGCCGGGACGGGAGAAGTCGAGGCTGGGCTGCGTGTAGTACGGCGCGGCGGCGGAGCCCGCCGGGGCGATCCGGGACTCGACCCGGCGCAGGTTGTCCTGGATGTCGAAGTGGGTGCCGTCGAGTGCCTCGATGGCCTCGTCCATGATGTTCTGCAGCCAGACGCGGATCTCCTCCACGCCCTCGATCGTGTGGCCGTCGGTCTCCAGGTACTCGGAGGCCTCGCGCGGGGTCGCGCCGGGCTTCACCTTGTCGGCCTCGGCGACGAGTTCGGCCTCCAGGCGGTGGAACTCCGTCCACGCCCAGGCGTAGGCCTCGTCGAGGTCCAGGTCGGCGCCGCTGTGGAGGCGCGCGGACCGCGTGTAGAGCTCCCGACCGGCGGTGTCGGGACGGTCGGCGGCCACGGGCGCGTAGGTGTCGCGCAGCCAGGCGCAGAACTCGGCGACGGCTACGGACGCCTGCTCGGCGTTGGCGTCGAGCTGGGCCCGCAGGTCTGCGGGGCAGTCGACGGCAAAGGTGCTGTACCAGTTCTTCTCGTCGGTCAGGCTCTCGCCGAACCAGGCGGCCAGCTGGGTGCCGACCGTCGCCACCTGACGCGGGCCGCTGACCAGGTCGCGGCGCAGGCCCTCGGCCAGGGTGGCCTGGTACCCGCGGACCGCGTCGGCGACGTTGCCCATCCGGCCCACGTGGGCGGCCCAGTCCTCCTTGGTCTCGCTCGGCGCGACCGAGAAGATGGCGCGGACGTCGTGGACCGGCGCGCCGATGTTGCTGAGCGAGCGGAGGTGGTCGCCGGCCTCGTGGACCGCGAGCTGCGCGGTCAGTCGCTCGCGCAGCAGCCGGGCACACGCCGACTCGACCGGGTCCTCGAACGCCTCGGCCGGAAGCGCGTCCAGCCGGGCAAGCGCCTGGCGGGCGAGATCCGCCTCGGTGTCGAACCCCTGGGGGGAGAGGTCCGGTTGACGCGGATCGCCCGGATTGACGCCCAGGTATGCGGCGGTGACGGGGTTCTGCTCGGCTACCGCGTCGACGTACGCGTCCGCGATCCGACGAGGCGTGTCAGCTGCGAGGGAATGGGTGTCTGCCATGCGGGTCATCCTGCACCACGGAGAGGGGTGCTAGTCAGTCGTTTTCGCAGAGGAGCGATAAGACTGGCCGGCGTCATGTCGCCACCGCGTCGTCCACGGGTGAGCGGCAGGCAGGCCACACCGATCAGATAGGCACAGAGATGGCCGAGATTGGTGAAGTTGGTGGAGACCCCGAGCAGGACGCCGTAGAAGGCGGCGGAGATGCCGAGATACCACCAGCGCCAGGGCCTGGCCCACCACCAGGCCAGCACGCCGACGCCCCCGGAGAGGCCGTAGCTGACGCCGATGTCGATGACGAACCGCTCCCGGTGCGGGTACATGTGCGCGTTGATCATCAACTGCACCGTGCCCTCACTGATCAGCGTGGCGAGGACGTGCGCGAGCACGACGACCGCCAGCCAGCGGGCGGTTCCGAGCCACCACTCGGCCGGGACCAGGAACAGATTGAAGATCACGAACCAGAAGAAGAAGCTCGGCGTCTCCGTCCAGAACGCGCTGCTGATCAGCACCTTGACCGGATGGTGGCTGAGTTCGACCAGGTTGGTGCTGTGGGTGGCCAGGAACCAGTGCTTGAAGCGAGGCGACATCCGCGTCAGCGCAAGGGTGTTGACGCCCAGGATGAAGAGCCAGAGGTAGGTGCCGGGCGCGGACCGGATCAGGAACCGGGCCAGCGCCCAGAGCCTCGTGGCCGCTCTGGCGACGGGACTGGGCGGTGAGGGCTCGGAACTGGGCCGGACGGGGCGGGCGACTCGCGTCATGTGGGCCATTCTGCACAAGAACCACATGTTTCCCTTCGCGCACTACTCACCCTGTGGACAAACCCCGCCTGTGGACAACTCGCGCCACGAAGCCGCCACGGAAAGTCGCCCCGAAAGGGGAAGCCGACGTCGAAGGGATTGACACCCTTGCTGACGCGGAGTCTCATAACAGCATGGCGATGACGACGACCCCGGGCGCCCCCTCCCTGCTGCTCAGCGACCGTGAACTGGTCGCCGAACGGCTGCTCACGGCCTCGGCCAAGCACTCCTTCGACCCGGACACCGAGCTCGACTGGGACGCCCCGCTCGTCCCCGGTCTCTGGTTCCTGCCCGAGCACCTCGTCTCCCTCTACGGGACGCCGCTATGGGAGCGGATGACCGAGGAGCAGCGGATCGACCTGTCCCGCCACGAGGCCGCCAGCCTCGCCTCGGCGGGCATCTGGTTCGAGGTCATCCTGATGCAGCTGCTCGCCCGGCACATCTACGACCTGGACCCGCGCACCGGCCACGTCCAGTACGCGCTCACCGAGGTCGCCGACGAGTGCCGGCACTCCAAGATGTTCGCGCGCATGGTCGCCAAGCTGGAGACCGGTTGGTACCAGCCGGGCGGGATGTCCCGCTTCCTCGGGCGCGTCCTCAAGACCACCGCGCCGACGCCCGCAGCCTTCACTGCGACCCTGCTGGTCGAGGAGATCCTCGACCGGATGCAGCGGGTCAGCTTCCCCGACGAGCGGATCCAGCCGCTGGTGCGCGGCATCACCCGGATCCACGTCGTCGAGGAGACCCGCCATGTGCGCTACGCGCGCGAGGAGTTGCGTCGGCAGATGGTGACCGCGCCGCTCTGGGAGCGCACCTTCACCCGGCTCACCTCCGGCCAGGCGGCGGTCGTCGTGGCCCGTTCGCTGATCAGCCCCAAGGTCTACCAGCGGGCCGGTCTGGACGTGGACGAGTGCCTGCGCCAGGTCCGCGCGAGCGAGCACCGCAGGGAGACCATGCGGTGGTCGGCGGAGAAGCTGGTGGAGTTCCTGGAGGAGACCGGCGTCATCCACGGCCGCGCGGTGCGCGCCGAGTGGCGGCGGTCGGGGCTGCTCTGAGGTCGTCGCGGCGCGGCGGCCCAACCCGAGCCGGGCGGAGGCGGCGGAGCCGCGCGGCCCCCGTCCGACCTCGGCCGAGCCCGGCCGGCCGTGCCCGACCCCGTCCGCCCCCGTCCGACCTCGGGCCGAGCCCGGACGCTCCGCGTCGCCGAACGGGGCGGCGGCGTAAGGTGATCAGGTGACCCCAGCGCCTGCCACGCCCGACGAGGCTTCCGCGACCACGACCACGACCCGAGCGCGCCGCGGACCCTACCGGCGCCTGCCGGTGGAACAGCGTCGCGAGCAGCTGATCGCGGTGGCGCTGGAGCTTTTCAGCCGCCACGCGCCGGAGGAGGTCTCCCTCGACGACGTCGCCACGGCGGCGGAAGCGTCCCGGCCGCTGGTCTACCGCTACTTCCCTGGCGGCAAGCAGCAGTTGTACGAGGCCGCGCTGGGCAGCGCGGCCAGGGAGCTCGCAGCGCGCTTCGTCTCCCCCGCGGAGGGCAACCCGACCGAGCGGCTCGCCTATGCGCTCGACCGCTACCTCGCGTTCGTCCGTGAGCATGCGGCGGGCTACGGCGCGCTGCTGCGCGGCGGTTCGGCGGTGGAGACGCAGCGCACCAACGCGATCGTGGACGAGGTCCGCAGGTCCGCGTTCACCAACATCATCGAGCACCTCGGGGTCCGCGACCCCGGCCCGCGACTCGCCCTGCTGATCCGCTCCTGGGTCGCGGTCGTCGAGGCGACGGCGCTGACCTGGCTGGACGAGGGCGGAGTCGGCAGCGCGGAGTCGCTGCGCGACTGGCTGGTCGACGAGTTCGTGGCGATGTTCGCGGTGATGGCCCTCCACGACCGGCAGAGCGCGACGGTCCTGCGGGGTCTGCTTGTGCACTACCAGGGCGAAGGCCCTGGAGCGAAGCTCATCGAGGGACTGACGGGGCTGCTGCTGCCTGTCGAGGAGTAACTCCAGGGGCGGGGGGGGGGGGGGGGCGCCCCCCCCCCCCCCCCGGGGGGGGGGGGGGGCCCCCCCCCCCCAGAAAGGAAAACCACCCCCCCCCCCCCCCGGCCCCCCCCCCGCCCCCCCCCCCCCCCCGCGGGGGGGGGGGGGGGGGGGGGGGGGGGCCCCCCCCGCGGGGGGGGGGCCGCCCCCCCCCCCCCCCCCCCCCGGGGGCGGGCCCCCCCCCCCCCCGCGCCCCTAAATAGTGCAACGCCTGCTCGCGCCCACGCGGCGGAGCCGCATATCAGCACAGCCCCGCGCCCCCGAGGTAGTGCAACTACCCCCTGCAGCCCGCCTGCTCGCGCCCACGCGGCGGAACCGCATATCAGCACGGCCCCGCACCTCTAGGGCGTTGCCCCGGGGTCAGGCCTTGCCGAGCACCTGGCGCTGGCTGCCGAGGCCGTCGATCTCGAGGGTGAGGACGTCGCCCGGGTTGAGCCACGGCTGGTTCGGGAGGCCCATGGCCACGCCCGCCGGGGTGCCGGTGTTGACCACGTCGCCCGGGTGGAGGGTCATGAACTGGCTGAGGTACCAGATGACATGGCGGACGCCGAAGATCATGTTCGACGTCGAGCCGTTCTGGCGGACCTCGCCGTTGACCGTCAGGCGGAGTCCCAGTGCCTGGGGGTCCGGGATCTCGTCGGCCGTGACCAACCAGGGGCCCATGGGATTGAAGGTGTCGCAGGACTTGCCCTTGTCCCAGGTGCCCCCGCGCTCCAACTGCCAAGCGCGCTCGGTGACGTCGTTGGTGATGGTGTAGCCCGCGATCACCGCGTCCGCGTCCTCCGGGGAGTCGAGGTACCGGGCGGTAGCGCCGATCACCACGGCCAGCTCGATCTCGTAGTCCGTCTTCTCGCTGCCGCGCGGGACCAGGACCTCGTCGTCGGGGCCGACGACACAGTCGCTGGACTTGAGGAAGACCACCGGCTCAGCCGGGATCGGCTGGCCCGCCTCCTCCGCGTGGTCGCGATAGTTGAGGCCGATACAGACCACCTTGCCCGGGCGCGCCACCGGCGCGCCGACGCGCTCGCCACCGCGACCCTGGCCGCCTGCCAGGGCGAGCCGCGGGAACTCGCCCGCCTCCGCGCGCGCGGAGATCTCCACGCGGCGCTCGGGCGTGAGCCCAGCGAGGAACGCGGCGTCGATGTCCGGCGTGAGCGCGGACAGGTCGAAGGCACTCTCCGCGTCCGCGGCGAGCAGTGCGGGGCGCTCGGCGCCCGTCGGTCCTATGCGCAGGAAACGCACCTGCGATCACCCACTTTGCGATCGGGACGGTCCGGTCGCCCACCGTCGCTCGGAGAAAGAGCCCTACTTCTATCAAACTGTAGGATCACCCGACCATGGGCCGACCGCCATACGGACGGGTAACAACGGCTCCTACCTGCACAAATCCAAAAATCGCCGCCTGCGCTGAATAGAACGATTCACTCATACGGCGGGAGATGGAAGGATGTCCCCAGTCTCAGGACGAGGACCGTGCAGGGCGGCCCACAGGGCGAAAGGTGGAGCGCAATGGCGCGCAAGGCTCCCGTGACCGATCCGGCGCAGGACGCGCCCGCGACCGGTCAACCCCAGCACGCCGCCGCGGGCATCCCCGCCCTGCGGCACACCACGCAGATCGCCGCCGCGCAGATGGGCCTGCCCCGTGCGGTGAAGACGCTGCTCAAGCTGAACCAGCCGAACGGCTTCGACTGCCCCGGCTGCGCCTGGCCGGAGCCGGACCACACCCACACCGCCGAGTTCTGTGAGAACGGCGCCAAGGCCGTGGCCGAGGAGGCGACGGTGCGTCGCGTCGGTCCCGAGTTCTTCGCCGAGCACTCGGTGGCGGACCTGGCCGAGCGCAGCGGCTACTGGCTGGGCCAGCAGGGCCGGCTCACCGCGCCGATGCTGCTGGAGGAGGGCGCCACCCACTACACGCCCCTCTCCTGGGACGACGCGCTGCAGTTGGTCGCGGACGAGCTCAAGGAGCTGGACGACCCGGACCAGGCCGCCTTCTACACCTCCGGCCGGACGTCCAACGAGGCGGCCTTCGCCTACCAGCTCTTCGCCCGCCAGCTCGGCACCAACAACCTGCCGGACTGCTCGAACATGTGCCACGAGTCCTCCGGCTCCGCGCTGGTGGAGACGCTGGGCGTCGGCAAGGGCAGCGTCCATCTCAAGGACCTCTACCAGGCCGACCTGATCATCGTGGCCGGGCAGAACCCGGGCACCAACCACCCGCGGATGCTCTCCGCACTGGAGCGGGCCAAGCGTGCGGGCGCGACGGTCGTCAGCGTCAACCCGCTGCCGGAGGCGGGGCTGGAGCGGTTCAAGAACCCGCAGACTCCGCGCGGTCTGGTCAGCGGGACCAAGCTGACCGACCTGTTCCTGCAGATCCGTCTCGGAGGCGACCTGGCGCTGTTCCGCGCGCTCAATCTGCTGCTGCTGGAGGCCGAGGACAAGAACCCTGGCACGGTCCTGGACCGCGACTTCATCGAGAGGCACTGCGGCGGCTTCGAGGAGTTCGCCGCCGAGGCGCGGCAGACCGACTGGGACGAGGTCCACGCGGCCACCGGCCTGCCGGACAGTCAGATCCTGGAACTCTCCGAGCTGGTACTGAAGTCGGAGAAGATCATCGTTTGCTGGGCCATGGGCCTGACGCAGCACCAGCACTCTGTGCCGACCATTCGTGAGGTCGTCAACTTCCTGCTGCTGCGCGGCAATGTGGGCAGGCCGGGTGCCGGTGTCTGCCCCGTCCGCGGGCACAGCAACGTCCAGGGCGACCGGACCATGGGCATCTTCGAGCGGCCCGCTGCCACCTTCCTGGACGCGCTCGGCAAGGAGTTCCACTTCGACCCGCCGCGCGAGCACGGGCTCGACGTGGTGGACACCATCCGCGGGATGCGGGACGGCAAGGTGAAGGTCTTCTTCGCCATGGGCGGCAACTTCGTCGCGGCCACCCCCGACACCGAGGTCACCGAGCAGGCGATGCGCGGCTGCCGCCTGACGGTGCACGTGTCGACCAAGCTGAACCGCTCGCACGTGGTCACCGGGACGCGCGCGCTGATCCTGCCCACGCTCGGCCGGACCGACCAGGACCGGCAGGCCTCCGGACCGCAGCAGGTCACCGTCGAGGACTCGATGGGCATGGTCCACGCCTCGCGCGGCTCGCTCCGGCCGCCCGCGCCGGACCTGCTCTCCGAGGTCGCCATCGTCTGCAAGCTGGCCCGGCGCACCCTCGGCCCCAAGAACACCGTGCCGTGGGAGGACTTCAACGCCTCCTACGGCAACATCCGCGACCGGATCGCCCGGGTCATCCCCGGCTTCGAGAACTACAACACGAAGATCCTGACGCCCGGCGGCTTCGCCCTCCCGCACGGCCCGCGCGACACCCGCGCGTTCCCGACGACGACGGGCAAGGCCAACTTCACCGTCAACGCGATGACCGCGCCGGTCGTCCCCGAGGGCCGCCTGCTGCTGCAGACACTGCGCTCGCACGACCAGTACAACACCACCATCTACGGCCTGGACGACCGCTACCGCGGCATCACCGGCGGACGCCGGATCGTGCTGCTCAACGCCGAGGACGCGGCGGCTCACGGCCTGACGGAGGGTCAGTACGTGGACCTGGTCAGCGAGTGGAAGGACGGCGTCGAGCGGCGCGCGCCGCACTTCCGGGTGGTGCACTACCCGACGACGCGCGGCTGCGCGGCCGCGTACTACCCGGAGACCAACGTCCTGGTCCCGCTGGACAGCACGGCCGACACCAGCAACACGCCGACCTCGAAGTCCGTGGTGATCCGCCTGGAGCCGGACTCGCAGCCCGACGCGGGCTAGGCCCTGTCGTCAAACTCGCGTCGGATCAGCCCGGGTTGTCTGGTGCGGCCAGCTGCAAGGCGGAGGGTCGCCCTCGTACTGGGCCGTACTTGGGCGATCCGACAACGCAGCAGAAGGGCGTACCAGGCAAGCCGGGCCCGGCGGGAGTTTGACGACAGGGCCTAGGCCCCTGGGCCGTCCCGACGCGGGTGCCTCAGAGGATCGCGGAGGGCGAGCCCGTCACCGACGGTGACGGGCTCGTCGACGGGCTCCCGCTCGGCGACGGCGAAGGCGAAGTGGAGGGCGAACCCGACGGCCACCCGGACGGCATGCCGGTCGGCAGACCCGTGGGCGAACCCGACGGGCTGGGCTTCGGCGTGGGCCGGGGCGTCGGCTTGGGCGTGGGCTTCGGCGTCGGCTTCGGTGTGTTCGAGGGCAGGGTCGGACCGATCGGCACCGGGCCGGTCGATCCGGGCGGCGCGGACGGCAGGGTGTAGGTGCCGCCGATCGACGGGTTCTGCGGGTCGGGCCGGACCGCGCCGAGGATCGGGTCGACGGCCATCGGTTCGATGTCGACGAACGCACCCGGATGCGGCGCCTCGACGACCATGCCGCCGCCGATGTACATCGCGACGTGGCTGGCGTCCTGGAAGTAGACGATCAGGTCGCCCGGGCGCAGCTCGTCGAGCGGGACATGGGTGAGGTCGGCCCACTGCATCTCGCTGGTGCGCGGCATGGTCGTCCCCGCGTGCAGCCAGGCCTGCGAGGTCAGACCGGAGCAGTCGTAGACGTCGGGCCCGTCGCCGCCCCAGACGTAGGGCTTGCCGAGCTGCTCGAAGGCGAAGGCGATGGCCTGCGCACCCTCGGCCGACGGCTTGGCGCCCTGGTTGCCGAGGACGCCGGAGGCCAGCAGCGCCAGCTGGGCGGCGTCGGCCTCCTTCAGCTCCAGCAGTGAGAGCTCCTGGCGCTGGGCGCCGGTCAGGCCGGAGACCAACTGCTCGACGCCGGTCAGCTGCTTGGTGATGCCGTCCTTCTGCTTGCCCTGCTGGGCGAGGAGTTGGGCCACGCGCTGCCGGGCCGCCTCGGCCGCTGTCTGCGCCTTGGCCAGGACCTCCTCGTCGGCGTGGAGCTTCCTGAGCAGCGACGCCTGCGACTGGGAGGCCGCGTCCAGCAGTTCCTTGCCGTGGAGGGCCGCCTGCGGGTCGTCGGCGAAGATCAGCTGTGCCAGCTGTGAGAAGCCACCGGCGGCGTACTGCTGCTGGGCCATCTCACCGGCGATCGCCGTTCCCGCGTCGACCTGGGCCTGGGCGCCGGCCAGCTGGACGTCCAGCTTCTGCACACCGGCCTGCGCCTGCTGCAACTGTGCGCCGAGCGAGTCGTACTGCTGGGTGGCCTGCTCCATCTGCTGGTAGAGCGCGCGCAGGTGGTCGAGGATCGGCAGCAGTGCCTGCTCGGCCTGGGTCAGCGTGACCGTCCCGGCGGGCAGGACCGTCGAAATCCCTCCGGCCGTGCCCGGGTGGGGCGCCACGGCGGCGCTCGCGCTGCCTGCGGCGGGAATGACGGCGAGTGAGGCGGCCGCGAGCATCAACCCGCAACGCAGCACCCCGCGCAGCCAAGGACGACGTTCCATGCCCCCGATACCCAACACCAGCCCGCCCCTTCGTCAGCCGCACACTGCGGCTCCGCCCCCACGACCGACCGATCGCCCGCCTACGGACAACCTCGGCGATCCTCCCATGTCCCACTGACACGCGGCAGGGGGCGTCAACGATTCTGAGGCCGCTCACACCTGGCCCTGTCACGTGATGACGGCCACCAGGTGAATGTGACACATCCCTCATACGGCGGTGCCAGAAATTGTCCTGGGACGATCGAATGCCAGGCAGCGCAAGGACCCAGTTCACACACGAAGATCAACAACGGGTGGTTTTGTCATGCTTCGGCACACTCGTCAACTCTGGATAGTCCGTCAGTTCACCTTCCGTTCATCCGGGCTCCCTACGGTCACGCTCGACCACCCCGCTGAGACGATTGTTTGGGCATGGAACACATCTCGTTCCTGGTGACCGCCGTAGTGATCACGGCTCTCGCCTTCGACTTCACCAACGGTTTTCACGACACGGCCAACGCGATGGCCACCTCGATCGCCACCGGGGCGCTGCGACCCAAGGTCGCTGTCGCCATCTCGGCGGTGCTGAACCTCTGCGGTGCCTTCCTGTCGGTCGCGGTCGCCAAGACGATCTCCGGCGGCATCATCGACGAGAAGGCGGGCATCCAGCCCCAGGTGGTCTTCGCCGCTCTGATCGGCGCGATCGTCTGGAACCTCGTCACCTGGCTGCGCGGCATCCCGTCCAGCTCCTCGCACGCCCTCTACGGTGGCCTGCTGGGCGCGACGGTCGTCTCCGTCGGCATGCACGGCGTGCACTTCGACGTGGTGGCCACCAAGATCCTGATCCCGGCCGTCGCCTCCCCGATCGTGGCGGGCATCGCCGCCTGGGGTGCGACCAAGTTGTCCTACCGCCTCACCGCCAAGGGCGACCAGGAGGTCACCCGCAAGGGCTTCAAGGTCGGCCAGGTCGCGTCGGCCATGCTCGTCTCGGTCGCGCACGGCACCAGCGACGGCCAGAAGACGATGGGCGTCATCACCCTGACCCTGATCACCGCCCACTCGCTGGCCCCCGGCTCCAACCCGCCGCTCTGGGTCATCCTGGCCGCGGGCATCACCATGGGGCTCGGCACCTACATCGGCGGCTGGCGCATCATCCGCACGATGGGCAAGGGCATCACCGAGGTCGACGCCTCGCAGGGCTTCACCGCGCAGACGGCGGCGGCGACGGTCATCCTCACCTCCTCGCACATGGGTTACGGCCTGTCCACCACCCACGTCTGCTCCGGCGGCATCATGGGCGCGGGCAAGGGCAAGGTCGGCGGCGCGGTCCACTGGAACACCGTGCGGAAGATGACGTACGCGTGGGTCCTGACGCTGCCGGCCGCGGGTCTGGTCGGTGGCGTGGGCGTGCTGCTGGCCGACCAGGGCGCGTGGGGCCAGATCGCCCTCGGCCTGATCGGCGCGGGCATCGCGGCGTGGATCTACGTGGCCTCCCGCGGCCAGCAGATCAGCGCGGCCAACGTCGTCGCCGAGGACCCGCTGACCGTCGGCACGGCAGCCGGGCAGCCGGCAGTCGCCTCCCCGTCGCCCGTGATCGCGGCCTGAGTCGAGCTTCGGCCGAAGGAGTAGCAGCACGATGAACATCAACTGGGCTGCCCTGGGCAGCACGTTCGGGGTCAGTGTCGTGATCGCCGTGGCGGTGGTCGGGGCGTTCTGCGTCGGCGTCAGCGCACTGGCCCGCCGGGAGCGGGTCTCCGGCGGCGGAGCGGGGGCGCTGTCGCTGGGCACGGCGGTCCTCAGCTTCGCGCTGTGCGCGAGCGCGGTGGGCTACGGCCTGTACCTGATCGCCGGCGGCTGAGCAGCAGCCCTGCGGAGCGGGCACAGCTGCAGGGCGCGGTAGCCGCACCATTCAGGGGCGCGGCGCGCTGCTGATGTGCGGCTCCGCCGCGTGAGCGCGACAAGCCTCCCTGGGCGGACGGTCCTCAATGGACAGGGCTGTCCGCACCTGGCGGTTGCTCGCGTAGTTCCCCGCGCACCTGTTGTGCGCGCTCGCTCCCGTGCGATTCGCTCAGCCCGGGGCGACCGCCCCGGGGGCGGAGGGAGGCGGCGAGCATCGTCGCGGCGACGCCGGCCACGCTCCAGACGACGAGGACCAGGACGGGCCGGAGGATCGTCCCGGCGTGGAAGTACGCGACGACGCGGTTCAGGGCCGTGCCCGCGCCGTTCGGGAGCCAGGGGCCGATGGCCCGCCAGAAGGACGGCAGCAGCGGGGGCGGGAAGACGCCGCCGGCGCTCGGGTTGCCCAGGATGACGAAGAGCAGCACCGCGATCCCGATGCCGATGACGTCGAAGAAGCACTGCAGCGCCATCGTCACCGCGCCGACGCCGAAGACCACCAACGTGCCCACGCCCCAGAGCGCGACCACGCTCCCCGGCAACGCGCCGAGAACCGGGCCCGCGATCACCGCCCCGCCGAGACCCGCTGCGACGGAGTACAACAGCAGCGAGCCCAACCGGATGACCGCGCGTCGCGGATTCGCGGGCCGGGTGCCCGCGCTGATGCCCAGCAGCGAGGCGACCAGGTAGCCGCCGACGCACCAGCCGATGGCGAGGTAGAAGCCCGACAGCCCCTCCGCGTCCCCGGATGCCAGCGGAACCACGTCGGTCACGGCGACAGTGCGGCCCTGCCGCTGCTCGGCGGCGGTGACGACCTGGGTGACCGCGGTCGCCAGCGCGGGACCGGCGGCGTTGGCGACCAGCAGGCGGTCCTGGGTTCCGGTCGGATTGACGACCAGCGCGGAGTAGATCTTCTGCGTCCTGATCCGGTCGACGGCCGTCGGCTCGTCGGCGACCGGACTCGCGTCCAGCTCCTGCCTGGGCAGGGCGTTGAGCCCGGCCACCGTCTGCGCGCTGACCTGCGGCGGCGCGACGACGCCGATCGAGGCCCGGTGCGGGTACGGGTGATGCAGCGCGCCGATGTAGGACACGATGAAGCCGAACTGGAGCAGCAGCACTGCCACCACCAGCATCGCCGTCCGGCCGTTGACGGCGTCCCTGAGCTCCCCGAGGAAGCCCCGCTGTCCGGTCGCCCCCGCTCGCCCGCTCGCGCTCAGTCCACTGGCCATGTGGGGTCCGTTCGTCCGTTGCTCTGCACTGGATCATGAAACGGACATCAACCTACATATCCCACTTTTCAGCACGCCGGAGCCACGCCGACGAACCCGACGCCCCGTCAGCCTGCCTGCCCGCTCAACCTCAGAACCTGGGCGCGCGCCGCTCCAGGAACGCGGCGAGGCCCTCCCGGACGTCCGGAGTGGTCCGGGAGGCGCGCTCCCAGGAGGCGACGGCCACCTGCGGGTCGCCGCCGCCCACGGTCGCGTCGACGACCGCCTTGACCGCGCCCTGCGTCTGCGCCGAGCGGGAGGCGAGGGTCCGGGCGAAGGCGAGCGCGCGGTCGGCCAGGGCCCCCGCGTCGTCCGCGACCTCGTCGACCAGACCGAAGGTCAACGCCTGGTCCGCCGTCACCAGTTCGGCGGAGTAGAGCAGGTATTTCGCACGGGCCGGGCCGAGCAGCCGGGCCAGGCGGGCGGTCGGTACCGCCGGATAGACGATGCCGAGCTTCGCCGGAGTGATGCCCAGGCGCGCGCCGCGCGCGGCGAACCGCAGGTCACAGGCGACGGCGAGCTGGCAGCCACCGCCGACGCACGGGCCGTCGATCACGGCCAGCGTCGGATGCGGGAACTCGGCCAACGCGGTCTCGGCGGCGACGTTGACGGCGTGGTAGGCGTCCGCGGCGTCCGGGCTGCCGTAGACGTCGGCCAGCTCGGCGATGTCCGCGCCGGCGGAGAACGCCCCGCCCGCGCCCGCGAGCAGCAGCACCCGGACGCCCGGCTCCTCCGCCAGGCGGGCGAGCATCCCCGGGATCGCGGCCCACATCGTCCGGGTGAGCGCGTTCCTCTTCTCCGGCCGATCGAGCGTCAGAACGGCGACGCCGTCCTCCCCGAGGGCGAGCCGGAGGCCCGGGACGGAGTACGGCAGGTCCTTGCGTTCGGCGGTCAGCACGCCTCGATCATCCGTCAGATGCTCGCCGCGCGGATATGTGACCTTCTGCATATCGTCGGGACGGTGAGCCCCCTGGATCGACGTGCCCTCCTCTGCGGCGCCGCGCTCGGCGCAGCCGGCACCGTGCTCAGCGCCTGCGCGAACGGCACGGACGCCCGCCCGTCCCCGACCGGATCACGCGCATCCACCGCACCGGGCGCGTCCGGCGCGCCGGCGACGCATGCCGCCACGGCGTCCCAGGCGCTCGCCGACCTGCCCTTCGAGATCCAGTCAGGGCCGACGACCACCGACCGGGTGGCGCTCACCTTCCACGGCCAGGGCGATCCGGCGATCGCCCGCAGCGTGCTCGCCGAGGCCGAGCGCGCGCATGCCCGGATCACGGTGATGGCCGTCGGCAGCTGGCTGGACGCGTACCCCGAGATGGCGAAGCGGATCCTGGACGGCGGCCACGAGCTCGGCAACCACACCCAGAACCACCTGGCGATCTCCTCCCTCTCCCCCGACCAGGCGTACGCCGAGATCGACCGTTGCGCCCAGCGGCTGCGGCAGCTGACCGGCTCGATCGGGACGTGGTTCCGGCCGTCCCAGGCGCAGGACTGCACCGCGTCCGTCTCCGCCCAGGCGCGTCGCGTCGGCTACACCCACTGCCTCTCCTACGAGGTGGACTCGCTCGACTGGCAGGACCCCGGCGCCGCCGCGGTGACCCGGACCGTGCTGGAGAAGACCCGGGCCGGGTCCGTCGTCTCGATGCACTTCGGGCACACCGGCACCGTCGCCGCCCTGCCCGCGATCCTTGCCGGCCTGCACCAGCGCGGACTGAGCGCGGTCACGACCTCGGAGCTGCTGAGCTGATGCCGATGCGCACCCCTCGCCGCCTTGCCACCGCCTTCGCACTGGGCGCCGCCGCGCTGCTGGTCACCACCGCCTGCTCGTCCGGCGGCGCCTCGACGCAGGACGCCGCGCAGAAGCTCGGCGGAGCTGCGGCGCGCGAGGCCGCCGAGGCCGCGGCCGCGGGACAGAGCCGGGACCCGAACGCCCTCCCGGGCATGCCCCCGCTGCTCTCCCCCACCGACCTCTACGCCGCCGACCGGCCGAACCAGCTCTCACCGGTGGTCAAGGACTTCCCGTCCCGGATCTACGTGCCCAACACGCTCTCCGACACGGTCACCGTGATCGACCCCGCCACCTACAAGGTGATCGACACCATCCAGGTCGGCAACGAGCCGCAGCACGTGGTCCCCTCCTGGGACCTGAAGACGCTCTGGGTCAACAACGACCTCGGCAACACCCTCACCCCGATCGACCCGGCCACGGGCAAGGTCTCGGGCCGGACGCTCGACGTGCACGACCCGTACAACCTCTACTTCACCCCGGACGGCAAGTACGCGATCGTCATGGCCTCGGCCGACCACCAGCTGGTCTTCCGCGACGCGCACACCATGAAGGTGGTCAAGGCCGTCCCGTCCCAGTGCGACGGCGTCAACCACGCGGACTTCTCGCCGGACGGCCGGTACTTCATCGTCTCGTGCGAGTTCTCCGGCGACCTGCTCAAGATCGACACGGAGAAGATGGCGATCACTGCCGAGCAGAAGATCCCGTTCCAGGGCTCGATGCCGCAGGACGTGAAGATCTCCCCGGACGGCAAGGTCTGGTACATCGCGGACATGGTCGCCAACGGCGTCTGGGAGATGAACGGCGACACCTTCTCCAAGCCGACGCTGCTGAAGACCGGCGCCGGTGCGCACGGCCTCTATGTCAGCCGGGACTCGAAGTCCCTGTACATCTCCAACCGCGGCGAGGGCTCGGTCTCGGTGCTGGACTTCGCCACCGGCAAGCTGCTCCACAAGTGGTGGATCCCCGGCGGCGGCAGCCCCGACATGGGCGGTGTCTCGGCCGACGGCAAGGTGCTGTGGCTCTCCGGCCGCTACAACGGCGTCGTCTACGCGATGTCGACGACCGACGGGAAGCTCCTCGCGGAGATCCCCGTCGGCGAAGGTCCGCACGGGCTCTGCGTCTACCCGCAGCCCGGCCGGTACTCCTTGGGCCACACTGGCATCTTCCGCTGAGGGCCCCGGGCACACCGGACGCGGGTCAGCCGGCCTGCTCCATCTCGGCGCGGGCGGCAGCGATCTCCTCTGCGGAGATGGTCAGCGTCTCGTCCGGAGCCGGCTTCGGCTCGAGATCGGCCCGGCCGGAGGCGTCGCTGAGCTTGATCAGCAGGGCGACCATGATCCAGTTCGCCACGGTCGACGAACCACCCTGGGCGAGGAACGGCAGCGCCTTACCGGTCTGCGGGATCAGTCCGATGACACCACCGGTGACGACGAAGACCTGCAGCAGCAGGGCCGAGGCCAGACCGGCCGCGAGCAGCTTGCCGAACGGGTCGGTCAGCCGGACGGCGGTGCGCATGCCGCGCTGCGCCAGGAGCAGGTAGAGCACCAGCACGACCATGATCCCGGCGGTGCCGAGTTCCTCGCCGATCGTGGACAGGATCCAGTCGCTGCGGCCGGCGAAACCGATCAGCCAGGAGTCGCCCTTGCCCAGACCGGTGCCGAGCAGTCCGCCGTGTCCCAGGCTGAACAGCGACTCCGCGAGCTGCGGCGAGGAGCCCTGCGGCGGGGAGGGGTTGTAGTAGGCGAAGGGGTCGAGCCAGTTGGTGATGCGGTACTTGACGTGCGAGACCAGGGTTCCCGCCGCGACCGAGCCGCCCACGGCCATCAGCGCACCGAGGACGACCCATCCGGTCCGCTCGGTGGCCACGTAGAGCATGATGATGAATGCACCGAAGAAGATCAGCGAGGTACCGAGGTCCGATTCGAAGACCAGGACGACCAGGCTGACCGCCCAGACGACCAGGATCGGACCCATGTTGCGCCCGCGCGGCAGTGCGATGCCCATGAACCGGCGGCCGACCAACGCGAGCGCGTCGCGGTTGGCCATCAGGTAGCTGGCGAAGAAGACGATCATGGTGAGCTTGGCGAACTCACCGGGCTGGACCTGGATCGGGCCGAGGATGACCCAGCGTCGGGCGCCGTAGGTGTCCGCGCCGAAGAAGGCGGGCGCGACCAGCGCGATCAGCGAGACCGCCATCAGCAGGTAGGTGTAGCGCGCGAGCATCCGGTGGTGCTTCACGAAGTAGATCACCGCGCCGAAGACCATGATCGCGATCGCGGTCCACATGATCTGGTTCGGCGCCATGGCCGTGGAGTTGTAGACCTTGATGTACGACGCGTCGAGCCGGTGGATCAGGACCAGGCCCAGCCCGGTCAGCACGACGGCTATCGGCAGGATCACCGGATCCGCGTAGGGCGCCCAGAACCGCACCATGACGTGCGCCAGCACCGCCAAGGCGCCCAGGCCCACGACCTGGAGCACGAAGCCGCTGGGCAGGGTGCCGTTCAGCCCCAGCTCGGCGGTGGCATCGGCGAAAGCACAGACGACGACCGCGAAGAGGAGCAGCATCAGCTCCAGGTTCCGCTTGCGTTTCGCTCCCGGTGCCACGGCTGCGCTCCGCGAGCTCCGTGCGCCCATCTTCTGCACCCACCCAACACTCTGCGACGTTCCGACTCCTGCGCTCCGCGCTCCTGGCTCGGAGAACCGTGGCATTGTCGCAGGTCTCGTTCGGAGGTGGGAACGCGCACGGGCCCGTTCCGGTTCTCTGGCGGGCAACACTGTGACGGAGTCGACGTCTGCCAGGGCCTCACCTTTGACGCGGTGGCGAACCATGCAGCACACAAGGGGCGCGGGGCTCCGCTGATATGCGGCCCCGCGCCCCTTGGTAGTTCGACTCCCTGCGGCAACAACAGCGCGTCACCGCCGTCAGGCGGCCAGCGGCTCCGGCTTGCTCAGCGACACGGCAGGCTCCAGCGCCAGATCCAGCACCTGACGGACGTCACCGACCGCGTGGACGGTGAGGCGCGCCAGGACCTCCGCCGGGACGTCGTCCAGGTCCGCCTCGTTGCGGGAGGGGATCAGGACCGTCGTGATCCCGGCCCGGTCCGCCGCCAGCAGCTTCTGCTTGACGCCGCCGATCGGCAGCACCCGCCCGGTCAGCGAGACCTCGCCGGTCATCGCGACATCCGGTCGGACCTTCCGCCCGGACAGCAGGGAGGCCAGGGCCGTGGTCATCGTCACACCCGCGCTCGGGCCGTCCTTCGGGACCGCGCCCGCAGGAACGTGGATGTGGACGCCGCGCTCACGCAACGTGGTGACCGGCAGTTCCAGCTCCGCTCCGCGCGAGCGCAGGAACGAGAGCGCGATCTGCGCGGACTCCTTCATCACCTCGCCGAGCTGGCCGGTGAGCTGCAGTCCGGTGCCGCCCGTCTCCGGGTCGGCCAGCGACGCCTCGACGAAGAGCACGTCGCCGCCCGCGCCGGTGACCGCCAGGCCCGTCGCCACGCCCGGCACCGCCGTGCGCCGCTCCTCCGGCTCCTGTGCGTGCTCCGGGGTGAACCGGGGACGGCCGATCAGGCCGCGCAGGTCCGCCTCGCCCACGGTGCGCGGCAGTTCCGCGCCCGCCTCGCCGAGCTCGTTCTGGGCCGCGACCTTGCGCAGGATCCGCCCGACCGCGCGCTCCAGCGTGCGGACGCCCGCCTCACGGGTGTACTCGGCGGCCAGCTTGCGCAGCGCGTCCTCGGCAAGGACGACCTCGTCAGCGCCCAGACCGGCACGCTCCAGCTGACGCGGGAGCAGGTGGTCACGGGCGATGACGACCTTCTCGTCCTCGGTGTAGCCGTCGAGCCGGACCAGCTCCATCCGGTCCAGCAGCGGCTCGGGGATCGCCTCCAGCACGTTGGCCGTGGCCAGGAAGACCACGTCCGACAGGTCGAGCTCGACCTCCAGGTAGTGGTCGCGGAAGGTGTGGTTCTGCGCCGGGTCCAGGACCTCGAGCAGCGCCGCCGCCGGGTCGCCCCGGTAGTCCGAGCCGACCTTGTCGATCTCGTCCAGCAGCACCACCGGGTTCATCGACCCGGCCTCCTTGATCGCCCGCACGATGCGGCCCGGCAGCGCGCCGACGTAGGTACGCCGGTGGCCGCGGATCTCCGCCTCGTCACGGACACCGCCGAGCGCGACCCGGACGAACTCGCGTCCCATCGCCCGCGCCACGGACTCGCCCAGCGAGGTCTTGCCCACACCGGGCGGGCCGACCAGCGCCAGCACCGCTCCCCCGCGACGCCCGCCGACCAGGCCGAGCCCACGGTCCGAGCGCCGCTTGCGCACGGCCAGGTACTCGACGATCCGCTCCTTGACGTCGTCGAGGCCGAAGTGGTCCGCGTCCAGCACGGCACGCGCTCCGGCGATGTCGTAGGCGTCCTCGGTGCGGTCGTTCCAGGGCAGCTCAAGGACGGTGTCCAGCCAGGTGCGGATCCAGCTGCCCTCGGGCGAGGCGTCGCTGGAACGCTCCAGCTTCTCGACCTCCTTGAGCGCGGCCTCACGGACCTTCTCGGGCAGGTCGGCGGCCTGCACGCGGGCGCGGTAGTCCTCCTCCTCGGAGTCCGGCTCGCCGTTGAGGTCGGAGAGCTCCTTGCGGACGGCCTCCAGCTGGCGGCGGAGCAGGAACTCCTTCTGCTGCCTCTCCATGCCCTCCTGGACGTCCTTGCTGATGGTCTCCTGGACCTCCGCCTCGGCGAGGTGGTCCTTGAGCAACTGCAGCGCGTAGCCGAGCCGGGCCACCGGGTCCAGCTCCTCCAGGACGCGCAG
Organism: Streptacidiphilus sp. MAP5-3; assembly: GCF_041262505.1. Classification (NCBI taxonomy): domain Bacteria; kingdom Bacillati; phylum Actinomycetota; class Actinomycetes; order Kitasatosporales; family Streptomycetaceae; genus Streptacidiphilus; species Streptacidiphilus sp. MAP5-3. Next base: position 287,528 of record NZ_JBGCCL010000001.1, read on the forward strand.
CTTCTGCTCGGTGGTGACGAAGGGCGCGTAGCCGATGTTGTCGGCCAGCTCGGAGACGCCCTCGATCTGCGCGAACCGGTCCACGACCTGCCACGCGCCGCGCTTCTGCAACCACGTCGTGGTCAGCGCCTTGTACTCCTTGACGGTCTCCGCGATCGCGCCCGGCAGCGGCGACGGGACCTCGGTCTCGTCGGCCGGCACCGCCTCCACCCAGAGGGCGGCGCCCGGGCCCGTCGTGCCCGTGCCGATGCGGACCCGGCGCACACCGCGGACGAGCGCGGCCGGGTCGCCGTCGGCCAGGCGGCCGACCTGCTCCACCGTCGCCAGCGTGCCGATCGCGCCGTAGGCGCCGTCGACGCGCGGCACCAGCAGCACCCGCGCCTTGCGGGCGCCCGCCACCGTACGGATTCCCGGCGCGTGCGCACCGGTCTCCCGGACCGCCGCCTGCGCGGCCTCCACGGCGGCACGGACATCCTGGTCGGACAGGTCGAGCGGGACGACCATGCCAGGGAGGACCGCATCGTCGTCGAGCGGCAGCACCGGCAGGGTGAGCGTTCCTGAAGTCGAAGCCATGATCTCTCCACGGTCATGCAAGTTGAGTTACCTGCACTAAAGGTTCATGACCCCACTATTGTTCCCCGGCGCATGTTCGCTCTGAGCGATCAGGCGTATCGGGCACGATAGGACCCATGTCCACGCATCACCACGACGCCGCGCACCCCGAGCACGCCGGCGCCGACGAAACGCCGGAACTGCTCGACCGCCGCGAGGGCCCGTTCGGCGAGGTCGCCCTGCGCCGCCGCGGCGCGCATTTCGAGATCATCGCCAACGGCACCTTCCTGATGGACACCTCCGACGGGCGCTCCGAGCGCCTCCTCATCAGCGCCGCCCTGGACGCCCTGGATTCCCCACGCGGGGCACACGTGCTGATCGGCGGACTGGGCGTCGGCTTCTCGCTCGCCGAGGCCGCGCAGGACAAGCGCCCGGGCCGGATCACCGTGGTGGAGCGGGAGAGGGCGATCATCGACTGGCACACGCAGGGTGACGCCCCGCTGGCGCCGTTCGCCGGAACAGGTCACACCGATCCGCGTATCGAGATCGTCAACGCCGACCTGCTGGACCACCTGCGCACCACCGAGCACCGGTACGACGCGCTCTGCCTCGACATCGACAACGGTCCCGACTGGACCGTCACCGAATCCAACGACTCCCTCTACAGCGAGGCCGGCCTGGACCTCCTTGAGCAAACACTTGCTGATGAAGGTGTGCTCGCGGTGTGGAGCGCGGCACATTCGCGCCCCTTCGAAGCACGTCTTCGCGCCCGATTTGCCCGAATCGAAGTCATCGAAATCCCGGTACAGGTGGAACGAGGCGTTCCTGATGTCGTGTACCTGTCCTCGCGCGTCTAGTTAACGCACGGTATGGTCCTTGCCCGTGCCACCCCTCGAAGGGTCGGTTTATCCGACGACGGCCTGCCACAGCGGGCCCAGGGTCCGTACGCTGCGAGCAGTGGCGGACTGAGCGAGTCGGGGGTGGGGCACCGTACCGAAGACGACCCGGCGGCCCGAGATTCAGTTCGGGCCGGAGAACGCGAGGCCCTGGGGGCGGTGGCGTGACCGTGACGGATGTACAGCAGCAGACCAACAACGGGCTGGGTAACCAGCGCCGAGTGCTGGTAGTCGAGGACGAGCCGACGATCGCCGAGTCGATCGCGGCCAGACTCGGCGCCGAGGGCTTCCGCGTCGCGGTCTCCCACGACGGGCCGACGGCGGTCGACTGCTTCCAGACCTGGCAGCCCGACCTGGTCGTGCTGGATGTGATGCTGCCCGGCTTCGACGGGCTGGAGGTCTGCCGCCGGATCCAGGCGCAGCGCCCGGTCCCGGTGCTCATGCTCACCGCACGTGACGACGAGACGGACCTGCTGGTCGGCCTCGGCGTCGGTGCGGACGACTACATGACGAAGCCGTTCTCCATGCGCGAGCTGGCGGCCCGCGTCAACGTGCTGCTGCGCCGCATCGAGCGCGCCCAGCTGGCCGCGCGGACGCCGATGGGCGGCACGCTGCGCCTCGGCGAACTGGAGATCGACCACGTCCAGCGTCGGGTCCGGGTCACCGGCGAGGATGTGCACCTGACCCCGACCGAGTTCGACCTGCTGGCCTGCCTGGCCCAGCAGCCGCGCGCGGTGCTCACCCGGGAGCAGCTGCTGGCCGAGGTCTGGGACTGGACCGACGCGTCCGGCACCCGCACCGTCGACAGCCACGTCAAGGCGCTGCGCCGGAAGATCGGCGCCAACTGGATCCGCACCGTCCACGGCGTCGGCTACGCGCTGGAGTCCCCCGCACCGTGAGCAGGAGTGTTCCCGCACGTCGGCGCGAACTCCCGCACCAGCCCCCGCAGCCACCGAAGGCGGCGGGAGGCCGGGACGCGCACGCCAGCCGCGCGGAGCGCTTCTGGGCCGGGCTGCGCCCGTTCGACCCGCTCCGCTCGGTCAAGGCCAAGCTGAACGTGCTGGTCCTGGCCTCGGTCTGCATCTCCACGCTGATGGTGGTGCTGGCGCTGAACTCCTCCACCCAGATCCGGGTGGTGATGATCTTCTCGGTGATCGCCTCGCTGCTGATCACCCAGCTGCTCGCCCACGGCATGACCGCCGGGCTGCGCGAGATGACCGCCGCCGCGCGGGCGATGGCCGCCGGCGACTACACCCGCCGGGTGCACACCCGCTCCCTGGACGAGGTCGGCGAGCTCGCCCACGCCTTCAACACCATGGCCGACGACCTGGACGCGGCCGACCGCCAGCGCCGCGAGCTGATCGCCAACGTCTCCCACGAACTGCGCACCCCGATAGCCGCACTGCGCGCCGTGCTGGAGAACGTCGTCGACGGCGTGGTGGAGCCGAAACCGGCCACCATGGCCGCCGCGCTGGAGCAGACCGAGCGGCTGGGCCGCCTGGTCTCCCATCTGCTGGACCTGTCCAAGCTCGCCGACGGGGTGGACGCGCTGGAGCTGCGCGGCTTCGACGTCGAGCCGTTCCTGGCCGGGGTGCTGCGCGGGCTGACCGTTGACGGCTCCGTCTCCGGCGGCGCGAGCAAACGCCGCACCGACGTCTCGCTGCGCCTGGACGTCGCCGACGGGCTCACCGCGCACGCGGACCCGGAGCGCCTGCACCAGGTCGTCGCCAATCTGGTCGACAACGCCTGCCGGCACAGCCCACAGGACGGCACGGTCACCGTACGGGCCCGCTCGGCCGGTTCCGGCGGCCTGGTCGTCGACGTCGCGGACGAGGGCCCCGGCATCGCCCCCGAGGACCGGACCCGGGTCTTCGAGCGCTTCGGCCGCGGCAGCTCGGCCACCGCGCAGGGGCCCGGCGCGGACGGCGGCACCGGTCTCGGTCTGGCCATCGCCCGCTGGGCGGTCGAACTGCACCGCGGCGCCATCGCCGTCGCCGACTCACCGAAGGGCTGTCTGATCCGCGTCGAGCTCCCCGGCCCGCGCCGCGAGCCGCGCGAGGGGCGCGACCTGCGCGATCCCTGGGAACCGGCGATCCTCCCGCACATGCACCCGTGAGCCGAAAGTATGCCCGATTCGCCGGGTTTCGACCGCACGAACAGCCTCTCGTTCTCCCCAACCGCGCCCGACTTCTAACCTCTCGTTTCGGCCATTGTTTGCGGCCGGACTGTGATCTGGGCGACGCTTGCCGTGCGGGACCTGCGCGGACGTGCGGCGGAGGCGTAGCCTTACTACCCGCTGTCCACCATCCACACGGAAGCGGAAGAGGGCGGTTGCCGCCGTGTCTCCACAGTCCCCACACACCAGCTCACCTGCCACCTCGGCCGAGCCCGGCCCCGGCGCCGCGTTCGGTCCGAACGAGTGGCTCGTGGACGAGATCTACCAGCAGTACCTCCAGGATCCGAACTCGGTCGACCGGGCCTGGTGGGATTTCTTCGCCGACTACAAGACCAGCCACGCCAAGAAGGCGGGTGCCACCGCCGTCGCCGCGACCGGGACGCCCACGACGCCCCCGGTCCCGGCTGCCGCTGCGGTACCCGCCCCGGCTCCGGCTCCGGCTGTTGCTCCCGCGCCCGTAGCCACTCCGGCTCCGGCCGCTGCTCCCGCGCAGCCGGTCGCCGCGGCTCCCGCCGCCCCCTCCGTTGCAGAGCCGCTGACCCAGCTCCCTGCGACCCCTGCCGCGCCCACCCAGCGCGTGCCCGCCACTCCGGCCACCCCGGCCGAAACCGCTAAGGACAGCACCAACGTGACCGCCCCCGCCGAGGCACCGTCAGGACCCGAGCTCGTCGCGCTGAAGGGCCCGAGCGCCCGGATCGTGGCGAACATGGACGCCTCGCTCTCGATGCCGACCGCGACCAGCGTCCGCGCCGTCCCCGCGAAGCTGCTGATCGACAACCGCATCGTCATCAACAACCACCTGAAGCGCGCCCGCGGCGGCAAGGTCAGCTTCACCCACCTCATCGGCTACGCCATGGTCCAGGCCATCAAGGCGATGCCGGCGATGAACCACGGCTTCCAGGAGAAGGACGGCAAGCCCTTCCTGGTCAAGCCCGAGCACGTCAACCTCGGCCTGGCGATCGACCTGACCAAGCCGAACGGTGACCGCCAGCTCGTGGTGGCCGCGATCAAGAAGGCCGAGACCCTCGACTTCTTCGGCTTCTGGCAGGCCTACGAGGACATCGTCCGCCGCGCCCGCCAGAACAAGCTCACGGTCGACGACTTCTCCGGCGTCACCTGCTCGCTGACCAACCCCGGCGGCATCGGCACCGTCCACTCCGTCCCGCGCCTGATGCCCGGTCAGGGCACCATCCTGGGCGTCGGTTCGATGGAGTACCCGGCCGAGTTCCAGGGCGCCTCCGAGGAGACGCTGGCGGGCATGGGCATCTCCAAGGTGATGACGCTGACGTCCACCTACGACCACCGGGTCATCCAGGGCGCCCAGTCCGGCGAGTTCCTGCGCACGATCCACCAGCTGCTGCTCGGCCAGGACGGCTTCTACGACAAGATCTTCGAGTCGCTGCGGATCCCCTACGAGCCGGTCCGCTGGGCGACCGACGTGGCCCGCACCCACGACAACGAGGTCAACAAGACCGCCCGCGTGATGGAGCTGATCCACTCCTTCCGCGTCCGCGGTCACCTGATGGCCGACACCGACCCGCTCGAGTACAAGCAGCGCAAGCACCCGGACCTCGACGTCCAGGCGCACGACCTGACGCTGTGGGACCTGGAGCGCGAGTTCGCGGTGGGCGGCTTCGCCGGCCACACCATGATGAAGCTGCGCGACATCCTCGGCGTGCTGCGCGACTCGTACTGCCGTACCGTCGGCATCGAGTACATGCACATCCAGGACCCGAAGCAGCGCCGCTGGATCCAGGCCCGCGTCGAGCGCGGCACCGACCGTCCGGAGCGCGAGGAGCAGCTGCGCATCCTGCGCCGCCTCAACGCCGCCGAGGCGTTCGAGACCTTCCTGCAGACCAAGTACGTCGGCCAGAAGCGCTTCTCGCTGGAGGGCGGCGAGTCCGTCATCCCGCTGCTGGACGCGGTGCTGGACTCGGCCGCCGAGGCCCGCCTGGTCGAGGCCGTCATCGGCATGGCCCACCGCGGCCGTCTGAACGTGCTGGCCAACATCGTCGGCAAGTCCTACGCGCAGATCTTCCGCGAGTTCGAGGGCAACCTCGACCCGAAGTCGATGCACGGCTCCGGCGACGTGAAGTACCACCTCGGCTCGGACGGCACGTTCACCGGCCTGGACGGCGAGACCCTCAAGGTCTCCCTCGCGGCCAACCCGTCCCACCTGGAGGCGGTCGACCCGATCGTCGAGGGCATCGCCCGCGCCAAGCAGGACATCCTCGACAAGGCCGGCGACTCGTTCGACGTCCTGCCGATCCAGATCCACGGCGACGCGGCCTTCGCGGGCCAGGGTGTCGTGGCCGAGACGCTGAACATGTCGCAGCTGCGCGGCTACCGCACCGGCGGCACCGTGCACGTGGTGATCAACAACCAGGTCGGCTTCACCGCCGCCCCGGCCGCCTCGCGCTCGTCGATGTACTGCACCGACGTGGCCCGCATGATCGAGGCCCCGATCTTCCACGTCAACGGCGACGACCCGGAGGCCGTGGTCCGCGTAGCGCGGCTCGCCTTCGAGTTCCGCCAGGCGTTCCACAAGGACGTCGTGATCGACCTCATCTGCTACCGCCGCCGCGGTCACAACGAGGCCGACAACCCGTCGTTCACCCAGCCGCTGATGTACGACCTGATCGACAAGAAGCGCTCGGTGCGCAAGCTCTACACCGAGGGTCTGATCGGTCGCGGCGACATCACGCTGGAAGAGGCCGAGCAGGCGCTCAAGGACTACCAGGACCAGCTGGAGAAGGTCTTCGCCGAGGTCCGTGAGGCCTCCGGCACGCCGGCCCAGCCGGTCTCCGAGCGTCCGCAGGCGACCTTCCCGGTCTCGGTCGGCACCGGCATCTCCCAGGAGATGGTCAAGCGCATCGCCGAGTCCCAGGTCGCGCTGCCCGAGTGGCTGACGGTCCACCCGCGTCTGCTGCCGCAGCTGCAGCGCCGCGCGGCGATGATCGAGGACGGCACCATCGACTGGGCCATGGGCGAGACCCTCGCCATCGGCTCGCTGCTGATGGAGGGCCACCCGGTTCGCCTGGCCGGCCAGGACAGCCGTCGTGGCACCTTCGGCCAGCGCCACGCGGTGCTGATCGACAACAAGACCGGCGAGGACTACACCCCGCTGCTCTACCTGACGCAGGACCAGGCCCGCTACACCGTCTACGACTCGCTGCTCTCCGAGTACGCGGCGATGGGCTTCGAGTACGGCTACTCGCTGGCCCGCCCGGACGCGCTGGTGATGTGGGAGGCGCAGTTCGGCGACTTCGTCAACGGCGCGTCCACCGTCATCGACGAGTACATCGCCTCGTCCGAGACCAAGTGGGGCCAGAACTCCGGCGTCACGCTGCTCCTCCCGCACGGCTACGAGGGCCAGGGCCCGGACCACTCGTCCGCCCGCCCGGAGCGCTTCCTGCAGCTGTGCGCGGAGAACAACATGACGGTCGCCATGCCGACGCTGCCGTCGAACTACTTCCACCTGCTGCGCTGGCAGACGCACAACCCGCACCACAAGCCGCTGATCGTCTTCACCCCGAAGTCGATGCTGCGTCTGAAGGCCGCGGCGTCCAAGGCAGAGGAGTTCACCCAGGGCGGCTTCCGCCCGGTCATCGGCGACTCGACGGTCGACCCGGCGAACGTGCGCAAGGTCGTCATCACGGCCGGCAAGTTCTACTACGACCTTGCCGCCGCCCGCACCGAGCGCGGCATCACCGACACGGCGATCGTCCGCGTCGAGCGGCTCTACCCGCTCCCGGTCAACGAGCTCCAGGAGGAGCTCAAGCGCTACGGCACCGACGTCCAGTACGTCTGGGCCCAGGAGGAGCCCTCCAACCAGGGCGCCTGGCCGTTCATCGCGCTGAACCTGGTGGACCACATCGACGTCGTCGTCGGCCCCTCCGCCAGCCGCCAGCGCCTCCGCCGCGTCGCCCGCCCTGCCTCCTCCGCCCCGGCGGTCGGCTCGGCCAAGCGCCACGCGCAGGAGCAGCAGCAGCTGATCGACGAGGTGTACACCCTCTGATCAGCCGCTGGTGACATCCACCTGATGCGCTGAAGGGACCCGGTACCCCAGTTGGGGTGCCGGGTCCTTTGCTTTTGCCCGGTCACACCCCCGACCCACCTTTCCGACGCGAGCCGGTAGCATCGTTTCGGCTAAAGTGAGATGTACACGACACCGGGGGGCCGGATGGCCGGGGAAAGACCTACTGCGTACTGGACGTGGCAGCTGGAACTGCCCACTGGCGACGTCGTGCGCAGCAGCGTGGATGCGGTCCTCACGGTGGTCTTCCTCTTGGGCCGCGAGCACCTCGCTGTCGCTGTGCCGCACATGACCGTCCGTGCCGGTACGGTCTCCGCGGAGTTTGCCGTGCATGGGAGTTCCCTGGCCGAAAACGCGGCTCGCATCGCGGAAGAGCTACAGAACGCCGGTGGTGACTCCTCGGACCGCGGGGTGAGCATCCTCACTGACTGTGTCGGCACATGGGTCGACGCAGACGGTGAGTCACATCGCGAACCGCTGCTGACTCGCGTCCGTGCGGAAGCGCAGGACGGACGGTTGTCCATCGCCGTCGCTGCTTTCGGCGACGCCTTCCTCCCCTGGGATCTGTCCGGCGCACCGCAGCCGGCGGTCTACCAGCGCAACGCCCCACGTCTGGCCGCCGCCCTGGCGGCGATCACGGTGGCGCTGCGTTCACCGATCCACCCTGGTGACGAAACGGCACTGGCCCTGCCCACTGCGGGCGGAGCGGTGAACCGGCTCAACGCGGACGGTGAAGTACTGGACCTGACCGTCCCCCTTGCACGGCTGACGTCGAACACTCCGCTCTTCGTTCCGACGCACCCCAGCGACGATCAGATGGTCTTCGAACTGCTGGGCAGCCCCGAGGGCCCGGTGCCCGTCGCCTTCACATCCTTGGACCTCCTCATCGAACGGCTGGGAACTGCGCAGCCGTGGGCTGCCGTGCGCGCAGAAAGGTTCATCACCCTAATGGATCGCCTCGGAGCCCCTCCGGTCCGCCTCGACCCGCCGGTAGTGCCAGACGCACGCCGTTGGATGGCGGACGATGTGCTGGCCTATGAGGAGGAGTTCAGTCGTGGGTAACAGCTATCAGGTCGTGTTGGCGGATTTGGCCGCCATGGCCAAGACGTACCACTCACAAGCGGACCACTACCGCTCCCTGAAGGTCCAGGTCAGCCCACCTCTGGTGGACGGCGGCGACCCAGGGTTCAACGACGCGCTGCAAACCATCATGGACTCACTCGACTCACTCCACACCAAGATGGCGGACAAGATCGACGACCACGGCGACAAGCTCAGCTACACACACGACTCCTATCAGCGTCGCGACGTGGACGTGCACGGGGTCTTCGAAGATCTGATGCCGGACTCATGAGCCCGGGAAGCGACAACTGGATCGGTGGCGACTTCACCGGCCTCCAGCACATGGGCGCCACACTGACCGGCGCCGTTGAGGCACTTCAGTCGGTGGTCGCCCCACTCGACAGCGGAGTTGACTCGCTGGTGAGCTCGGCCGGTTGGCAGGGTGACGCGGCCACCAGCTTCCGGAAGGCCTGGACAACGGACTCGATCACAGCGGGCGGCTTCTCCGATCTGGTCGGCTCGGTTGGGAAGACCCTGAGCAGTCTGGGCGACTCCCTCTCATCGCTCAACGACGCGCTTTACAACGCGGCGCAGACCGCGAAGAGCAAGGGCCTCCAAGTCGGCCCACACGGCGAACCGCTGACGACGGTGGCGAACGCGAGCGACCCCGCGCTCAACGAGTACACCCAGGTCTACGACGCGATCACGGTGCAGGCGCAGAACGCTCGGGTCAAAGCGGCGGAGGCTCTGCAGGGGTTCTACGCGGACATCGACCCGGACCAGCCGATGCAAACGAGCGACAAGATGACGGTCGCCGCCTTCCTCCGAGATCTGTATGCCACAAGAGACGACCGCAAGAGCGTGGCGGCCGACAAGGCGAACGAGGAGTTGGCTGAAGCCAAGAAGTCTCGGGACGCCGCCCAAGCAGCACTCAAGACCGAAGCTCCTCGCTCGGCAAGAAGATGCAAGGCGTCCGCACAGACCTGAGCTCGTTCAAGGACTACAAGTCGGCTGTCACGGACTTCAAGGCGAGCGAGACCAAACTGGCTGCGGCGCTGGACAGTCGGAACGCCTTCTCGAAGCTCGTCAACTTCAAGACCGGTGACCTCGACGGCCTGAGCGAGTTGCTGTCCAAGTTCAAGTACGCGCCGGACTTCCTTAAGGACATCCCGGATTTGGACGTTGCCGCGGCGCTGACTGGCTCGGGATTCGAAGCAATAAAGGACCACGACGAAGGTTGGTCATGGACCCACTCGATCCTGGTGGACGGGGGTGCGGCCGTGGGCGGTGTGGTGGCTGGGGTTGCGCTCGTTGCAGCCGCCCCTGAAGAACTGACCGGTGCAGCCTATGTGACCGCGACTTCTTTGGAGCTCGCGGGTGCAGTCGCTGTCGGCGTCGGCATCGACAAAGCGGTACACGAGCACTGGAGCGAGGACATCCACGACCATGGGGTCGTAGGCGGGCTGGCTCACGGGAGCTGGAACGTCCTCAAGGGAACCGGAAAATCTATGTGGGGCGATGTGACGGGAGCATGGCATGGAATCACCGGCCTCTTCTGACGAGTACGCGCAGTACGCACCAAGTCCCTTGTCAGTACAGTTTGTCGGTACCACCTGGGTGGATCGGGGACCGGCGTACTGGACTCGGCGAGTCCTGCTCACCCTCGTGCGCGGGTTCATGGTCTTTCTCATGGCATTGCTGGCCGGGTCGATCTTCTACGGGATGAGCACCGAGCACCTGTCGCTGGGGACTCGCGTGCTCCTCTCCGTCGGCATGACAGTTCTGATCGCCGTGGGCTTCGCTTTCGGCGTTCGGGAATCGATCCTGATCAACCGGACCACGCTGACCCCCGAAGAGTGGCGCGAGCACCGAAGCGAGCTCCGGCGCCGCCTCCCTTGGCCGGTCAAGCTGATGATGAACTCCATCGTCCTGATCGCTCTGCTCCCGATTGTCGGGCCGTTCGTCTTGGGCTTCGCGCTCTCGTGGATCCCTGGCACCACGCTCGGTCGGGAGCTGCCGGCCGAGCGCGGTGCCCGCGCCCGCCTTGCGGCGGATCAGCAGCGCTACGACCGACTCTTTCACCGTGAGCCCGCCTGAGCTGTCGTACCCTTCGGGCGAGGACTTCAGTGAGAGGAAAAGCAACAGCCGTGTACTTCACCGACCGTGGCATCGAGGAGCTGCAGAACCGCCGGGGCGAGGAGGAGGTCAGCTTCGACTGGCTGGCCGACCGGCTGCAGGAGTTCGTGGACCTGAACCCCGAGTTCGAGGTGCCGGTGGAGCGGCTGGCGACGTGGCTGGCACGGCTCGACGACGAGGACGACGAGTAGCGGCTCAGGCGGTACCCGACTCATCCCCGAGGCGACCCCGACACGATCCCGGACGCGACCCTGAGATTCGCGATATAGCTTGACTCCTGGCGAGTGCGATATATCGTGAAGAGCAGAAGGCCGCGCCCGGTTCGGCGCGGTGCAGCCGCGGCTACGCCGCACGCATCGGGGAGACCGGTATGTCGGAGCACTGGACGATCAGCGAGCCCCAGAAACTCGTCTTCGACGAGGCGGTACGACGCCTGCGGGTGCGTACGGTCGCCGGCGCGGTCAACGTGGTCGCCGGTGAGGGCCCCGCGCGGGTCGAGGTCACCGAGATCGAGGGGCCGCCGCTGCTGGTGAGCCTCGAGGACGGCGAGTTGCTGGTCACCTACGAGGACCTCAAGGTGAAGGACTTCCAGTGGAAGGCCCTCGGCCGCTGGATCGAGGGTCTGCGGCAGAAGCGCCGCGTCGTGGTCTCCCTGGTCGTGCCGGCCGACGTCACGGTCGAGCTCGGCTCCGCCTCGTCCGACGCGGTGGTGTCCGGGGTGACCGGACGAGTCCACGCGAACACCGCCAGCGGCGATCTGACGCTGGTTCGGGTGAGCGGCCCGGTCGACGCCAACACGGTTTCGGGTGCGGTGGAGGCGCACGGCACCTCCGGCGGGCTTAAGATCAATACCGTGTCCGGCGCGCTCACCGTCTTCGCCGGTACCAGCGGCGCGCTGAAGGCCAACTCCGTCAGCGGCGCGATGACGGTCGACCTCGACCGTCCGACGGCCGCCGACGTGGAGCTGACCAATGTCTCCGGCGAGGTGGCCGTACGCATCCCCGCTCCGGCGGACGCCGAGGTCAGGGCCGACACGACGAGCGGCGACATCTCCTCCTCCTTCGACCAGTTGCAGGTCGGTGGCATGTGGGGGGCCAAGCGCATCACCGGAACGCTGGGCAAGGGCACCAGCCGTGTGAAGATCACCACGGTTTCCGGGTCCGTCGCCGTCCTGCGTCGCCCCACCGACGAGGACGACTCCGTGCAGGACACCCCCCAGGACGCCACTCCCGACTCCCCGCTCGCGATCGACTTCCAGAAGGGGGCTGACGAGGCATGAGCCGCCCTGTCTTCGCTCACGGACGCCTGCGTCTGTACCTGCTCAAGCTGTTGGACGAGGCCCCGCGCCACGGCTACGAGGTGATACGCCTGTTGGAGGAGCGCTTCCACGGCCTCTACGCGCCCTCCGCCGGAACGGTCTACCCCCGGCTGGCCAAGCTGGAGCAGGAGGGCCTGGTCGAGCACTCGGTCGAGGGCGGCCGCAAGGTCTACCGGATCACCGAGGCCGGTCGCGCCGAACTCACCTCCCGCGCGGCCGAGTTGGCCGAGCTCGAGGCCGAGATCCACGACTCGGTCTCACAGCTTGCCGACCAGATCCGTGAGGACGTCCGCGACTCCGCGCAGAATCTGCGCGAGGAGATGCGGACCGCCGCCCGGGAGTCGCGCCGTCAGGTGCGCTTCGGGGACGAGACCTGGCGTGCCGACCGCGAGTCCTGGCAGCGTGCCAAGGATGAGTGGCGCGTCGCCAAGGAGCAGGCCAAGGAGCAGACGCGGGAGGCCAAGGAGCAGGCCCGGTCCGCCCGTGAGGAGGCCCGCGAGGCCAGGGAGCAGGCCCGCGCGGTGCGCGAGCAGGCCCGTCGCGAGGCGAGCCGGATCGGCGATCAGATCCGCACCCACATCAAGAGCGGTGACTGGCCCACCGGCCTGTCCGAGGGCCTGTCCGAGTTGACCCGCACCTTGAGCGGCCTGGCGGATCCGAGCCGTTGGACTCCCCCGGGCGCCCAGACCGGCGCGTCGCACAGCGCTCCCGGCGCTCCCGAGGACCGGAAGCCAGGCCCGGACGAGCCGGTCGACTTCGGCAAGGCCGACCAGGCCGACGAGCAGCCGGCGGACCTGCCCGGGTGGGCGAGCGTCGACCCGGCGGGCGAGCCGCTGCGCGAACTGAGCGGCCTGCTCGACCGGTTCCGCGACGAGGTACGCGACCACGCGCGCGACGCGGGCGTCACCGCGGACAGCCTGCAGCGCGCCCGGTCCGCCCTGGCGGACGCCGCAGCACGACTGCGTCGGCGGTAACTCCTAAGACCAGCCCGGGGGTTAAGGCCGATCGGCCAGGGACGTGGGGCCCTGGCCGATCGGTCCCACCGCATCGCGACGCGAGCGTCACCGCGCCGCACCCCGCCACAGCCGTCCTACGGCTCCAGGACGATCTTTCCGAAGAGGTCGCCCTTCGCCATCCGCGCGAAGCCCTCGCGTGCCTCGGAGAGCGGCAGCACCGAGTCGACGACCGGGCGCACCCCCGCCGTCCGGCAGAAGTTGAGCAGGCCGGCCAGCTCCTCCTTGGTCCCCATGGTCGAGCCGACCACCTTGAGCTCCAGGAAGAAGATCCGGGTCAGCTCCGCCGCAGGCGGGTTGGGTCCGCTGGTGGCACCGGAGATGACCAGCGTCCCGCCGGGCCGGAGCGACTTGATCGAGTGCGACCAGGTCGCCGCGCCGACGGTCTCCATGACGGCATCGACGCGTTCGGGCAGCCGGGCCCCGCTGGGGAACCAGGCGTCGGCGCCCAGTTCGACCGCACGGGCGCCCTTGGCCTCGTCGCGGCTGGTCACCCAGACCCGCAGACCTGCGGCCTTGCCCAGCACGATGAGCGCCGTGGCCACGCCGCCGCCCGCGCCCTGGATCAGGACGGTGTCGCCGGGCTTCACGCCCGCGTTGGTGAAGAGCATCCGATACGCCGTCAGCCACGCCGTCGGCAGGCAGGCCGCCTCCGCGAAGGAGAGCTCGGCGGGTTTGGGCAACAGGTTCCAGGTCGGAACGGCGACCTTCTCGGCGAAGCTGCCCTGGTAGTGCTCGGTCAGGATGGACCGCGGCTCCTTGGGCCCGACGCCGTGACCGGTCTGGCCGATGACGGAGTGCAGGACGACCTCGTTGCCGTCCTCGTCGACGCCCGCGGCGTCACAGCCGAGGATCATCGGCAGCTTCTCGGCGGGGAGCCCGACCCCGCGCAGCGACCACAGATCGTGGTGGTTGAGGGAAGCGGCCTTGACGGTGACGATGCTCCAGCCGGGCCTCGCCTCGGGCTCGGGGCGCTCCCCGAGCTCGAGACCGCTCAGCGGGTCGTCCGGTGCGATACGGGCGGCATAGGCGGCGAACATGCCATGACCCTAGAACCGCGCGCGACCGTCGCGGAACCGCGCCACGATGTGATCTACGGCTCCGCGACGGTCGCGGGGTGTGCGTGCTAGAACGCCAGGGCCCATCTGACCCTGGCGCACAGCGTCAGGCGCGGGCGACGCCCTCGGCGCGGGCGGCCTCGGCGACCGCCTTGGAGACGGCCGGGGCGACCCGCGGGTCGAACGGGCTCGGGATGACCATGGCGGCGGACAGCTCGTCACCGACCAGCTCGGACAGCGCGGTGGCCGCAGCGATCTTCATGCCCTCCGTGATGCGCGAGGCGCGCACCTGGAATGCGCCGGCGAAGATGCCGGGGAAGGCCAGCACGTTGTTGATCTGGTTCGGGAAGTCCGAGCGCCCGGTGGCCACGACCGCCGCGTACTTGTGCGCGACGTCCGGGTGCACCTCGGGGTTCGGGTTGGCCATGGCGAAGATCATGCAGTCCTTGGCCATGGTCGCCACGACGTCCTCCGGCACGGTGCCGCCGGAGACGCCGATGAAGACGTCGGCGCCGGCCAGCACGTCGGCCATCGAACCGGTCAGGCCACCGCGGTTGGTGAGCTCGGCGATCTCACGCTTGACGTCGGTCAGGTCGGTGCGGCCGACGTGGACCACGCCCTTGCGGTCGCACAGGGAGACGTCGCCGATGCCCGCGCCGACCAGGATCTTGGCGATGGCGATGCCCGCCGCGCCCGCACCGGAGATGACGGCGCGCAGGTCGGCCAGGGTGCGACCGGTCAGCTTGGCGGCATTCCGCAGCGCGGCCAGGGTGACCACGGCGGTGCCGTGCTGGTCGTCGTGGAAGATCGGGATGTCGAGGGCCTCCTGCAGGCGGCGCTCGATCTCGAAGCAGCGCGGCGCGGAGATGTCCTCCAGGTTCACCCCACCGAAGGACGGCGCGAGCCGGACCACGGTCTCGACGATCTCGTCGACGTCCTTGGTGTCCAGCGCGATCGGCACCGCGTCGACGCCGCCGAACTGCTTGAACAGGATCGCCTTGCCCTCCATGACCGGGAGGGAGGCCTGCGGGCCGATGTCACCGAGGCCGAGCACGGCGGTGCCGTCGGTGACGACCGCGACCACGTTGGAGGTCCAGGTGTAGTCGTGGACCAGCTCGGGCTGCTCGGCGATGGCCGTGCAGACCCGGGCGACGCCCGGGGTGTAGGCCAGGGAAAGGTCGTCCGCGTCACGCACCGGAACGGTCGCGCTGATCTCCATCTTGCCGCCGCGGTGCAGGGCGAAGGCGGGATCGATCGGATCCTTCTCGTCGAGGGGACGGGGACTGATGATCTCGGCTGCCACGAGGACCTCTTCGTCGTCGTTCTGTGAGGGTTGGTATGTCTGGTGATGCGTCTGATGCGTCCGGTTCGGTGCCGATCTCGACACTAGTCGCGGCGCCGGCGCCACAGCTTCGTCTTTTCGTCCCCCAGGTTCGGGGTCCATGCTCGGTCGCGTCGTGAGATCCGCCCGCACAAGACGGGACGCGAACCAGCAAATATGAACGAATGGGACGAACAGTAAAAACACCGCGCGCGGCGAGAGGCCGGGTTGCGGACCGGTGCCTCGGATCCGGAGCGCTGTCGTGCTTCCGGTCCTGCACACCGCCCGGATCGGTGCCGATCCGGTGGGCCTACTCGACTGACGGGGGTCACCCGTGAGCTGATTTTGGCACAGTCGCCTCGATCCTGGGCAATGAGGCCGCTCGAGATTCGGTCTTGTTCATCACATGTTCCGTTCAACCGCCATACTGCGGACGCTGTCCGCACCCGGAGGTACGCGCATCGGAACCGATCGTAATACCCTGGCTGAGAGTACAGTCATTACCAGCGAGTACCACCCGGCACCACACTGCGCCCACCACGCGGTACCACCGACGGCAGTCGGTGCCGGTCTGTCAGCTTTCACGGGCCACGGACACCTCGGGACGACTCATGGAACTCACCACCTACGCGGAGTTCGCCGTCAGGCTGGTCAACACCGAGGAACCCGAGCGCGGCAAGGACGTACTCACCACGGTCGACGAGGTCCGCCGCCTGTTCAGCGCGGGCGGCCGGGGCACGAAGCTGGTCGAGGTGGCGGACGTCCCGCAGCTGCGGGCGGTCCGGAACCGCCTGCGGTCGGTCTTCGAGTCCGCGGCGGAGGGCGACCAGACGCGCGCCGTCGACATGCTCAACGAGCTGCTGATCGAGTACCCGGTCAGCCCGGTCATCTCGGGCCACGGCTACCTCGACGAGAACGGCCGCCCGCTGTGGCATATGCATCTGGCGGAGAACGCCTCGACCGCGACCTCGCTGTACGCGGCACTGGCCAGCATGGGCCTGGCGATGCACCTCACCGCCCACGGCGCGGACCGTCTCGGCATCTGCCAGGCGGCGCCGTGCCGCAACGCGTATCTCGACACCTCCACCAACCGCAGCCGCCGCTACTGCAGCGACCGCTGCGCGACGCGCGCGAACGTCGCGGCGTACCGCGCGCGGAAGCGCGAAGCGGCTTCCGCGTGAAGACGCACTACCGCCGGTAGTCGCACTTTCCGGGGCGCGGGGCGGCGCGGGGCTCTGCCTACAGGCTCGGCAGCCGGCGGAAGTCGCCGAGGCGGCGGGACATCGCGTACGGCATGGCGCGGAGCGCCGGTTGCCACCAGGTGGACGGGGCGAGCCAGGCGAGGCGTGGGGCGTAACGGAGCAGGACGCGGCCGAGGACCAGGTCCTCCGGCACCGGGCCGTAGTCACGGCTGTCGCTCTCGACGGCGCTGTTGTCGGAGAGGAGCCACCACCCGCCCGGGCGACGTTCCACCGCGCGCTTGACCACGATCAGGTCCTGGCGGAGCGGGTGCTGCGCCACCACCACCGCCCCCGGCCGAAGTCGCGCGCCGTAGTGGCAGATCAGGCGATCGCCATGGGACAGCGTGGGCGCCATCGACGGTCCATCGACGACCAGCACGCCGAACCGACCGGTGACCGACCCGCCCTCCGGTGGCTCCTGTGGCAGCCGCAGCTGCGGCTGCCCGCCGGGTTCACCCATCCGCTCGGCCATTCCGTTCATCCTCGCCCACCGCTCGGGACCCGTTCGATTCCATCTTCGCAAGCCTGCGGGGCAAGTCCACCTCTCTTCTACGACCTTTGCCCTAAGCCTCCGGGGCGGACGCGAGTCCGACGCCTTTCGGCGGTAACCTCCTCCTGGGAAGACGATCACAGGAAGGACTCCCATGTTCTCTCGGCTGTTTGCACCGCGGGTCACTGTCCACGCTCACTGCGACCTCCCGTGCGGCGTGTACGACCCCGCTCAGGCGCGCATCGAGGCTGAGTCGGTCAAGGCCGTCCAGGAGAAGTACCAGGCCAACGAGGACCCGCACTTCCGCGCTCGCGCGACCGTGATCAAGGAGGAGCGCGCGGAGCTGGCGAAGCACCACGTCTCCGTGCTGTGGAGCGACTACTTCAAGGCTCCGCACTTCGAGAAGTACCCCCAGCTGAGCCAGCTGGTGAACGACACCCTGAAGGCCCTGTCCGCGGCCAAGGCCTCCACCGACCCGGCGACGGGCCAGAAGGCGCTCGACCTGATCGCGGAGATCGACAAGATCTTCTGGGAGACCAAGAAGGCCTGAGTCCACGGACTCTGAGGCTGAGACTTGTCCGCGAAGGGCCCGACCGAGCAATCGGCCGGGCCCTTCGTCGTTCCCGCGCGGCAGGCGCCTTCGCGCGTCAGCCGACGACGACCGTGACCGTGTAGGTGCCCTGGCCGTCCGTGCAGCGGCGGGCCTCGCCGCAGGAGGTGCGGGTCTCGGTGATGGTGACCGTCCCGGCCTGGCGGGCCACGAAGCGGGTGGTCTTGGTGCCGCAGCCACTGCCGGGGTGGCAGTCGGTGCCAGGGCCGATCTCGGGCAGCCCGAGCGGCGACAGGTCGGCGGCGTTGGAGACGTGCGGCGTACTCCAGGTGATGTTGTGCATGGTCAGCAGGACGGAGCCGCCGACGGGCACGTGAATCGTGGTGCCCTTGGCGTTCTCGTCGAGCTTGACCACCGTGCCGGTGGGCGTCGTGCCGCCGCTCGTTCCGGCCCCGGAGGCGGAGGCGGACGGAGACGCGACGGCGGTCGCGGAGCCGGACGCCGAGCCCGTCGCCCCGGTGGACGAGCCGGAGGACGAGCCGGAGGACGAACAGCCGGCCAGTGCCAGGCCTGCGGCGAGACCGAGGGCCGCCACCGCGACAAGACTGCGCTTCGACGACCGCGGAGCGGACGGGCTCGAAGCCCCGGGCGTACCAGCGTCAGAAGTACGGGCCTTGGTCATGTGCTTGCTCCTCTGTGCGGGCAGTATCCACTTCACGGACAACTGCCGATTGGATGCGCAGGCCTGCGCATCGGTTCCCCTCCCACTCCCTCTTTCTCCTGCGTCTCAGCAGATCAGCCGGATGAGTCGGATCACTCGGGCCGGGCCGGAGGCACCCCCCTCGAGTGCCTCCGAACCCCGGGACGCAGGCCGGGGGCCGGCCAGCGGCCGACCCCCGGGTGGTGCTGGTGACTGACTGGACGTCAGGAGACGTTCAGCGCGGTGTCGTCGAGGACGAAGCTGGTGTTCGCCGCACCGTCCTGGGTGCCCGTGAAGGTGATGGTCACGGACTTACCGGCGTAGGAGGAGAGGTCGAAGCTCTCCTGGCTGTAGCCGGTGTTGGCGTCCAGGTTGGAGAAGGAGCCGACCGTGTTGCCGTTCACCGTGACGACGAGGGTGTCGTGCGCGGTGCCGTCGGTCTGCGTGGTGTCGATGTGCTGCCAGTAGCTCAGCGTCGCCTTGCAGCCGCTCGGGATCGTCACCGTCTGGGAGACGGTGTCGGTGTGGGCGGTGCCGTAGCCGTCGAGCCAGGCGTCCCAGCTACCGGCGTGCGCCGGCTCCTGGGAGGAGTTGTTCAGCACGCCCGCGGTCGTGGTCCACGGGGCGGCGGCGCCGGTCTCGAAGCCCGGGTTGCCGAGCAGTTGGGCCGAGGTGCAGCCGGTCGGGGCGGCGGCCACGGTCCAGGAGAAGGTGGCGGTGCCCTTGGCGCCGGTGCCGTCGGTCACGGTGACCGTCACCGAGGAGGTGCCCGCGGCGGTCGGGGTGCCGGAGATCAGACCGGTCGAGGAGTTGATCGACAGGCCGGCCGGAAGACCGGTCGCTGCGTAGGCGAGGGTCTGACCCGTGGCCGAGTCCGACGCGGTGACCTTCAGCGAGGCGGCGGTGCCGACGGTGCCGGACTGGCCGGCCGGGGTCGTCACCGTGACGGTGTTGCCACCGGTGCCGCCACCGTGGGTCAGGATCGTGTGGGAGATGGCGCAGGAGTTGGTGTCGTTCGACCAGCTGGCCTGCTCGGCGAAGGAGCCGGTGCCCATGGTGACGTTGGCGGCGCCGCCGGCGGTGCCCGGCTGCAGCCAGGCGCACTCGTCCGAGTTCTCCTGGCCGTTGTAGGACGAGCCGGAGACGTGGTTGGTCCAGCCACCCGCCGGGTACGTGTCCGACATCATCTCGTGCCACTCGTGACCGAGGGTCATCGTGTAGCCGTCGAGCTCACCGGCGGACGCGCCGTTGACGAAGCCCACACCGCAGTTCTGGCCGGCGTCCATGTTGTAGGGCTGGTTGGAGAAGGCGATGTCGCCGTAGGGCGAGGTCGCCGCACCACCGCTGAGGCTGGTGTCGCCGTTCCAGTCGTGCCAGGCGCAGTAGCCGGTGTTCGGGTCCTGGTAGCCGTCCGGGTCGGTGCCGTGCGGCGACAGGATGACGTAGTACGCATAGCGGTTCGACGCGGAGGACGTGTTGCCGAAGTGGCCGGCGGCCTTGATGGCCTCCTGGGCCAGCTGGTTGCCGGTCGCGTTGCTCGGCTCGGCGGCCGAGTTGTCGTACCAGACGCCGGAGAGAACGCCGCCGCTCTGGTAGGGGACGAAGCTGGCGTTGCTCGGGCAGCTCGTCGCACCGGAGACGACGCTCGCGCCGTCGCACCACTGGGTCAGGTCGGCCGACCAGGTCTCGCCACCGGTGCCGATGCCCTTGAACATCTCCTGGGCGACCGGGGCCGCGCCGTCGACGTCGCCGGTGAAGGTGGAGTCACCCTTGGCGTTGGTGCCCTGGGCGCCCCACTGAGTACCGTCGAAGACCAGGTAGACCTTGACGTGGCCGTCCATGACGCCGACGCCGTCGGTGCCGCCGCCGTAGGAGAGGGTCTCCTGGCCGGTGGCCGCCGCGGTCGCCTGGTTCGCGAGGCGCTTGCGCTGCTGGGCCTCGTACTGCTTGAGGGCCGCGGCCTTGCTCGCGTTCAGCGAAGAGCTGTACGGGTTGAACTCGTTGTTGATGGTGGCGTTGCTGCCGACCATGGCGGCGTTGTGGTGCGCCTGGCCGGAGTCGTGGTGGCCACCGCTCGCGGCCATCGCCGGGGAGGCGGCGAAGGAGAGCCCTGCCGCGGCGAGGGACAGCGAGGCTATGCCGGCCAGCGCCGCGCCTCTGAAGCGGGTGTTGCGCATGTGGGGAGCGTTCCTCTCTCGTCGCGGGCGCTGTGGAGACCGCTCGGGGATGACCCTCGCGTGCTCAGCTGGAGCGCCCGCTTGCCCTGGGAGAACCGAAGACGTCAGACCAGCTCGCACACACCAACTCAGATGCAAACCATGCGAGTTGGCATACTGTCACCACTTGTTGTGGTGCTCTCCGTCTTCGTGGGGGACAGCAAAGCAGGGTTGTCGAATTTGGGTCAACAGGCGTCTCACAGGAAGAAATCACAAGGCGACTCACACCTGACCCGCGAGTGAACAAACGGCGAGCTCAGCGCGGTCTGACGCGCGTAGCCCGCCGCTCAGTGGTTTCTTGCCCCGCCCCTTGGGGGATTGTCGCTTCGTGTACGCCTATGGCAGATATCAAGCCTGGGAATGCACCGCATGCGCACGGGCCTTGTCCGCAACGGGCCGGGGCTGCTCGCTGACGATCTCCGACAACAGGCAAGCGGGGAGCGGGTACAGCGGCAGGTCGATCGCCTCGGCCTGCCGGGTGGTCAGGCGGTCGAAGAAGCCGCGCATCATCCGGCTGCAGAGCATCCGGTAGATCCGGTTGCGCTGCCGGAGCCTGCCCGCCGTGGCGGGGGCCAGGAACGGTCCGGCTCCCCTGCCCTGCTTCTGGCATCCCGTCACGTACGGGCGCATCCGCTCCTCGTAACGGCGGAAGGCCGTAGCCACGGCAGCCGCCGGTTCCGAACCGGCGCCGAGCTCCCTGGCCAACTCCCCGGCCAGGACGTATGCGCCGACCACCGCGAGGCCGTTGCCGAGGCCGCCGGGCGCGGGCGCCCAGGCCGCGTCGCCGAGCAGCACCACGCGCCCCTGCGACCAGCGGTCCATCACGATCTGGCTGATCGAGTCGAAGTAGAAGTCCGACGCCGTCCCGACGGACCGCAGCACCGCCGGGACGGCGGACCAGGACGCGTCGGCGTAGCGCTCGCGGACGATCTCCCGCTGCCCGGTCACGTCCCGGTGGTCGTAGCGGAGTCCCGGCTCGTGGAAGACCAGCATCGCGCCGTCCTCGCCCAGGGTGTTGGCGAGCCCGACCATCCGCCCGGGGTCGTTCCAGATCACCCCGGAGTCGCGCAGCCCGAGCGAGGCCGCCGGCTCGCCGGACGGATCGGTGGACAGCTCGCCGGACGGATCGGTGGACAGATCGGTGGAGAAGGTGGCGAAGAACCAGCCGGAGTCGCGACGGAAGCGGGACTCCTCGCCGAAGACCAGCCGCCGGGTCACCGAGTGCATCCCGTCCGCGCCGACGACCAGGTCGAACTCGCGGGTGGGGCCGTGCTCGAACTCGACGGTGACACCGTCCGCATGCTCGGTCAGGGTGCGGATGGAGTCGCCGAAGACATAGTGGGCGAACGGCAGACTGGCCTCGTAGAGGGTCCGGGCCAAGTCGCCACGGGTGACCTCCAGTTCGCCGCTCATGAAGGAGGCCGGCAGCCGCAGCCGCTCGCGGCCGTCCGGGTCGAGCAGCACCTGCTCGCCCATCCCGGTGTCCAGACCGCGCAGGGTGGTCAGGACGCCCATCCGCTCCAGCACCGTGCGGTGCACGGACCCGCGGTAGTCGACCGCGCCGCCGCCCTCGCGGAACGTCGCGGCGCGTTCCACGACGGTGACGTCGTGGCCGCAACGCCCCAGCCAGAGCGCCAGGGCAGGCCCGGCGATGCTGGCGCCGGAGATCAGGACCCGGAGGGCGGGAGTGGTGGCGCCTGTCGCAGGGGTGTGCTGCTGCATCGTGTGCTGCTGCATGGTTCACCTCGTCCGTCGTACGCGGCCTCGGCTGCCGCGCTCCGGAACGAGCGTCGCCCGCACCGCTGACCGCGCCCTTGCCGCACGCTGACCGCCGGGGCACCGGGCCCGCACCGCACACATCCGCACCCGCACCCGCATCCGCACCCGCACCCGCACCCGCGCGGCTGCCGCTCACTCCTCGACGTGGACCATCAGCGCCTCCTCGAAGTCCAGTTGACGCACCAGCCGCCGCAACGTCTCGTCGTCGATCCGCTCCTCCCCGCGCAGCCGGTCCAACGCCTGGCGCTCGGCGGCCAGCGTCTCCCGGGTCAGGCGGCGGTAGGCGCTGTCCACCGACTCGCCGGTGGACTCGTGGACGGGTGCGCCCATCCGCTCCCAGACGGCGTTGCGCCTGTGGTCCAACAATCGGCGCAGCCGTGCCTCCAGCGCCTCGGGCAGGCGGTTGCGCGGGTCCTCCAGCAACTCGTCCAGCCGCGCCTCCGCCGCCGCGCTGGCCTCGTACTGGGCCTGGGCCTCGCGCAGCGTCTCGGTCTGCCGGTCACGCTGCGGCAGCGGGAGCCGCTGCACCAGCCACGGGAGGGTGAGCCCCTGCACCAGCAACGTGCCGATGACCAGTGTGAAGACCAGGAAGAGCAGCAGATCCCGATCCGGGAAGGGGGATCCGTCGTGGGTCGTCTCCGGAATCGAGAAGGCCACCGCCAGCGAGACCACACCACGCATCCCCGCCCAGGCGACGATGAACGGGCGCGTCCACGAGGGCCGTCCCTCCCGTTCCAGGATCCGTTTGCTGAGCAGGCCCGGCAGATAGGTCGCAGGCCAGGACCAGACGAACCGCAGCCCGATCAGGGCGACCAGCAGCACCACCACCCAGACCGTCAGCTGCCCGACCGACCAACCGCCCACCTGCCGTACCACGACCGGCAGCTGGAGGCCGATCAGGGCGAAGACGGACGACTCCAGCACGAACGAGACCATGGCCCAGACCGACTCCTCCTGGAGCCGCACCGCGAAGTCCACGCAGTTCGCGTAGTGACCGAGGTAGAGGCCGACCACCACGACCGCGATCACGCCGGACGCGTGCAGCGCCTCCGCCGCCGCATAGGCGGCGAACGGGACCAGCAGCGAGAAGGTGTTGAGCAGCAGCGGATCCCGGAGCCGGGACCGCAGCCACTGCAACGGCAGCATCAGGACCAGCCCGACCGCCGTCCCGCCCAGCGCGGCCAGCAGGAACTCCCCGAGCGCGCTGCCGAACGAGAACCCCTCCCCCACGGCCGCCGCGACCGCGACCCGGTAGACGGTGATCGCGGTCGCGTCGTTGACCAGGCTCTCGCCCTGGAGGATCGAGACCAGTTGGGCCGGCAGTCCGACCTTGCGGGCGATCGCCGTCGCGGCCACGGCGTCCGGCGGCGCGATCACCGCACCGAGGACGAACGCGGCCGCCAGCGGCAGCGACGGGATCAGCGCGTGCGCGACCAGGCCCATGGTCACCGTGCAGAACAGCACGTAGCCGATGGAGAGCAGCAGCACGGGCCGCCGGTTCCGGCGCAGGCTGCGGAACGACGCGTCCTGCGCCGCCGAGTAGAGCAGCGGCGGCAGGACCAGCGGCAGCACGACGTCCGGCGCCAGCGTGTAGTCGGGCACCCCCGGCAGATACGCGGCACCCAACCCGACGACGACCAGCAACAGCGGCGCGGAGAGCCCTAAACGGCGGGCCACGCCCGCCACGGTGGCGCTGCCCGCCACCAGCACCAGCAGCGCACTCGGTCCGCTCACGGCGTCCTCACTCCTGGCGTCCTCACTCCCGGCCCGGTGCGACGCGATGTCCGAATCGTCCCGTCGTCCTCACCGGCTCACAGAACCACACGGGAACCGTCGACCGCCGTACCCTGAGGCCATGTCCCCCGCACGCGCCTGTCCGCACCTCGCCGAACTGCCGCACGAGGAGCCGACGCAGCTCAGCTCCACCTGCGAGCACTGCCGCGAGCTGGGCCAGCGGCCGGTCGCCCTGCGCAAGTGCCTGCAGTGCGGCCACATCGGTTGCTGCGACTCGACCCCGGGCCGCAGGGCCAGCGAGCACCACGCGCAGACCGGGCATCCGGTGATGCGCAGCTTCGAGCCGGGCGAGGGCTGGCGCTGGTGCTTCGAGGACCAGCGGCTGGTGTGAACGCCCCTCCGGCGTTTTAGGCTTCAAGAATGATCCGACCCGCAACGCCCGACGACGTCGCCGAGATTCACGCCATGGTGCGGGAGCTCGCCGACTACGAGAAGTCACTGCCCGAAGCCAAGGCCACCGAGCAGCACCTCCATGACGCCCTCTTCGCCGAGCACCCCGCCGCCTTCGCCCACGTCGCGGAGGACATCGAGGACGGAGCGGCCCGCACGGTCGGCTTCGCGCTCTGGTTCCGCAACTACTCGACGTGGACCGGCGTCCACGGCATCTACCTGGAGGACCTCTACGTCCGCCCGGACTCGCGCGGCGGCGGTCACGGCAAGGGGCTGCTGGCCGAGCTGGCGCGGATCTGCGTCGAGCGCGGCTACGGCCGACTGGAGTGGTCAGTGCTGGACTGGAACGAGCCCTCGATCGCGTTCTACAAGGCACTGGGCGCGGCGCAGATGGAGGAGTGGACGGTCCACCGACTCACCGGCACCGCGCTGGAGTCCCTGGCGTCACAGGCGCACTGAGCCACCGGCGTCCGGCACGTACGGGTTTTCCCTTCCCGGGACAAGATTCGGTCACCCCCATTGCCACGGTGCGTATATGGAGACCTACTATGAGTCACCACAGGGGCCTCGCTCCCAGGATGGGCGACACGACGCACGGGATCGCGATAGCGTCACCGGTCACGGGCCGGTGAGCCCGTCGCTCCCCGGCACGAGCCAGGCAGCAACGCCCGGCGAAGGCAACAGCACAGCTCCACCCAACAGCACAGCACGGAGGTGAGGGTGTCCCAGATCGACGGCGAGCCCGACGCGCAGGACTTCGTCGAGGTCCGACTGCCCGCGGCGGGTGCCTACCTCTCGGTTCTGCGAACCGCGACGGCCGGTCTTGCGGCGCGGCTGGACTTCACGCTGGACGAGATCGAGGACCTGCGCATCGCGGTCGACGAGGCCTGCGCGATCCTGCTCCAGCAGGCCGTGCCGGGCTCGGTCCTCAGCTGCGTGTTCCGCCTGGTCGGCGACTCGCTCCGGGTGACCGTGTCGGCGCCCACGACCGACGGCCGCGCGCCCGAGCGCGACACCTTCGCCTGGACGGTGCTCTCCGCACTGGCCGGCGAGGTGGAGTCGACGGTCGAGCCGGACCGGACGGTGACCATCAGCTTGCACAAGAAGCGCGGTGCCGGCCCCGGCCAGCCATGACGCGAGGAGACGGGAGCGGGGGATCGCGGTGAGAGACCTGAACCACAAGCCCGGAGCCGACCGGGCCGTCGTGCCCGCGCAGGCGGACGCAGGCGACCAGCAGCAGACGGAGGCAAGGGTGTTCGCGGACGATCCCGAACGCGCCGACGCGGCGCGGGCGTTCGTGGCGGAGTCCGACGCGCCCGAGCAGAAGGACGCGACCGACGAGACCGACGAGTTCGACCTCGCAGCCGAGGACGACGACGCGGCCGACCCGGACGTCGACGCGGAGAGCGACGTCGACGGCGAGGTCGAGGTCGTCGAGGTCCAGGTCGAGGTCGAGGTCCAGGGAGACAGCGACAGTGAGGCGCGCAAGCCCGCCGAGGCGTGGGGTCCGGGCGTCCGGGTCCCCGGGCCGCAGCGGCACGGTGCGCCGGACCGCGAGGCCGCACGGGCGCTCTTCGTCCGTCTCGCGTCGCTGCCCGACGGCTCACCGGAGCGGGTGGAACTGCGGAACCAGCTGGTGCGGATGCACATCCCGCTGGTCGAGCACCTGGCCCGCCGCTTCCGCAACCGCGGCGAGCCGCTGGACGACCTGACCCAGGTCGCCACCATCGGCCTGATCAAGTCGGTGGACCGGTTCGACCCCGAGCGCGGCGTGGAGTTCTCCACCTACGCGACTCCGACCATCGTCGGCGAGATCAAGCGCCACTTCCGCGACAAGGGTTGGGCGGTCCGGGTCCCCCGCCGTCTGCAGGAGCTGCGGCTGGCGCTGACCACGGCGACGAGCGAGCTGTCGCAGCGGCACGGGCGCTCCCCGACCGTCCACGAGCTGGCCGAGCATCTGGGCATCTCCGAGGAGGAGGTGCTGGAGGGCCTGGAGTCCGCCAACGCGTACAGCACGCTCTCGCTCGACGTGCCGGACACCGACGACGAGTCCCCCGCCGTCGCGGACACCCTGGGCGCGGAGGACGACGCGCTGGAGGGCGTGGAGTACCGCGAGTCGCTCAAGCCGCTGTTGGCTCAGCTGCCGCAGCGCGAGCAGCGGATCCTGGTGCTCCGGTTCTTCCGGAACATGACGCAGTCGCAGATCGCGTCCGAGGTCGGCATCTCGCAGATGCACGTCTCCCGGCTGTTGGCCCGCACGCTCGCCCAGCTCCGGGAGAAGCTCCTCATCGAGGAGTGAGGTTCAGCTGCTCTCACCGACCCGAGGGCCACAGCGCAGCCGTGGTCCTCGGGTGCAGCAGCAGAGCGACGCCGAGCAGGCCGGCGACGCCGATCGCCACGCCCAGCGCGAGCTGGGATCCGCCGTTCTGGACGGTGAACCAGGTCACCGCGAGGCAGAGCGTGTCGATCATGACGGCCGGACTGCGGCCCCACTTCTGCAGCTTGAGCAGCGCGCGACCCGCGGCGAGGGGCAGCAGCCCCATCAGCAGCAGGATGCTCCCGGCGTACTCGGCCATGCCGACACCGGTCTTGGCGGTGGCCGACAGCGGGCCGACCATCACGAAGATGCCGTAGGCAGCAATGACGACGCCCTGGGCAAGAGAGAAGCAGGCCCCGACAATCAACGTCCAGGGACGGACGGCAGCGGGGCTGGCGGTCACAGTGGCATTCGCGGTCACCGCACCAGGCTAGCTCGTGCCTCACGGACACCTTCTCCTGGGCAGGCAGTTGCACTGCCTCGCGTGCCGAAGGCCCCATACCCCTGGGCAGGGCAACCGCGTGCGCGTGCGAGACCTGTAGGTCCTATAGGTAATCTGTGGCCATGCGTGCCCTCCTGGTCGTCAACCCGAAAGCGACTACCACCAGCAGTCGGACCAGGGATGTTCTGACGCACGCCCTTGCCAACGACCTCAAGTTGGACGTCGCCGCGACCGGCTACCGCGGGCACGCGCGAGACCTCGCGCGCGAGGTCTCGCGGTACGGCTCGCACGATCTGGTCGTCGCCCTCGGCGGGGACGGGACCGTGAACGAGGTCGTCAACGGACTGCTCCACGACGGCCCCGGCGAACACCTGCCCAAACTGGCCGTCGTGCCGGGCGGGAGCACCAACGTCTTCGCGCGGGCGCTCGGGCTGCCCAACGATCCGGTCGAGGCCACCGGGCAACTGCTGCAGGCGCTGAGCGAGAAGCGGTCGCGCTCCATCAGCCTCGGGCGCGCCGGAGGCGAGGGGCTGCCGGACCGGTGGTTCACCTTCACCGCGGGGTTCGGGTTCGACGCCGGCGTGGTGGGCCGGGTCGAGGAGGCGCGGCGCAGCGGTCGGCGGTCGACGCACTCCCTCTATGTCGGGCAGGCGGTGCGCGCGTTCGCCGGGGAGCGGCGGCGCCGGAAGGACGGTCCGATCACTTTCCGTGCCGACGGGACGGAACCGGTCGAGGGCCTGGCGGTGTCCATAGTCTCCAACACCTCACCGTGGACCTACCTGGGGAACCGACCGGTCTACGCCTCGCCCGAGGCGGGGTTCGACACGAACCTCGACCTCTTCGGCATGACCCGGATGTCACTCCTCCAGACGCTACGCACGATCCCGCAGCTCCTGGACTCGACGGGGGTCGGTCCGCACGGCAAACACGTGGTCGCTTACCACGATCTGGCCGAATTCACCTTGCATTCGCAGGAACCGCTGCCATTCCAGGTCGACGGGGACCACCTTGGAGAGCGGAAGACCATCAGCTTCACAGGTGTATCTCGGGCACTGCGTGTGATTGTGTGAACGGAAGGGCCATCTGGCCTTGTTCTCGAACGCACGAGTGCCTTCACTCCATCGAAGTACTGGGTGTGACCCAAGCGACACCGACGAATCAAAATTTCCTACCCGAAGGGGGTTGTATCCGGGGTCGAGGTTTGCGAACCTTTACCTGGCGATCGGGACAGTCCGTTACCGGAACCCGCCTGAGTCGCCCGAATCCACTGCAACGCCGCGAGCACCCGCGCGCCGACTCACCCGTCGGCCCTGCGCCCGCCCATGGGTTCGTGAAAGCGTTCACATTCACAAGCTGCCATTGACGCAGGTGGGGCACCCCCTGCCTTTTAGAGGAGTTGGACAATCATGGACTGGCGCCACCGTGCCGTCTGCCGGGAAGAGGACCCCGAGCTGTTCTTCCCGATCGGCAACACTGGCCCCGCCCTGCTGCAGATCGAGGAGGCGAAGGCCGTGTGCCGTCGCTGCCCCGTGATGGAGAGCTGCCTGCAGTGGGCGCTGGAGACCGGCCAGGACGCGGGCGTCTGGGGTGGCATGAGCGAGGACGAGCGTCGTGCGATGAAGCGTCGCGCCGCCCGCAACCGCGCTCGTACCGCCTGACACGCTGCGTAGTCGCAAGGCCTGCACCGCCTGCACCATCCTGCACCTGTACCACCTTTGATCAACTTGTGATCGAGTGCCGTGGCGTTTCCGTCACCACAACGTTGTGACCGCGCTCCGCACTTTCCAAAGCAACGCACACCCGTTGCGTTGCTCACCGGCCCCGCGGATTTGATACCGTCGGAGCCGAGGGCAGTCGTTCGTGCCGTGCACAGAGCGCAACCCTCACACCAGAGCCCCTGCTCCGGCCGACTCCCCCCGACGGCCGGAGCAGGTCAAGAGGCCCTGCCGAACCTCCCCCCCGTTCGGCAGGGCCTCGCTTTGTCTTCAGGCCCTTCCGCGGCGTCCCCCGCCGCCGCGGTCAGGTCCAGCGGCGGACCGGGTTGCCCAGCCAGCGCGTGCCGGCCGGGACCGACTCGCCGCGCATCACCAGCGAGGACGGGCCGACCACGGCCCCCTCTCCCAGCGTCGCGCCGAGCAGCACGATCGAGTGCGGGCCGACGGTCGCGCCCGCCTCGACGTCAATCAGGTCCATCCGCATCAGCCGGTCGTGGAAGAGGTGGGTCTGCACCACCACACCGCGGTTGACGGTGGCTCCGTCGCCGATGCGGATCAGGTCTGTCTCCGGGAACCAGTGCGACTCGCACCAGACGCCGCGGCCGATCTCGGTGCCGAGGCTGCGCAGCCAGGCCGTGAAGAAGGGGGTGCCGATCAACGAGCCGCCCAGCCACGGCATGGCCAGCTCCTCGACGAAGGTGTCGAACAGCTCGTTGCGCCAGACGAACGAGGACCACAGCGGGCGCTGGCTCTCGCGGAACCGGCCCATCAGCAACCACTTGGCCGCGGTGGTGATCAGACAGGCCGTCACCCCGAGAAGCAGTAGCAGCACCCCGGCCAGTGCGGCACAGAGCGTCAGGCCGTCCCAGTCGAACAGCGCCTGGAGTCCGGTCGCCGCCATGTCGCCCAGCAGCACCGCGATCAGCACCGGCAGCAGTCGGCACAGCTCGACGCAGGCGCGGGCCAGGACCAGTCGGCGCGGCGGGTCGTAGGTGCGGGCGGTGTCCTCGCCGCCCTCCACCACGCGCTGGACGCGCATGCCCGGACGGCCCAACCAGGAGCTGCCGGGCTCGGCGCCGGCGGGCGCGTCGGAGAGCACGCCGACCAGCGAGTCGTCGGGCAGCGCCCGGCCGGGCGCGACGATGCCGGAGTTCCCGACGAAGGACCGCTTTCCGACGCTGGACACGCCCAGCCGCAGCCAGCCGCCGCGGCTGGCGAAGGAGCCGACCATGCTGTCGTCGGCGAGGAAGGCGTGGTCGTCGACGCGCATCAGGCCGGGCAGGCCGATCACGGTCGAGGCCTCGACCTTGCGTCCCACCTTGGCACCGAGCGCGCGCAGCCACAGCGGTGTCAACAGGCTCGCGTAGAAGGGGAACAGGATGACCCGGGAGGAGGCCATCAGCCCGTGGACGGCCCAGACGCAGAAGCCGACCCTGCCGTGGGCCGGATGCAGCCCCGGCTTGATCGGGACGGACAGCACCCGGACCGTCACCACCACGCAGAGGGCGTAGACCAGCATCGTGACGACCGCGAGCGGCACCGACGCCAGCACGAGCCGGTCGAAGACGCCGCTGTAGGAGGGGTCGGTCCCTATCAGCACCCAGAGCGCGTAGACGGCGGGCAGCGCCGAGACCAGCGCAAGCAGTTGGAAGCCGGGCAGGGCCAGGGTGTAGGCGACGTTCCAGAAGCGCGAGCGCCGGTGCGCGGGCGCCGGCCACTGCTCCTCGAACGGCACGGGACGCTCGTCCGCCCGGGCCGGGTTGCCGTGGACGCGGGTGTGGGGCGGGACCTTGCCGACCACGCAACTGCCCGGCAGCACCTCGGCGTTGTAGCCGATCTCCGCGCCGGGCATCAGCATGGTGCGGGTGCCGACGCGGGCGTCGCGTCCGATCCGGACGGTGCCCAGATGCAGCAGGTCTCCGTCGAGCCACCAGCCCGCGGCGTCGACCTCGGTCTCCACCGCGCAGCCGTCGCCGTAGACGGCCATGCCGGTGACCGGGGGCATGCTGTGCAGGTCGACGTCGTCCCCGACCCGGCAGCCGAGCCAGCGCGCGTACCGGCGGGCCAGCGGAGTGCCGAGCACGGAGCCGATGTTGAACGCGCCGACCAGCCGCTCGGCGGTCCACAGCCGCAGATGGGCCGCGCCCGCGCGGCGGTAGCTGCCGGGTTTCAGACCGGCCGTCAGCAGCCGCGCGCCGAGCGCGCCGATCAGGGCGCGCCCGAAGGCGCTGGAGAGCACCAGCCAGCCGCCGCCGATCAGCCACCAGGAGGTGTACGGCGCCCAGGGCAGCGGCCCTATGACGTCGTCGACCGCCGCCAGCGCCAGCACCCAGCGCAGACCGGTGACCGTGAACAGCACGGCCAGCACCACGGCCTGGTAGAGCCCGACCCAGCGCGGCACCGGCCGCACCTCGCGGTGCTCGGCCACGTCGTCGGCCTGGCCGTCGTAGTGGTCGGCCAGGTCCTGGAGCCGGGGCTGCTGGTAGAGGTCGGCGACGGACGCGCCGGGGTAGCGGTCCCGCAGCAGCGAGACGAGCTTGGCGGCGGCGAGGCTGGTGCCACCGAGGGCGAAGAAGTCGCCGTCCGGGCCGGCCGGGACGCCGAGCACGGCCTGCCACTGCTCGGCGAGCCAGGCGGCGGTCCCGTGCAGCGGTCCGCCGGTCACGCCCGCGCCGGCGTCTCCGCCGGACAGCGGCCAGGGCAGCGCCTTGCGGTCGACCTTGCCGGAGGTGCGGGTGGGCAGTTCGGCGACCACGGCCAGCACCGGTACCAGCGCCTGCGGCAGCCGGTCCAGCAGCAGGGTGCGCAGGGCGGCCAGATCGAGCGAGCCGTCCGGGCCCTGCGCGGGGATGCCGGAAATCGGTGCCTCGGGCACCAGATAACCGACCAGTACCTGCCCGCCCGCGGGCGTCTCCTTGACCGCCGCGGCGGCGGCGCGGACGCCGGGCAGTGCCTGCAACGCCGCGTCGACCTCACCGAGTTCGATGCGTCGGCCGCCCAACTTGACCTGCTCGTCGGCACGACCGACGAAGACCAGTCCCTGCGGGTCGGCACGCACCAGGTCACCGGAGCGGTAGACGCGCTCGGGTCTGCCGTGCCAGGGCATCGCGCCGAACTTCTCGGCGTCCTTGGCCGGGTCGAGGTACCGGGCGGTGCCGACGCCGCCGATGACCAGCTCGCCGACCTCGCCCCAGGGCACCGGCCGGTTCTGCTGGTCGACCACCGCCAGCTCCCAACCGTCCAGCGGCGCACCGATCCGGACGGGCTGTCCGGCCCGCATCAGCGAGGCGCAGGCGACGACGGTGGCCTCGGTCGGGCCGTAGGTGTTCCAGAACTCACGCCCTGGCACGTCGAGTCGCTCGACGAGCTCGGCCGGGCAGGCCTCGCCGCCGACGATCAGCAGCCGCACCCGGTCCAGCGCCTCGGCGGGCCAGAGCGCGACCAGGGTCGGCACGGTGGAGACGACGGTGATGCCCTTCTCGACCAGCCACGGGCCGAGGTCGGTCCCGGCCTTGACCAGTGCGCGCGGTGCGGGCACCAGGCAGGCGCCGTGCCGCCAGGCCAGCCACATCTCCTCGCACGAGGCGTCGAAGGCGACCGACAGACCCGCCAGCACCCGGTCGCCGGGGCCGAGCGGAGCCTGGCGCAGGAAGAGCCGGGCCTCCGCGTCGACGAAGGCGGCGGCGCTGCGGTGGGTCACCGCCACGCCCTTGGGTCGGCCGGTGGTCCCGGAGGTGAAGATGATCCAGGCGTCGTCGCCGATCCGGGGCGCGCCCGGCTCGCCGCCGGTGGGGCTGGGACCTGGCCAGACCTCCAGGCCACCGTCCTCGCCCGCGCCCATGACGGCGCAGACGCCCGCGTCGGTCCAGATCATCTCGGCGCGCTCGTCCGGGTCGTCGACGTCCACCGGCACGTAGGCCGCACCGGCGCGCAGCGCGCCCAGGACGGAGAGGTAGAGGCCGGGCGTGCCGCTGGGCACGCGGACGCCGACCCGGTCACCCGGTCCGATGCCGACGCCGGCCAGCCCCGCCGCGATTCCGTCGATCTCCCGCAGCAGCTCGCGGTAGCTCAGCACGGTGCCGCCCGCGTCGAGCGCGGGCGCGTCGGGGTGGTGCCATGCCGTCTCGTCCAGGATGTCCATGAGGGTCCGGGCAACTGCCGGGTCCGCCAACGGCCAGACCGCGCCCGTCTGCCAGGCCGGAGCCAGGACGGTGCCCACGCCGTATACGGCGTGGCTTGAGGGCGCGATGAAGTTCTGTTGTTCCACGTATGTTCTCGCCAGGCGTCGGGTGGTGGTCCTGAGCGGCGCCGACGAGATCATCGTGTGATCGCCGCTGTGGCACCTGGCACGTTAGACGAGCCAATATCCCTTTTGGTTGGGGCCTTAAAGGTGAGTAACCGGTTAAAACCGTCCGACAGTCAATCAAACGGGATTTCGAGTATTACCTTTGTGCCGCCACCGGGTGCCGGGGCCATGTCGAAGCGTCCGCCCAGTTCGCCCGTCGCCAGTGTACGGACGATCTGCAGCCCCAGATTTCCCGCCGTGTGCGGGTCGAATCCGTCCGGCAGACCGGAGCCGTCGTCGGTGACGGTGATGTGCAGCACACCGTCCGCCCTGCTGGCCTCGACCTCGACGGTACCGCCCGCTTTGGGACCGTATGCGTGCTCCAGGGCATTCTGCAGGATCTCGGTAAGGATCATCGACAGCGGAGTCGCCACCTCGGCCGAGAGGATCCCGAAACTGCCGGTCCGGCGGGCGGTGACGCGGCCGTCCTGTGACAGTTCCATCACCATCGCCAGCACCCGGTCGGCGATCTCGTCGAAGGCCACGTGCTCGTCCAGCGCCATCGACAACGTCTCGTGCACGATGGCGATCGAGCCCACCCGGCGCACCGCCTCGTCGAGCGCGCCCCGGGCCGCCTCGGAGTCGAGTCGGCGCGACTGGAGCCGCAGCAGCGCGGCGACGGTCTGCAGGTTGTTCTTGACGCGGTGATGAATCTCACGGATCGTCGCGTCCTTGGTCATCAGCTCGCGCTCACGACGCCGCAGTTCGGTGACGTCGCGGAGCAGCACCAGCGAGCCGATGTGCTCGCCCTTGGGCTTGAGCGGGATGGCCCGCAGCTGGACGACCGCCTCGGGGTGCTCGACCTCGGTGGTCCGCGGGGCCCAGCCACTGGCCAGCTTGACCATCGCCTCGTCGACGGCGCCCTTGGTGGGCGGGATCAGGTCCGCGGTGGTCCGGCCGAGGTGCAGGCCGACCAGGTCCGTGCTGAGGCCGAGGCGATGGTAGGCGGAGATGGCGTTGGGGCTGGCGTAGGTGACCACGCCCTCGGCGTCCAGCCGGAGCAGGCCGTCGCCGGCGCGCGGCGAGGCGTCCATGTCCACCTGCTCGCCACGGAAGGGAAAGGTGCCCGCGGCGATCATCTGGGCCAGGTCGGACGCGCTCTGCAGGTAGGTGAGCTCCAGCCGGCTGGGCGTGCGGACGGTCAGCAGGTTGGTGTTCCGCGCGATCACCCCGAGCACGCGCCCCTCGCGCCGGACGGGAATCGACTCCACCCGAACGGGTACGTCCTCGCGCCACTCCGGGTCACCCTCACGGACGATCCTGCCCTCGTCCAGCGCCATGTCCAGCAGCGGGCGGCGGCCGCGCGGGACCAGGTGGCCGACCATGTCGTCCTGGTAGGAGGTCGGGCCGGTGTTGGGCCGCATCTGCGCCAGCGAGACGTAGCGGGTGCCGTCCCTGGTCGGCACCCAGAGCACGAGGTCGGCGAAGGAAAGGTCCGAGAGCAGCTGCCATTCGGAGATGAGTAGGTGGATCCACTCCACATCGGCGGGTTCCAGCGCGGTGTGGTGGCGCACCAGCTCGTTCAGGGAAGGCATGCTGCGAGCGTATCCCCAGGCAGGGGGAAGGACTCCGTGCGACCAGCCGGTGAACAGCACGCCTACCCTGACCGCGACCTCTGCCTTCCCCGGCTTTCCCGGTCCACTGGTCTGGACAATGGTGAATGGTCTAGTCCACAATCGAGGCAGCACCAACGGAGCGACGAACCTGCGCTATCTGCCCTGACCGCGCGGCTGCCGCTCCCCCACCGTCGGCCGAACCCGTCCCGCGTCCCGGGCCCGCACACCCGCCACGCAGGCGACGGCGTCCTCCTCCGACGAGGCCGAAGGCCGCGGCGCGCCGCGACGGGTTGAGGGTCCCGTCGCGACACCCGCGGCCTTTTGCATGCCCGTTCCGCATCGGCCGGGTGGCCATCCCTCTTGTCCCGACGGTCATGTGACTGGAATTCAGCACACAGGAAAGCTCGAAGCCGGGGAATTCTGAAATGACCCCGACAAGAGATTGCCCCGGAGAATTCCCAGGGAATTCCCAGGACAGCACCAGTCCGGAAAACGGCGCAGGGCACGGGAATTCACCCGTGCCCTGCGCTCCCCTCCTTGATTCCCCCCTGCTCCCGCCGCGGGCGGGAGCCGCTCTCACTGGTGTGCCGTCGGCTGCCCTGTCAGCACCTCCACCGCGGCCAGGCCGCAGACGCGCGCCGCGCCGTGGGTGGCGATGTGCAGCGCGCCGCGCGCGGAGGCCCGTGGGACACCCATCTCGACGACGGCGGTGTCCGGCCGGCCGGCGAGCACCCCGTCCAGCGCTCGCGACATCCACGCGTGCCGGTGCAGGTCGCGCACCACGACGACCAGCGGCCGTCCGGCCGACTCGCGCCGGATCCGTTCGACGAGCGCGGGCAGCAGCTCCGGCGTGGCGTCGTCCGGGCCGACGCTCTCGGCGTGCGTCCCCGGGAAGCGGGCGGCGAGCATCCCGGCCACGCCCCAGGGCGTCTGGTCGCCGACGGCGATGTTCGGCACCGGGCTGAACGAGAGCACGTACGGCCGCTCGGTCACCGGGGCGAAGCCCGCGCCCGGCTGCCGGGTCACCCGCAGCGCCCGCCGTGCCGCGCGCAGGCCGATGGCCAGGTCGGGCGCGAGCCGACCGCTGGCCGCCCCCTGCTCGGCGGTCCACTCCCCCAACTCCCGTACCCGGGCGGCGGCCTCGGCCAGGCGCTGCTCGGGCAGTTCGCCCTCGCGCACCGCGGCCACCAGCGCGTCGCGCAGGTGCAGCACGGTCTCCTCGTCGGCCAGCCCGCCGCCGACGCAGATCGCGTCCACGCCCGCGCCGACCGCCAGCACCGTGCCCCGGGCCACGCCGTAGGTGTCGGCGATGGCGCCCATCTCGATGCCGTCGGTGACGATCAGCCCCTGGTAGCCGAGGCCGCCGGCGGACGGCGCGAGGCGGAGCAGGTCGACCACCGCCCGGCTGAGCGTGGCCGGGCGATCGCCGTCCAGCGCCGGGACCATGATGTGAGCGGTCATCACGGCCTTGGCGCCGGCGGCGATCGCGGCCTTGAACGGGACCAGGTCGCGCGAGCGCAGCAGGTCCACGTCGATGTCCACCACCGGAAGGCCCAGGTGCGAGTCGACGGCGGTGTCCCCGTGCCCGGGGAAGTGCTTGGCGCAGGCGGCCACGCCGACGGACTGCAGCCCCTCCACCCACGCGGCGGTGTGCCGCGCGCACAGGTCCGGGTCGGCGCCGAAGGAGCGGACGCCGATGACCGGGTTGTCGGGGTTGGAGTTGACGTCCGCCGAGGGCGCCCAGTTGTAGTTGACGCCGCACTCGGCCAGCGCCCGGCCCAGCTCGCGGGCTACGTCCCGGGTCAGCGCCGGGTCGTCGACCGCGCCCAGGGCCAGGTTGCCCGGCCAGGACGAGCCGTTGCCGGCCTCCAGGCGGGTGACGTCGCCGCCCTCCTCGTCGATGGCGACCAGGACGTGCGGGTTCTCCCGGCGCAACTCGGCGGTGAGCGCCGCCAGTTGCTGCGGGTCGGTCACGTTGCGGGCGAACAGGGCCACCGAGCCGAGGCCCTCGCCGAGATGGCGTCGCAGCCAGTCCGGCGGCGTGGTCCCGACGAAGCCGGGCTGCAGCACCGTGAGCGCGTCGCGGTGCAGTCGGTCGTTCCGGTCCATCGTCCGGATCGATGATGGTTCGAGGATCCCCACGTCCACGTCAGCCCTTCACCGCGCCGGCCGTCAGGCCGCCGACGGCCCGACGCTGCATGATCATGAACAGCACCAGCACCGGCAGCGCGAACAGCGTCGAGGCCGCCATGGTGGCTCCCCAGTCGCTGCCGAACACGCTCTGGAACTGGGTCAGCCACAGGGGCAACGTGTAGTGGGCGGGGTCCTTGTTGAGCACCAGGACCAGCGGGAACTCGCCCCACGCGGTGATGAAGCCGAACAGCGAGGTGGCCATCAACCCCGGTGCCAGCAGCGGGAAGATGATCCGCCAGAAGGCGCCGAACCGGCTGCAGCCGTCGATCAGGGCCGACTCCTCCAGCTCCTTCGGGATCGCCGCGACGAAGTTGCGCAGCGTCCAGATCGTGAAGGGCAGCACCATCATCATGTAGAAGAGGAGCAGCGGGAGGATCTCGTTCAGCATGTTCGCGTCGCGGACGATCATGTAGATGGCGATCTGCATGACGGCCCAGGGGGCCATCTGCGCCACCATGATCATCAGGATGAACGCCTTGCGCCCGCGGAACCGCATCCGGGCCACGGCCACCGAGGCCAGCAGCGCGATCACCAGCGCCGCCAGCACCGCGCCGACGGTCGCGGTCAGGCTGTTGACCCAGTAGTCGCCGAAGAACTGCGCGTGCATCGCGGTGGTGAAGTGCGCCAGCGTGGGACTGGTGGGCACCCAGACCGGCGTGCTGCTGATGATCTGGTTGTTCGGCTTGAACGCCGTCGTGACCATCCAGTAGACGGGGAAGACGAACACGATGGCCAGCACCGACGCGAGGGCGTTGAAGGTGATCCGGCTGACGAGCGAGGACTTCACAGTTCGTCCTCCTGCTTCAGGATGATGCGGAAGTAGTACGACATCATCAGACAGAGCATGACGATGGTGACGACGGCCACCGCGGCGCCCATCCCGTAGGACTGTTGGCCGACGCCGACCAGGTAGGCGTAGACCGGCAGGGTGGCGGTGCTCCCCTGCGGCCCGCCACCGCTGATCGCCAGGACCTGCGGCAGTGCGCCGAAGATCCAGATGATCTCCAGGAAGGTGGTGGAGAGGAAGAACGGCTTGAGGATCGGGAAGATGACCGAGCGGAAGATCCGCCAGGCATCCGCGCCGTCGAGCC
Organism: Streptacidiphilus sp. MAP5-3; assembly: GCF_041262505.1. Taxonomy (NCBI): domain Bacteria; kingdom Bacillati; phylum Actinomycetota; class Actinomycetes; order Kitasatosporales; family Streptomycetaceae; genus Streptacidiphilus; species Streptacidiphilus sp. MAP5-3. The sequence continues at coordinate 325,915 of NZ_JBGCCL010000001.1, forward strand.
GGGCCGCCTCGTAGAGCTCGGTCGAGATGGTGGTCAGACCGGCATAGAGGTTGAACGCCACGAAGGGGATCGACTGCCAGACCAACAGCAGGGCGATCACGGTGAAGGCCGAGAACTGGCTGTTGAGCCAGTCGTAGTGGGCCATGCTCTTCCAGCCGAGCTGGGAGAGCAGCCAGTCGACGACGCCGTAGTTCTGGTCGAAGAGCCACTGGAAGACGGTGGTCCCGGCCAGCACCGGCATGGCCCAGGCGAAGACCAGGGCCAGCGAGAGCACGAACCGCATCTTGCTGCCGAGGCGGTTGAGCAGCAGGCCGACCAGGCTGCCCAGCACCATGATCAGGAAGACGTTGACGGCGGTGAACAGGACCGACCGCTCGACCGAGTGCCAGAAGTCCGAACTGCTGAGGATCGTCTGGTAGTTCTGGAAGCCGTTCCACTCGGTGACGTGCTGGATCAGCTCGAACGCGTTGAGCCGCTGGAACGAGATGAGGATCTCGCGGATCGCCGGGTAGACCAGGAAGATCGCGGTCGCCGCCAGCGCCGGGAGCAGCAGCAGGTACGGGGTGATCCCGTCGTTGCCGGTGTCTCTCCGCTTCCCGCCGAACTTCCCGCCGAACTTCCCGCCGAACCGGGGCCGGAACCTGCCCGCGGTTCCGTTCCCTCCGGTCCCTCGTGCCTGGCCGCCGGAGTGCTCCGGCGACCCGGCCGCGGTCCCTCCGTCGTCCCGGAGCTGAGCCGGCGCTCCCTTGGATGGCATGGCGATCTGTCTCACCTTCGTCAGGCTCTACTGGTTCAGCGGGCGGAGCTGTCCGCCCGGCCGAGACCGGGCGGACAGCTCCAGGAGGTGCTACTGCTGCTGGTTCAGACGCGAGGCGATCTGCGCGTCCGCAGCGGAGGCGGCGGAGGCCGGGTCCTTGCCCTCGAGGATCGGGGTCAGGAAGAGCGTGGTGATCGGGTTCGGCGTGTTCTCCACGTTCGCCCAGGTCGGGACGAGCGGGGTGTAACCGGCGTACGGCGCGGCCTTCTCGTAGGCCTCGGCGTAGGCGTTGCCCGCCAGGGCGGCGTAGTCGGCCTGGTTGTTCGGCAGGAAGCCGGAGTCCTTGGCGAACATGGACTCGTTCTTGTCGCTGAGGGCGACCTTGAGGAAGCTCTCGGCCAGCGTCTTGTTCTGGCTGTTCTGCGAGATGGCCAGGTTGGAGCCGCCCATGAAGGTCTTGGCCGGCTGGGACGCGCTGGCGCCCGGGATCGGGAACCAGCCGATCTGGGAGGCCAGTGCCGGGCTGTCCTTGGTGACGGTCGCCGCCTCGTAGCCCATGGCGATCATGGCGCCCACGTTGCCCTTGGCGAAGACGTCGGCCTGGGCCGGGTGCGCCTCGTCCTGGTCCTTGGGAGCGCTGCCGAAGGACTGGAGCTGCTTGAACTGGTTGGCCGCCTGCAGTGCCTGCGGGCTGTTCAGGCCGCCGGTCCAGGAGGAGCCGCCCTGGGTGGCGATGGTGGCGCCGGCGTCCTGAAGGAAGCCGTCGAAGGCGTACCAGTCCTGGCCGGGCAGCCACATCGCGGAGGAGACGCCCGCGGTGGACTTCAGCTTGGTCAGGTCGGCGATGAAGTCGGTCATCGTGGTCGGGGTGGAGGTGATCCCGGCCTTGGCCCACAGCGCCTTGTTGTACATGACCGCGCGCCCACCGGCGTACCACGGGGCGGCGTACTGCTTGCCCTGGTACAGCGTGGAGTTGGTGAACGACTGGGTCCAGTTGTCACCGCCGATGGAGGACTTGACCGAGGTCAGGTCCATCAGGCCACCACTGGCCGCGTAGAACGGGGTCTGGGTGTTGCCGATGTCGATGACGTCCGGCGGGGTGCTCTCCGAGAGGGCGGTGGTGACCTTCTGGGTGATGCCGTCCCACTGCTGGACGACGATGTTGAGCTTGGCGCCGGGGTTGGCGGCCTTGAAGTCCGCGGTGACGCTGCTGACCCAGTCGGGCGGGTTGTCACCCGTCATCAGCCAGACGGTGAGAGTCTTTCCACTCGCGGCGCTGCTCGAGCCGCCGCTCCCAGAGGAGTTGGAGCTGGAGCTACATGCGGCCACCGTGGCCAGCACGGCCGCGGTCCCTATTGCGGCGATAAGTCGACGGTTCACGCCATCCTCCTGGGATGCCCGGATTGTCCCCCATCCGTTCCGGTACGACTCCCTGCACGGAGCAGGTCGAGGGCGCCGCTTCCCAGCGATGGGTCGGGGGTTGTTGATTGGTCGCTGTGTGGTTTAGACCAGTGCCTGGAGCTTGGCCTAGACCAAAGATGACTGTCAACGGGTTGCCACGAGAAGAACGGGAGCCGTTACCAAGCCGACACCAGCCATGCCCCGCGGCGTGATCGATTGGTACACCCACTGACCTGGACCGGTCGGGCCCGCCCGAATCGAGGGTCTTGCCAAGAACGGCGTTTGAGGTCTAGACCATGCTGGTACACCTGGCCTGGACCAATCCGCGCGGGAGACCCCACTCCCCCGAGGGAACGGGCTCGCACGCCAGGTGCCGCGCATGCCCTCGCCGGGGCGGACGTGTCACCATGAGTGCCGCACGCGCGGCGACCACAGCGCCACACGGACCATCAGACACACCAACAGGGGACAGGAAGCAGGAGCGGTGATGACGACCGATGGAGGCCAGGGGACGGCCTCGGCGGAGGAGGCCCAGGCGGGGGCGTCCACCGCTCGCGTCCCGAAGTACTACCGCCTCAAGCGCCACCTGCTGCAGATCACCCAGACGCAGGCGCCCGGCACGCCGGTCCCGCCGGAGCGGACGCTCGCGCTGGAGTTCGAGACCTCGCGGACCACCGTCCGCCAGGCGCTGCAGGAGCTGGTGGTCGAGGGGCGGCTGGAGCGGATCCAGGGCAAGGGCACCTTCGTCGCCAAGCCCAAGGTCTCCCAGGCGCTGCAGCTCACCTCCTACACCGAGGACATGCGCGCCCAGGGCCTGGAGCCCACCTCCCGGTTGCTGGAGGTCGGCTACGTCACCGCCGACGACCGGCTGGCCGAGCTGCTGGACATCCGCCCCGGCGGCCGGGTGCTCCGGGTGGAGCGTCTGCGCCTGGCCAACGGCGACCCGATGGCCATCGAGACCGCGCACCTCAGTGCCAAGCGGTTCCCCGCGCTGCGGCGGAACCTGGTCAAGTACAACTCGCTCTACACCGCGCTCGGCGAGGTCTACGGCGTCCACGTGGCCGAGGCCGAGGAGACCATCGAGACCTCCCTGGCCACCCCGCGCGAGGCGGGCGTCCTCGGCACGGACGTCGGCCTGCCGATGCTGCTGCTCTCCCGCCACTCCTTCGACGCGGACGGCGAACCGGTCGAATGGGTCCGCTCCGTCTACCGCGGCGACCGCTACAAGTTCACCGCCCGCCTCCGCCGCCCCGAGGCCTGAACGGCCACTCTCTGCTCGAGAGGCAGTTGCAACCCCAGGGACGCGGGACTCTGGGTGTTGCACCCTCCCGCACTGGTGACGTGAGCGCGGCGAGGGTCTAGATTCCCTTGGTCAACAGATCGTCAAAGTTGCCAGGGGGAGCCACCGTCCATGCCCGAATCCGACACCGCAACAACCCTGCCGCTCGTCACACCCGTCAGGGTGACCTGCGCCGTCCTGCTCGTCGCGCCCTTCGTCGCGCTGCTCTGGGTCAGCTCCTATTCACGGCTGACTCCCGCCTTCATCGGGATCCCCTTCTTCTACTGGTACCAACTCCTCTGGGTGATCCTCTCCGCGCTGCTGACCGGCGTCGCCTATGTCCTGTTCACCCGTGAGGAGAAGCGCCGCAAGGCCGAGGCGAAGGCAGGTGCCGCCAAGTGAAGACCAACTGGACCTCGTTGACGGTCTTTCTGCTGTTCTTCGTGCTCGTCACCGCCGTCGGCTTCGTGGCCGCCCGCTGGCGCCGCGCACAGGACGCGAACCACCTGGACGAGTGGGGCCTGGGTGGGCGCGGCTTCGGAACCGTGGTCAGCTGGTTCCTGCTCGGTGGCGACCTGTACACCGCGTACACCTTCATCGCCGTTCCCGCGCTGGTCTACGGCGTCGGCGCGGCCGGCTTCTACGCCGTGCCGTACACGATCATCGCCTGGCCGCTGGTCTTCCTCTTCCTGCCCCGGCTCTGGTCGGTGGCGCGCAGCAAGGGCTACGTCACCCTGGCCGACTTCGCGCGCGGACGCTACGGCAGCAGGAGCGTCGCGCTCGCTGTCGCGGTGACCGGGATCGTCGCGACCATGCCCTACATCGCGCTGCAACTGGTGGGCATCCAGGCGGTCCTGACGACCATGCACGTCGGCGGCAGCAGCGGCTGGAGCAAGGACCTGCCGCTGCTGATCGCGTTCGCCGTGCTGGCCGCGTACACCTACAGCTCCGGTCTGCGGGCGCCCGCGCTGATCGCGTTCGTCAAGGACACTCTGATCTACATCGTGGTGCTGGTCGCGATCATCTACATCCCGATCCGGCTGGGCGGTTACGGCCACATCTTCCACGACGCCGCCACCGCGCTCTCCGCCAAGAACCCGACCACCGGCAAGCCGCGGGGCAGCCTGGTCTCCGGGCCGTCCGCGCAGTGGACCTACGCCACCCTCGCGCTCGGCTCGGCGATGGCGCTGTTCATGTACCCGCACTCGGCGACGGGCGTGCTGGCCGCCAAGAACCGGCTCACGGTGCGCCGCAACCTGGCCATCCTGCCCGCCTACTCGCTGATGCTGGGCCTGCTGCTGATGCTGGGCTTCATGGCCATCTCGGCGGGCGTCGGCAAGGGCGTGACCGGCTACGACAAGAACCTGGCCATCCCGCAGCTGTTCCAGCAGATGTTCCCGAGCTGGTTCGCGGGGGTCGCCTTCGCCGCGATCGGGATCGGGGCGCTGGTCCCGGCCGCGATCATGTCGATCGCCGCCGCCAACCTGTTCACCAGGAACATCTACAAGGAGTTCCTCAAGCCGAGCGCGACCCCGGCCCAGGAGGCCAAGGTCGCCAAGCTGGTCTCGCTGGTGGTGAAGTTCGGCGCACTGGCCTTCGTCCTCACCCTGGACCAGTCGTTCTCGGTCAACTACCAGCTGTTGGGCGGGATCTGGATCCTCCAGACGTTCCCGGCCATTGTCGGCGGGCTGTTCACCCGGTGGTTCCACCGCTGGGGGCTGCTGGCCGGCTGGGCCATCGGCATGGCCTACAGCACCTACGAGACCTGGGGCATCCCCGCCGCCGGCAAGCCCGGCTCGCACTTCGGCGGCAACACCGTGAACATCCCGGGCATCGGGCAGATGGGCTACATCGGCCTGATCGCGCTGGTGCTCAACCTGGCCGTCGCGGTCGTGCTGACCGTCGGGCTGCGGCTGGTCAAGTCGCCCGAGGGCGTCGACGAGACGGTCCCGGCCGACTACGTCGCCGACGTGGACGACACGGAGCACTCCGAACCGGTGATCGCCCCCGTCACCACCTGATGCGCCCTTAGAACGGGCCGCGCACTCCCGCACACTGGGGGCGCGGCCCGTTCTGCATTCCCGCGGCGGGCCAGTCGATCCCCAGGGGGCCCGACGTGGCACTGACCCAGCACTATCCGAAGGCGCAGCGGACGGCTCCGCGCCGGCTCTTCCCGGGGCTGCCGGGGCCGCTGACGCTCACCGCCGTCCGGCACGGCCAGAGCACCGCCAACGCCGCCTTCCAGGCCGCGGAGGCGGTCGGCGCCCTGGACGTCGGCATCACGTGCCGGGACGCGGACCTCTCGCTCACCACGCTGGGCCGCGCGGAGGCCCGCGCCCTCGGCCGCTGGCTGGCCACCCGCTCGGAGGACGGCGTCCCGCAGAGCCTGTGGGTCTCCCCGTACCTGCGCACCCAGGAGACCGCCGAGCTGGTCGTCGAGGAGCTGGACCGGGCCGGGCTGCCGCTCCCGGAGATCTGCACCGACGAGCGGCTCCGCGACCGCGAGCTGGGCGTGCTGGAGATGCTGACCTCGGCCGCGATCGAGCTGCGCCACCCGCAGGAGGCCGCCCGCCGCCGCCTGCTCGGCGAACTGCGCTGGCGCCCGCCCGGCGGCGAGTCCCTCACCGACGTGGCCCAGCGCCTGCGCAGCGCGCTCCGCGACCTCTACGAGGGGGAGAGCAACCGCCGGGTCCTGGTCGTCGCCCACGACGCGGTGGTCATCCTGCTCCGCCACGTCATCGACGACCTCCAGGAGGGCGAGCTCCAGGAGCTGACCGAGGGCGGCGCGGTCCGCAACACCTCGGTCACCCGCTGGATCCGCGACGCCAAGGGCGCCCTCGCCCTGGACTGCTGGAACGAGCGCCCCCACCTGGAGGGTTAGGCGTGCGGGTCAGGTGTTCTGACTGACCCGCGAGGCAGTCGGGGTCACCGGGAGTGCCTGCTGGTCACCCGGAAGTAGAGCGGGTCGGTGACCCCGACCGGCCAGGCCTGCGTCGTCGTGCCGGACGGCGCGCCCTTGGCGGGCTTGGTCTGGAGCGGCGCGTAGGCGACCGCCAGGGAGAGCCAGTCCCCCGTCGGCGCGCTGCGGGTCAGCCGCATCCGCAGCGTCAGCGCCGCCGTGGCACCGGGCCGGAGGCTCAGTCCGTTGCGCGGGCCCACCTCGCCCGCGAGCTCGCCGAGCGCGGCGTCGACCCCGACCGCCCGCCACCGTCCGGCGAGCCAGGTCTCCAGCCGCAGCGCGTCGACGCGCAGCGTGCGGGACCGCGCGCCGTAGACGAGCACCGGCTTGAGCTGCCCGCAGGCCGCCCGGGTGCGGTTGTGCAGCGTCAGCCGCAGCGTCGACCAACCCGCGCCGCGCACGTAACCGCGGTGGACCCCGGTCAGCGTGACCGCGATCGGGTTGGGCTGCGCCGCCCCTGCGCAGATCGGGGCGGTCTTGGCGGCTATGGTCTCCTTGCCCGCCGTCGCCGCGTTCGCCTGCGTCGTCGTCCCCGCCAGCAACGCGGCCGCGGTCATGACGGGGAGACAACCGAGTATCAGGGCGCGGCTGCTGCGCCCTTTCGCATCACGCTTCGCTTGGTACATCACTCAACGAACATGGCACGTCACCCTCTGCCGCGCCGCTCGGCGCACCCCCGCACGGAGCAACCGGGGAGAGGTCAGGCAGACTTCAAGGATGAGCATCATCGTCCGCCCCGCCCTGCCCGACGAGTACGACGCCGCAGGTCACCTCGTTGCCGAGGCCTTCATCCACGACGGTCACACCGAGCGGGACGGCGACTACGCCAAGCTGCTGCGCGATCCGGGCGACCGGGCCGAGAAGGCGGAGTTGCTCGTCGCGGTGGACGAGGAGACGGGCGCGGTCCTCGGCTCGGTGACCTTCGCCCCGCCCGGCTCCCCCTACGCGGACCTGGCGCAGGGTCAGGAGGGCGAGTTCCGGATGCTGGCCGTCTCCCCGGACCCGGCCGCCCGCGGACGCGGCATCGGCGAGCTGATGGTCCGTGCCGTGATCGACCGCGCCCGGGAGCTCGGACTGCCCCGGATCGTCATGTCATCACAACAGCAGATGGCTTTCGCGCACCGGATATACGGGCGTCTCGGCTTCGTCCGGACCCCCGAACGCGACTGGTCGCCGATCCCCGGCATGGTCCTCTTCACCTACGCACTGGAGCTGTCCGGCTCGCCTGCGTGATGCCCGCAGGCAGGAGCCGCGACGCCTCAGCCGGTGCCCGGAGTGCGCCGCAGCAGTGCTCCAGCGGGGCAGCCGAGTGATCGAACGGTTACTCGAACGAATCACGCCGCGACACAACATCTGGTGGTGCGTGACGCACCTGCCCCTAGATGTATGCTCATGCTCGCTGTCGAAGCAGGGGAACCCGGTGCGATTCCGGGACTGCCCCGCAACGGTGAGCGGCTGCCGATCCGGCCTGTCCGCGAGTCCGATGACCTGCCGTCAGCGCGTCCTCGGCCTGCCCGGCCGCGGGCGCTGCAACCGGGCCTCGTGGGTGGGCCGACGGGCTGCTTCGCGCTGCTCTGCTCCCGCCTGCCTTCTCACGCGACCCGTGCCTCAGCCACCGGCCGCCAACGAGGAGCGTGCGCGTACATGACGGACATCGCCGTCCCCACCCTGCCCCAGCCCACCCGTGAGCCCGACGCCCGTGGTGGCGCCGCCGACGCTCCCGGCACCGCGCTGCTGGTCACGCTCACCGAGCGGTCCGCAGACCTGACCCAGGTCGACCCGGGCCGCGTCGCCGCCGCCGCGCTGCGTGGCCGCAGCGCCCAGGCCGACTACGCGGAGCTGCGCGGGCTGGCCATCGAGGCCGCCGCCGCGCTGATCGCCGAGGACCCGCAGTACTCACGTCTGGCGGCCCGGCTGCTGGCCGAGGAGGTCCGCGAGGAGGCGGCTGGTCAGGGCTCGTCCTGCTTCGCCGAGTCCGTGGCCGTCGGCCACCGCGAGGGTCTGATCGGCGACACCACCGCCGCCTTCGTCGCCGCGCACGCCGACGCACTGGACGCCGTCGTCGACCAGCAGGCCGACGACCGCTTCGAGTACTTCGGCCTGCGCACGCTCTACTCCCGCTACCTGCTGCGCCACCCGATCACCCGTCAGGTGATCGAGACGCCGCAGCAGTTCATGCTGCGGGTGGCGTGCGGGCTGGAGGTCGGGGGCAACGAGAAGTCGGTGGCCGAGGTCGCCGAGCTGTACGGGCTGATGAGCCGCCTGGAGTACCTGCCCAGCTCGCCGACGCTGTTCAACTCCGGCACCCGGCACCCGCAGATGTCCTCCTGCTACCTGCTGGACTCGCCGCTGGACGAGCTGGACTCGATCTACAGCCGCTACGCGCAGATCGCCCGGCTCTCCAAGCACGCGGGCGGCATCGGTCTGTCCTACTCCCGGATCCGCTCGCGCGGCTCGCTGATCCGCGGCACCAACGGCCAGTCCAACGGCATCGTCCCGTTCCTGCGCACCCTCGACTCCTCCGTCGCCGCGGTCAACCAGGGCGGTCGCCGCAAGGGCGCGGCCTGCGTCTACCTGGAGACCTGGCACGCCGACATCGAGGAGTTCCTGGAGCTCCGCGACAACACCGGTGAGGAGGCGCGCCGCACGCACAACCTCAACCTGGCGCACTGGATCCCGGACGAGTTCATGCGCCGCGTCGAGACCGACGGCGACTGGTCGCTCTTCTCCCCCGGCGACGTCCCCGAGCTGGTCGACCTGTGGGGCGCCGAGTTCGACGCCGCCTACGTCAAGGCCGAGCAGGACGGCAAGGCCGTCCGCAGCATCCCGGCCCGGACCCTGTACGCGCGGATGATGCGCACCCTGGCCCAGACCGGCAACGGCTGGATGACCTTCAAGGACGCCTCCAACCGCGCCGCCAACCAGACCGCGCTGCCCGGCCGCACGGTCCACTCCTCGAACCTCTGCACCGAGATCCTGGAGATCACGGACGACTCCGAGACGGCCGTCTGCAACCTGGGTTCGGTCAACCTCGGGGCGCACGTGCTGCCGAACGGCGAGATCGACTGGGAGCGCCTGGACGCCACCGTGCGCACCGCGGTGACCTTCCTGGACCGGGTCATCGACATCAACTTCTACCCGACCCCCGAGGCGGGCACGTCCAACTCCCGCTGGCGCCCGGTGGGTCTGGGCATGATGGGCCTGCAGGACGTCTTCTTCAAGCTCCGCCTGGACTTCGACTCCGCCGAGGCCAAGGCGCTCTCGACGAAGCTCTCCGAGCGGATCATGCTGGCCGCCTACGAGACCAGCTGCGAGCTGGCCGAGCGCTTCGGCCGGCACGCCGCCTACGAGGAGACCCGCGCCGCCCGCGGCAAGCTGCACATCGACCACTTCGACGTGGCCCCTGCCTGGCCGGAGCGCTGGGACGCACTGCGCGCCCGCATCGCCGAGACCGGCCTGCGCAACGCCCTGCTGCTGGCCATCGCGCCGACCGCGACCATCGCCTCCATCGCCGGCGTCTACGAGTGCATCGAGCCGCAGGTCTCCAACCTCTTCAAGCGGGAGACCCTCTCCGGCGAGTTCCTCCAGGTCAACCCGTACCTGGTGGCCGACCTGAAGAACCTCGCCCTCTGGAATGCGATCACCCGCGAGGAACTGCGCGAGGGCAACGGCTCCGCCCAGGAGATCACCGACCTGCCGGAGGACTACAAGCGCCTCTACCGCACCGCCTGGGAGCTCCCGCAGCGCGCGCTGATCGACCTGGCCGCCGCCCGCATGCCGTACCTGGACCAGAGCCAGTCCCTCAACCTCTTCATGGCCGCGCCCACCATCGGCAAGCTCAGCTCGATGTACGCGTACGCCTGGAAGGTCGGCCTGAAGACCACGTACTACCTGCGCTCCCGCCCGGCGACCCGGATCGCCCGCGCGGCCACCGCCCAGGCGGTGCAGGAGACGGAAGCCGTCGCCTGCTCCCTGGAGAACCCTGAGTCCTGCGAGGCCTGCCAGTAATGACCAGCACCGCCGACACGAGCACCACCCAGAAGAAGAACATCCTCGACCCGGGCTTCGAGCTGACGCTCCGCCCGATGCGCTACCCGGACTTCTACGAGCACTACCGGAACGCGATCAAGAACACCTGGACCGTGGAGGAGGTCGACCTCCACTCCGACGTCGCCGACCTGGCCAAGCTCAGTGCCGGTGAGCGTCACATGATCGGCCGGCTGGTCGCGTTCTTCGCGACGGGCGACTCGATCGTGTCCAACAACCTGGTGCTGACGCTGTACAAGCACATCAACTCCCCGGAGGCGCGGCTCTACCTCTCGCGCCAGCTCTTCGAGGAGGCCGTGCACGTCCAGTTCTACCTGACCCTGCTGGACACGTACCTGCCCGACCCGGAGGACCGCACGGCGGCCTTCGCGGCGGTGGAGAACATCCCGTCCATCCGCGAGAAGGCGCAGTTCTGCTTCCGCTGGATGGACAGCGTCGAGAAGATCGACCGGTTGGAGTCCAAGGAGGACCGCCGCCGGTTCCTGCTCAACCTGATCTGCTTCGCGGCGTGCATCGAGGGCCTGTTCTTCTACGGCGCCTTCGCGTACGTCTACTGGTTCCGCAGCCGCGGCCTGCTGCACGGTCTGGCGACCGGCACCAACTGGGTCTTCCGCGACGAGTCCATGCACATGGACTTCGCCTTCCAGGTCGTCGACACGGTCCGGGCCGAGGAGCCCGACCTGTGGGACGAGGAGATGGGCGAGCGGGTGACCGCGATGCTGGAGGAGGCCGTCGAGGCCGAGCTCCAGTTCGCCGGCGACCTGTGCGGTGAGGGCCTGCCCGGCATGAACACGGACTCCATGCGGGAGTACCTGCAGTGCGTCGCCGACCAGCGCCTGGCCCGCCTGGGCCTGCCGGTCCGCTACGGCTCGGAGAACCCGTTCGCGTTCATGGAGCTGCAGAACGTCCAGGAGCTGACCAACTTCTTCGAGCGCCGGGTCTCCGCGTACCAGATGGCCGTCGAGGGCTCGGTCTCCTTCGACGACGACTTCTAGTCACCCGGCTGGTCACAACCGAGGGCGTTCACCCACGCGGGTGAACGCCCTCCGTTCCGTCATGCTGTCACTCGTTCGGAACGACCTCGTACCGCGGCGTCAGCTCCGCCATCTGCCGCAGCGCGTCCTTGCGGTCCCGCTTGGAGAGCCGGTCGATGTAGAGGTACCCGTTCAGGTGATCCGTCTCGTGCTGCAGGCAGCGCGCGAAGAAGCCGGTGCCCTCCACGACGACGTCCTTGCCGTCCTTGTCCTGGCCGCGCACGACGGCGAAGTCCGGCCGCGGCAGCTCGGCGTACGCGCCGGGCACGGAGAGGCAGCCCTCGTTGCCGTCGTCGAGGTTCCGCTGCGCCGGGTCCAGGTCGTCCAGCACCGGGTTCACCAGGACGCCGATGTGACGCACGTTGTCGTCGTCCGGGCAGTCGTAGACGAAGACCCGCTGTGCCACGCCGATCTGGTTGGCGGCGAGGCCGACACCCTCGGCGGCGTACATGCTCACGAACATGTCGTCGATCAGCGCCTGCAGCTCCGGCCCGAACTCCGTCACCGTGGCACACGGGTGATGCAGGACCGGGTTCCCGACCACCGTGATCGCCCGCACGGTCCCGCGCGAGGTGTCCGGCTCCTCACCGACGACCTGCTGCGGCTCGGCGGCTTCCAACTGCTGTTCCGACATGCTCTCGCCTTCAACTCTGCTCAGCTACTCGCTCAAAGGGTAACCACCTCAGGGGCGCGAGGAACTGCGCGAGGCACTGCGCGAGCAACCACCCACGCACCTGGCAGGCCGAACGTGCCGGACCATCCGCCCAGGGTGGTTTCGGACAAAGCCCCTCAGCAGACCTCTTCCAGGTCCCGGTACGCCCGCCGCGCAGGCGACTGCGCCACCCACCGGTCGAGCAGCTGCTCGACCAGCCCGGCCGGAGCGGCGACGCCGCATTCGCGTTCGGGGACCCACAGTTCCCCCTGCGCGTGGTGGCTCAGCCGTCCCAGCGGGCCGTCGTCGTGGGGGTCGTGGGCGCCGCTGTGGCCGTCGTCCGAGGCCATCCGGCTCTCACTGCAGGCCCGGCAGAGCAGCCGCACCGAGGAGGTCCAGTCCTCCGCCGCGTAGCCGGCCTCGGAGACGATCCGCTCCAGCGCGTCACGGTCACTCTCGGTGCTCGCCTGCAGCAGCACCACATGCGTCGGCACGGGTGAGGGCGCCCACAGTTCGATCTCGTCGAAGACCGGGTAGGGAACCCCGTCCGCGACCCGCTCGCCGTGCGGCGAGCCGTCGTGCAGCACGACCTCGCCCCATCTGCGGCCGGAGGACGGCAGCGGGATGCTCAGCACCTCGACGCGTGCCGGGTCCAGGCGTCTGCCCCAGACGACCTCGGACTCGCCCTCCGGCGACAGTCTGACCGGCGTCATGCCGTAGTCGATCCGGACCGGACCGTCGCCGGGCGGGACGCGCAGGCCGTACGCCTGCCACGCGCGGCGGGCCAGCGCCCAGTCCTGGAGCGCGGTCGCTGCGATGCCCAGGTTCCACCAGTCCGGCGCGCCGGTACCGGTGCCACGGTCCAGCAGCGCCACGGCGCGCAGACCGGCCGCGCGGGCCTGGTCCCAGTCCCGGCGGAACTTGTGCAGCAATGCCAGGTTGAACCAGGAGTCGGACAACCACGGCTCCAGGTCCGTCGCCCGGACCAGGAGTGCTCCCGCGTCGTCGAGCCGACCGTCACCGATGAGCGTGAAGGCGCGGTCGGTGGTCTGCCGCCAGGTGGCGGACGGCCTCTGCCGTGCTCGATTGAAGATCTTCACCTCAGCCTGCCGCTTGTCGGTCCCCTGCACTGTCGCGTGCACATGTGGCGTTGCTTCATCCATAGGTCGACACATGGACCCGCAAGGCCCTGCATCAGCATCCAACCATGAGCGCACCCTCGCTCGCTGCCTACCCAGGCATCCTTTGGCAAACACGGGCCAATGCCTCGACCACACGGGGTTCGTACTCCTGCGCGGTCTCCTCCCGCAACTGCACGAGCACCTCCTCGCGCCGGGCCGGTCCCGGGTCGTCGCACGCCAGGTCGTCGAAGGCGTTGGCAACGCGGACAATGCGCGCGGCAAGCGGGACATCACCGTCCCGGGTGCCGTCCGGACGACGGTAGGGCTCGGCCAGCCGGGCCACGATCTCGGCGACTTCGGGCGGAACGCCGGTCCTGCGGATCACCTCGCTGCCCAACTGCCCGATCCGCCGCTGCTCCGCCCGCGAGAGCAGGGCCGTCGCGCCGCCGGGAATCGGGTCCACCAACGAGAGTTGGCCGATGTCGTGCATCAGCGCCGCGTACTCGAGCAGCAGCAGTTCGCCTTCGGTCAGCGCGAGTTCACGTCCGACCCGGCAGGCCAACAGGGTGACGCGCTGCGCGTGGCCCGGCAGGGTGTATCCGGCGACCTCGGTGGCGCGGGCCAGGCTCGCGATGGTCTGCCGCTGGGTTGCCCGGATCGCGGCATAGCGGCGGAAACCCGCCTGGGTCAGCAGCAGCGGCACGGAGAAGAGCGGCAGCGCCCAGAGCCCGATCTCTCCTGCCGCGATGGCGATCACGACACCGGTCGCGACTATCGCCGAGCCGATCCGCAGCAGCGCGCAGCACTCGTCGCGCAAGGCGTGCGCGAATCGCGCGCCGGAGTGCGACCCGGCCAACAGCGCCGCCAACCCCATGTCGGTCAGCGCCGCGACCCCGGCGCACAACGCGAGATAGGCGCCGTTGGCCGGACCGTGCTCCAAGCCGTACCGCAGCAGCACCCCCCGGTTGTAGAAGGGCTGGAACAGCAGCGCGGCCACCCCGACCGAGAGCACCCGCCGGGCCACCGAGTCCCAGCACGGCTGCCGCCCCCGCGCCACCCTCGGCACCATGCCGACCATCGCCGCACCCGTGGTCACCACCACGACCTGCGCCACCCCGTGATGCGTCCGCTCCCCCGCCAGCGCGCCGAGCAGCGCGTACGCCAGCGCAGCCGCCGCGCCGAGCGGTGCCTGCACCCGGTCGCCCGGCAGCGTCGTCCGCAACAGCTCGCCGACCGCCACCAACGTCCCGAAGCCCAGGGCGATCCACGCCTCGACGAAGCCGTAGACCGCGAGCCAGACGCCCGACGCGAGGACGAGCAGCACCGCGGCGGCGTAGACGGCCACGACCCGACGCGGCAGTCGGCCGACCCGCGCCGCATCGACGGTGGCCGGCGCACCGGCGCCCCCGCTGCGCCGACCGCTCCTGCCGCGCGTCGACACGGCCTGCTGCATCGGCACAGCCGGTCTGCGCACCTCCCACTCCTGCGCCAGGCCCCCCCGTGCCAGGGCCCGATCACGACGACTCAACGCGCCACCCTGGTGGCCGCGTTCTTCACCCCGGCGGCACCCGCGCCCGAGGCACCGGCCCCGGCCGGACGCCTCGGCTCGCGGATGCCGAGCGGCACGTCCGGGGCGTCCTCGTCGGCCGCCGTCGGAGCCGCCGGCTGCCAGCCGTGGCGACGCACCGCACGCACCAGCGCCTCCACCATCACCGGGTCGAACTGGCTCCCGGCGCACCGCTCCAGCTCCACCACCGCCTCGGTGACCGGCCGACCGCGCCGGTACGACCGGGTGGACGTCATCGAGTCGAAGGCGTCCGCCACCGCGATCACGCGGGCGAACTCCGGGATCTCCTCCCCCGCCAGGCCGGTCGGGTAGCCGCGCCCGTCCATCCGCTCGTGGTGGTGCAGGATGCCCTCGCGCGCCTCGCCCAGGAAGCCGATGCCGCGCACCATCTCGTGCCCGAAGGTCGGGTGCAGCTGCACCGCCTCGTGCTCGTCGTCGGTCAGCGGACCGTTCTTGCGCAGCACCCGCGTCGGCACGCCCAACTTGCCGATGTCGTGCAGGATCCCGGCCACCCGCAGCGAGGCGACACGCTCCTCCGCCATCCGCAGCTCCCGCGCCATCAGCACCGACGCGCGGCTGACGCGCTCGCTGTGGCCCCGGGTGTACTCGTCCTTGATCTCCACCGCCTGCACCAACGCGCTGACCGTCGCCTGGTGCGCGGCCTCCTCCTGCTGGAACTGGGCGTAGACCCACGAGGACACCGTCAGCGGCAGCAGCACGAGCACGGCAGCCAGGCCGCCGTAGGAGCTCCAGAGGACGGCCATCATCAGCCCGATCAGCCCGTACCCCAGGCAGGGCAGCAGCGATCGGAGCAGCGCTCCGCGCCACACCGTGTAGGGGTCCGCCCGCTCCGCGGCGACCCTGATCCCGCCGACCAGCAGCGCCGTCACCACGCAGAACGCCAGCGCGGCGAGCAGCGTCGGCCCCAGCACCTCAGGGAACTGACGCCGGGTCAGCTCACTGCTGCCACCGGTCGCATCGAACACCTCGGCCGCCGCGCAGGCGGCCAGCGCCAACTGCGCCGCGTTCCAGGCACGCCGCAGCGCACGCGGCGGCTCGGCGGGCGCGAGCACCGCGCCCAGCACCGGCACAAGCGCCGCCGCCCCGGGCCGCAGCAGGGTCGCTGCCGCGAGCAGCACCGGGAAGAACGCGGTCCATCGCGTCTGCGTCTCCACCCCGCCTGCGGCGCTGAGCGCCTGACGCCGCACCAGCCACTCGCACGCGACGTACAGCGCGGCCAGCACGAGCACCTGGCTCCACGGGCTGCCGCCCACCCCGAGCTCCAGCGGGCAGACCAGCGCCGCCGTGATCACCGCGACCGCGTAGCAGCGCCCCACGAGCCCCAGAGGTTCCCCGCCCCCGCCCGCAGTCGAGCCCGCGATCTCCGCATCCGCCACCGACTCCGACTCCGCTCCGCCTTCGCCAGGTCCGGGCCTCAGTTCATCGCACAGCGCCCGCACAGGGGCAGACGTTCCACGAAAAACTCCACGATCGGGTGACTGGATACCCCTGGGCCTCCGGTTTGAAGCACGCGATGCGGCACGTTTTCTTCACACCGGGGAGGGGCCAGTTTTTCGCTTCCGCAGGGAGTTGCAATCGCACGGGGCGTGGGGCTCCGCCGAGCGGAACCCCACGCCCCTGAACAGTGCGATTACTCCTGCGCGGTCGGGCGGGCGAGCAACTCGCCCTCCACCGGCAGCCCCGCACGGATCCGCTCGATCCGCGCCAGCACCTTGCCGCGGAGATCCGCCGGCGCGGTGTCACAACCGCAGGACCGCTTCACCAGGGCCTTGATCGCCTGCTCCAGACCGTACTTGTCGAGGCAGGGCGAGCACTCGTCCAAGTGCTCGCGCAGTCGGGCGCAGTCGCCCTCGCCCATCTCGTTGTCGAGGTACTCGTAGAGGTGGTCGAGTACGTCGTCGCACGAAGTGTCGTGGTGGTTGCCGCAGCTCATGAGTCCGCGCCTTTCCGGTCATCCCCCGCACCGCTCCCGGCCGGGACCAACCCGCGGTCACGGGCGTAGTCCTCCAGCAGCGACCGCAGTTGGCGGCGTCCGCGGTGGAGGCGGGACATCACCGTTCCGATGGGTGTCCCCATGATGTCGGCAATCTCCTTGTACGCGAAGCCCTCGACGTCCGCGAGATACACCGCGATCCGGAACTCCTCCGGGATCGCCTGCAGGGCTTCCTTCACGTCGCTGTCCGGGAGGTGGTCCAGCGCCTGCGTCTCCGCCGAGCGCAGGCCGGTCGACATGTGCGACTCGGCCCGTGCCAGCTGCCAGTCCTCGATCTCGTCCGCACCGGTGCGCTGCGGCTCGCGCTGCTTCTTCCGGTAGGAGTTGATGAACGTGTTGGTCAGGATGCGGTACAGCCAGGCCTTGAGGTTGGTGCCCTCACGGAACTGGTGGAACGAGGCGAACGCCTTCGCGAACGTCTCCTGCAGCAGGTCCTCCGCGTCCGCGGGGTTGCGGGTCATCCGCAACGCAGCGGAGTACAGCTGGTCCAGGTATGCCAAGGCGTCCCGTTCGAAGCGCTGCACGCGCTCCGTCTCGGTCTCCTCGGTGTCCTTCGCGGCGACCGGACCCACCTCCTCGGCGCTGAATGGCTTGCTCGCCAAGGAGACTATCGGGCTCGGAGAGGAATCGCCCGCGACGGGCCACGCGGCCCAGCCAAGGAACGACTCCGCCGCGTCCTCCGGGCGGGCCTGGCATGCGGCTGCGACCATGAGCTGCCTTCCACTGACGTGTTCGATCCTGACAGTGGCGACAACCAGCGGGCCCGGCTGTTCATTCCCCGACCGGACCTCACGTCGTCAGCGGGTCCCGCCCTCGGAGGAGCGTCCTCGGAGGTGCCTCCTCAGAAGAGCGTTCCGGCCTCCTCCGGCTCGGGTTCGACCCGCTCCAGCAGTTCGGGGGCGTTGTTGCGGAAGTTGCCGACCGCCGGGCCGATCGGACGGAGCTCCATCAGTCCCGGAGCCGGTGGTGCCAGCAGCGCGGCGAGTTCGTCCTCTTCGGTGAGCGACCGGTCCAGCCAGTCGTCCCAGCGGTCGCGCGGCAGGATCAGCGGCATCCGCGGATGGACGTGCGCCAGCTCCTCCTCCGCGGCGACGGTGATGACCGTGCAGGTGGTGAGCCAGGCCGCCGGGTCGTCCTCGGGGATGTTCCGGTCCCGCCAGAACTCGTAGAGCCCGGCGAAGGCGACCTCCGCGCCGTCCTTCGGTGTCACGTAGTACGGCTGCTTCTTCGGTGCCTTCTCCCCGGGGCGCTTCTCGGGGGTGTGCCACTCGAAGTAGCCGTCGGCGGGGAGCAGGCAGCGACGGGTGCTGAAGGCGCGGCGGTAGGCGGGCTTCTCGTGGACGGTCTCGCTGCGCGCGTTGAACATCTTCACGCCGACGCCCGGCTCCTTGGCCCAGGACGGCACCAGGCCCCAGCGCAGCACCCGCAACTGCCGGACCGGGTCCGGCCCCTGCTCGCGTATCGGCCGCTCCAGGACCGCGAGGACGTCCTTGGTCGGCGCGACGTTGTAGTCCGCCGCGAGGGTCTCCTTCGGGTCCCACGAGGCGACCTCGAAGAGCTCGACCAGGTCCTCGGGCTTACGACTCGACGCGTACCGTCCGCACATGTGTCCCACCTTGCCAGGTCGACGCTCCCGGCCGGGGACCGGTCCCAACCGCCGGACCGCCACCGGCTGCCCAGCAACCGGTACCCGCCGCCCGGTTCCCGGTACACCGCCCGAACCGGGAACTGGTCGCGCGGCGTCCCCTTGTGCGAGGCTGCACGCCTCGCTCGGAGCCTTGTTCGGTGCGTCGTTCGGCGCCGCGGTCCATGGCCCGCCGTCCCCGTCCCCGTGTCCCCCGGAGTGCAGTCCGCATGCAGCCCCACAGCATCAGCCAGGTCTGGGACCAGCTGACCGGCACCCAGGCCCTGCCCAGCGGAGCCGTGATCTGGGCCACGGCCGCCGTCGCCCTGCTCGCCGTGGGCTGGCGGATGGTGTGGCAACTGAGCCGCAACGTGGTCACCATCGCTCACGAGGGCGGCCACGCCCTGGTCGCGCTGCTGATGCGGCGTCGGCTGCACGGCATCCGGCTGCACTCCGACACCAGCGGCCTGACCGTCTCCTCCGGCAAGCCGCACGGCCCCGGCATGGTGCTGACCGCTGCCGCCGGATACGTCGCGCCCTCGCTGCTGGGCCTGGGCGGGGCGTGGATGCTCGCGGCCGGACACACCACGGGCCTGCTCTGGGCGGTCGTGGCGCTGCTGCTCTGCGTGCTGATCGAGGTGCGCAACGCCTACGGCGTGCTGACGGTGCTGCTGACCGGCGGGCTCTGCTTCGCCGTCTCCTGGTTCGGCAGCGCGCAGCTGCAGGGCGCGTTCGCCTATCTCTGTGTCTGGTTCCTGCTGCTGGCGGGCGTGCGGCCGGTGCTGGAGCTGCAGACCAAGCGCGCCCGTGGCCAGGCCCGTGACTCGGACGCGGACCAGCTGGCCCGGCTCACCCGCCTGCCCGGCCTGTTCTGGGTCGGCGTCTTCCTCGCGGTCTCCCTCGGCTCCCTGCTCGTCGGTGCCCGCTGGCTGATTCCCTGAACCAACCCGGGCCGGCCCATCAGCCCGGCCCATCGACCGAACCCGTCGGCCCAGCCCGCCGTTCTGAACCGAACCGGGCGCGGACCGTAAGCTTTGTGACCATGACCGAGCTGCACTGGCCTGCCCCGACCGCGACCGATCCCGTCGACGCGGTGGTCACCGTGCCCGGATCCAAGTCCGCGACCAACCGTGCGCTGGTGCTTGCCGCCCTCGCCGCGCAACCCGGCTACGTGCGCCGCCCGCTGCGCAGCCGCGACAGCCTGCTGATGGCCGACGGCCTGCGCGCCTTGGGGGTCGGCGTCGAGGACACGCTCAACTCCACCAGCGGCGTCAGCGGCGGCGGCGACGCCTGGCGGGTGCTGCCCGCGCCGCTCGGCGGCCCGGCCCGGATCGACGTCGGCAACGCCGGCACGGTGATGCGCTTCCTCCCTCCGGTCGCCGCCCTCGCCGACGGCGACATCGCCTTCGACGGCGACCCGCGCTCCCACGAGCGCCCGCTCGGCGGCGTGATCGACGCGCTGCGCGCCCTCGGCGCCCGGATCGAGGACGGCGGACGCGGCGCGCTGCCGCTGACCGTCCACGGCACCGGCGGCCTGGTCGGCGGCACGGTCACCGTGGACGCGTCCAGCTCCTCGCAGTTCGTCAGCGCGCTGCTGCTCTCCGGTCCCCGGTTCCAGCACGGCGTCGAGGTCCGCCACGTCGGCGAACCGGTGCCGTCGCTGCCGCACATCCGGATGACGGTCGAGATGCTGCGCGCCGCAGGCGCCCAGGTCGACGCCCCCGAGGACGGCGGTGAGCCGGACGTCTGGCGCGTGACTCCGGGCGCGCTGCTCGGCCGCGACGTGGTGGTCGAGCCCGACCTCTCCAACGCCGCGCCGTTCCTGGCCGCCGCCCTGGTCACCGGCGGTACCGTCACCGTCCGTGACTGGCCCGAGCGGACCAGCCAGCCAGGTGACCAGCTCCGTGACCTCTTCACCCGGATGGGTGGCTCCTGCGAGCTGACCGAGGAGGGCCTCCACTTCACCGGAACCGGCCGCGTCCACGGCATCGACGCCGACCTGCACGCGGTCGGCGAGCTCACCCCCGTCGTCGCGGCCGTCGCCGCGCTGGCCGACTCGCCGTCGACCCTGAGCGGCATCGCCCACCTGCGGATGCACGAGACCGACCGCCTGGCCGCCCTGGCCCGCGAGCTGAACGCGCTCGGCGGCGACGTCACCGAGACCGAGGACGGCCTGCGGATCAAGCCGCGCCCGCTGCGCGGCGGTGTCTTCCACACCTACGAGGACCACCGGTTGGCCACGGCCGCTGCCGTGCTCGGCCTGGTCGTGCCGGGCGTGGAGGTGGAGAACGTGGCGACGACCGCGAAGACCCTGCCCGACTTCCCCGATCTCTGGGCAGGCCTGCTCGGAGCGAAGGGCTAGGGGCCCCGCCATGCGCCGCTACGGCAAGGACGCCGACGAGGACGACATCCGCAACCGCCCCTCCCGGCGCGGTTCCCGCCCTCGCACCCGGATCCGCCCGACCCACGAGGACGCCGCCGAAGGCATGATCCTCACGATCGACCGGGGGCGCTTCACCTGCCTGATCGACGCGGGCACCAAGCGCGAACGCGAGATCACCGCGATGAAGGCCCGCGAACTGGGCCGCAAGGGCGTCGTCGTGGGCGACCTGGTCGCCCTGGTCGGCGACCTCTCCGGCGAGGCGGGCTCGCTGGCCCGGATCGTCCGCGTCGAGGAACGCACCTCCGTGCTGCGCCGCACCGCGGACGACGACGACCCGTACGAGCGGATCGTCGTCGCCAACGCGGACCAGCTGGCCATCGTCACCGCCCTCGCCGACCCCGAACCGCGCCCACGCCTGATCGACCGCTGCCTGGTCGCCGCGTACGACGCGGGCATGGAACCGCTCCTGGTCCTGACCAAGGCCGATCTCGCTTCGGCGGAACCGATGCTGGAGACCTACGCCCCGCTGGGCGTCCGGTATGTGGTGACCAGTCGGGACGAACTCGCCGGAGAGGGCGCGGAGGCCGTCCGCGAGCTGCTGCGCGGGCTGGTCACGGTCTTCATCGGCCACAGCGGCGTCGGCAAGACGACCCTGGTCAACGCGCTGGTCCCGGACCACCAGCGCCTCACCGGCCACGTCAACGCGGTCACCGGCCGCGGTCGGCACACCACCACGTCGGCGCTGGCGCTGCGGCTGCCGGCGAAGAAGGGCGAGGAGACGGGTTGGGTGGTCGACACCCCGGGCTTCCGGTCCTTCGGCCTCTCCCACATCGAGCCGTCCCGCGTGATCCACGCCTTCCCGGACCTCGAACCGGGCACGGAGGGCTGCCCACGTGCGTGCTCGCACGACGAACCTGACTGCGCGTTGGACGCGTGGGTGGCCGACGGCCACGCGGACCAGGCCCGGCTGTACTCCCTCCGCCGCCTGCTCTCCACCCGCGAGGCCCGCGAAGGGGACTGAGAGTCAGTTCCACCCCCAGGGGCCCCGTGCCCCTGAGGTAAGCGCAACTGCCCCGGATGCCAAAAGTGCACCGCTCGCTGATCATGGAAGCCGAGTGATCATTCCCTCAGCGAGAGGTGCACTGCGTGGCCTGGGTGTTCGTGGTCGTCGCCGGGATCCTGGAAACAGGTTTCGCCATCTGCCTCAAGCTCAGCGACGGATTCTCCAAGGTCTGGCCCACCGTCGGGTTCGCCTGCTTCGCACTCGGCAGCTTCGGTCTGCTGACCCTCTCGCTGAAGACCCTCGACGTCGGCCCCGCCTACGCCGTCTGGACCGGAATCGGCGCCGCCGGGACCGCCGTGGTCGGGATGATCTGGCTCGGTGACCTGGTCTCCGCGCTCAAGTTGGTGTCCATCGGTCTCGTCCTGATCGGCGTCATCGGACTCCAGCTCAGCGGCTCGGGCCACTGAACCCCCGCTGAACTCCCACGCGCCGCGCGCGGCCACGCGCTGGCCCCGCACCCCCCACGATCGTTACTGTTCGGGGCATGGCCGACTACTCCGACGATCTGCGCCTTGCCCACGTTCTGGCTGACCACGCCGACTCGGTGACCCTCGAGCGCTTCCGTGCGCTGGACCTCACCGTGGAGACCAAGCCGGACCTCACCCCGGTGAGCGACGCGGACAAGGCCGTCGAGGACCTCATCCGCGGCGACCTGCACCGGGCCCGTCCACGCGACTCCGTCCTGGGCGAGGAGTACGGCACCACGACCGGCCAGAGCCCGCGCCGTTGGGTGATCGACCCGATCGACGGGACCAAGAACTTCATCCGCGGCGTCCCGGTCTGGGCCACCCTGATCTCCCTGGTGGAGCTGGGCCCCGGCGGCGAGCAGCCCGTCGTCGGCCTGGTGTCGGCGCCCGCACTGGGTCGGCGTTGGTGGGCCGCGCGCGGCACCGGCGCGTTCACCGGCCGGAGCCTCACCCGCGCGGCCAGGATCCGGGTCTCCGAGGTGTCCCGTCTCGAGGACGCCTCGTTCTCCTACTCCTCCCTCAGCGGCTGGGAGGAGCGCGGCAAGCTCGACGACTTCCTCGACCTCACCCGCGCCTGCTGGCGCACCCGCGCCTACGGCGACTTCTGGTCCTACATGATGGTCGCCGAGGGCGCGGTCGACATCGCCGCCGAGCCCGAGCTCAGCCTCTGGGACATGGCCGCCAACTGCGTCATCGTCGAGGAGGCCGGCGGCCGTTTCACCGGCCTGGACGGCATCCCGGGTGTCCGCAGCGGCAACGCCGTCGCGAGCAACGGCCTGCTGCACGGCGAGGCACTGAGCCGCCTCGGCTGACGCACCGTCGGGTGACGCACCGTCGGGTGACGGCTGATCCACTCCTTACCCCTGGGGACGGTACGGTACGAACGTCCGTTCTTGCCCTCCTGCCTGAGGACTGCCTGTGTCCTGGATCAGCGACCACCTGATGGGGCTCAACGCCACGCTGGTGCTGATCGCCGTGTTCCTGCTGCCCGCGCTGGAGTCGAGCGTCTTCCTCGGCTTCGTCATCCCGGGCGAGACCGCCGTCGTGATCGGCGGCGTGACGGCCTTCAACGGGCGGACGGCGCTGTGGGAGGTACTGGTCGCGGCGATCCTCGGCGCGGTGATCGGCGACAGCATCGGCTACGCGGTCGGCAAGCGCTGGGGCGACACCCTCCTGGGACGTCTGCCGGCCAAGGTGATCAAGCCGTCCAGCGTCCGGCAGAGCAAGGAGCTGATCCAGCGTCTCGGCGGCAAGGCCGTCTTCGCCGGTCGCTTCGCCGCCGCCCTGCGGGCCCTGGTCCCGGGGCTGTGCGGAGTCTCCGAGATGCCGTACCGGACGTTCCTGACCTGGAACATGCTCGGCGGCGCGCTCTGGGCGACCGGCTTCTCGCTGCTCGGCTACTTCGCGGGCGCGGGCTGGCACCAGGTGGAGCACTACGCCTCGGTGGCGAGCTGGATCTTCGTCGGCGTGATCGTCGTCGCCCTGGCCGGGCTGATCCTGCTCAAGCGCCGCGCTGAGAAGAAGGCGGAGCAGTGGCTGGACACCCCGAAGGCGACCGAGGCCGAGCAGTCCACCGTCTGAGCCGTCCCGCTCAGCAGCCGCTCTGCGCGGCCTGGACGTGGTCCATTTCACGATTCGGGCCATCTCCGTACGGCATCCAACCCCTTGATACCCTCATCGCATGAGTGACCTGCTGGAACGTCTTCGTACCCGCGGCTGGCGGCTGACCGCGCAGCGGCGGGTCGTCGCGCAGGTCCTGGACGGTGACCACGTCCACTTCACCGCGGACGAGGTGCACGCGCGCGCCGTCGAGCTGCTGCCGGAGATCAGCCGGGCCACCGTCTACAACACGCTCGGCGAGATGGTCGGCCTCGGCGAGGTCCTCGAAGTCAGCACGGACGGCCGGGCCAAGCGCTACGACCCGAACGCGCACCACGCCCACCAGCACCTGGTCTGCCAGTCCTGCGGGACCATCCGCGACGTCCATCCCTTGGGTGACCCGCTCGGCGCGCTGCCGACGGCCGAGCGCTTCGGCTTCGCGATCTCCGGCGTCGAGGTCACCTACCGCGGCCTCTGCCCGGACTGCGCCGCCAAGGCCTGACGTCGCCGGACAGGCCCGAGCCTTACGCCGACAGCTCCGCACGGAGTGCCGCAAGCAGCCGCTCCGCGCGCTCCGTCACCGCCTCCGGGCCCAGCTCCGCCGCGCGCACGCACCAACCGCGCGCCTCCCGCAGCTCACCGCGGCGTGCCGCGATCAGCGCCAACCGGAGCGCCGCGCGTCCGTGTCCGGCCTCCGCCGCCGCCGCGTACCACCGCATCGCCTCGGACTCGCCGCCCTCGCGCGCCAGCAGCAGGCCGAGGTTGAACGCGCCGCTGCGGCTGCCGCCCTCGGCCGCCCGCCGGTACCAGTGCTCAGCCTCACGGACCTCACCACGCTCCGCCGCGCGCACACCGATCCGGACGGCCGCCCGGCCGTGGCCCGCCTCCGCCGCCCGTCGATACCACTGCTCCACGTCCTCGCCGCGCAGCCCGGTCTCGTCCTCGCGTCGCTCCAGCAGCACCGCCAGCCGGAACGCGCCCTCCGCCGAACCTCCGTCAGCAGCCTGCCGGTAGCGGACGATCGCGGTGCCGAAGTCACCACGCCGCTCCTTGGCGACGCCGAGCTGCAGCGCCGCCGCCGCATGGCCCTCGGCCGCCGCGCGGGCGTACCACGCCTGGGCCGAGTGGAGCTCGCCGCGCTCGGAGTGGAGGATGCCGAGGTTGTAGGCGGCATCGACCGAGCCGGCCTCGGCGGCCTTGGAGAACCACGGCTCCGCGCCGGGGGTGTCGCCGCGCTGGAGCAGCATCACGGCCAGCGCGTTGCTGGCCTCCCGGTGCCCTGCGTAGGCGGCCCGGCGGTACCACTGCTCCGCCGTGGCCTCCTTGCCCTGCGCGGCGGCCATCAGTCCGAGGTTGAACGCGCCGTTGTGGTCCCCGGCCTCCAACGCGGTGCGGTACCACTGCTCGGCCATCTCGGTCTCGCCCCACTCGTCGTGGAGCGCGCCCAGCGCGTTGGCGGCGTTGCCGTCACCCGTCTCCGCGGCCTCGCGCCACCAGTCGGCCGCGCCGACGGCGTCGCCCTGGTCCCGGAGCAGGAAGCCCATGGCGCAGGCCGCGCGGGTCTCCCCCGCCTGGGCGGCCTGGCGGTACCAGCGGGCGGCCTCCTCCCGGTCGCCGCGCGCCTCCAGCAGGCTGCCCAGCCGCAACGCGGCTGCGGCATGGCTGCGCGCCGCCGCCTGTCGGTACCACGGCTCCGCGCCGGAGGGGTCCTTCACCGTCTCGCGCAGACGGCCCAGCCGGTAGGCGGCCTCGCGATGGCCGACCTCGGCCGCCACGCGGAACCACTTCTCGGCCCGGACGGAGTCGCGACGGTGTTCGAGCAGGTCCCCCAGGGCGTAGGCACCGCCGGTGTGGCCCTGCTCGGCGGCCTGGAGCAGCCAGTACTCCGCGCCGGGCTCGTCACCGTGGTCGCGCAGGTGCAGGCCGAGCGCGTGCGCCGCGGGCGCGCTGCCGGCCACCGCGGCGGCTCGCCACCACTGTCCGGCCTCCTCGCGGTGGCCGCGCTGGTGCAGCAGCACCCCGAGGTTGTTGGCTCCCGCCCGCAGCCCGGCCGCCGCCGCGCGACGGAGGTGGGACTCGGCCGCGTCCAGGTCCCCGCGTCTCAGCAGCAGCGCACCGAGCAGGCTGGCCGCGGCGGCATCGCCCTCGTCGGCGGCCTTGCGGTAGCGGGCCTCCAGCGCGCTCTCCTCCTGCGCGGCGAGGACGGACTCGAAGCTCCCCACGGCTGTCGGCGGCTCGCACGCGGGCTGGTCGTCGAACCGACCGATCCGGTGGAGCGGGCCCGGCGCCGAGTCGGCGGCGTCCGCCTCGCCAGGATGGGTAGGCGCGGCGGGACCGGAAGCGTCGGCGAGGTCGGTGGGATCGGCGAGGTCGGTCGCACGGCCCGGGCCGGAAGGCTCTGTCAGGGCCGTCAGGCGAAACCTGACGGAGGACCAGACGGAGGACGTCGACTGGGCGACGACGGGCGCGGCGAGGTCGGGGGCCGACGCCTCGTCCTCGTCCGGCTGGGCCTCGTCCGCTCGCTGCATCGGCAGCTGCCCCGCTTGCTCGGCCCCTACTGGGCCTCCCGCCTTTACCGACATGTCGACTCCCGCGTCCGCCGGGGCTGCGGGCGCCCCCGGTACGCAATCTCCCCCATCGAGCTCATCGTGGCACCATCCGCAACCCGCGTACACCTGGTATACCGCAGCTTGCGAGGCTACTTCAGCGCTTTGTCGATTTCGCGACACGTCTACTGTGAAACATTCGTGCGAGACCCTGACGCCCTCGGCCCCATGACGTCCCACAACGTCCGGTGAGCCCCCACCTTCCCCACCGCGGACGGCATAAGACTGCGCGTCAGATTCCGTACCCGTTCGGACGAGCAGGCCACACGGGCCTCGCCCGGACGGGCGCACGAAGAAGGCCCGGTGCTTGCACCGGGCCTTCTTCTTCGTAGCGGGGACAGGATTTGAACCTGCGACCTCTGGGTTATGAGCCCAGCGAGCTACCGAGCTGCTCCACCCCGCGTCGTTGTGTCTTAACCGTACGACATCCAGGGTGATCAGAGCAAATCGCTATAGCCCCGAGGTGAACGGCAGGATCCCCGCACGGGAGAGCCGGGCATGCAGGAGCCGGATGGGCGGGAATCGGGCATGCGGGGGTCGGGCATGCGGGGGTCGGGCATGCAAGAAGGCCCGGTGCCATGGGCACCGGGCCTTCTTTTTGGTAGCGGGGACAGGATTTGAACCTGCGACCTCTGGGTTATGAGCCCAGCGAGCTACCGAGCTGCTCCACCCCGCGTCGTTGTGTCTTAACCATAGCACGGGCCCGGCGTCGCCCCTGACCAGCCCCGCAGCGCCACTCGGCGGCCGCTCAACCGAGATAGCCGACCAGCGTCGGATACAGCCCGTCGACCAGCACCTCGCACAGCCCCAACAGCAGCAGCCCGGTCACCGCCGGCAGCCAGCGGCGGCGCACCGGCACGGCCAGGAACAGCGCCGCACAGATCAGCGCCACGACGCAGAGCAGCGACTTGGCCTGCAGCCAGGCGGTCAGCTCACGCGGACCGAGCTCCGCGGCACGCCCGACCACGTCGAAGCGATCGAGCCAGTACGCGACGGCCTTGAGTGCGAGCAGCAGCGCCAGCAGCAGCGACATCTGCACCCGCGCCGCGTCCGTACTCCGTCTTCGCCGATCCTGGAGCTGGAGCCCGCCGTAGAGGTAGTGCACCGCCCCCGAGGCCACCAGCGAGGCGAAGGCGGCGGCGAAGCCGAAGTCCACCAGGAACCGGTACCAGGGCACGGTCGTCAGGTAGAAGCTGTAGTCCAGGTGGAAGTACGGATCCCGCGCCCCCCAAGGGACCTGGTGCACCGTCTCCTGCCACAGCTCGGCATGCGTCGCCGCCGCCGCGCCCGCCAGGACGCCGGGCACCCCGGCGACCGTGGCCAGCAGCATCGGCTTGCGCCCGACGACCAGCTGCCTACACGGGTCCAGGCTCACCTGCTCGGGTGACATCACACTGAGCGGCTGCCGCAACCGGTGCGCCAGCCAGCAGTTCACCCCGACCATGACCGCCATCACCGAACCGAACACCAGGAACAGGAACAGCTGTCCCCAGGTGGGGGCCACCAGCACGACCAGCGCCGCAAGCACCACGCCGCCCGAGATCGCCGAGGCCAGCGGCAGCACCCGGGGTCGACGCCGGGTCGGGCCTGGCGTCGGCATCTGGAAAACCACGGCGGATCCTCGGGCTCGTCGTCGTTCGGTGCGGGCGGGGCGTTCGGAGCGGTTCGGTGCGGGCAGAGCGGTACAGCGGTCGGTATGTCCAACTCCGACGACGATTATTTGAGTTCCCGGCGACGTGTGAGGATAGGTTCCATGTCCGACGCCACTCCCCCCGCCGCCCGCCCGCTGACCCGCGCCGCGCTCGAGATCGACGAGTACGTCGCAGGCCTGGGCTGGGACCAGCCCGCCCGCCTCTTCGCGCTGGTGGACACCTCGCACCTGCTGGCCGACGAGCCGGCCCTGGCCCGCCAGCTCGGCCTGGAGCCGGGCGCGGAGGGCGAGCTCACCCCGATCGAACAGGAGGAGCTGCCGCGCGGCGCGAAGCTGGACGAGTTCCTCGGCACGATCGCCTGGCCGGACGCGGTCGCGGGCTGCGCGCTGGTCGTCGAGCGCCTGTTCCTGCCGCCGTCGGCGGAGTCGAGCATGCCCAAGGGCAAGAGCGAGAAGGAGCTGTCGGCGTTCGTCGCCCAGCATCCGGAACGGCAGGAGGTCCGCATGACCGTCGCGGTCCTCCGCGACGGCACCCGCGAGACGGCACTCCGCCTCCGCGAGAAGGACTCCCCCCGCGAGGTCCTCACCGGCCCCGCCCTCGTCCCCGGCCTCGCCGACGCCCTCCTGACGACGTTCAGCTGACCGCCTCCGGCGCCACCAGGGGCGCGGGGCTCTGCCGATATGCGGCTCCGCTGCGGGGCGCGAGACACCACCCTGTGCGGATGGCCCTGAACGTTCGGTGCTCCACCTGCGTGGGATGGGGGTCCCCCCGCCGAAGGCAGGGGGATTGTCGGCGCCCACGCGGCGGAGCCGCAGCGCAGCAGAGCCCCGCGCCCCTGAGGTGTTGCAGCTACCTCGCTTGCAGAATCTGAACCGCTGAGCGCGTCAGAGCTACTTGCTGCTACTTGCTGCTACAGCTCGGCAGCGCCGCCGTGTCCCCGGTGCGGATGTCCGCGAGCGCGGCGAGCGCGCCCTTGAGCGTCGTCTCCTTGACGAGCGTCAGGCCCGACGGCGTCGCCGACGCCGCCTCCGCACAGTTGTCCGCCGGAGTCATGAAGTACTGCGCCCCGGCGTTGCGCGCAGCGATCATCTTCATGCTGATGCCGCCGATCGGCCCGACATTGCCCTGGTCGTCGATCGTCCCGGTCCCGGCGACGAACTTCCCGTCGGTGAGGTTCGTCGGCTGGAGCTTGTCGATGATGCCCAGGGCGAACATGAGCCCGGCGCTCGGGCCACCGACGTCGCCCAGGTTGATCTCCACGTCGAACGGGAAGGTGTGCTCGACGTCCGGCTGGATACCGACCATCGCCTTCTTGGTGCTCGGGTTCTCCGCCGTGGTGACGGTGACCTGCTGCTCCACCGCCGCACGCTGCGCCGCCGTCTCGGTGACGTCCGAGCTCTTCTGCACCGGGATCACCGTGAAGACCACGTTCTGCCCGGGCTGGTGCTTGGTGACCAGCGCGCCGACCTGGTTCGGGTCGGTGACCGGCGTGCCGTCCACCGCGACGATCACGTCGCCCGCGTGCAGCTTGCCGATGGAGGGGCTGTCCTCGACCACGGCCGCGACCACGACCTCCGCCTCGACCTTGTAGCCGAGTTGGGTCAGCGCAGCGGTCCTCGCGCTGTCCTGCGAGGAGGAGAACTCCTCGGCATTCTGCTGCTGGGCCTGCTGCTCGGTCTGGCCTTCGGGGTAGAGGGTGTCGTGCGGGACGATCGCCATGCTGCTGTCGAACCAGCCGGCGAGTGCCGAGATCAGGTTCGGCTGGTAGTCCGCGCTGCTGACCTCGACCGTGGTCATGTTGAGGTTGCCCGACGTCGGGTAGGTCTTCTGACCGTTGATCACGATGACCGGCTTGCCGTTCTGGTCGCCGAGCGTGTTGTACGTCGGCCCGGGACTCATCTCCGCGTAGGGCGCGGGGACGAGCAGGGCGACGCAGAACAGCGCTATCAGCAGCAGCGTGGAGGCGAGCATCGTCGCGGAACGGCGTGGCATGGCACGACAGTACGGGACGCGATCGCCGTCGCGCCCCCTGGACTACGCTTCCGGCCCGTCAGCCTTGCGTTCCATCGCCTCGCGGAAGCGCTCGTAGCCCTGCAGCGAGTCGTAGTCGCCCGTAGTACGGGTCCGGGACGACCAGGTCACCCAGAGCGCGGCCAGGACCCCGCCCACCAACGGGATGATCCACCAGGCGAGCACACTCATGTCGTTCTCCCAGCTCATCGTGGTATCAGCAGACTAGCCGTTGATACGCACAACGATCAGCGAACAGCCCCGGTCACGCGCGACGACTTCGTCCGAGCCGGCAGGTTCTCATCGCCTTCTCACCGGCTCGTCCGACATGATCGCGCCTGCGGGCCCGGCCCCGCGACTCAGCAGGCTGCGACCCACTCGTCGGTGCCGTCGGCGAAGCGCTGGTGCTTCCAGATCGGCACGTCGTGCTTGAGCGTGTCGATCAGCCTGCGGCAGGCCTCGAAGGCCTCACCCCGATGGGCGCAGGAGACGGCCACGATCACCGCGACGTCGTTGATCTCCAGCAGCCCGACGCGGTGCACGGCGGCGAGCGCGAGCACCTGGTGGTCGGCGCAGATCTTCTCCGCGATCCGCCGCAGCTCGTCCTCCGCGGTCGGGTGAGCGCTGTACTCCAGGGCGGTGACGCCCTTGCCCCCGTCGTGGTCCCGCACGGTGCCGACGAAGATGTCGGTGCCACCCGCGGCGTCGTGCTCGACGGCCGCGTACACCTCGTCGAGCGAGAGAGGGGTGTCGCGCAGCGCGAGCAGACGGATCGGGTCGTCGTTGGTGCTCATGCCGTCCATGATGGCGGATCGGCCGCCGGGTTCAACCCCCTGATTCCGCATCGTGACACTGGACTTCCGCGAATTCGGCTCCGCACTCAGCCGCGTCGCCGCTTCCGGGCCCGCCGGACCAACGCCGCGGTGCCGACCAGTGCGACCGTCGCACCCGCGGCACCCAGGCTGGTCGCCGCGTCCTTGCCACTGAGCCGACGCCCGGCGACCGCGTGGTTGCCGGAGACCTGGGTCAGCAACTCGGCCAGGACCTGGTCGTTGCCGTAACGGGGACGCCAGCCTGCCTCGTGCAGCCGACTGCCGGAGACCACCCACGGGTACATCGTGTAGGCCAGGTCGCCCGCGGGGGCCGGGGTCAGGCCGAGGCGGTGCAGCCGGGCGGCCGTGCCGAGGGCGAGGGTGGCGGGCAGCTCCATCCGTCGGATGCCGGTGATCTGCTCCACCTCCTCCTGCTCCAGCCAGCCGTCGCAGCCGACCGTGACCTCCCCCTCGACCAGGCCCAACACCGCGTACTCCAGCGCCGCGGTGAGGTCGTCGACATGGCAGAACTGCCAGCACGGCCGGGATCCCGCCACCACCAGCAGTCGTGGTGCCTCGAAGTGCCGGGTCAGCACGGTGTCCACGCCGGGGCCGACCACCACGGCCGGGCGCAGCACGGTCACCGAGAGGCCGGGATGGACGTGGGGTGCGCGGGCGGCCAGGCGCTCGATCTCCAGCAGGTCCCCGACCAACGTGGCCTCCTCGGTGGCGCGCAGCGGCGCGTCCTCCGCCAGCGGGACCTCGTTGTCGGCGAGCGCGCCGTAGACCATCGCCGAAGTGCAGAGCACCACCCGGTGCACACCCGCCGCAGCGGCGGCGGTGATCACCGTCTGGGTGCCGCGCACGTTGTAGGCCGACCGCGCCTTGGGATCGGACTCCATGCCGAGGTCCAACGCGAGGTGCACCACCACGTCGACTCCGGCCAGCCGCTCGGCGACGGCCGGGTCGCGCACGTCCAGCACCCGCCACTGGACGCCCTTGGTCTCGCCACGGCGTTCGTCGATCGCCAGCACCCGACGGACGCCCTGGGACTCGGCCAGGCGTCGGACCAGGCGCTCGCCCATGCCCGAGGCCGCGCCGGTCACGGCGACGACCAACGACGGACCGTCGTAGGCGGGGCTTTCGATCTCCGGCTCGGGACGCGGGGCCACCACGACGGCCGACGCGCCCGCGACCGAGTCCGGGACAGCGTCCTGCGCTTCCCACTGCACGGCGTCCGGCGCATCCAGCGGCACGTCCTTCGCCGCGTCCTCCGCCATGCCGTCCTGGAGTTCCTCGGCGGCTTCCGGCGCGGCCGCCGTGGCGTCCTCGTACTCGGCGGCCGGTTCGGTCCCGTCCGCGCCCGCCGGGCCGCCCCGGTCGCCGGTCAGCCCAGAGCGAAAGTGCGAAGCTGGGGAACTCACCGGCTACCCTCCACGGTTAGTTTTGATGCGTACGTAAGTGTCACGTACCGGTCCATCCTGCCCGAGCCCAGGGCATGGCGGTGCACCAGGCACCCGCTGTGTTTCCGGCGCGGCCTATCAGATCGAGGCGACTCGTGAGCGACAACCCCTTCGGCTTCGGCCTTCCCCCTGAGGAGCCCGAGGAGGGCAAGGGGGGGAAGCAGGGCGGCTCCGGCGGCTCTGGCGACACTGGTGGCTCCCAGGAGTCCGGCAAGGGCGACAAGCCTGGCGGCGACAACCCCGGCGGTGACAACCCGTTCGGCTTCGGCCTTCCCGGTTTCCCAGGCATGCCCGGCCTGCCCGGCGGTCCCGGCGGCGCGGGCGGGTCCGGCGACAATCCCTTCGCGGCACTGTTCGGCGGCATGAACCCCGGCGACATCGGCGCTGCCTTCCAGCAGCTCGGCCAGATGCTCTCCTTCGACGGCGGCCCCGTCAACTGGGAGCTGGCCAAGAACATCGCCCGCCAGGCGGTCGTCCAGGGCACCGGCGAGGAGGGGTCCAAGGACCGCTCCGTCTCGCAGTCGGAGCAGACCGCCGTCGCCGAGGCGATGCGTCTGGCCGAGCTCTGGCTCGACTCCGCCACGGCGTTCCCGACGGGCGCCACCTCGGCCACGGCCTGGAGCCGCGCCGAGTGGATCGAGGCTACCCAGCCCGTCTGGCAGGAGCTGGTCGACCCCGTCGCCGAGCGCGTCGGCGCGGCCATGGGCGGCGTCGTGCCCGAGGAGATGCAGGCCATGGCCGGCCCGCTGCTCGGCGTGATGCGCTCCATGGGCGGCGCCATGTTCGGCACCCAGATCGGCCAGGCGCTCGGCGCGCTCGCCGCCGAGGTGCTGAGCTCGACCGACATCGGCCTGCCGTTGGCCCCGGTCGGCAAGGCGGCGCTGCTGCCCCAGAACATCGAGACCTTCGGCGACGGCCTCTCCGTCCCGGCCGACGAGGTGCGGCTGTACCTGGCCCTGCGCGAGGCCGCGCACCAGCGCCTCTTCATGCACGTGCCGTGGCTGCGCCAGCACCTGTTCGGCGCGGTCGACGCGTACGCGCGCGGCATCAAGGTCGACACCTCCCGCCTCGAGGATCTGGTCGGCCAGATCGACCCGACGAACCCCGAGTCACTGCAGGAGGCGATGAGCGGCGGTCTCTTCCAGCCCGAGGACACCCCCGAGCAGAAGGCCGCACTGGCCCGACTGGAGACGGCGCTGGCACTGGTCGAGGGCTGGGTCGACGCGGTCGTCCACGCCGCCGCCTCACCGCACCTGCCGCACGCCGCCGCGCTGCGCGAGACGCTGCGCCGCCGTCGCGCCTCCGGCGGCCCGGCGGAACAGACCTTCGCCACGCTGGTCGGCCTGGAGCTGCGTCCGCGCCGGCTCCGCGACGCCTCCCGCCTGTGGGCCTCGCTGGCCGACGCCCGCGGCACCGACGGCCGCGACGACCTCTGGGAGCACCCGGACATGCTCCCGACCGCAGCCGACCTGGACGACCCGGACGGCTTCGTGCACGGCGGCGACGCCCCGGAGCTGTCCGAGGGCGGCATCGACTTCACCAAGCTGGACGAGTTGCTCAACGAGGCCGCTGGCGGCCGGCCCAAGCAGCAGCCGGAAGACGCCGACAGCGAAACGGACGGCAAAGACAGCGGGGACGACGTGGATGGCGACGACAAGAAGTCGGACGGGGACAAGTGAGTTCCTCCCTTCACGTGACTCTCGGTGACTCGACTCTTCACACGGACGCGGTGCGCGTCCTGACCGACTGGGACGCGCCTGACGCGGAGCAGGACCTGCTCCGCCACGACTATCTGGACCACCTGGCCGCCCGCGCGGACGGCGTCTGGCGCAGCTGCCGTCCGGCGCACATCACGGCCAGCGCGCTGGTCGTCGACGCCGAGCGCGGCCGGGCGCTGCTCACCCTGCACCCCAAGGTCGGGCGCTGGCTCCAACTCGGCGGCCACTGCGAACCGGAGGACAGCACCCTCGCGGAGGCGGCGCTCCGCGAGGCCCGCGAGGAGTCGGGCATCGACACCGGCCTGACCCTGCTCGGCGACGGTCCGGTCAAGCTCGACCGCCACGCGGTGCGCTGCGCGGGCAAGGACGCCCCGGAGAACACTCACCTCGACGTGCAGTACCTCGTCCTGGCCCCGACGGGAGCCGTCGCCGAGATCAGCGACGAATCCCTGGATCTCCGTTGGTTCGACCTCTCCGAGCTCCCCGACCCGACGGACGACTCCGTCCGCGCCCTCGCCCGCCGGGCACAGTTGGCGCTGGCCTGATCCATAAGACAGGCCTAGTGGTCGCAGCCTTCCCGCGGAGCGGGGAGGCGGGCGGCGACGACGCCCTCGAGGTACCCGCGGGCCCGTTCGGTCCGCGGGTACGCGTCCAGCAGGGCCCAGAAGCGGCGCCCGTGATCGGGCACCAGCAGGTGGGCCAACTCGTGCAGCAGGACGTAGTCGACGACGTACTCCGGCATCCCCTGCAGGCGGTGCGAGAGCCGTATCGTGCCGTCGGAGGGGGTGCAGGAACCCCAGCGCGTGTTCTGGTTCGTCACCCAGCGGACGGTTCGCGGCCTGGCCCGGCCGCCGAGGTACTTCCGGGACAGCTCGCCAGCGCGCTCGGCCAGCTCGTCGTCACCGCGCGGCTGCTGCTTGCTCTCCCTGGCGTCCAGGCGGTCCAGCATCTGGGCCACCCAGCGCTTCTCCTCCGCCTCCGACATCCGCGCCGGGATGAGGATGACGGTGCGTCCGTCCTCGCGGTAGGCGGACACGGTGCGGCTTCGCCGAGTACTCCTGCGCACCTCGACGGCCTGCGCCGCGGACCGGCTCTTGGCTGCTGCCAGAACAGACCTGCGCGGCACAGCAGGACGTTCTTCCGAACCCGCAGCCACGTCGGAGACGCTACCTGCCGATGCTGACAAATGTCCCGACCTGCTGGCCGAAAATCTCCTATCGGGTGGTCATCACCACATCGGGAATATGCCTAACTCCGAGCAAAACCGGACCAAGTGGCGCCGCACAGCACCCCATGATCGTCGATCATCGGACAATATCCACAGCCCTGTGGATAACTTTTCGCGCTTGTCGCATCCCCGCGCGACGATGCTGCTCCCACCTCCCGGCGGCCCGACGCCGGAGACCTCACGCGAGGGAACGGAGCCAACGATGCGCCCCTGCCTCAAGCCCGCCCTGCGCCGAGCCTGGCGCGACCGCGAGACCCTCCAGTTCGGTGTCGGTCCGGGGCACGGCGGCGTGCTCGCCGCCTGCCCCGAGGAGGCCGAGTTCCTCGACCTCCTCGACGGCACCCGCGAGTTCCCCGCGCTCGTGGCCGAGGCGGCGCGGATCGGGATCAGTCAGGATCGGGTGGACGAGCTGCTGAGCGGGCTGCGCGCGTGCGACGCCCTGGACGACAGCACGACACACCGCCCACTGCTCTCGCTGCCACCCGGTGAGCGGGCCAGGCTCGCCCCGGATCTGGCCGCCCTCTCCCTCGCCAGACCCGGCCCGGGCGCGGCCCCTGCGGCGCTGCTGGCGCGACGGAGGGCGCGGGTCGAGGTGCGCGGCGCCGGCCGCGTCGGAGCGGCCGTGGCATCGCTCCTCGCCGCGGCCGGGGTGGGGAGGGTCCGCGTCCGGGACAGCGGTCGGGCGCTGCCCGAGGACGCCTCCCCCGCCGGGTTGCGTCCCCATGACGCCGGGCGGCTGCGCACCGATGCGGCCCGGGCCGCCGTACGCCGGGCCGCGCCCGGCCAGCCCGACGAGACGGCCGGCGCCCAGCGCCCGCCCGATCTGGTCGTGGTCGCACCGCGCGGCCTGCCCGATCCGGAGCTCGGCCAGGCGCTGCAACAGGCGGCACTGCCGCATCTCTACGCCGGGGTCGTGGAGACGGTCGGTTCGGTGGGCCCACTGGTGCTCCCCGGGGTGAGCCCCTGCGGGCGGTGCCGGTCCTGCCACCGTTCGGACGCCGACCCGAGCTGGCCGCTGCTGCTGGCCCAGCACTGCAGCAGCCGGAGCGGGCTGGGCAGCGGCCCGGGTGCCGCCTGTGACGCCACGCTGGCCGCCACGGTCGCGGCAACCGCCGCCATGCACGCGCTGATCTTCCTGGACGGTGGCACACCGCCTAGCCTTGGCGGGTGGGTCGACATCTCGATGGTCGACGGCTCTATGCGCCGTCGCCCGCTCGATCCCCACCCCGATTGCGGCTGTTGCTGGCATGCGGGGGCAGAATGACGAGGACCAGGCGCGACGCCGGCAGGGCGTCGGCAACCGCCCTTGAGGCTGGGAGGCATCCGTGAGCGATCTTCCGCGGAAGGCAGTGACCCGCACCGCCAAGCTCGCTGCCCTGCCGCTGGGGATAGCCGGACGCGCAACCCTCGGCCTGGGCAAGCGGATCGGCGGGCGTCCCGCCGACGTCGTCGCCGCCGAGCTCCAACAGCGCACGGCCGACCAGCTGTTCAAGGTCCTGGGCGAGTTGAAGGGCGGGGCCATGAAGTTCGGCCAGGCCCTGTCCGTCTTCGAGGCCGCCCTCCCGGAGGAGGTCGCCAGCCCCTACCGGGCCGCCCTGACGAAGCTTCAGGAGGCGGCCCCGCCGATGCCTGCGGCCTCCGTGCACGCCGCCCTGACCGAGCGGATCGGGCCCGACTGGCGGGAGTTGTTCTCCTCGTTCGAGGACAAGCCGGCCGCCGCCGCATCCATCGGCCAGGTGCACCGGGCGGTCTGGCACGACGGCCGCGAGGTCGCGGTCAAGGTGCAGTACCCGGGCGCGGGCGACGCGCTCCTCTCCGACCTGACCCAACTCGGCCGGGTCGCGCGGCTGATCGGTCCGCTGATCCCCGGTCTGGACGTCAAGCCGCTGATCGCCGAGCTGCGCAACCGGATCGCCGAGGAGCTGGACTACGCCCTGGAGGCCGAGTCCCAGCAGATCCACGCCGAGGAGTTCGCCGACGACCCGGAGATCCGGGTCCCGGCCGTGGTCCACCATGCCGACCAGGTGCTGGTCACCGAGTGGCTCGAAGGCATCCCGCTGTCGGAGATCATCGCCTCCGGCAGCCAGGAGCAGCGCGACCGCGCGGGCAAGTTGCTGGCCCGGTTCCTCTTCGCCGGTCCCGCGCGCACCGGCCTGCTCCACGCCGACCCGCACCCGGGGAACTTCCGGCTGGTCGTCGACGACGGCCCTGCGGAGGGCTGGCAGCTCGGCGTCCTGGACTTCGGCACGGTCGACCGGCTGCCGGAGGGCCTGCCGGTGCCCATAGGGGCCGCGTTGCGGATGGCGCTGGCGGGCGACGCCTCCGGGGTTCTGGAGATGCTGCGCCAGGAGGGCTTCGTCAAGCCCACCATCGACCTGGACCCGGACGCGGTGCTGGACTACGTGCTGCCGATCATCGAGCCGGCCGCGGTGCCGGAGTTCCGCTTCACGCGCAGCTGGATGCGCGCCCAGGCGGCCCGGATCGGTGATCCGCGCTCCCCCGCCTACGCGCTGGGTCGGCAGCTCAACCTGCCTCCGTCCTACCTGCTCATCCACCGGGTCACCCTGAGCACCATCGGCGTGCTGTGCCAGCTGGACGCGACCGCGCCGTTCCGCGACGAACTCCTCGACTGGCTCCCCGGCTTCGCCGGAGAGCCGGACGCCGACCAGGACAGTCCCTGAGTCACCGTTCGCCGATCGCGGCCGGAAAGCCCTCGGGCCCGCCCCCGTTGCGGGAGCGGGCCCGATCGATGTCTGCTGTGTACTTCTGAACTCAGTTGTTGCAGCTACTGCTTACTGCTCAGAGAAGAGCGCCGGCCAGAGCGCGCCGCGCACGGAGCGTGGCGCGCTCGGCCCTTCGCTTGAGTCGGAGCGCGCGGACAATTCGTTCGCGGTCCGCGACGTCCAGGCGTTCTTGGTGTTGGACTCGAGCCAGGGCTTCGGGCATGAGTTGCATTGCGAGGGTCCTGTTCTGGGTGTTCTCGACGCGGCTTGTGCTGCGGGGGCGCTGATCGGCGGGACGGTTCATCGAAGGGACCTGCTTGTCGGTGGTAGGGACGGGGTGGTTGCGAAGATCTCCGGACGGATCGGCGATCTCGCGAATGGAGTCGCGCAGCGCGCTTGCCGCGGTCACACCAGAGCCTCGTTCTTGCGCGGACGGCCACGCGGCCGCTTCCGGGCCACCACCACGCCCTGGACGAAGAGCTCCCCACCCCAGACGCCCCACGGCTCACGCCGCTCCAGCGCACCGGCGAGGCAGGCGGCCTTCACCGGGCAGGCGCCGCAGAGGGTCTTGGCGTACTCGACATCGGCCGGGGTCTCGGCGAAGAAGACCTCGGGGTCGAGGGTCCGGCAGGGGATCGGGACGCCGAGCGTCTCGGCCTCCTCGAAAGCGGTGAGCTGCATCAGGGATACCTCCGGGGGGTGGGAGTCGTCGAAGTGGTCGGCAGGGGCTGCGGACGGGGCGTGTGGGCTGGTCACCGATGACACGTTCGCGTCGTCTTCCTCTTGTGAGTCGATGTGCTCTGACTGGCTGTTGCGTTCGGACTGGTCTGCCCGGAGCAAACAGAAGGGCCGCGGATCCCGATTCGGGATTCCGCGGCCCTGGAAGTGCCGACCTGATGCAGGTTCAGGTTCGCTCTATCCAGGGACGTGGGCCGCGGAAGGCCCGCATCGTGATCGCCTGTGCGGCGATCTGGTGCTGCAGGTGCTGCGTGTGCTTCTGGCTGGCAAAGGACTGCTGGTGCTTGATCGAGCCGGCTCCGGCACCCGCGACGTCGCCATAACCGCCGGGGAAGGCGGCCAGCAGTGCTACGGATGCCTCGGTCGGTCGCTCGTCACGGCGCGCATCCCAGGCTCCGGAGCCATTGCCGACAAGGGCAGCGGCCGGGCGCACACGGGTGGCGTCGGCACCAGCACCGACGGAGGACAGACCCAGACCCTCGAAGCCCAGACCCTCGAAACCGAGAGCCTCGAAGCCGAGAGCTTCGGAACCACGAGCATCGACAGCGGTGGCGTCGAGGCAGGGCATGCCGAGGGCTTCGGCGGCCAGGGTCCGCCCAGTCAGTTTGGTGATCATGGTCTTCACAATGTCCGCCTCCCTTCGACGTGCTCGGGGTCTGCTGGCGTCGCAGACCCGCTGGTGGTCAACTTCCTTCGTCCTGCTGTGCGCAGTCAGTCGTGCTGCCACGACTGCTGGTGCAGCAGAGATGCCCGCTACAGGTGGGACCTGAGTGGGCCAGGTCTCGTTTCCTTGACCTTGCTGGCACGCTAGTAGGCTCCGCACTGCGCGCGCAAACTATTTTTCAGGCGAGTCTTCAGGTGATCCTTCAGAGGTGCCGTTCTCGTCCCACAGGTCCGAGATGTCCC
Organism: Streptacidiphilus sp. MAP5-3; assembly: GCF_041262505.1. Classification (NCBI taxonomy): domain Bacteria; kingdom Bacillati; phylum Actinomycetota; class Actinomycetes; order Kitasatosporales; family Streptomycetaceae; genus Streptacidiphilus; species Streptacidiphilus sp. MAP5-3. The sequence goes on from NZ_JBGCCL010000001.1 coordinate 365,738, forward strand.
CCTGATCGGGCCGTTCCGACGGTGTGGCCGCCGGGTCGACTCCCCCGCACAACGACAGCACGGCGTCCCCGTACTTGTCCAGCTTCGCGCGGCCGACACCGGAGATCTGGCCGAGCTCCCCAGCCGAGCCGGGCGGCTGCTCGGCGATCGCGATCAGCGTGGCGTCGGTGAAGACGCAGTACGCGGGCAGCCCCTGCTCGCGCGCCTCCCGGCTGCGCCAGTCGCGCAGGCGCTCGTACAGGGCCTCGTCCAGGCTCGACGGGCACTCCTCGCAGCGGCGCAGCTTGCGCTCCACCGCCTCGGTCAGCACCCGTCCGCAGACACGGCACTTGATCGGCGACCTGGACCGGGACGCGCGCCCCTCGCGTCCGGCCCCCGCCGCGCCTGCCGCACCCGCGCGCCCCGTGCCCCGAGCGCCGCCGCGCGTGGCCGATCCCGGACGCAGGCCGTCCAGGAACCGCGAGGGGTTGCGCGAGGCGCGCCCGCCGGGTGAACGGGCCAGTGCCCAGGAGAGCCCGAGGTGCTCCCGGGCCCGGGTGACACCGACGTAGAGGAGGCGGCGCTCCTCCTCGACCTGCTCGTCGGTCTTGGCGTAGGTGATCGGCATCATCCCCTCGGTCAGACCGACCAGGAACACCGCATCCCACTCCAGGCCCTTGGCCGAGTGCAGCGAGGCGAGAGTGACGCCCTCCACCGCCGGGGCGTGCTGGGCCGCCGCACGGGCGTCCAGCTCGGCGACGTACTCGGCGAGGTCGGCGGGCTGCTGCGCCGCGTGCCGGGCGGTCTCGAAGTCCTCGGCCAGCCGGACCAGCGCGGCCAGCGACTCCCAGCGCTCGCGCACCGCGCCCGACCCCGACGGCGGCTGCGGGGTGAAGCCGCGCGAGGAGAGGACGGCGCGGACCTGGTCGGCCAGCCGCTCCGGCGTCTCCTCCAGCAGCGGGTCGACCGCGCCGCCCCCGGCCCGGGCCGCGCCGCGCAGCAGCATGCCCGCCTCGCGCACCTCGGGCCGTTCGAAGAACCGCTCGGCGCCGCGCAGCTGGTAGGCGATGCCCTGGTCGGCCAGGGCCTGCTCGTAGACCTCGGACTGGGCGTTGACCCGGAACAGCACCGCGACCTCGCTCGCCCGCACGCCGGAATCCAGCAGCGCGCGGATGCGCTTGGCCGTGCCCTCGGCCTCGGCGGGCTCGTCCGGGTACTCGACGTAGGCCAGCTCGGGACCCGGGTCACGCTGGGAGACCAGCTCCAGCCGGTGCTGGGCGGCCTGGCCGCGGGCCTGGGAGAGCAGCCCGTTGGCGAGATGCACCACCTGGGGGCTGGACCGGTAGTCGCGGACCAGCTTGATCACCTCGGCGTCGGGATGCCGGGCCCGGAAGCCCAGCAGGTAGTCCGGGGTGGCGCCGGTGAAGGAGTAGATCGTCTGGCTGGCGTCGCCGACCACGCAGATGCTGGAGCGCGGGCCGAGCCAGAGGTCGAGCAGCCGCTGCTGGAGCGGCGAGACGTCCTGGTACTCGTCCACGACGAAGTGCTGGTACTGCGACCGGACCTGCTCGGCGACCTCCGGCCGCTCGTCGAGCACACCCACCGCGAGCAGCAGCACGTCCTCGAAGTCGATCACCCCGCGGTCGCGCTTGAGCTCCTCGTAGACCTTGTAGACCTGGCGGATCTCGGCCGGGTCGCGCGGGGTCTCCCGACCGGCCTTCACCGCCGCGGCCGGGTAGTCCTCGGGAACCGTCTGGGTGACCTTGGCCCACTCGATCTCACCGGTGAGGTCGCGCAGCTCGGTGCGCTCCAGCCGGAGCCGGCAGCGCCCGGCGGCCTCGGCGACCAGCTGGACCTTGCGCTCGATCAGCCGGGGCAGCTCCCCGCCGATCACGCGCGGCCAGAAGTACTGGAGCTGGCGCAGGGCGGCGGCGTGGAAGGTGCGTGCCTGGACGCCCTCGACGCCGAGCTGGCGGAGCCGCCCGCGCATCTCCCCCGCCGCGCGGGCGGTGAAGGTGACCGCGAGCACCCGCTGCGGCTGCATCACCCCGCTGCGGACGCCGTAGGCGATCCGGTGGGTGATGGCGCGGGTCTTGCCCGTGCCCGCACCCGCGAGCACGCAGACGGGCCCCTGCAGCGCCGTGGCGACGGCCCGCTGCTCCGGATCGAGCCCGTCGAGGACGGCCTCGGCGTCGCGCGGTGCGGTGGGGAAGGGCGATGCGCCCGGGAGCTCTGCCTGCATGCCGCCCATCCTCTCAAGCCGCAGCGACAACCCGGGCCACGTTGTCCACAGGCCCGGTGTGCTGATACGACCAGCGCCCGAAGGCCAGGGAATCCCGAGCGGTCGCACGACGTTGGATCCTGCGGCAGCAGCCTCAGACCGAAGGAGCGAAAGCGATGTCCGCGACAGTCACCATGTACAGCACCACCTGGTGCGGCTACTGCCAGCGCCTCAAGTCGCAGCTGAAGCGCGAGGGCATCGCGTTCAACGAGATCAACATCGAGCAGGACCCGGAGTCCGCGAACTTCGTCGAGAAGGTCAACAACGGCAACCAGACGGTCCCGACCGTGCTGGCGATCTCGTCCACGGGTGAGCAGACGGTGATGACCAACCCGTCCCTCGCCCAGGTCAAGGCTGCCCTCGCCTGAGACCGTCCGGCAGGCGCTCAGCGCCGCCGCAGGGCCCTCGGCCGCGTACCGCGCAGCCGAGGGCCCTTCAGATTTCCGCGGGCGCGCCCAGGTTCCCGATCCCGCCGAGAGATGCGAGCGAACCGTCCAGGCCGCTGAGCGAACCGAGCGAGTAGATCAGCCGGTTGCGGTCCGCGGAGTAGCGCGTCTCGGTCACCCGGACCGGGCCCGACTCGGTGTACCCGGTGCGGAGTTGGACCAGCAGCGGCACCCCGGGACCGGCCTGGAACCACTGCGCCTCCTCCGGGTTGGGCATCCGCGCGCACAACTCGTCCACGCAGCCGGTCTCCACGTGCCCGGCGTCCGCAAGCGCGACCTCGTCCCCGCCGACCACCGGGTCGGGGGCCATCAACGCGGTGCTGGCGGCCAGCCCGACCGGATAGTGACTCTCCTCGACGGACCACGGTTCGCCGTCCATGTAGCGAAGCATCCGACGCAGCACCACGGCCTCACCCGGTTCGATCCGTAGGCGATCGGTGATGTCAGTGGTGGCCCGTACGATCAGCATCTGAAAGTCGGATGTCAATTTCCGACCGGCTGCGGCAGCTTCTTCGGCATAGGCTGCAAAGGCGGACCGAAGGGGGGTTCCAGGGCTTCCGAGTTCGGGATCACCCGGTGCACGATAGGCGTGATGATCCAGCACAGGGTGGTCCTTGAGATAGGTGCCTTTTCCTTGCACCCGAACCAGCAGACCCTCATTGACCAGAACATCAACGGCAAGTCGGACAGTATTACGAGCAACCCCGTACTGGTTCTCCAACTCGCTTTCCACCGGGAGCGGCGTACCGCCCTGCCACTCCCCACCCATGATCCGCCGCCGTAGATCGGCAGCGAGTCGCTGATATTTGGGGGCCTGCCCTGGCCCTCGGGAAATGTTCACCCTGAGAATGTAGCCATTCCACTTGCGCGGCCTCGGGGAAACGAGCCAACATCGGTCAAGGCTGGCTCGATCCGGATAATCCCAACTACTTGCGCCGCACCACGATCCTGCCCCGGAGGCACGAACGATGAACGACCGGAGAGCCTGGGCGGCTATCGCCTCCTTCCCGCCGCACCCGCGGAACGTGCGGCATGCCCGCCGGATCACCAGGACCGCGCTGGCCGCCTGGGGTGCGAGCGAACTGGTCGACAGCGCCGAGATGGTGGTCTCCGAGCTGGTCACCAACGCCCTGCGGTACGGCAGCGGCCCGGTCGATCTGACGCTCGCGCTGACGGAGGCGGGCCTCCGGATCTCCGTCACCGACGAGGGCACGTCGCTTCCCACGACCCGCGACGCCGAGCCGGACGCCCAGGGTGGCCGTGGGCTCCACATCGTCGAACTGCTGGCGAAGAGCTGGGAGGTGATCGTCCGCCTGACCGGTAAGACGGTCACCTGTGTGCTGGAGCTCGACCAGTGCGATCCACACCAGCGTCTGGCGCACGTGGAACCCGTGACAGCGTTCCACCCTTCGAGTGAAGCCAGCGCGTGAAGCGAAGCGGGGGCGCGGGGAGGGAAGTTGCAACACGCCAGGGGCGCGAGGAACCTCCCCGCCCGCCCCACTGGGGGTGGCGCAACTTCCCGTCTGCCGAAGGCCCTACCAGCTGACGTCCGGGAGCGCGCCGCCGTACCAGAGTTCGACCAGGCGGCGGGCGATGGAGATGCCCGAGGGCGGGAGCGTCGTCCCGTTCTGCATACCGGTCAGCAGCTCCTCGCGGGTGAACCAGCGGGCCTCGTCCAACTCCTCGCCGTCGACGCGGATCTCCGCGCCGCCGTCGCGCATGTCCGCGCGGGCCATGAAGCCCAGCATCAGGCTGGAGGGGAAGGGCCAGGGCTGCGAGGCCACGTACTCCACGGAGTCGAGGTCCACGCGGACGCCGGCCTCCTCGGAGACCTCGCGGGCCACCGCCTGTTCCAGGGACTCGCCCGGCTCCACGAATCCGGCCAGGGTCGAGTACCGACCCTCGGGCCAGAGCGCCTGGCGGCCCAGCAGCGCGCGGTCCTGGTCGTCGGTGACCAGCATGATCACCGCGGGGTCGGTGCGCGGGTAGTGCTCACGGGCGCAGGACGTGCAGCGCCGCACGTGGCCCGCCGCAGCGACGTCCGTCGCGTGCCCGCACTGCGCGCAGAAGCGGTTGGCCTGGTGCCAGTTCTCCAGCGCCACCGCGTGCACCAGCAGGCCGGAGTCGCGGTCGCCCAGCACGCCCCCGACCTCGCGCAGGCCGGCCGGCCGCTCGGGGCCGTCCAGGCGGCCGGGCAACTGGGCGCAGGCGACGGCGAAGTACGCCGCGCCGACCTCGTCGCAGCCGAGGAAGTAGCGCTCGCCCTCGTCGGGTGCGTCGAAGGTCGACAGCAGTACCAGTTCGGTGCCCTGCTCCGTGTCGGCGACGAAGGCCTTACCCTCGCTTATCGCCAGCACCCGGGTGCTGGGGTGGCTCCAGGCGGCGGCGAGCCACGGCTCGTCCAGCCGGTGCTCGGCTGCGCGGTCCACGCCGGCGCGCGACAGCGCGAGCGGGCGGTCGAGGTGCTGCTGCTTCTGCTGCGGATCCTGCTTCTGCTGCTGAACCGTCACGGTTCGTCCCCCTGGTCAGTTGGCGGCGTTGCTGGTGGTCCAGTGCGCGGCGAGGTCGGCCCACAGATAGGCAGAGGCCTCCACGCCCTTGTCGAGCAGGGCCAGCTCGACCTTCTCGTTGATGGAGTGCCATCCGTCGGACGGGATGGAGATGCCGAGGAAGAGCACCGGCGCCCCGAGCACGTCCTGCAGATCGGCCGCAGGTCCGGATCCACCCTCACGGGTGAAGCGGATCTCCTGCTCGAACGCGCGACCCATCGAACGGGCCAGCGACTGCAGCGCCGGATGGTCCAGCGGCGTCAGGCAGGGACGGGTGCTGCCGCGGAACTCGATCTCGTACCGGATGCCCGGCGTGACCTGCCCGGCGACCCAGTCGGTGACCGCCTGACGGACCTTGTCGGCGTCCTGGCCGGCGACCATGCGGAAGGAGAGCTTGAGGTGCGCCTCGGCGGGGACGATGGTCTTGCCGCCGGGGCCGGTGTAGCCGCCCCAGATGCCGTTGACCTCGGCCGTCGGGCGGGCCCAGATCCGCTCCAGCGTGGTGAAGCCCTCCTCCCCCTGGGTGGCACGGGACTTGGCGACGCCCAGCCAGACGTCCTCGTCGAAGGGCAGCTCGGCGAAGAGCTCCCGCTCACGCTCGGTCAGCTCGATCACGCCGTCGTAGAAACCGGGGATGTCGACCCTGCGGTCCGCGTCGTGCAGTGCGGCGACCAGGCGGGCCGCCTCGTCGGCGGGGTTGGGCACGGCGCCACCGAAAGAGCCGGAGTGGATGTCGGTGTCCGGGCCGTAGAGGCTGATCTCCGCGTCGGCGAGGCCGCGCATGCCGGTGCAGACGCTCGGGGTGTCCGCGGCCCACATGCCGGTGTCCGAGATGATGACGACGTCGGCAGCCAACCGGTCCGCGTGACGGCGGATCAGGTCGCCGAAGTTGGGCGAGCCCGACTCCTCCTCGCCCTCGATCAGCAGCTTGAGGTTGACGGCGGGGGCGGTCCGGCCGGTCGCGGCCAGGTGGGCCCGGACACCGAGGGTGTGGAAGAAGACCTGGCCCTTGTCGTCGGCGGCGCCGCGTGCGTACATCCGGCCGTCGACGACGGTCGGCTCGAACGGGTCGGTGTCCCAGCCGTCCTCACGCGCGGCGGGCTGGACGTCGTGGTGGCCGTAGACGAGCACGGTCGGCGCGGCGGCGTCCCCCGACGGCCACTCCGCGAAGACGGTGGGGAGGCCACCATCGGCTGTCTCCCATACCTCGGCGACCGGGAAGCCGGTCTCCCTGAGCTTGGCCGTGAGCCAGTCCGCCGACCGGCGGACCTCGCCCTCGCGGTCCGGGTCGGCCGAGACCGAGGGGATGCGCAGCCAGTCCGCGAGATCGTCGCGGAAGGCGGCACTGTGCTGGGCGATGTACGCACGGACGACGCTGTCCGGGGCTTCGGTGGTGCTCATGGCACCCACCCTAGTTCGAAGCCTGCACGCTCCGGGAACCGCCCGACGGCTGAGACCTGCCCGTCCGTGTGCCCGGACGGGCGTCGGGGCGGGTGTCCGCCTGGGCGGGCGTCCAAGCGGGCGTCCTGGCGGGCGTCCAGGCGGGTTCGACGAGGTGAGCGCGGCGGGGTGCCCCGCTGGCGTAGGTTCGACCCGTGAGCCAGCTGCGCGTCGCGACCTTCAACCTGCTGCACGGCCAAGCCATGACCCCGGACGGGAGGCCGCTCCCCGACCTCGTCTCCGGAGCCGACCCCGGCGCCCCGCTGGCGGAGGCCGTCGCCGGACTCGACGCGGACGTGCTCGCGCTGCAGGAGGTCGACCGGTACCAGCCCCGCTCGGGCCTGGTGGACCAGGCCGCGGTCGCGGCGAAGGCGATGGCCGCGCAGGACTTCCGCTTCGCCGCCGCGGTGGTGGGGCGTCCCGCACCGGTGGCCGGCTGGGTCCACGCACCGGGCGGGGCGTCGCTGCGCGTCTACGGCCCCGACGACACTGCCCGGGACACCGACCAACCCGCCTACGGCACCGCGCTGGTCACCCGGCTGCCGGTGCTGCACTGGCGTGCCCGGCGTTTTCCGGCCGCGCCCTTCGGACTGCCGCTGCGGGTGGCCGGGCGACGCGGGCTGACTCCCGTGCCGGACGAGCCGCGTGCCGCGCTGGCGGCGGTGCTGGACGGACCGAACGGGCCGATCACCGTGCTGGCGGCGCACCTGTCCTTCGTGCCTGGATGGAACATGGGCCAGCTGGCCGGGATGCGGCGCTGGATCTCCGACCTGCCCGCGCCCTACCTCCTGCTCGGCGACTTCAACCTGATCGGGCCGGTACCGCGCACCGTGCTGGGCGGGGCGTCGGTGGTCGACCGCAGCCGGCTCCGGGTGCGGCGGCGGACCCACCGCCCGACGACCAGCCCGCACCGCAGGCTCCAGGGCTGGCGCGATCTGGCCCGGACGCCCACGTATCCGGCGCACCGACCCGCGGTGCAGTTCGACCACGTGCTCGCGGTGGGCGTGCCGCGCAGCGCGGTGGCGTCGGTGCGGACCCCGACGACGGGGGTGTCGGACCACCGGCCGCTGGTGGTGGACCTCCGCCTCGGCGGTGACTGGGCGGGGCACTAACCGCGTCAGGGCCTGTCCGGCGGGACTTTCCGGGCCCGGACCTCACCCCTGCGGCGTCGCCCGGTCGTTGACCACACGCGGGTGGACCACCGAGCGGGCCGCCACCGCGGCGCCCGCGGTGGGCACGGGCGCGTACTGGAGCAGCAGCATTGCCGCGTCGTCGCCGAGTTGGTGGCCGACGTGCCTGCGGACGTCCTCGTGGATGCGGTCCAGCACCTCGGACGGAACGTCCGAACTGGCGCAGTCCGGGACCCGCTCCGCCAGCGGGTAGAAGACACCCCAGCTGTTGCGCGCCTCGATGACCCCGTCGGTGTAGAGCAGCAGCCGGTCCTCGGCCTGCAACGGGAGCTGCAGGATCGGCGGGGCGACGTCCTCGGGTTCCAGGACGCCCAGCGGCGGGACGTTGGCGGGCGGGTCGAGGAAGCGCACCGGGGCACCTCTGCGGAGCAGCAGCGGCGCGGGGTGACCGCAGTTGACGATCTCCACCACCGAGTCGGCGCGGAGTCCGATCAGCACCAGGGTCACGAACTCCTCCTCGCTTCCCTCGTGCTCGTCACCGTTCTCGTGTAGCGCGCGGCCGAGGCTGTCGGCGAGCCAGGAGGCGACCCGGTCCAACGCCTGCTCCTGGTGCGCGGCTTCGCGGAACGCGCCCAGGATGGCCGCCGCCGTCTCGACCGCCGCCAGGCCCTTGCCGCGGACGTCGCCGATGACCGCGCGCACCCCGTAGCGGGTCTGCACCACTTCATAGAGATCCCCGCCGATCCGGGCGTGGGCGGCGGCTGCGGCGTAGTGGACGGCGGCCCGGACCGGGCCGATCCGCTCGGGGATGGAGCGGAGCAGGATCCGCTGGGCGACCTCGGAGACCAGCCGGGCGTCCGCGAGGGCGCGCTCCTGGCGGTTCCGCAGCAGCACGCTGGTCGCGCCGATCGCGCTGATCAGGATGATCGCCAGCACCGACGCCGTGTGGACCGACTGCGACAGCGTCCGGTCCTCGGCGGCGATGCCGAAGGCCTCGCCCACCGTGACCGCGCCGACGGCCAGCGGGAACCAGATGCTGTTGCTGACCACGGCCGCGAGCGCCGGGCCTGCGGTCAGCGCGGGCTCGAAGGTGACGTTGGGGTTGTTGCTGGCGCGGTCGAGGATGAAGACCAGGATCACCCCGACGAACGGCAGCAGCAGAATCGCACGACCCCAGCGGCTGTGGAGGCGGAACCTTCCGGCGGCAGTCAACGTCGTCTCTCCTGCGGGCGCTGTGCAACGAAGGATGGGTGTCGAGTCGGGCAGCCCGAGGACGGGTGCCCCCTCCCGCGGCCGAATTAGTTCAAAGTTGGATCGAAGTTGACTGGTTAATGACCCCACATTAGGCGCGAATTGGACAGACCGCACCGTCCTTTCACGAATCCCCGGTGGTCACGTCAGCGACTCCGTCCTCGCTCGGGGCGACGGCGCCGATCAAGGCGGCCAAGCCCTTGCGGTCCGGAAACGAATCAGGACGTACCACAGTGCCGCTTCGAACATACAGAAATGCGGCGCCGACGCGATCAAGAGGAACGCCCTGCTGCTCGGCCCAGGCCAACCGGTAGACCGCCAACTGCAGCGGATCGGCCGTCTCGCGCTGGTTGGTCTTCCAGTCGACGACCTCGAAACCACCGTCATCGGTCGCGTAGACCGCGTCGATACGTCCACGGATCACCCGCCCCGCCAGCATCAACTGGAACGGCGCCTCGACCGTGACAGGGGTGCGCGAGGCGTACTCGCTGCGCAGGAAGGCCTCCTTGAGCTGGGCGAGATCGCGTTCGTCGGCGATCCCCGAGTCGTCCGCGCCCGGCAGTTCGTCCTCGCCCAGGAGCAGCAGCGGCTCGACCGCGAGCCGGGACTCCACCCAGGCGTGGAACCGCGTGCCGCGCCGCGCGGCGGGCTGCGGCGGACGCGGCATCGGGCGGGCCAGCTCGCGGGCGAAACCCGCCGGATCGGCGGCGACGCGCAGCAGTTGGGAGGCGGAGAGCGAGCGCGGCAGCGGCACGTCGCGCACCCGGCTGCGGGAGCGGCGCAGCTCCCCGGCGAGCAGCTCCAGATCCCGGTCCCAGGAGGCGACCAGACGTCGCTCCTCCGGTGTCTCCAGCGGGGGCTCCGGCGGCAGTTCGCCCGCCGCTCCGGTCAACGGTCCGGTCGCCGGTCCAGGTGAGAGGCCTGGTCCGGCGGCGGGCCCGTTCCCGGTTGCGGGTTCACCCGCGACGGCGCCGCTCGGGGACCAGGCCCAGCGCGGCCCGGCCAGTACCCGTTCGCCCGCCGCGCGGCGCGCCCGCTGGGCCGGGAGGTCCAGCGGCAGCGGCCAGGCGTGCTCGACGTCCGTGTCCAGCGCGGGGTTGGCCGCGCCGGGAGCCGGTGCCTCGGCCCAGGCCTCGATCTCGACACCGGACCCGGGACGCTGCTCGCCGAACTCGCGCAGCGCGGTCAGGAACGCGGACGGTCCGCGCGGGCGCTTCTGCGTCGGGCCCCACCAGTGGCCGGAGGCGTAGAGCTGCCCACGCGGGCGGGTGAAGGCGACATAGCCGAGGCGCAGCTCCTCCGTGGCGGCGTGGTGCTTCATCTCGGTGTCGAAGGCGGTCAGTCCCTTGCCCGTCCACGGTGGGTCGGCGGCCAGCGAGGCCGCGTCGCCGCGCAGAGCGTGCGGCAGCACCTCGGGGCGCGAAGTCCACTTCTCCCGCCCGGTGTTGCTCGGGAAGGCACCCTTGACCAGGCCGGGGACGAAGACGACGTCCCACTCCAGGCCCTTGGACTTGTGCGCGGTGAGCACCTTCACGGTGTCCTCGCCGCCCGGAAGCGTGTTGTCGAGGCCCCGGTCGTACTCCTGGGCCGTGCGTAGGAAGCCGAGGAACGCGCCGAGCGACGGGTCGCCGTCCAGGTCGGCGAAGCCGGCGGCGATGTCGAGGAAGGCCGAGAGCGTCTCGCGGCGGCGGGCGGCCAGCGCGTGCGGGGAGGCGGAGAGTTCGACCTCCAGGCCGGTGACCGCGAGCACCCGGTGCAGCACGTCCATCAGCGGCTCGGCCAGCACCCGGCGCAACTCGCGGATCTCCGCCGCGAACCGCTCGAAGCGCAGCGCGGCCTGCTCCGAGAAGGGCAGCTCCGGCTCCCCGGCCTGGCCCGGGTAGAGGAAGGACTCCAGCGCATCGGCCAGGGAGACGATCTCCGTCGGGTCCGCCTCGGCCACGGCTTCGCTGAGCTTGTCCCGCTCCCCCGGCGCTGCGGACGCGACGCGGACCAAGTCCCGGGCGCGGCGGCCGAGCAGGGCCAGGTCACGCGGACCGATCCGCCAGCGCGGACCGATCAGCAGCCGCACCAGCGCCGCGTTGGCCGTCGGGTCCTGGAGCACCTCACAGGTGGCGACCAGGTCGGCGACCTCCGGCAGGTGGAGCAGCCCGGACAGACCCACCACCTCGACCGGGACGTCGCGCGCCACCAACGCGGCGTGCACGTCGGGGAAGAGCTCCCGCCCGCCGCGGCAGAGCACGGCGATCCGTCCGGGCGACGTGCCCGTGCGGACCAGGTGCGCGACGGAGTCGGCGACCCAGGCGACCTCCGCCTCGTGCGACTCCAGCAACGCGCCGCGCAGCCCCCCGGCCTGCTCCTCGCCGGGAGCGGGGCGCAGCGCCTCGACGCCCTCGTGCATGGCCCGCAACGGCGACGCCAGCTCGTTGGCGAAGGCCAGCAGCCGCCCGCCCGAGCGACGGTTCTCGCTGAGTGCGTAGCGCGCGGCGGAGGTGTCGTCGGCATGGCGGAAGTGGCGCGGGAACTCGTCCAGGTTGGCGACGGACGCGCCACGCCAGCCGTAGATGGCCTGACAGGGGTCGCCCACCGCGGTGACGGCGTGTCCGGTGCCGTCACCGAAGAGGCCGGAGAGCAGCAACCGCTGGGCGACGGAGGTGTCCTGGTACTCGTCGAGCAGGACAACCCGGTACTGCTCGCGCAGCAGCGCGCCGACCTCGGGCCGGGTCTGCGCGAGCCGGGCACAGGCGGCGATCTGGTCGCCGAAGTCCATCAGCCGGGCCTCGCGCTTGCGAGCGCGGTAGCGGGTGACCAGCTCGGTCAACTCGCGCCGGGCCATGGCCGCGGCGGGGACCTTGCGCAGCTCCTCGTTGCTGAGCTTCACCGAGGCGAGCTCGTCGAGCAGCGCCGTGTCGAACCCGACCAGCCGCTCGGGTTCGACGAGGTGCTCGGCGAGCTCACCGTCGAGCTTGACGAGCTTGGCCACCAACGAGGAGACGCCGTCGGTCAGCGCCGGGAACGGGCCCGGCGCCTGGCGCAACACCCGCGCGGCGAGCTGGAACCTGGTCGCGTCGGCGAGTAGCCGGACGTCCGGCTCGAGGCCGATGCGCAGGCCGTGGTCGGTCAGCAGCCGCCCGGCGAAGGCGTGGTAGGTGGAGATCTCGGGCTCGCCGGGATCGTCGCCGGGGTGGCCGCCCGGCCCGTGCAGAGCCTCGGCCGGCTCGGCGGAGGCACCGATCCCGGCCAGGGCCAGCGCCTTGCGGACGCGCTCGGAGAGCTCGGCGGCGGCCTTGTTGGTGAAGGTCAGCCCGAGCACCTGGTCCGGCCGGACCTGCCCGGTGCCGACCAGCCAGACGACACGCGCCGCCATCACCGTCGTCTTGCCCGAACCCGCGCCCGCGACGATCACCGCCGGGGCGAGCGGCGCGGTGATCGCGCGCAGCTGCTCGGCGGTGAAAGGGATCCCGAGCAGCTCCTTGAGCTCCTCGGGACCGGAGAGGGGTCCAGGCATGCGGTCCACGCTAGCGGGGACGACTGACAGATCCCGAAGAAACGGAAGGGAACTCTCTCACATCCCACTCACGTCGTCCGGGCTCGTAGCCGGGGTGGGCCCCGGCCGGACGCCAGTCGCTCCTCGCCCGGCTACTCCATCGCCTGGCTACTCCACCACCTGGCGGCCCTCCGGCCGGGCCGAGCAGCTGCCGTGGAAGGAACAGTGGCCGCACTGGTCACCGGTCGTCGGCACGAACCGCTCGTTGACGATCCGGTCGGCCGCCTCGACCAGCAGGCCCTCGATCCACTCGCCGCCCTCGGTCAGCGAGGCCTGGCTCTGCACCTTGGGCGCGTCCGGAGCGGTACGGGACGCCTGCTGACGCAGCTGGACCAGCTCCGCGCCGCCGGGACCCGGTCGGTCACCCTCGAAGACGTCGTCCACCGCGCCCTCCCGAACCGCGAGTTGATAGACACCCAGCTGCGGATGGGCCCCCACCTGCGCCGCGGTCACCGTCCTGCGGCCGGTCTTGAAGTCGACCACGTACGCCGCGCCGGTCGACGCCTCCTGCTCGACCCGGTCCATGGTGCCGCGGATGCGGACCGCGTACGGGCCTGCCTTGAGCTCGACGTCGAAGGGCTGCTCGGTGGCCACCGGGACCCGGCCCCGCTCGGCGACATGCCAGGTCAGGAACCGCTCCAGCGCGGCGCGCGCCTCGCCCTTCTCCTGCTCGGACTTCCACGGCGCGTCGAAGGCGAGCGCGTCCCAGACCCGGTCCAGCCGGGCCATCAGCACGTCCAGGTCGGCCGGGGTCCGGCCGGCGCCGACCTCCTCGGCGAGCACGTGGACGACGTTGCCGAAGCCCTGCGCCCCGCTGGACGCCTCCTGCGCCCGGACCTCGCGGCCGAGGAACCACTGCAGCGCGCACGCGTCGACGGACTCCAGCGCGCTGCCGGACAGTTCCACCGCACGCTCGGGATCGCGGACCGGCACCTCGTTCTCGGTCGGGTCGGCCATGCCCCACCAACGGTGCGGGTCGGCGGCCGGGACCAGCGGAAACCCGTCGTCGTCGGTCAGCGAGGCCAGCCTGGCCAGCCGCTCGGCCGCGGCCTCGCGCAGCCTCGGCGAGGCATCCGCGTCGACGGTGGTGGCCCGCAGCTCGGCGACCAGCGCGGCGACGGCCAGCGGACGGCGCGGCCGGTGACCGATGTCGTCGACCCGGACCTCCGGGTGGCGACTGCCGTCCGCACGCTGCCGGTACAGCTCGCGCAGGAAGCGGGACGGCTCGTCCCCGTCCTCGGCCGGGGCCTGCACCGCCGTGACCACCAGCCACTCCTTGGCACGGGTGACGGCGACATAGAAGAGGCGTCGCTCCTCGGCGAGAAGCGCCGTGGACGGCATCGGCTCGGCCAGTCCGTCCTGCCCGATCCGGTCGGCCTCCAGCAGCGAGCCGCGACGGCGCAGGTCCGGCCAGAGGCCCTGCTGCACTCCGGCGACGACGACCAACGACCACTCCAGGCCCTTGGAGCGGTGCGCGGTCATCAGCCGGACGGCATCGGGGCGAACCAGACGGCCGGAGAGGGTGTCCGCGGCGATGTCCTGCTGCTCCAGCTCGGCGAGGAAGTTCAACGCGCCGCGCGGGCCCTCGGCGTGGGACTCGGCGCGTGCGGCCGTCTCGAACAGTGCGCAGAGCGCGTCCAGGTCCCGGTCGGCGTTGCGTCCGGCGGCGCCACCGCGCAGCGCCCCACGTTCCAGGCGTTCCCGCCAGGAGGAACTCGCCTCCCAGAGCGCCCAGAGCGCTTCCTCGGCGCTCACACCGCTGAGGAGCAGCTCGCGCACCTTGCGCAGCAGCAGACCCAGCTCGCGCGCGCGGCGGGCGGGCTGACCGGCGAGCAGCACCAGACGCTCGGGCTCGGCCAGCGCCTCGCGGATCAGCAGCTCCGCGCCGCGGACGGCGTGTTGGCGCTCCGGCGGGAGCGCGCGGAGCTCGGTGCGCTCCTCCTCGCGCAGCAGTCGGCCCAGCCGCCGCAGGTCGGCGCCGTCCAGCCCGCCGAGCGGGCCGGTGAGCAGGTTCCGGGCGACCTCCGGAGTCAAGGGGTCGTCATCCACCGGCACCGGACGCGCCGGAGCCTCGCCCGACGGGTCGTCGTCCGGAGCCTCGGGGGCTTCCGCAAGCACGTCCTCAGGCAGCGGCAGCCCGGCCGCGCGTCGGCGGGCGCGGACCGCGCCGACCGCGCAGACGCGCAGCGCGGCGAGCAGCGGGACCACGGCGGGCTCGGCGTGCAGTGGCAGGTCGTCGCCGTCGATGTCGACCGGGACGCCCGCCGAGGTCAGGGCCCGGCGCAGCGACGGGAGCGAGCGGGCGCCCGCGCGGACCAGCACCGCCATGTCGCTCCACGGCATGCCCTGCTCCAGATGCGCGCGGCGGAGCAGGTCGGCGATGTTGTCCAGTTCGGCGCCGGGAGTGGGGAAGGTGAGAATCTCGACCGTCCCGCCCTCGCGGGAGGGCAGCAGCCCACGGTGCTCCGCGAGCGCTGCGGCGGGCAGTCGGCCCGTCGGCAGCCGCTCCGCCAGCACCCGGCTCGACGCGAGCAGTCGCGAGCCGGCGCGCCGCGAGACGCGCAGCACCTCGACCGGCGCCGGCGAACCGTCGGCCTGCGGGAACGCGTGCGGGAAGTCGAGGATGCCGTTGACGTCCGCGCCTCGGAAGGCGTAGATCGACTGGTCCGGGTCACCGACCGCGACCAGCTCCCGCCCCTCACCCGCGAGAGCCCGCAGCAACCGCACCTGCGAGGGGTCGGTGTCCTGGTACTCGTCGACGAAGACCACCCGGAAGGTGCGCCGCAGCTCCGCGCCCACCTGCTGTTCCTCGGCCAGCAGCACGGCGCGGTGAACCAGCTCGGCGTAGTCGAGCAGGCCCTGGCCGTCCAGGACGTCCAGGTACTCGCCGAGGAACGACGACGCCGCCTGCCAGTCCGGGCGACCGACCTGGGCCGCGAAGCGCTCCAGCGCCGTGTCGTTCAGGCCCAGCTCGCGGGCACGGGCCAGCACCGCACGGACCTCGTCGGCGAAGCCGCGCGTGGTCAGCGCCGCACGCAGCTCGGTAGGCCAGGCCGGACCGCCCGCGCGTCCGCTGCGGGCGTCCTCCGCGCCGCCGGCCAGCAGCTCGCGCACCATGACGTCCTGCTCCGGGCCGGAGAGCAGCCGCAGCGGCTCGGCATAGAGGTCGGGCTCCTGGTGCGCGCGGAGCAGGGCGTAGCAGAAGGAGTGGAAGGTCGTCGCCTGCGGGGCGACCGCGCCGCCGACCCGCGCGGTGATCCGGTCCCGCAGCTCGACCGCGGCCTTGCGGCTGAAGGTCAGGACCAGGATCTCCTCAGCCGGGACGCCCTCGGCGATCCGGGTCGCTACCGCCTCGACCAGGGTCGTCGTCTTGCCCGTGCCCGGACCGGCCAGCACCAGCAGCGGACCGCCCCGGTGGTCCACCACGGCCTGCTGGTAGCGGTCCAGGACAGGCGGCACCACGGGCGCGACGGACTCGCGCACCAGGCGGTACGCGCCTGCGGGGACAGAGGTGGTCATGGGCGTGATCCAGGGGAGAACAGCGGGCGGTGCGACGAACGGCGTACACCGGGACGGCGCGCGCCTCAGGCACTCCGTCCGGTGACGAGCCTACGATCCTGCCCCGACAACCCCACCTTTGTCCCCCGCTTCGCGGGATCGATCAGCCCCACCGGTGCCACCGCAGCCCCACCGGTGCCACCCAGCTCGGTATGCGGCTCCGGATGCGGCGCCGTGCCCCGCTCGCCTCAGCGGGAACGGCCGTCCCAGCGGGCCTGCCGCAGATCGACGCGCGGCATGTGGTCCGCGCCGGCGTGACGCAGCGGTGTGCCCTCCACTCTGTACTGCTCCAGTGCGCGCAGCTCGTGCCCCGGCAGCAGCCGCCCGTCCGCACGGATCACCCGCCACCACGGGACCGCTCCGCCGTAGAGCGCCATGACCCGTCCCACCTGACGAGGGCCCCCCTCACCGACGAATTCGGCCACGTCGCCGTAGGTCATCACCCGTCCGGCCGGAATGAGTTCCGCCGCCTCCAGCACACGCTCCGCATACGGCGGAATCCCGGCCCCAGGCTCCTCTTCGTTCACACCCGGCATTCTGGCGCATGCCTCTGACAGCGACGAGAGCGGAACGTGAGAACGGTACGTGGGAACACGGTGCGAACGGCGACACTGACGAGTGGCAGCACAAGGGAACGTCCTCGCTCACCCGGCCGGGGGAATGTAGCATCCGGCTGGGGTCGGCACGGGGACACCTCACCGCCGCGCGCTCGATCCGACCATGCCACCCTTGAATGACCTGAGGGGACCCTGAGGGGACGATGGCGGGCGGACGGACAGAAGGCATACAGGTAGAGATGACCGGATCGAGCGCGAGCGCGGATCAAGGCGCCGGCGCGACCAGCGGCACGCCCGGATTCGGGGCACCGCCGACCGAGCCGGGTCAGTCCAGCACGCCCGCGCGACCCTCCGTGCTGCAGGAGCCGGTCACCGACGACCCGGTGCCCACGGAGCCGCCCTCCGAGCCGGTCGCCCCTGTCGCGCCCGCGACGCCCGCTCCCACGTCGGCCGGTGTCGACCTGGTGAAGCGTTCCGCCACGGCGACAGCGGTCACCCCGAGCGCGCGCGGGAAGGGCGGGCACCACCTCGTGCACCGCGGCGCCCGCCACGAGGCCCCGCACGGGTCCGAGCAGGGCAGCGTCGCCATCGACGAGCCACTGCTCTCGGCGCGCGCCCACCGTCCCTCGGACCTGATCCGGTTCCTGCTCGGCCTGCTGGGCATCGCCGCCGTGCTGGTGCTGACCAGCGTCGCCAAATCCACCACGACCGGTCTGACCAGCGACATCACCTCGGGCGCGACCAAGCTCCCCAGCGTCCTGGTCACGCTGACCAGCTTCTTCTCCACTGCGGCCGTCCTGGTCGTGCCCGTCGCCTTCGCGGTCGAACGGCTGATCAAACGGGACGGCCTGCGCGTCGCCGACGGCGTGCTCGCCGCCGTACTGGCCCACGGGCTCTCGCTCGGCATGGACGTCTGGGTGATGCATGCGGCGCCCTCGCAGATCCGCGACGCGCTGACCATCAACAACCAGACCGACGCCGTCCACGGCTATCTGACGCCCGTCATCGCCTACATGACCGCGGTCGGCATGGCCAGCCGACCACGATGGCGGGTCGCGCTGTGGACGGTCGTGCTGCTGGACAGCGTCTCCCAACTGGTCGGCGGGTCCACCACCCCGCTCTCCATCGCGATCACCATCCTGCTCGGCCTGACCGTCGCCTACGGCACCCTCTACGCGGTCGGCAGCCCCAACGTCCGGCCGACCGGCGAGCACCTGCTGGCAGGTCTGCGCAAGGTCGGCTTCGACCCGATCAGCGCCCACCGCTCCCCCGACGGCCCCGAGGGCACCCGGCGCTACCTGGTCGTCCAGCAGGTCGGCCCGCCGCTGGACGTCCACGTCATCGACCGGGAGCAGCAGGCCTCCGGCTTCTTCTACCGGATGTGGCGTCGACTGCGGCTGCGCGCCGTGGCCACCCGGTCCAGCCCGCAGTCGCTGCGCCAGGCGCTGGAGCAGGAGGCGCTGATCGCCTACGCGGCCAACGCCGCAGGCGCCCACTCGCCGCACCTGATCGCGACCTCGGAGCTGGGCCCGGACGCGATGATCCTGGTCTACGAGCGGATCGAGGGCCGCGGCTTCGCGGACATCCCGGACGACGGGATCACCGACAAGATCCTGCGCGACACCTGGACCTCCGTCCGCACCCTCCACGACCGCCGGATCGCGCACCGCCAGCTGACCTCCAAGGCGCTGCTGGTCACCGAGGACGGCAGCACCTGCCTGGTCAACCTGGCCGGTGGCGACATCGCGGCCGGTGACCTGGCGCTGCGCATGGACGTCGCCCAGCTGCTGACCACCTTCGCGCTACGGGTCGGCGCCGAACGCGCGGTCACCTCGGCGACCGAGGTGCTGGGCACCAGCCGGACCGCCGCTGCGCTGCCGATGCTCCAACCGGTCGGCCTGAGCCGGTCGACCCGGCAGGACCTGGGCGCCTACCACCGCCAGCGCAAGGCGGAGGTCCAGGCCGCCCGGGACGCGCACATCGCCTCCGGTGCGAAGCTGGAGGAGGCGCTGGAGGTCCACCCGGACCCGACCGACCTGCTCTCCCAGATCCGCGAGGAGATCCTCCAGCTGGTGCCGCAGGCCCCGGTCGAGCCGGCCAAGCTGGAACGGCTGCGGCCGAAGACGCTGATCAGTCTGATCGCCGGTGCGTTCGCCGCCTACCTGCTGGTCGGCCAGCTGACCAACAACCCGCTGGCCAAGGTCGCCCACGCGCAGTGGGGCTGGATCGCGGTGGCCGTCGGCGCCTCGGTGGCCAGCTACGTCGGCGCGACGATGAGCCTCTCCGGCTTCGTCCCCGAACGGCTGCCCTTCGGGCGCACCTTCGCCGCCCAGGTGGCCGGCTCCTTCGTGAAGCTGGTGGCTCCGGCGGCGGTCGGCGGCGTGGCGCTCAACGCCCGGTTCCTGCAACGGGAGGGTGTCCGCCCGGGCCAGGCCGTGGCCTCCGTCGGCGCCTCACAGCTGGTCGGCCTGGGCATGCACATCCTGTTGCTGCTGGGCTTCGGCTTCATCGCGGGTACGGCCAACAGCTCAGACGTGCCGTCGGCGCGCACGGTGATCACCGTGCTGCTGATCGCGGCCGTGGTGGTGCTGATCGTCGCCGCGATCCCGCGGCTGCGGCGCTGGGTCGTGCTGCAGCTGCGCACGCTCTTCATCGGCGTCATCCCGCGCATGCTCGACCTGCTCCGCACCCCCTCCAAGCTGGCGACGGGCTTCGGCGGGATCATCCTGGTGTCGATCGCGTTCATCGCCTGCCTGGACGCCTGCGTCATGGCGTTCGGCGGCTCGGCGGGCTTCGCGGCCATCGCCGTCGTCTACCTCGCGGGCAACGCGGCGGGCTCGGCGGTGCCGGTGCCCGGCGGCATCGGAACCATCGACACCGCCCTGATCCTGCTGCTCACCAGCGCAGCGGGCGTCCCGGCGCTGATCGCCGGACCGGCGGTGCTGATGTTCCGCATCCTGACGTTCTGGTTCCCCGTCCTGCCGGGGTGGCTCTGCTTCAGCTATCTGCAGCGCAAGGGTGCCCTGTAGGCAGAGGGGACGTTGCAAACGTCCAGGGGCGCGGGGAACTGCGCGACAAGCCATCCTGTGTGGTGACTCGCCGAACGAGCAGGGCCATCCGCATGTCGGTGGTTGCTCGCGCAGTTCCCCGCGCCCCTGAGAGGTTCAGGCTTAGTAGGTCGGCTTCTCGGGCTCGATCTGGTTGACCCAGCCGATGACGCCGCCACCGACGTGGACCGCGTCGGCAAAGCCCGCGGAGTGCAGGACGGCGAGGACCTCGGCCGAGCGGACGCCGGTCTTGCAGTGCAGGACGATCTTCTTGTCCTGCGGCATCTTCTCCAGCGCGTTCCCCATCAGGAACTCGTTCTTCGGGATCAGCGTCGCGCCCGGGATGCTGACGATCTCGTACTCGGCCGGCTCACGCACGTCGACGAGGAAGATGTCCTCGTCGGTGTCCTGCCACTCCTTCAGCTGCTTCGGGGTGATCGTGTTGCCCACCGCCGCCGCCTGCGCCTCCTCCGAGACGACACCGCAGAACGCCTCGTAGTCGATCAGGTCGGTGACCGTCGGGTTCTCGCCGCAGAGCGCGCAGTTCGGGTCCTTGCGGACCTTGACCGTGCGGTACTGCATCTCCAGGGCGTCGTAGATCATCAGGCGGCCGACCAGCGGCTCCCCGATGCCTGCGAGGAGCTTGATGGCCTCGTTGACCTGGATCGAACCGATCGAGGCGCACAGCACGCCCAGCACGCCGCCCTCGGCGCAGGAGGGGACCATGCCGGGCGGCGGGGCCTCCGGGTACAGGCAGCGGTAGCACGGGCCGTGCTCGGCCCAGAACACCGACGCCTGACCGTCGAAGCGGTAGATCGAGCCCCACACGTAGGGCTTGCCCAGCAGCACGGCCGCGTCGTTGACCAGGTAACGAGTCGCGAAGTTGTCCGTGCCGTCCACGATCAGGTCGTACTGGGCGAAGATCTCCTTGACGTTGTCGACGTCCAGGCGCTCCTCGTGGAGGATCACGTCCACGTAGGGGTTGATCTCCTTGACCGAGTCCCGGGCGGACTCGGCCTTGGAGCGGCCCACGTCGGACTGGCCGTGGATGATCTGGCGCTGCAGGTTCGACTCGTCGACGGTGTCGAACTCCACGATGCCCAGCGTGCCGACACCGGCGGCGGCCAGGTACATCAGGGTGGGCGAGCCCAGACCGCCGGCGCCCACACAGAGCACCTTGCTGTTCTTCAACCGCTTCTGCCCGTCCATCCCGACATCCGGGATGATCAGGTGGCGGGAGTACCTGCGGACCTCGTCCACGCTGAGCTCAGCAGCGGGCTCAACCAGGGGTGGCAGCGACACGGGGGACTCCGGTGGTGGTCAGACGGTGTGGTCTCTCGACCAACAGTGCCACGCGCGGGCCTATTCCAGAGCCTCTGGTCCAGCGTGCGAGACACCGCGTGAGACGGATCACGCCCCGCCGTCAGACCCGACAGGCGGTCTCCATCCAGATGTCGGCCAGCGACTCCTCCAGGGGGACCCGCGGGCGCCAGCCCAGACGCTCCCGGGCGGTACGGATGTCGGCCTGGCGCCACAGGACTTCGAGCGGGCGGTCCGCCGCGTCCGCGCCCGGGATCGGGCCGCGGCTCTCCTCCATCAGGCGCCCCTCGAAGCCCGAGGCCCGGACCAGCAGCGCAGCCGCGTCGCGCATCCGTACGCCCGAGCCGCCGCCGATGTTGATCACGCCCGTCGCCGCCGAGACCGCGGCCGACTGGACCGCCCGCGCCACGTCCCTGACGTCGACGAAATCTCGGAATGCGGACAGGTCCGCGGTACGGATGTGCGGCTCGCCGCGTTCCAGCGCCCGGCGCAGGCCCTCGGACAGGCGACCGAAGAGGGAGCCCGCTGGGACGCCCGGGCCGACCACGTCGAAGATCCGCAGGACCACGGCGTCCAGGCCGGAGGAGAGTGCGAGCTCCGTGCCCGCGAGCTTGGTGACGCCGTAGGGGCCGACCGGCCGGGGCTCGGCGGTCTCCGCCGTCGCCGTGCCGATCGGGACCGGGCCGTACTCGGCCGCCGAGCCGACGTGGACGAGCCGCGCCGGATCGTGGCTCCGCCGGATCGCCTCGCAGACGGTGGCGACCGCCTGGGTGTTGGCCCGGACCAGATCGCGCGGGGAGCCGTAGGTGGCTCCGGCGCAGTTGACCACCACGCGCGGCATCACCGCGTCGAGGAACCGGGCCAGCGCGCCGGGGCTCCCGGCAGCCAGGTCGAAGCGGATGTCCGCGGAGTCACGCCGGCCGAGGACGGTGACCTGGAGCTCCGGGTCGGCGAAGAGTCGGTCGGCGACGCGGCGGCCGATGAAGCCGTCGGCGCCCAGCAGCAGCACCCTCATCAGGTGGTCCTTCCGTTGTGCAGGTTGATGCTCGGTGGTTGGGATCGGGCACGCCCGAAGCAGGGGCGGGTCCGAAGCGGAGGGTCGGCGCGGGCACGGGGACGGCTCACGCCGCCCTGCTCGGCCCCACCGGTCCGTGACAGGTGCGCTCAGGCCCGATGCCCTGCCCGGCGCTGGGGTCGCCACCCGTCCGGACGCGCGGTCCGGTGCTCGGGTCGGACGGTGCCGACGGGACCGTCGGGCGCGCGGTGGGAGACAGGGCGGTGGGAGACGGGGCTGAGCAGGGTGGTCCAGGCGCAGGAAGCCACCACCGCGATGGCGAGCCCGCAGGCCCAGGCGACGAGGCCCGCGTGCCCCGATATCGCCCGGGCGGTCGCAGCCCCGACACAGGCCAGGGCCAGCACACCGAAGCCGGAGGGGCTCCGGCCACAGCGTCGGAGGAGGAACGCGAACAGCAGCGCCACCCCGGCCAGCCCCTGGGCCAGCCACGACGCGGAGGTGAGCCCCCACGCCCCGGTCTGCGCCAGCTGCGCCGCCTGCCCGTGCCCGCCGTGCCCGACGTAAACGGACTCCAGCACCGAGGCGGTGGCGGTGAGACCGGCGAGCAGGCCGAGGAAGCACAGGACCGTGATCGGCAGCACCGGCCGCATCCGCGACCGGAACTCGCGCGTCGAGCGGGCCTGGAGGTGACTGCCGCCGATATGGCGGAACCAGCGGGCGCACCCCTCCGCCACACCAACGCCGAGAGCCAGCGCGATCTGGGCCGCGCCGACCGGTTGGGCCAGGGCGAGCAGCGCTCCGACACCCAGCGCGAGGGCGCCGCGCGTCGCCCAGGAACCCCGGCGGGCAGCGCCGCCGAACGCGGGCACGAAGGCAACCGCTGCCGTGTAGACAACGATCGGCACGACCAGCGGCAGTGGCAGGCCCAGCCCGGCGACAACCCGGAGCAGCAGCGCGGGCAGCAGGAACAGCAATCCGGCTGCGGCTGCGGGAAGCAGTCGGCGCTGCGTCGGGGCCTCGTCCTGCTCGGGTGCCAGCGCATGGCGCGGCACCCGGGCGTACAGCTCCTCGGCGAGCGAGAAGACGTCGGAGTGGCGGTAGCGCCCGGCCGTGCTGGGCCCCACGCCGTCGCGTTCCAGCTCCACGGCGATGTCGAGCGGGTCCACCGCGTCGGCGTAGAAAGATCGGTGACGCTCCATCAGCGCGTGCACCGGGTCGGCCACCCCGCGCGGACGCGGCGGCGCGGCCGGACGCGGAGACGGTCGCTGCAATGCGGCGTGACGCGCAGGCCCCGGACGGGCTGCGGAGCCGCCGGGGGCCACAGCCGCCGGCCCGCCCCCTGCGTCACCTCGCGCGCCGCCCTGCGCAGCGCGCCGGGACGCGTGACCACCCTGGGCACCGCGTGACGCGCCGTTGGCGCCGCGCTCCTGTGCCCCGCGTCCCTGGGCGCCGCGCCCGCGCCCGCCCGGGCTCTGGCCGCCTCCGTGGGCGGCATGACGACGTGTCACTGTGCGGGCACCCCCTTCGGGATGGCGCCGACCCAGTACTCGGCGGGGCGGCTGAACGGCTGGGCGACCGGTTCGGGCGCGCTCTGCGGGACCTCCGCGGCCAGCTCCAGGTAGAGCGTGCGGAACGCGTCTATGGCCGGCTCGACGGCGTAGAGCTCCTGGGCGCGTTGCCGACCGGCGTTTCCCAGCCGGACGCGACGCTCCTCGTCGCCGAGCAGCGCGGAGCAGGCGGCAGCGAGCGCGATGGGATCGCCGGGCGGGACCAGCAGCCCCGTCGGACCGAGCAGCTCGCGTGCCGCGCCGACGTCGGTGGCGACCACTGGACGGCCACTGAGCTGCGACTCGGCGAGCAGGTGTGGACGGACGCCCTCGGTGCCCGCGAAGACCAGGACGGTGGCGTCCTCGTGGACCGTACGCAGGCGCTGGGACGTGCTGTCGAAGCCGTCGAAGGAGACCGCCTCGGTGACGGCGTCGCCGAACAGGTCGTGGGCCAGCTCGCGGCAGTGCTCCTGGTAGGCGGCGGCACCGGACGGTGCTGTCCGGCCGTACACCCGGAGCTCGGCCTCCGGCTGCTCCTCGCGCACCAGCGCGAAGGCGCGGAGCATCGGCTCCAGCCCACCGCACGGCTCCATCGCTCCGAGCCAGGCGAGGGTGGGACGCTCCGGCTCGGCGCCGACGGGCGGCCGATCGGCCAACGGCGTGGCCTCGTAGACGACTCGGATCCGCTCCCGCTGGGCCCCGCAGTGCTCCTGCCAGCGCTGGTCGAAGGCGCTGCCCGGGGTGATCACCCCGGCCTGGGCGTAGCCCTCGCCCGCGAGAAGGCGATGAAAGGCGAGCATCAGCGCCCGCACCGGGTGGCGGTAGCGCGAGGCGCGGTATCCGCGGTAACGCTCGCGCAGATGCAGACTGTGCTCGGTCAGCAGGAAGGGCAACCCGAGCTGACGCTTCGCCACCAGGGCGGGGAGTGCGGCGGCCGACCCGCCCACGACATGGCAGACGTCAGCTCCGGCCAGCGCGGCCCTCCCGGCCCGCCCCTGGTACCAGGGCAGGGAGAGCGGACGCAGCGCCCGTTCGAGCAGATCGGCGGCGACCAGGACGTCGTGGAGCAGTGGGACACCGGCGTCACCGGCCCCGGCCGCTATCACCGCGCCTGACCCCAGCCACGCGTGCTCCAGCGATCGGACGGCAGCGCCGGACCGCAGCAGGGCGGCGAGCCCGCCCCCGCGCCCGGCCTCCGCGAGGGCGTACAGCGCGGGCCCGAACCCGGCTGCCGCGCGAGCGGGGTTGGTGTCGACCAGCGTGCGGACCAACTCGCCGTACGCGGCGAGGGCCCGCCCTCTCCGGCCACCCCAGGGAGGCGTGGCTCGCCTCCTCTCCCCTACGCGGACTGCGTCGGCGGTCGAGAGCCGGAGGAACTCGTGCTCCGCCAGGGAGCCGACCAGGCGCTCGCCCCATGCATCCGTGGCGGCACTCTCTGTGACCAGTGCGATGCGCATGGGACCTCCGGCCCGAAAGGATGGACGACGTCAGCGTGCGGGAGAGAGCAGACGGAGAGGCCTCACCCGGTCGACCAGCCCGACCGCAGACTCCCCCACCACGCGTGCGGCCACCGCGCAGAACCCCTGCTCGGGGGACGCGTGTTCGGCCAACGCCAAGAAACTACGTCCCGCCGCTGACAGAGCGTCGGCCTTCCCGGGCGCTACCACCCGAAGGAGTGAAGCGCGACCACACTCCGTCCCGAACTGCCGCCGAACCCCCTCCAGCAACGGGTCTCAGCCGCCGGTCCGCACGGGCTCACTCACCACGCGCGCTCTGCGGCTGCCCGTCGATCCCCGTGCCGATCTTCGTATTGATCTTCGTATTGATCTCGGTCAGGAACTCCACGAAGCGGTCGGCGACCAGCTCCGGGTACTCCATCATCGCGACGTGACCGGCCTGCGGCAGCACCAGCAGCCGGGAGTCGCCGAAGGCAAGCGAGGCACGCCGCGCCATCCGGTAGCCGACCAGCTTGTCCCGCAGCCCGTAGACCAGCAGCGTCGGCGCGGTCACCCGCTCCGCCTGCCGCCACAGCGCCTGCTCGCCGCGCTCGGTGTACGCGCGGACGATGCCGCGGGCGCTGCGCGAGAGCACGTCCAGCGCGTACGGAAGCTGCGCACGGCGCCGGTACTCCGCGACCATCAGCGCCCGGCGCTCCGGCGGGATCCGTCCCGGGTCGCCGTAGCAGAGCTCCAGCAGCGCCCGGGTCTGGTGCTCGACCGCCCGACCGCGCGAGGCCCGGCGGATCAGACCCGCGGCTCCGGGCATCGCCAGCAGGGTGGTGGGCAGGGCGGTCCGCTGCGGCGGCAGCTCCGGCAGGGCGGGCGAGATCAGCGTCAGCGTCCGGACCAGGTCGGGCCGGAGCGCGGCCAGGCGGGTCGCCACCGCGCCGCCGAGGGAGTTGCCGAACAGGTGCACCGGGCCGCGCCCGGTGAGCTCGATGAAGTCGCCCACCGCGCGCACGTGCGCGCCGAGAGAGAGGTCGGCGTCGTCCGGCGGCGGGGACTGGCCGAAGCCGGGCAGGTCGACCGCCTGCCCGTCGACCGTGTCGGCCAGCCCGGCCATCAGCAGTTCCCAGTTGCGGGTGGAGCCGCCCAGGCCGTGCACGAAGAGCGCGGGAGGCAGGTCCGCGCGGCGCGGCGGCTGCGCCTCGGCGAAGAGCGGACTCCCGGCGACCCGCAGCTCGTACAACCCGTCGCTGCCGGCGGCGGTCTCGGCCTCGAACGTCTCGCGCAGTCCACTCATGAGGACGATGCTAGGAGGCAGCGCCGTTACAGCATCGAGACCCACGCCGGGGAGGCAGCATGTCCGAACTCAACGAGGCCGCGCTCGACTCCCTCGCCGTGATCGAATCGGACGATTCGGAGGGGCTCACGCCCGTGGAAGAGAACGAGACAGAGCAGAGCACGAGCTTCGAGGAAGACGATCTCGCCCTCGAGTCGCCCGAGGCCGACTCCGTCGAGCAGAAGGTCGGTGTACCGATCGGGGACGACGAATACCCCGACGAGTTCCGGTGACCCCACCTCTTGTGGAATCCTCACAAGCCGGAGACCGTACTTTCTGGTCGCGACCTGCGGCGCTGGGGATTACCCACAAGTAGGATGGCGATCAAAGAGTTCCAGCACGGCCCGGGTCCGCCCCGGAGCCACGTATCGCCCAGTGAGGAGCACCGTGACGGCCATCCAGGACACGGCTGAGCGCCCCCGCGGCACTCGCCTGCCGCGCAGTGCCCGCCGCAACCAGCTGCTGGGCGCCGCCCAGGAGGTCTTCGTCGCCCAGGGGTACCACGCGGCGGCGATGGACGACATCGCGGAGCGCGCCGGCGTCAGCAAGCCCGTGCTCTACCAGCACTTCCCCGGAAAGCTGGAGCTCTACCTGGCGCTGCTCGACAAGCACTGCGACGCGCTGGTCGACGCGATCCGCGACGCGCTGGAGTCGACCACCGTCAACAAGAACCGAGTCCTGGCCACGACCGAGGCGTACTTCGCCTATGTCGCCTCGGAGTCGGGCGCGTTCCGGTTGGTCTTCGAGTCCGACCTGACGAACGAGGAGGCCGTGCGCGAGCGCGTCGAGCGCGTCACGCGCGACACCGCGACGCTGGTCAGCAAGGTGATCGCGGAGGACACCGACCTCCCCGAGGAGGAGGCCATGCTGCTCGCCGTCGGCGTCTGCGGCCTCTGCCAGATCACCGCCCGCTTCTGGCTCGCCCAGGGCAGCACCATCCCGCAGGACGAGGCGGTCCGCCTGGTCTCCAGCCTCTCCTGGCGCGGCCTCAAGGGCTTCCCGATGCACGGGGGCGACGGCGCGCACTGAGGGTCGCGCCGCAGCGCAGGTCGTGAGCTGGGGGCGAGCGCCCTCGGAATGATCGCGCAAGCCGTATCGTTGGCCCGGTACGGCACGCGGCCGGGTTGGCCGACCGCGTGTGAACGACGAACGCCTGTTGATGGGGCCGGAGGGACGAAGCCGTGGAGGT
Source organism: Streptacidiphilus sp. MAP5-3 (assembly GCF_041262505.1). Classification (NCBI taxonomy): domain Bacteria; kingdom Bacillati; phylum Actinomycetota; class Actinomycetes; order Kitasatosporales; family Streptomycetaceae; genus Streptacidiphilus; species Streptacidiphilus sp. MAP5-3. Next base: position 393,375 of record NZ_JBGCCL010000001.1, read on the forward strand.
CAAGATCGGCGTGCAGAACGCGGCTCGGGAGATCGTTCTCGAGAGCGCGCAGTCTGCCGACGAGGTCGAGAGCGCGGTCGCCGCGGCGCTGAGTGGCACCGAGAAGCTGCTGAAGCTGTCCGACGAGCACGGCCGCAAGGTCCTGGTCCCGGCCGAGCGCCTGGCGTACGTCGAGATCGGCGAGCAGGCGCCGCGGAAGGTCGGCTTCGGCACGCTCTGACCCGCCGTCGGGATGACGTGAGACGCCCCGGTCTCCTCCTCAGGGAGGAAACCGGGGCGTTCTGCGTGTCCGGGCAGGTTGGGGGTATGGCGCGGACGGGTTCTGGGTAGGGCTTCTGCAGCAGCACAGGGTTCGGACAGGCAGCGCGGAGGAGGCCCGGGATGGTCGTCGAGTTGATCGCCTTCACTCTGGTCGGCCTGGCGATCGGCGTGGGCGCGGCGGTACCGCTCGCGGATCTCTTCCCGGCGCCGAAGATCGTGACAATCCTGACCGGACTGTGCTCGGCCCTGCTGTTGGGCGGGATCGCCCACACCGCGTTCGGGGCGGGCCACCCCGTCGAGACGGTCGCCTGCGCGGCGATCGGCTCCGGCCTCCTCGTCTCCGTCCTCGCCCGCCCCGACAAGCGCTCAACCCACCACCCGCGCCACGCCTGATCCCCACCGAGGGACGTTGCACGACGCAGGGGCGCGAAGCGCTGCGTGGGAACCACTGACGAGCGAATGGCCCCGAACGTTCGGGGCTCTACCTCTCAGAGTGGCTTGTCACGCAGTTCCTCGCGCCCCTGGGTCGGGCAACCACCTGCGGGAGCGAAAGCCCCATGCCGCAGAACTACGACGCCAGGCCCAGCGCAGCCATGCGGCGGGTGTGGGCCTCGGTGATGCGGTTGAACATCTTGCCGACCTCCACGAGGTCGAACCCGCGGACCTCGACCCCGCCGATCAGCAGGTTGCTGAGTGCGTCCCGCTCCGCGACGACCCGCTGGGCCTGGCTGAGCGCCTCGCCCATCAGGCGGCGGCCCCACAGGGCCAGCCGGCCACCGATCCGCGGCTCCGCTGCGATCGCCTCGCGGACCTTCTCCACCGCGAACTCCGCATGGCCCGTGTCGGCCATCACGCCGAGGACCAACTCGCGGGTGTCGTCGTCCAGGCGGACCGCCACCTCGCGGTAGAAGTCCGCCGCGATCGAGTCGCCGACGTACGCCTTGACCAGGCCCTCCGCCCAGTCCGCCGGAGCGGTCATCCGGTGGAAGGAGTCCAGCGGCTCGGCGAACGGCGTCATCGCCGCCGTCGGGTCCTCGCCGATCTCGGCGAGCCGGTCGCGCAGGCGGCGGTAGTGCCCGAACTCCGCGGCGGCCATACCCGCCAGCGCGGCCTTGTCCTCCAGGCCGGGGGCCAGCTTCGCGTCCTCCGCAAGGCGCTCGAACGCGCTCAGCTCGCCGTAGGCCAGCGCACCGAGCAGGTCGACCACGGCCGCGCGGTACTCCGGATCGGCCGAGCAACTCGCCCAGTCGCCGATCGACGGGTACGTCTCGGCCTGGGCGCCGGCGCTGCCGGTGGAGGTGTCGGTGGACTGGTCCTTGGGGGCTTCAGGCGTCTCCATACGCCGCACCTTAGTGGCCGTGGACGACCTCGGAATGCACGGAAGCGGGCAGGAACACGTCCGATGTCGTCCGCGTCACATGTTCGATCTTCGCCTTGACGGTATGGTGGTAGTGAAGTTCGGCGTAATGCATCATCTGGATGCGCGCCGGCCTCACGTACGCGGATGCCCGGTCGGTCGCACGATCGGCTCCGACCGACCCCGCAGTGGCCGAGCGAGGGCCGCCGCAGACCGCGCAGTCGCGGTCCCGCGCCGGGCCTCCATCAACGCCTTCCACTGTGCTCCGTCGCGTCCGCTCTCCCCAGGGGATGCAGCGACGCCGCAGCGCGTGGAAAAGCCATGAGGTAGCCGGTAGTGGTCAGCGCCCCCGTCCAGGACGGGTGCCCGGCCGCCCCCGCGATCGGCCGCACCACTTCCGGAAGAGGCACAGCCCTGACTACGTTCCGTGAACTCGGAATCCTTTCCGAGACCGCAGAGGCCCTCGAGGCCGTCGGTATCATCACTCCCTTCCCGATCCAGGAGATGACCCTGCCCGTGGCCATGACCGGCCACGACGTCATCGGCCAGGCCAAGACCGGCACCGGCAAGACCCTGGGCTTCGGGCTTCCCATCATCGACTCCGTCCGCGTCGCCGCCGACGTGGACGCCGGCCGCATCACCGCCGCCGAGGTCCCGACCGCGCCGCAGGCGCTCGTCGTCGTCCCGACCCGCGAGCTCTGCACCCAGGTCACCAACGACCTGCTGGTCGCCGGCAAGGTGCGCAACGTGCGCGTGCTGTCCATCTACGGCGGACGCGGCTACGAGACCCAGATCGAGGCGCTGGAGCGCGGCATCGACGTGATCGTCGGCACGCCGGGCCGTCTGCTCGACCTGGCCCGTCAGCGCAAGCTGAACCTCTCGGCCGTCCGCACCCTGGTGCTGGACGAGGCCGACGAGATGCTCGACCTGGGCTTCCTGCCCGACGTCGAGAAGATCATCGACATGCTGCCGACGCAGCGCCAGACCATGCTGTTCTCGGCGACCATGCCGGGCGCGGTCATCAGCCTGGCCCGCCGCTACATGAACCGCCCGACGCACATCCGCGCCACCGCGCCGGACGACCAGGGCGCGACGGTCGCAAACACCTCGCAGCACATCTACCGCGCCCACTCGCTCGACAAGGTCGAGATGGTCGCCCGCCTCCTGCAGGCCGAGGGCCGCAACCTGGCGATGGTCTTCTGCCGGACCAAGCGCACCACCGCCGACGTCGCCGAGCAGCTGACCAAGCGCGGCTTCGCGGCCGGCGCGGTCCACGGTGACCTGGGCCAGGGCGCGCGCGAGCAGGCGCTGCGCGCGTTCCGCAACGGCAAGGTCGACGTGCTGGTCTGCACCGACGTGGCCGCGCGTGGCATCGACGTCGAGGGCGTCACCCACGTGGTGAACTACCAGTGCCCCGAGGACGAGAAGACCTACCTGCACCGCATCGGCCGCACCGGCCGCGCGGGCGCGTCGGGCACCGCGGTCACGCTGGTCGACTGGGACGACATCCCGCGCTGGCAGCTGATCAACAAGGCGCTCGAGCTGTCGTTCAACGACCCGGAGGAGACCTACTCGTCCTCCGCGCACTTCTACGAGCAGTTGCACATCCCCGCCGGGACCAAGGGCATCCTGCCGCGCGCCGAGCGCACCCGCGCCGGTCTGGACGCGGAGGAGATCGAGGACCTCGGCGAGCCGGGCGGCGGCCGTCGCCGTCCCGCCCGCGACGCGGGCGGACGCGGTCGTGACCGTGACCGCGAGAAGGACCGGGATCGCGAGAAGGACCGGGATCGCGAGAAGGACCGGGACGAGGACCGTCCGGCCGGTCGCCGCGAGCGGAGCCGTCGTCGCACCCGTGGTGGTGCGACCTCCGGCGCCGAGGTCGAGACGCAGGCGCAGGCCACGACCGTCGAGCCCGCAGCCGCCGTCGAGGGCGGCGAGGCCGTGGACAGCGCGCCCAAGCGTCGTCGTCGCCGCACCCGCAACAGCGCGGACGGCCCGGCGGACGCGGTCCAGGCCGCGGCCACCGCGACGCCCGAGGCACCGGTCGTCGAGGCCGTCGAGGTCGAGGCCCAGGCCGAGGCACCGACGGTGGCTGCGGAGGCCACCGAGGCGCCGGCCCCGCGTCGCCGCACCCGCGCAGCGAAGGCCACCGCCACTCCGGTCGCCGAGGCCGTGACTGAGGCCGTCGAGGTCGCTGCGCCCGTGATGGAGGAGGCCGTCGAGGCCCCCGCACCGCGTCGCACCCGCGCAAAGAAGGCCGCTGCGACCCCCGAGGTGGAGGTTGCCGAGCAGCCGGTCGCGACCGAGGAGCCCGCCGAGGCTCCGACCCCGCGTCGCCGCACCCGCGCTGCCAAGGCCACCGCCACGCCGGTCGCCGAGGCCGTGGCTGAGGCCGTCGAGGTCGCTGCGCCCGTGGTGGAGGAGGCCGTCGAGGCCCCCGCACCGCGTCGCACCCGTGCGAAGAAGGCCGTTGCCGCTGTGGTCGAGGCGCCGACGGCTGCGGAGGCAGCGGACGCCCCCGCGCCGAGCCGCCGCACCCGGGCCAAGAAGGTCGCCGCCCCGGTGGCGGACACCGCTGTGGTCGAGGCTCCGGTCGAAGCTGCTCCGGTCGAGACGCCGCAGCCCGAGGCGGAGGCTCCGGCCCCGCGCCGCCGCACCCGCGCCACGAAGGTCTCTGCGACTGAGGTTGCCGAGGCCGTCGAGGTCAGCGCGCCCGTGGCGGGGGAGGCCGTCGAGGCTCCCGCGCCGCGCCGTGCTCGGGCGAAGCAGGCGACCGCTCCGGTTGCCGAGACGGAGCAGATCGAGACCCCGCAGGTCGAGGAGGCTCCGGCCCCGCGTCGCCGTGCCCGCGCTGCCAAGGCCACTGCCGCCCCGGTCGCAGCGGCCCCGGTCGCGGAGACCGTCGTCGTCGAGGCTGCGGAGGCGGAAGAGGCCCCCGCGCCGCGCCGCCGGTCCCGGGCCAAGAAGGCCGCTGCCGCTCCGGTGGCGGAGACCGTGGCCGTGGCCGTCGAGGCCCCGGTCGCGACGGCCGAGCCCCAGGTCACGCAGCCCGAGGTCGCGCAGCCCGTCGCCACCGCGTCGGCCGTCGCGCCGCGCAAGCGTCGCCGGGCGACCTCCGCGGTGACGGACGCGGCGGCCAAGGCCGCTGGGCAGGACGCGCCGCAGCCCGTCGCCGAGCCGGAGCCCGAGCCGGAGACCACGTCCGTACCCGCGCCGCGCAAGCGTCGCCGGGCGACCTCCGCGGTGACGGACGCGTCCGCGAAGGCCCGTCAGGTCGTCACCGAGCCTGCGAGCACCGGGGACGTCCCGTCGCAGCGCGCGTCCGCGCCGGCCAAGGCCGCAGCGGGCTCGGTGGACGAGGCGGAGCCGCCCAAGCGCAAGCGTCGCAGCGTCCGCCTCGCCGAGGCCGCCGCTGCCACCGCGGCCGCCGAGGCGGCGGCCACGGGTCGCAAGGCGCGCGCGTGACACCGCGTCAGTAGCCGACCCGGCGAACACATCAGGCGCGGCGGCGCGTCGCAGGCCCCAGGGCTTGCGGCGCGCCGCCGCGCTTTTCTGCGTGCGCGGCACCCGATCCTGTTTGCTCCTTCTTGCTCCCGCTTGCTCCTTGGCGCTGCCGGGACGCGCCCCGTGCGCCACGTCGTCGTCAGCCGTGCTGGTTAGGCTCGGAGTGAGGGCAGCAACCGCACCCGCACCGCCAGGAGGACCCGACCGATGAGCACCCCGCCGTTCCTGACCCTGCCCGGCTGCGCCCGCGCCGTCCGCCTGGAGACGGCCCGTGGCTCGTTCGCCGCGCTCCATGCGGTGCCGCAGGGACGTCCCCCTGCTGCGACCGCGCTGCTGGTTCCCGGATTCACCGGCAGCAAGGAGGACTTCATCGCGCTGCTCGAACCGCTCGCCCAGGAGGGCGTGGAGGTCCTCGCCGTCGACCAGCGCGGCCAGTACGAGACGGGCGGACCGGACGACGTCGACGCGTACGCGCTGGAGGAGCTCGGCCTGGACCTGCTGGGGGTGACCGCCGAGCTGAAGAGCGCGGCTCCGGAACGCCCGCTGCACCTGCTCGGCCACTCCTTCGCGGGGTACGTCGTCCGCGACGCGGTCCTGCGGGCGACCGGATCCCCCCTTCCCTGGGCATCGTTGACGCTGCTCAGCACCGGACCGGCCGCACTGGAGGACGCGGAGACCGAGCGGGCGAAGCTGCTGCTCGCAGCACTGCCGACGATGTCGCTGGAGGAGATCTGGCGTGCGATGAAGGACATGGAGGAGGCCTCCGGAGCGACGCCCGAGCTGATCGCTCCGGAGGTCGCGGAGTTCCTGCACCGGCGTTGGGTGTCCAACGTCCCTTCCTCGATGACGGCGATGGCCCGGCAGTTGATCGCCGAACCGGACCGCGTGGACGGACTCGCCAAGGTCGCACTGCCCAAACTCGTCCTGTCGGGCGAGCGCGACTACGCGTGGCCGGTGGAGCTCCAGGCGCAGATGGCGCTGCGGCTCTCCGCCGAGCACATCGTCGTTCCCGGCGCGGGGCACTCGCCGAACGCGGAACGCCCGGAGGGCACGGCGGTGTCGCTGTCGGCGTTCTGGTCGAACGTCAGCTGACGTTTCGTCAGGGATACCGCACTTCACGTGGGAACAGGGGAATAGGCGCGCCCCTCCCTTCGTTCCTTCTGGACGGACAGACTCGCGCGGCGTGCGGGGAGCTTCGTCACCGACCTTTAACGGCCCGGTGACCGCGACGAAGCAGGCCGGACCGAGTCTGGTTGTCCGAAGAGGAAGGGAGACGCCCGTGCACTTCGAAATCCTCCGCCTGAACGAGACCGACGGCCGCGCCCAGAATTCCGTGATCGCCGAGGCGAGCGCGGTCCGCGACATCATCGACCGCGCCGCCGCCAGCGGCGCACGCCTCTACATCCGCCCGCACGTACGCCCGCTGGAGACCCCGGCCACGACGTCGGCGGCGCTGCCCGGCGCGTGAGGCCCGCGCGGGCTTCAATGCGCCGTCCCTCGGGCGGGTGATCGTCCTTGACGAGGCGGGTCCGAGGGAGGACCGTGGTCGTCTATGAGGGGCGAGCCCAGTTGCCCTAGGTGCGGGGGCCGAGTCCGCGCCCCGGGGTTGTTCACGGACACCTGGCAGTGCGACGCCCACGGCACCGTCTATCCCTTGCAGCCCATCGTGCCTCCCAGCGTCGAGGCACTGGGCGCGGCGGTGGCGCGAGCCGAGGTTCCCGTCTGGCTGCCCTGGCCGCTGCCTGTCGGCTGGCTGTTCACCGGGATCGCCCACGCGGGCAACGACGTCTCCGGCACGCGGGCAACCGCTGTCGCCTGCTCAGGCCCGGGCCCGCTCGGCGGGCCGGGCGAGCTGCTGCTGATCGCCGAGGAGCTCGGCGTGGGCTTGGGCGCGCGCTACGCGGGGCTCTCCGGCCCGGACCCGGGCGAGGCGATCGCCGTCCATCGCGCACCACACGCCAAGGTGCACGCGGCCGGTCGGCCGACCCCGCTCTGGCACGTCCCGGACGCGCCGGACGACCGCGCGGTCTTCGTGGGCGAGGCACGCGGGCTCTGGCTCTGGGCCGTGATCTGGCCGGAGCGGTCGGGCCTGCTGATGTACGACGAGCTGGTCCTGACGGACCTCCGGGACGCGGGCGCGGAGCTGGACCTGTTGCCCTGCGGGGCGCTGTCGCCCCGGCTCCTGAAGTAGGTGCAACGCGCCTGGGGGCGCAGCTTCCCAGGTAGCAAACGTGCTCCCGTACCCTGGCGTTGAAGACCGTCCCCCTCGTGCCAGGAGTTCCCGCCCGTGCGCATCGATCTGCACGCACACAGCAACGCCTCCGACGGGACCGACTCCCCCGCCGAGCTGGTGCGGAACGCCGTCCTCGCCGGGCTCGACGTGGTCGCGCTGACCGATCACGACACCACCGGCGGTTACGCGGAGGCGTTCGACGCCGTGCGCGGCACCGCGCTGACGCTGGTGCCCGGGGCGGAGCTGTCCTGCCGGGTCGAGGGGATCTCGATGCACATGCTGGCGTACCTCTTCGACCCGGAGGAGCCCGAGTTCGCGCACGAACGCGAGCTGGTCCGCACGGACCGGGTGCGGCGCGCGCAGGCGGTCATCGAGCGGTGCGCGGAGCTCGGCGCACCCATCACGTGGGAGCAGGTGCGCCGGATCGCCGGTCACGGCGCGGTCGGACGGCCGCACATCGCCTCCGCGCTGGTCGAGGCGGGCGTGGTGGACAGCGTGGACCAGGCGTTCACCGCCGACTGGCTGGCGAACGGCGGCCGGGCCGACGTGCCGAAGCGGGAGACCGATCCGGTCGAGGCGATCCGCCTGGTCCGCGCGGCCGGCGGGGTGCCGGTGTTCGCGCACCCGGGTGCGTCCAAGCGCGGGCGGACGGTGTCGGACGCGACCATCGCCAAGTTGGCCGCCGCCGGGCTCGCCGGGCTCGAGGTCGACCACATGGACCACGACGACGAGACCCGCATGCATCTGCGCGGGCTGGCGGCGGAGCTGGGGCTGCTGGTCACCGGTTCGTCGGACTACCACGGCTCCCGAAAGACCGTCAGGCTCGGTGCGGACACGACCGATCCGACCGTCTACGAGGCCCTGGTCGCCCAGGCGACGGGCGCGGCGCCGGTCTCGGGCAAGGACCGCTGAAGTCGGGCATGCAGGCGGCTCCCCGGAGCCGCAGGCGGACTGCTAGCCTCTGGGCTTCTCTGCGAGCGCCACGAGACGCGCTCGCGTTCTTTCTGGGGTGGACAGTTCGTGGCAATCCGTCGCGCAAAGCAGAAGCAGCAGGTCATAGAGAAGCTGTCGCAGGTGGCTCCGGCCGGTGAGACCTTCATCGCCTGTGTGCACGTGGAAACCGGGCCGAGCCCGTGGCTCAACGCCGTCTTCGACGAGATCCCGCTTCTCGGCCTGATCGTCGCGTTCACGCGGAAGTTCTACTTCCTGACGCTGACCAACACCTCGATCGTGGTCAACTCGGCCAGCCGGTGGACCAACCGGCCGGGCGAGGTCGTCATGGCGTTCCCGCGCGAGGCGTTCCCGGTGAGCAACATAAAGCGGGCGTCGGTATGGAGCTCGATGTACGTCCAGCTCAACCCGGGCAGCAAGCCGACCCGGCTCAACATCCACCGTTACTGGCGGTCCGAGATGGACCAGCTGCTGGCGGTGCTGCCGCAGGCCCAGATCCCGGGTCAGGGCCAGCCGGCGCAGATGCCGAACCAGGCCCAGTACTAGGGACAGGCCCAAGCCCCTCGGCGCCGGCCAGTCGGCGCCGGTCAGTCGGTGAGCGGTCAGTCGGTGAGCGGTACGGACGTGCGGGCGGGGTCCCGGAGGTCCGTACCGTGCCGGAGCCAGCGTTCCTGGAGCTCGGCGGCGCCGTGCACGCGCTTGTACGCGGCCTCGTTCGGCGTCATCGGGAGCAGCGGCAGGAAGCGGACCGGGTCAGCCGGCTCGGGCAGGTCCAGGTCCTCGACCAGGCCGCCGGGCTCGGCCACCAGGAAGCCGGTGAACGGCGCGCCCGGCCACAGCGGATCACCCAGGTCGAGCGACGCGCCGGGGGCTACCACCAATCCCTCCACCTGCGGCGATGCCGCCAACGTGGCCAGCGGGCGGAGCAGTTCGTCGCGGCCTCCGCGCACGGTGACCACCAGCTCCGCGCGCGGACCGCTGACGGGGTCGGCGACGGCACTGGTCGGATCGGCCATCGGCGCGGTGGACATGCCGAGCGTGGCGTAGCGGTAGAGGCCCTCGGCCTGCGGGAAGCGCAGCACCTCGATCCGCTCGGTGCCCAGGAAGGTGACCGAGGCGCGGCCGTCCGGCTCGCCGAAGGTGCTGATCAGGCGGGCTTCGACGGCGGCGAGGACGGCGTCCGGCTGGTCGGTTCCGAAGGCGTGCGGCAGTGACATGGATCAGAGCCTAATGCCGTGTCCGGCGCGCCCGGTCCGCCCTGCGGCCCGTCGGCCCCGCAGCCCGTCGGGATCAGGAGGCTCCCGCCCTGCGTCCGGCGCGGACGATCAGGAGCAGGCCCGCCAGGATCATCGCCACCGCCGGATAGACCGCGACGGGCGGCAGTTGGCCCAGCCAGACCGCGGCGATCAGGGTGGCGCCAGGGGTCTCCAGCAGGATCGCGGTCGAGACGAAGGACGGGCCGAGGGTCCGCACCACCCGGTTGCTCAGCGAGTGCCCGAGGAACTGCGCGCACCCGGTCAGCAGCACGATCTGCCACCACGCCGTGGCGCTGTAGCCGGTCAGCGACTGCCCGGAGAGCAGGCAGGCGACCAGCAGCAGCGCGGCCGTGGTGGCGTAGCAGACAAAGGTGTACGCCGTGGTGCTGACGGTGCGTCGGACCTCGCTGCCGAGCAGGAAGTAGGCGGAGGCCGCCATGCCCGCGCCCAGCGCGAGGACGTCGCCGAGCACGGCGCGGGAGCTCAGCGTCAGGTCGAAGCCGGTCAGCAGCACGACGCCCGCGAAGGCGAGGCTGATCCCGACCCAGACGATCCGCGGCGGCCGGTGGCCACGCAGCCGCAGGTAGAGCGTGGTCCACAGCGGCGTGGCGGTGCAGAGCGCGGTGGACGTCGCGACGTCGGTCAGCCGGAGACTCGGCAGCCAGAGCGCGAAGTGCAGCGCGAGGAACGCGCCCGCCGCGAGCGAGAGCAGCACCGTACGCCGCGTCATCGCCCGGAGTTCGGCGCGATGGCGGAGCAGGGCGATCGGGGCGAGGACGCCGGTGGCGATGCAGTTGCGCCAGAACGCGATCGCCACGGCGGGCGCGGCGATGGCGCTGATCAGCGGCGCGGAGAAGGCGACGCCGCTGACCGCGAGGGCGAGCAGCAGGAAGTCGATCCTCGGCACGGCGGCGAGGTCCGGCGTCGCGGAAACCGTTGCGGAGGCCGTCCCCGACGCGGGCGCGGTCTCGGCGGTGCTCGTCACGTGCTCTCCTCAAGGTGTGCCCCTGAGGACCCGAGCAGGGTAAGGGGCGTAGTGATGGTACGGGAATGACCCGTTCCGGAGCCATGACCGTCCACCCTCTGGGACCTCGCCGGAACGCCATACCCTGTGTCCATGACTGCTGAGCCGAGTGCCTCGCTGCTGGACCGCGCCCTGGTGGAGGAGGCCGCCAAGAAGTCCGGCCTGCTCTGGGTGCGCCAGGGCGACGGCCGCGACCGCGCGCTGTGGCACGCGTGGGTGGACGGCGCCGTCGTCGTGGTCGGCGACGGCGGCGAGCAGCCGCTCCCGCCCCAGCTGCAGGACGGCGCCGAGGTGGTCGTGACGCTGCGCAGCAAGGACAAGTGGGGTCGCCTGGTGGCCTTCACCGCGCGGGTCGAGACGATGAGCCCGCGCGGCGACGCGTGGGAGGCCGCCGTCGAGGAGCTGAAGTCCAAGCGCCTGAACGCCCTCGACCACGACGGTGTCACCGACCGCTGGGCCACGGAGAGCCGTGTGCTGCGGCTGGTCCCGCAGGGGTTCAGCGTCGAGCGGCCGGGCGCGATGCCCGACTCCGCGCACACCGCCGCCCCCGTGCCGACGAGCGCGACGACGCGGCGGCCGATCCCCAAGGCGCTGCCGCGACTGCTCTTCCGTCGGAAGTAGCTCCGCAGCCGGGGCTGAGCTGAACCCTCGGTCCACGCCACAGCTCGCCAGGTAGCCTGAACGCCTGAGCCTGCGTATGGGATCCGCTAAGACCGTGGCCTCGGTGGTCGTGTCCGTCGGGCGCGGGAGCAAGTCGGGAGAAGTCGGGAGGTCAGTGGGTGAGCGGGAGCACCTCTCGCGTGTTCGTCTCGCACCTGTCGGGCGTGGCGGTGTTCGACCCGAACGGCGACCAGGTCGGCCGGGTGCGCGACGTGGTTGTGTCGCTGCGCCTGCGCAGCCAACCGCCACGGGTGCTCGGCTTCGTGGTCGAGGTCGTGGGCAAGCGGCGCGTCTTCCTGGCGACGAACCGCGTCACCAGCGTCGAGTCCGGCCAGGTGCTGATGACCGGCGTGATCAACCTGCGCCGCTTCGAGCAGCGCCCGACCGAGACGCTCTGCCTCGCCGAACTGCTCGACCGCCGCGTCGCGCTCAATCCCGGCACCCCCTACGGCGAGGCCGGTGAGACGGTCACCGTGCTGGACGTCGGCATGGTCCGGGTGCGCGGGCGCGAGTGGGAGATCGACAAGGTCTTCGTCGAGAAGGGCAAGGCCGGGCGGCTGCGGCGGCGGGGCGAGGCGCTGACGGTCGAGTGGTCGGCGGTCACCGGTTTCGCGCTCCGCGAGGAGGACCAGGGCGCGGCCAACCTGCTCGCCACCTTCGACCAGCTGCGCGCTGCCGACCTGGCCAGCGTGCTGCACCACCTCTCCCCCAAGCGTCGTGGTGAGGTCGCCGCCGCGCTGGACGACGAGCGCCTCGCCGACGTCATGGAGGAGCTGCCCGAGGACGACCAGGTGGCCATCCTCGCGGGCCTGCACCAGGAGCGCGCCGCCGACGTCCTGGAGGCGATGGACCCGGACGACGCCGCCGACCTGCTCTCCGAACTCCCCGGTGACGAGGCCGAGAACCTGCTCCAGCTGATGGAGCCCGAAGAGGCCGCCCCGCTGCGCCGCCTGCTCAGCTACGAGGAGCACACCGCCGGTGGTCTGATGACCACCGAACCCGTCGTGCTGCCCCCGAACGCCACCGTCGCCGAGGCGTTGGCGAAGGTCCGCAACGAGGACCTCAAGCCCGCGCAGGCCTCCGTCGTCTACGTGTGCCGCCCGCCGCTGGACACGCCGACCGGCAAGTACCTGGGGCTGGTCCACTTCCAGCGGCTGCTGCGCGAGCCCCCGTACACGCTGCTCGGCGGGCTGGTCGACCACGACCTGGACCCGCTCGCGCCGGACACCGAGCTGCCGCGGATCACCAGCTGGCTGGCCACCTACAACATGGTCTGTGTGCCGGTGGTCGACGAACTGGGCAACCTGCTCGGCTCGGTGACCGTCGACGACGTCCTCGACCACCTGCTGCCCGACGACTGGCGCGAGGGCGTGCTGCACGCGGGCGACGACTGGAACCGCCGGAACGACACGGCAGTCCAGGACGACGCCGCAGAGCAGGACGACGCGGCAGACCAGGACGAACAGGACGACCAGGAGAGGGTGGTGGGCGCTCATGGCCGCGTCCGTTGAGAGCAAGCGTCCACGGCTGGACCAACCGCGGCGTCGTCGCGCCCTGGTGACACTGCCTCAGCCCGACCCCGACGCCTTCGGCCGGTTGTCGGAGCGGTTCGCCCGGTTCATGGGCACGGGACGGTTCCTGGTCTGGATGACCGTGCTCATCCTGATCTGGGTCGCCTGGAACGTCTTCGCCCCGCCGTCGGTGCGGTTCGACGAGTACCCCTTCATCTTCCTGACCCTGGTCCTCTCGCTCCAGGCCTCCTACGCGGCCCCGCTGATCCTGCTCGCGCAGAACCGGCAGGACGACCGCGACCGGGTCAACATGGAACAGGACCGCGACCGGTCCAACCGCACCGTCGCCGACACCGAGTACCTCACCCGCGAGGTCGCCGCACTGCGCCAGGGCCTCGGCGAGGTCGCCACCCGCGACTTCCTCCGCTCGGAGCTGCAGCAGCTGCTCAAGGAGCTGGACAACGGCCGCCGCCCGTACGAGGAGCGCGACGAGGAACTCGTCTGAACCTGCGGCCGCGAAACTGTGGCCACAGACCTGCGGCCGGGCTGACCTGCCGATGTGACCCGCTGCACGCTACTGACGGGTCAGCGGGCCCGCCCCGCCGCCGTACCATTCCGTTATGGCTTCCGACACACAGGCGACCCCCATCGAGGAGTCCGTGCACGCCGCCCTGGCGACTGTGCAGGACCCAGAGATCAACCGGCCCATCACCGAGCTCGGGATGGTGAAATCGGTCGCCGTCGACGAGGCGGGCGCGGCCAAGGTCGCCGTCTACCTCACGGTGTCCGGCTGCCCGATGCGGGAGACCATCACCAACCGGGTCAGCGACGCGGTCGGTCGCGTGCCCGGCATCTCCTCGGTCGAGGTCGAGCTCGACGTGATGAGCGCCGAGCAGCGCAAGGAGCTGGCAACGTCGCTCCGTGGTGGCCAGGCCGAGAAGGAGATCCCCTTCGCCAAGCCCGGCTCGCTGACCCGCGTCTACGCGGTCGCGTCCGGCAAGGGCGGCGTCGGCAAGTCCTCGGTGACGGTCAACCTGGCCGCGGCGCTGGCCGACCAGGGCCTCAAGGTCGCCGTGGTCGACGCCGACATCTACGGCCACAGCGTGCCGCGCATGCTGGGCGCGGAGGGCCGCCCGACCCAGGTCGAGAACATGATCATGCCGCCGTCGGCGAACGGCGTGAAGGTCATCTCGATCGGCATGTTCACCCCGGGCAACGCCCCGGTCGTCTGGCGCGGCCCGATGCTGCACCGCGCGCTGCAGCAGTTCCTGGCCGACGTCTACTGGGGCGACCTGGACGTGCTGCTGCTCGACCTGCCGCCCGGCACCGGCGACATCGCCATCTCGGTGGCCCAGCTGGTCCCGAACGCGGAGATCCTGCTGGTCACCACCCCGCAGCAGGCCGCGGCGGAGGTGGCGGAGCGGGCCGGCACGATTGCGCTGCAGACGCACCAGACCATCGTCGGCGTCATCGAGAACATGTCGGGCATGCCGTGCCCGCACTGCGGCGAGATGGTCGACGTCTTCGGCACCGGCGGCGGCCAGACCGTCGCGGACGCGCTCACCCGCGCGACCGGCGCGAAGGTCCCGGTCCTCGGCAACATCCCGATCGACATCCAGCTCCGCCAGGGCGGCGACGAGGGCAAGCCCGTCGTCCTCTCCGACCCGGACTCCCCGGCGGGCGCGGCGCTCCGCGCGATCGCCACGAAGCTGGGCAACCGCCAGCGCGGCCTCTCGGGCATGTCGCTCGGACTGACGCCCAAGAACAAGTTCTGACCGGCCGGGTCGTTTCCCCGACCCGCCACGCCGCCACTCACAACGCCGACCGCTCCCCTGACCTGCGGGGGAACGGTCGGCGTTCATCGTCAGACGCGTCGCGAGGGCGGTCGCGAGGGCTGTCGCGAGGGCTACTGCCCGTACGACCCGAGGTCGGTGACCGTGGTGAAGCCGAGGCCGTAGGCGCTGACGCCGCGGCCGTAGGCGCCGAGGTGGACGCCGGGGGCGTCCCCGGCGAGGACCCAGCCGTACTCGGACTCGCGGTAGCGGAACGCCTGCGGGGTTCCGTTGACCGGGAGGGTGAGCGAGGACCAGGCCGGGCCGTCGATGTCGTCGGCGAGGTCCCAGGCGAGGGCGGTCTGCTGGTCGAGCCAGTCCTGACGGAGCGTCCGCTCCATCGGGGCGTGCTCGGTGGCGGCCAGGAGTCCCGAGCCGGCCAGCCAGGCGGCGGAGGCGATGGAGGTGGCCTCCAGCATGCCGGTGCCGTCGTCCAGGCGACGGGCCGTACGGCCGGCGACCGTCACCACGACGGCGAAGCGTCGGCCCTCGGACGGATCCTGGGAGAGGTACGAGCGGACGGGCTCCTCGCCGTGGCCCAGCGAGCCGTAATCCACGACCCTGCCGTCCGGCGAGGTGCCGACCGTGCCGAACCAGCGGCGGCCGGTCCAGGCGTCGTCCAGGCCGTACCAGGGGAACTCCGCGTCCGGGAAGCCCGGCGCGATGGCCGTGGCACCAGCCGTCGCACCGGCAGTACCGCCCGACGCCGCTGCGGCGTTCTCCCCCATGACGGCGTCTCCCACGGCGTGGCTCGTGGCGTCCATACCGGCCTCCTCTTCCTGGTCCACCCCGGCAGAACCATACCGGGGAGGAGGGAGGCGATCGTGTACCGCAGGCGGCTACGCGCCCACCGGGTCGCCGAAGGGCGGGCCCGCTGGTCCGTTCGAGCAGGCCGGGTCAGACCCCGCCGTGCGGGAGATCAGGTGGCGTCGAGGTCGTACGGCGCGCTCTCGTCGCTGGTCAGCGGCGGCTGCGCGGGGCGGTTGCCGGAGGTCGACGACGGCGTGGCGGAGCCGGACTCGCCCGGGGCGACCTTGGCCAGCGGGTCGGCGCGGACCGCCCGCACGGCGGCACTGGCGTCGGCAGCGTCGCGGGTGAAGCCGTTCTTCAGCTCCTGGAGCTCGTCCAGGCCGAACTCGTCGCCGTGCTTGGTCAGCTGCTTCCGCACGAAGTTCTTCGGGTGCAGGTCCTGGAACTCGAAGTCCTGGTACTCGGGGCCGAGCTCGTTGCGGATGTCCTGCTTGGCGCTGTCCGAGAACTCGCGCACCTTGCGGATGAAGCCCATCACGTCCTGGACGATCTTCGGCAGCTTGTCCGGGCCGAAGATGACCACGGCAAGGACCACGAGCACCACCATCTCGAGTGGGCTTATGTCGAAGAACATGTCGTGGGCTCCCCTGATGACGTGGTGACGGCTCCAGACTAATCGCCCGAGGCGCGGGACGGACCAGCGCCCGCGGAACCGCAGGTGTGAATCCTCCCTCCGGCCGCGTCGGAGCGGTCATGTCCGGCATGTCCGGAGCGGTCAGGCCCGGGTGGACGTCGAGTCGGACGGGCCCGAGGTGAGGTGGACCACCACCGGCAGGCTGTCGCCGTCGCGCAGCACGGTGAGGACCGTCTCCGCGTTCTGCTTGCGGCCGCGGACCAGCGCGATCAGGTCGTCCGCGTCGGTGACCGCGATGCCGTCGTCCGCCGTGACGATGTCGCCGACGTGCAGCGGCGACTTCCGCTGGGCCACTGCGGTGATCTTCGCCCCGCCCTGGAAGGAGCGGTCCAGGGTCACCCCGATCATCGGCGGATCGGCGTGTCCGGTGCCGATCAGCTGGGCGGCGACGGCGGCGGCCTGGTCGATCGGGATGGCGAAACCGAGGCCGATGCTGCCGCTGTCGCTGCTGTTGCCGTAGGGGTCCGTGCTGTCCGGGTCGGCGGAGCGGATCACCGTGTTGATGCCGATCACGGTGCCGCTGGCGTCCAGCAGCGGGCCGCCGGAGTTGCCGGGGTTGATCGCGGCGTCGGTCTGCACGGCGTCCAGGTACGAAGGACCGCCGGGCATGCCGGGGCCGGAGACGATCGGGCGGTCCAGCGCGCTCACGATGCCGGAGGTGACCGTGCCGCGCAGGCCGTAGGGGTCGCCGACAGCCATCACCGGGTCGCCCACCTGGATGTCGTCCGAGTCACCGAGGACCGCCGGGGTCAGCCCGGAGACGCCGGTGACCCGCAGCACCGCCAGATCGGTGCCGACGTCACGCCCGACCAGGGTGGCCGGGTGGCGCTGGCCTGTGTTGAAGGTCACAGTGACCGTGCCGGGGGTGCCGTCGGGGGCGACGACATGGCTGTTGGTCAGGATGTGGCCGTCGGCGTCGAGCAGCACGCCGGTGCCCGTCGTCTGCTGGCCGTCCGCCACCACCTGCAGGTAGACGATGCCGGGCAGGACCGCGTGCAGCACCTCGGCCGTGTGGCTGGGCGTCTTGGACGTGGCGGGCGCCTTCGACAGCGTCAGCCGACCGCCCTGCCGGGCACCCTCGACGGCGACGCCGAGACCGCCGCCGATCAGGCTGGCGACGACCACGACCACGGTGACGATCAGGATCCCGCGCGGCGAGGCCAGCCTCGGACCGAACGGCGGGGTCCGGCGCTTGGTCCGCGCGGTCCGCTGGGGCCGCAGCGTCCGCGAGCGCCGCGACACCGAGCCGCGGGCCGCGCGCTGGGCCGGGATGTGCAGCAGTCGCCGCAGGCCACGGGCGCGTCCGCGCACGGCGTCGCCATCCCGCGGCTCCTCGCGCCGCCTGAAGATCGGCTCCCGGCCGGGGCCCGGCCCGTCGGGGTGACTCCACCACGCGGGCGCGCATCGGCGGCTCTGCCGGGGAGTCGGGGATTCCTCCACCTGCTGCTCCGCTGCCATGCCGAACTGCTCCTCAACGCCTTGCTGCCATGGCGATTGAAACAGGAACCGACGGCTCGGGGCTACCGTTCGCGCACATTCTCAGTCAGCGAACAGTTGCTGTTCGGCCACGCGTGAGCATCGGAAGCAACGCCGCGGGCGGGCCGGACCGGAGTCCGACCCGCCCGCACGCAGAGGGTTCAGCGCAGGGTTGCTGCGAGATCCTGCCGAGATCCGTCAGCGTTCCTGCCGGGGAGTGCAGAGGTCAGGGCAGCAGCCGACGGGCCGGGACCACCGAGGGATCCGACATCGGGTGGAACGCCGTGGTGCGGTGCATGACCTCCTGCGCGGCGCTGTCGTTGCCGTGGAGGTTCTCCAGCGCCAGCTGACTCCCGGCGGGGGCGTAGTTGCCCGTGCCGGACAGCGGGGAGACGTCCGCGGGGGCGTCGGAGGAGGCGGAGACGCCCGTCAACGCGGTGCTCAGGGTCACCGCCGCGACCGAGAAGGCGCCCGCCGCGGCGAAGACCAGACGTCGGCCACGCTGCGTGCCCATGGGCGCCGCCGCCGCGGCCAGCACGCCGGACAGTGGCTGGCTCGGCATCAGCCCGCCCCCGACCCCGGCGCGGAGCCGGGCGGCTATCGGACGGGGCTCCTCGCGTCGGGAGCCCTCGCTCCCACCGTCGTTGCCTGCGTGGCCGCCGGAATCCCGCGGCTCGCGTACCTCGCGCAGGGCGCGGGAGGAGCGCTCACGGCGGGCGCGCGGGTCCACGCCGGGCACCGGATGGTCGGCGCCCAACGCGCCGGAGCCGAAGCTGCTGCCCCGCAGACCGCCACCGCCCAGGCCGCCGGCGGAGCCGAAGCCCGAACCCGAGCCGCCGAACAACGACCGCACGCCGCGCGCGGCACCGGCGACCGGCTGACCCGACGACGGCCCCTCGCCGTCGTCGCCCGCCCCGGGCGCGGCGATGGAGAGCAACCGGGTCATGAAGACCGGGCTGGGGTCCGGAGGGAGCACCTCGCGCAGGCGCGACTTGAGCTGCCGGGCCTCCTCGGCCTCGGCCAGACAGGTGGGACAGGTGGCCAGGTGGGCCTGGACGCGCTCGCGGGCGCCGTGGTCCAGCTCGCCGTCGATGAAGGCGGCCAGGCGGTCGCCCAGGTGGTGCTCCTGCGCAGGAGACGCGGGCACGGCCACGGAGACCGGGGTCACCCGCAGCTCTGCTGCCTCCGACCGCGCGGCGCGGCGGGGCCGCTCGCTCACGAGGACCGCCTCCCGTCCAACGCCTCGGCGGCCAACAGCTGTGCCTCGGCATCGACGTCCACACCGGCCCTGCGCTCACGGCCCTCGCTCGCGCCGGGGGCGCGGTGCTGCAGGGCGGCGCGCAGGTGCGCCCGGCCACGGTGGATGCGGCTGCGCACGGTGCCGAGCTTGACGCCCAGGGTGGCGGCGATCTCCTCGTAGGAGAGGCCCTCGATGTCACAGAGCACGACGGCGGCGCGGAACTCCGGGGCAAGGGTGTCCAGGGCCTGCTGCACGTCGGCGTCGAAGTGGGTGTCGTGGAACTGCTGCGCGGGCGACGGCTCACGGCTGGGCAGCCGCTCGGCGGCGTCCTCGGCCAGCGCGTCGAAGCGGATCCGCTGCTTGCGGCGGACCATGTCCAGGAAGAGGTTGGTGGTGATCCGGTGCAGCCAGCCCTCGAAGGTGCCGGGCGTGTACGTGGACAGCGAACGGAACACCCGGACGAAGACCTCCTGGGTGAGGTCCTCGGCGTCGTGCTGGTTGCCGGTCAGGCGGTAGGCGAGGCGGTACACCCGGGCGCTGTGGGTCTGGACGATCTCCTCCCAACTGGGCGGAGTCCATGCAGCCGTGGCGCTCTGGTCGTCGAAGGTGGCGGTCTGACCGTCGGACACGGTCTCACCGGGCTGGCCGTTCGAAGCCGTCTCGTCGACGGGCGCGTACTCGGGCTGCGACTCACTCATCACGGGCTTTGGCGTACGGATCGGCGCGGGGCCGCGAAAGTGCCGCGATCGAGCGCCCCCCTCAGCCACACCTCCTCGATCGGCTCTTCTGCCTAGCAGGGCCACCACCATATCCGCACCACCCGTTAGCACCGGATAAAAAGCCAATCACCATACGACCCACCTGGGGCGTTGTGTATACGCCCGGTGCGCCGTTCTCGTTCCGCCGCGCTCGCACGCGGCGTTCATCTGTTTCCAACGGCCGGGCCTTGATCCCGGTTCCGCTCCACTCCACTAACCTGTGGCCAGAAATCGACACAGTTCAGGCGTCGGGCACACTCGGGCACACTCGGGGCACAGGAGGAAGGCATCAGCGGCTACGGGGAACAGGCGGACGCCGCCCTCGCCGACGCCTATGCCGTCGAGGACGCGGTGCTCGAACGCGCCCGTGAGCTGTCGCTCGCGGCCACGGTCCGTCCGGTCTCCCCCGGCAGCGGCGCGGCGCTGCGTCTGCTGGCGGCGGCGACGGCCGCCCGCGCGGTGGCCGAGATCGGGACCGGCACCGGCGTGTCGGGCATCTGCCTGCTGCGCGGAATGCGCCCGGACGGGGTACTGACCACCGTCGACATCCACCCCGGCCTGCAACGCCAGGCCCGCGAGGGGTTCGCGGCGGCGGGCTTCGCCTCCAGCCGCGCACGGCTGATCCCGGGCCCGGCGCTGGACGTGCTGCCACGGCTGGCGGACAGCCAGTACGACCTCGTCTTCTGCGACGGCGATCCGGCGGAGTCGACGGGCTACCTTGCTGAATCGTTGCGCCTGCTCCGACCTGGGGGAACGGTCTGCTTCGAGGGCGCGCTGGGCGTGGGTGCGCTCGCGGTCAGAGAGCTGGTGCGGACCGTCCGCGAGCATCCGGACCTGGTCCCGGCGCTGCTGCCGGTCGGCGACGGACTGCTCGCCGCGGTGAAGCGGTGACGCGGTGACGCGACGAAGCAGTCGGCGGCGCCCCGGTTGAGGAAGCGCTGACGGGCGAAGGCCCTGTCCCGAACGGGACAGGGCCTTCGTCGTGGAGCTCCTGGAGCTCGTGGAGCTGAGGGTGTGCGGTCAGCCGCACACGTCCTTCAGGGCGTCGCCGAGCGCCTGCGCCTCGTCGGGCGTCAGCTCGACCACGAGCCGTCCGCCGCCTTCGAGCGGAACTCGCATGACGATGCCCCGCCCCTCCTTGGTCACCTCGAGCGGGCCGTCGCCCGTCCGCGGCTTCATGGCCGCCATGCTCGTTCCCCTTCCTGCACCTGGTCCTAGCCGAACCCCACGGCCCGTCCACCGCCGGTTTCGAACGCACTGATCGGAGTACCAGTATCCCGCATCTGACCGTCCGATGACCAACGTCACGCATCACCCCAGCCCCAGCGGCCTCTCGGTGCACCTCCGACTGCACTCGAACACGCCTTCCGACCGCACCTCAGTTCCCCTCTCTCGCGGGCAGGCTGCCGCCGTGTGAGGTGCCCCTGTTCCGCTCGTGGAAACCGAGGGAAAGTGGGCTACGTCACATCTACGCCGGTAGGTGGCATCCGTCATGCTGACCAGGGACATCTGGGACGACCAGTGACGACCAGGAGGAGCCGGACGTGGCCGACAGCGTGCTGTACGAGATCGAGGACGGGCTCGCGACCCTCACCATCAACCGCCCCGAGGCGAT
The DNA here is from genome assembly GCF_041262505.1 of Streptacidiphilus sp. MAP5-3. Lineage (NCBI taxonomy): Bacteria > Bacillati > Actinomycetota > Actinomycetes > Kitasatosporales > Streptomycetaceae > Streptacidiphilus > Streptacidiphilus sp. MAP5-3. The sequence goes on from NZ_JBGCCL010000001.1 coordinate 414,497, forward strand.
GAACGCGCTCGACACCGCGACCAAGGTGGCCCTGCGCGACGCCGCGCAGGACGCCGCGGAGAACGCCTCGGTCCGCGCGGTCCTGCTGACCGGCGCGGGCGACCGCGCGTTCTGCGTGGGCCAGGACCTCAAGGAGCACGTCGGCAACCTGAGCGCTGCCAGGGAGTCGGGCGGCTCGGCGCTCTCGACGGTCCACGAGCACTACAACCCGCTGGTCACCGCGCTCACGACGATGCGCAAGCCGGTCGTCGCCGCGATCAACGGCGTGGCGGCGGGCGCGGGCGCGGCGCTGGCCTGGGCCTGCGACTTCCGGCTGCTCGCCGAGCACGGCGGGTTCAACACGTCCTTCGCCGGGGTCGCCCTGACGGCGGACTCCGGCGCGTCGTGGACCCTGCCGCGCCTGGTCGGCCACGCCAAGGCCACCGAGTTGCTGATGTTCCCTCAGACCATCAAGGCCGAGCAGGCGTTGACCCTCGGCCTGACCAACCGCGTGGTCCCGAGCGCGGAACTCGCCACGGAGGCACGGGCGTTCGCCCGCACCTTGGCCGACGGCCCGACGGTCGCCTACGGCGCGATCAAGTCCTCGCTGGCGTACGGCTCGTCCCACTCGCTGGTGGAGACGCTGGCGAAGGAGGACGAACTCCAGACCCTCGCCGGCGCGTCGGCGGACCACTGGATCGCGGTCCAGGCCTTCCTGGCCAAGGAGAAGCCGCGATTCACCGGAGCCTGATCCGGCGTTCGGTGACGCCGGACAGGGCAACTACCTCGCGAAGCAGTCCGCAAGGTGGTCGTTGACGAGGCCGCAGGCCTGCATCATCGCGTAGGCCGTCGTGGGGCCGACGAAGCGGAAACCCTTCCGCTTCAGCTCCTTGGCCAGGGCCGTCGACTCCGGCGTCACCGCCGGGACCTCCACGAGGGAGGTGGGTGCCTTCGGAGCGGGGTCCGGGGCGAAGCCCCAGATCAGGGCGTCCAACGAGGTGCCGTCCAGCTCCAGCAGGGCACGGGCGTTGGCGATGGTCGCCAGGATCTTCGCGCGGTTGCGGATGATCCCCTCGTCCGCGAGCAGGCGCTCGACGTTCGCGTCGTCGTAGGCCGCGACCTTGGCCGGGTCGAACCCGTCGAAGGCCCGCCGGAAGCCCTCCCTGCGGCGCAGGATGGTGATCCAGGACAGGCCCGACTGGAACGCCTCCAGGCAGAGCCGCTCGTACAGCGCGGAGTCGCCGTGGACCGGCTTTCCCCACTCGCTGTCGTGGTACTCGACGTAGTCCGGAGCCGACAGACCCCAGGGACACCGGAGCAGACCGTCCTCGCCCCGAACCGCCTCACTCATCGCTGCTCGTCCTCCGGCTCGTCGGGCTCGTGGTCGCCTGCACCGTCTTCGGCCTTCTCCGTCGCGGCCTTCTCGGTCTCGGCCTTCTCTTCCGGCCCGGTCGGTATCTCGACCTTCCCGAGCTGGATCGTCGGCTGGTACCCCTCGGCCACCGCCTCCGGAGTCGCGCCCGCGCCCGCGCTCGCGCCACGCGCGGGTGCCAGCGCGGCGGAGAGCGCGTGCTCCAGCTCCGCGACGCGGTGGTCGCGCTGGGAGAGCTCCGCGGCCAGGCGGTCCAGGGTGTCGTCCACCTCGTCCATCCGGTAGCCGCGCAGCGCCATCGGGAAGCGCAGTTCGTCGATGTCGTCGTGGGCCACGGACCGGTCCTTGGGCAGGCCGGCCGCCAGCCGGTCCCGCTCGGCGTCCGGGAGGGAACCGCCCGCGCCGAGCGCGGCCAGCGCGGCCGCGCCGACGACCAGCACCATCAGGACGAGGATCAACCAGAACACGGGCCCACTCCAGGCTGCCGGTGGGGGATCATGGACGAGCCCCAAACGTTTGACAGCCATCATGGCGTACCAGCCTGGGAGGACGCATGGCCCGCAGGCCCTTGAAGCTCGGCACCCGCAGTTTCGCTCCGGACGAGCTCGTGATCATGGCCATCGTCAACCGCACCCCGGACTCGTTCTTCGACCGGGGCGCGACCTTCACCGACGAGGCCGCCTTCGCCGCAGCCGACAAGGCGGTGGCCGAGGGCGCGGCCATCCTCGACATCGGCGGCGTCAAGGCCGGGCCCGGGGACGAGGTCACGGTCGAGGAGGAGCTGCGCCGCACCGTCCCCTTCGTCGCCGCACTGCGGGAGCGGCATCCGGACGTGGTGCTCAGCGTGGACACCTGGCGGCACGAGGTCGGCGAGGCCGTCTGCGAGGTGGGCGCGGACCTGATCAACGACGCCTGGGGCGGCGTCGATCCGCTGCTGGCCGAGGTCGCCGCGAAGCACCGGGTCGGCCTGGTCTGCACCCACGCCGGAGGTACGGAGCCGCGGACGCGTCCGCACCGGGTCGAGTACGCGGACGTCATGGCGGACATCATGGAGCGCACGGTCGCCGGTGAGGCGGAGCGGGCGCTGGCGCTGGGCGTCCCGCGCGAGGGCATCCTGATCGATCCGGGCCACGACTTCGGCAAGAACACCCGCCACTCGCTGGAGGCGACCCGCCGCCTGCCGGAGATGACCGAGACCGGCTGGCCGGTGTTGGTCTCGCTCTCCAACAAGGACTTCGTCGGCGAGACGCTGGACAAGCCGGTCGGTGAGCGGCTGCTCGGCACCCTCGCGACCACGGCGGTCTCGGCCTGGCTGGGGGCCCAGGTGTACCGGGTCCACCAGGTCGCCGAGACCCGGCAGGTGCTCGACATGGTCGCCTCGATCCGTGGCACCCGTCCCCCGGCGGTCGCCCGCCGGGGGCTGGCCTGAGCGACCTCCCGCGCGCTGCCGCCGACCCCTACTCCGGGTTGTGGGCGGGCTGCGGGTGGCCGTTGGTGCGGCTGGCCTCCAGGATCTTGACGGCCTCCTCGACGGAGTCGGTGCACTGGACCAGCTCCAGATCGCCCGCGGAGGCCTTGCCCTCGGCGATGAGGGTGTTCCTGATCCAGTCCAGCAGGCCGGACCAGTACGCGGTGCCGAAGAGGATCACCGGGAACCTGGTTACCTTGTGCGTCTGGACCAGTGTGAGCGCCTCGAACAGCTCGTCCAGCGTGCCGAAGCCACCCGGCAGCACGATGAAGCCCTGGCTGTACTTGACGAACATGGTCTTCCGGACGAAGAAGTACCGGAAGTTCAGCCCGAGGTGGATGTAGTCGTTGAGGCCCTGCTCGAAGGGCAGCTCGATGCCGAGGCCGACGGAGGTGCCGCCCGCCTCGAACGCGCCGCGGTTGGCAGACTCCATCGCGCCCGGCCCGCCGCCGGTGATCACCGCGTAGCCGGCCTCGACCAGCGCGCGGCCGATCCGGACCCCGGCCTTGTACTCGACGGAGTCGACGGGCGTCCGGGCCGAGCCGAAGACGCTGACCGCCGGTCCGAGTTCGGCGAGGGCGCCGAAGCCCTCGACGAACTCGGACTGGATCCGCATGACCCGCCACGGGTCGGTGTGCAGCCAGTCGGACGGACCGGCGGAGTCCAGCAGACGCTGGTCGGTGGTACTGGAGTCGACCTGGTCCCCGCGCAGCAGCACCGGCCCTCGGTGCTTGACGCGCACCTTGCCGCGCAGGCGGACCTGCTCGGGGCCGTTGACGTGATCGTTTGGCTGGTGGCTGCGGTCGTCTGTCATACCTCCGCAGCGTACGTCGGGAGATCAACGCGCGGGTGGATTTCCGTTGGCCGTCCGCCACCGGCCTCACGTCAGCCGCATGGGCTCCGGTCAGGCGGTCAGCCAGGCGCGGACCCGCTTCTCGCACTCCTCGATCGCGGAGAGCGAGCAGTGCTCGTCCCGCTTGTGGGCGTAGTTCGGGTCGCCCGGACCGTAGTTGACCGCCGGGATGCCCAGCTCGGAGAAGCGCGCCACGTCGGTCCAGCCGAACTTGGCCGTCGGGGTGGTCGCGGTCGCCTCGACGAATGCCGCGGCGGCCGGGGCCGACAGGCCGGGCAGCGCTCCGGCGGCGAAGTCGGTGACCACGACGTCGAAGCCCGCGAAGACCTCGCGGACGTGCGCCGTCGCCTCCTCCGGCGTGCGGTTGGGGGCGTAGCGGAAGTTGACCACGACCAGGCACTCGTCCGGGATCACGTTGTTGGCGACGCCGCCCTCGATCCGGACCGCGTTCAGGCCCTCGTGGTACTCCAGGCCGTCGATCTCGACCCGCGCAGCCTCGTAGGCGGCCAGGCGGGTAAGGATCGGCGAGGCCTTGTGGATCGCGTTCTCGCCCAGCCAGCTGCGGGCGGAGTGTGCGCGGGTGCCCTTGGTGCGGATCTCGGCGCGCAGGGTGCCCTGGCAGCCGCCCTCGACCTGGGCGCTGCTCGGTTCCATCAGCACCGCGAAGTCGCCCGTCAGCCACTCCGGGTGGTTGCGGGCCAGGCGGCCGAGGCCGTTGCGGCTCGCCTCGACCTCCTCGTGGTCGTAGAAGACGAAGGTCAGGTCCCGGTTGGGCTCGGGCACGGTGGCCGCGATGCGCAGCTGGACGGCTACGCCGGACTTCATGTCCGAGGTGCCGCAGCCCCAGAGCAGGTCGCCCTCCACGCGCGAGGGCAGGTTGTCGGCGATCGGCACAGTGTCCAGGTGACCGGCCAGGATGACCCGCTCCGAGCGGCCGAGGTCGGTCCGGGCCACGATCGCGTCACCGTCCCGCTCCACGGTCAGGTGCGGGAGCTTCCGCAGGGCGACCTCTACGGCGTCGGCGATCTGCTGCTCCGAACCGCTCACGGAGGGGATGTCGACCAGGCGGGCGGTGAGCTCCGCCCCGGTCAGACTCAGATCCAGCTCGGGCACGGCGGGCGCGGCGGGCGCGGAAGCGACATGGCGACTCATGGACAGCCAGCCTACGTGGCTTTGCCTGCCGGTTACCCGAGGCCTGCTGAGCGGCGCAGCTCACAGGTACGCAGGCGAACCGTAGTCCCAACAGCACCGTCCCAGTCGGTAGGGTGCCAGTCGGCCTAATTGGGGCGAGTCGAACGGATCGACGGTTGTCGACGAGCGCTGAGTGACGAGCACCGGGCAGGGACCGGCCGAGGCCGGCGGTAGCGACACCGGGGAAGGGACGGCGGGGTGAGTCTGAGCGAGATGATGAGCGCGGGGCACGAGGAGGCCCGTCCGCCGCGACGTCGACGCCGACGCTGGTTGGCCTGCCTTCCTGCGCTGGCCATCCTGGCGGTGCTCGCGGTGGTCGTGGTGGTGCTCATCGGCAAGGGCCGTGGCCTGCTGCCCGGCCCGCTCTCCGAGGGCTGCCAGGCGGACACCCCGGACGGCATCGTCCAACTCGACCTGGACCAGATGGAGAACGCCAGCACCATCGCCGCCGTCGCCACCGCGCGCAACCTGCCGGAGCGCGCGGTCACCATCTCGCTGGCCACGGCGATGCAGGAGTCGCAGCTGGTCAACCTCAACGGCGGCGACCGCGACTCCATCGGCCTGTTCCAGCAGCGTCCTTCGCAGGGCTGGGGCACACCGCAGCAGATCGCGGACCCGGTCTACGCGACCAACAGGTTCCTCGACAAGCTGGTCCAGATCCCGGGCTACGCCCAACTCCCGCTCACCCAGGCCGCGCAGGACGTTCAGCACAGCGCCTACCCGGACGCCTACGCCCAGCACGAGGCGGACGCGACCACGCTGTCCGGCGCGCTGACGGGCCGCGTCCAGGCGGGGCTCAGCTGCACGGTCGACGGCGTCGGCGCCGCGAGCGCCGGGACCGGCACGTCCGACGTGTCGGCGGCACTGTCCAAGGACTTCGGCCACGTGGTCAGCACCACGCCGCTGGGCGCGGCGGGCGCCTCCTCGTCCGACTCCTCCGGCGCGTCCCCGTCCGGCCCGACCCAGGACCGGCTCGACGTCCAGGTGCACGGCGGCGCGTATCCGACGGAGCACGGCTGGGCGGTGGCGCAGTGGGCGGTCGCGCACGCCAAGGACCTGCACATCACCGGCGTCACGTACGCGGGCAAGGCGTGGACGGCCGACGCCTCCGACAAGGGCTGGGTCGCGGCCGACGGCTCCGCGTCGGCGTCCGCCGCCCCGGCGTCCGACGTGTCGTCGAGCTCGCCGACCGACGTCCGGCTGACCGTCGCCTCGTCCTGACGGAGCCTCAGATCTCCGGACGGGGCGGCAACTTCGGAGCCCACAGGGCTCCCCAGGAGAGTTAACCGAACCGCCACAGGTTGACGAATTGGGCCATTCGGGTCGGCTCCGCCGAAATCTCTCGCGACCGAACAGAAAACCCGTGCGGGGACTGTGAGGAAACCTTTCAGCCGAAGGCCTGACGGCGCTTCTTATATGTAGACAAATACGGACATTGCATCGATGTCGTTGGGGAACTCTTTACCCGGAACGGCCGCAACCTTCTTGCTCCTGGGGCGGTAATCACCACGTCCGCCCGGCGGACGGGTCCTGTCGTCCCATCACTAGGAGCACCATGTCTCTCCCCCTCTCGCGTCGGATCGTCCAGGCCGCCCTCGTCGTCGCGGCCGGTGCGGCCCCGGTGATCGCTGCGGGTGCGGCGCAGGCCGCCCCTGCACTGCCGACGGTGCCCGACCTGGGCGGTGTCAGCAGCCTGGACACGGCGGGTCTGGGCAGCCAGCTCCAGAGCGCCACGCACCAGACCGGCGAGCTGGCCGGCACGGGCGCGGGCCGGGCCGTCAGCGACGGTGTCCCGGTGGTCGCCGACGCGGCCGGCAGCACGGCGGGCCAGGCCGTCCCGATCGCCAACCGCTCGCTGGGCGAGTCCGCCCTCCAGGTCGTCGGCCTGGCCGGCCAGGCCGTCACCGCGACCCACGGCACGGGCGCGCTGACCGGCACCCGGGCGATGCCCGCGGCTGCGACCGACGGCACGGCGGCCGCGCCGGCCGGGGCGCCCCTGTCGGCGCCGATTCAGGCCCCGGCGGCGGCTCCGGCCCCCGCCTCGGGTCCGCTCGGTGCGCTGCCGCTCCAGAGCCTGCCCGTCAACACCCCGCTGACGGCAGCTCAGGGCGCGCTCGGCGGCGTCACCCGCGAGGCCCCGGCCCAGCGTCTCGGCAGCCTCCCCGGCCTGGGCGGCGCGGCCAACTCCCCGCTGAGCACGGTCACCAACGTCCTCCCGGGCGTCGGCGGCCTCCCGCTGGGGTAGCACGGCTCCTGCGCAGCGTCAGTCCCCGGGACGGGAGCGGCTGGGCAGGCGAGCAACCATGCAAGAAGGGGCGCGAGGAACTGCACGAGCAACCACCCTGTCCGGATGGCCCTGCTCGTTCGGCGACACACCACTCACAATGGCTTGTCGCGCAGTTCCTCGCGCCCCCGGCTGTGCAACTACCTGCTCAGCAGAGCCTCGCGCCCCTGGACGTTGGCAACGTCCCGAGGCAGTAAGGGTTACGCCCGCAAACGGGCGACCGCGGCCGCGACCCTCTCGTCCGTCGCCGTGAAGGCCACGCGGACGAAGTTCGCGCCCGCCTCGCCGTAGAACTCGCCCGGCGCGGCCAGGATGCCGTGCTTGGCGAGGTCGGCGATGGTGTCCCAGCACGGCTCGTCCCGGGTCGCCCACAGGTAGAGGCTCGCCTCGGAGTGCTCGATCCGGAAGCCGTAGGCCGTAAGCGCCGTACGCAGCGACGCGCGCCGCGCGGCATAGCGCTCGCGCTGCTCCGCCACGTGGGCCGCGTCGCCCAGGGCGGCGACGGTCGCGGCCTGGACGGGGGCCGGGACCATGAAGCCGCTGTGCTTGCGCACCTCCAGCAGCTCGCCCAGGACGTCCGCGTCGCCCGCGGCGAACGCCGAGCGGTAACCGGCGAGGTTGGACCGCTTCGACAGCGAGTGGATCGCGACCAGACCGGCCATCGACCCGCCGCAGACGTCCGGGTGCAGCACCGAGACCGGCTCCGCCTCCCAGCCCAGCTCCAGGTAGCACTCGTCGCTGACGACGAGCACGCCGTGCTGCCGCGCCCAGGCCACGGTCCGGCGCAGCTCGTCCACGCCGAGCACCCGACCGGTCGGGTTGGAGGGCGAGTTGAGCCAGAGCAGCCGCAGACCCTCCGGGTCCAGCTCGGTCGGGTCGTCGTAGACGACGTAGTCCGCGCGGGCCAGGCGGGCGCCCACCTCGTACGTCGGGTACGCGAGCCGCGGGAGGGCGACCCGGTCGCCTGCGCCGAGGCCGAGCTGCCACGGCAGCAGGGCGACGAGCTCCTTGGAGCCGACCAGCGGCAGGACGTTGTGGTGCGTGACGCCCTCCGCGCCGAGGCGGCCCTCGACCCAGCCGACCAGGGCGTCCTTCAGGGCCGTGGTGCCCCAGACCGTCGGATAACCCGGACTGTCCGACGCCGCGGCCAGTGCGTCCTGCACCAGCTGCGGGACCGGGTCGACCGGTGTGCCGACCGAGAGGTCGACCAGGCCGTCGGCGTGGGCCGAGGCGGTGGCCTTGTACGGCTCCAGGCGGTCCCAGGGGAACGCCGGAAGAAGTGCTGAGACGCGGCGCGCCGCCCCTCCGAGGAGGGACGGCGCGGCGGTGCTGTCGTGCGACGAGGTCACTTGAGTGGTCCCCAGTGGTCCGTGGTCCTAGTGGTCCTGGTTCTGCGGCGGCAGCGCGGCGATGAACGGGTGGTCCTTGTCGATCACACCGAGCTTGGAGGCACCACCGGGCGAACCGAGGTCGTCGAAGAAGTCGACGTTCGCCTTGTAGTAGTCCTTCCACTCGTCCGGAGTGTCGTCCTCGTAGAAGATCGCCTCGACCGGGCAGACCGGCTCACACGCGCCGCAGTCGACGCACTCGTCCGGGTGGATGTACAAGGACCGCTTGCCCTCGTAGATGCAGTCGACCGGGCACTCTTCGATGCACGCCTTGTCCTTCACGTCGACACAAGGCTGCGCGATGACGTAGGTCACGCTGTCATTCCTCCTCGTAGGGGCTACATACGCGCAAGGGAAGCGCGGCGTCGTCGATGCCCGCCCCTAGTATCGCCGGTCGAAGGCACTGGATGTAACGGAGGTGGCGGTCATGACGTCCCAAGGTATCGGACACGCGGGCGCTGGAGTCCGACTCAACCCGTCTGACCTGGGACGACGCGTGATGATCCGGCGTGTTGCCGGGTTCCGGGAAGGTCGCCCGCTGTTCACGGATGTGCTCGGTGTGTTCACATCCTGGGACAACGGGGTACTGACCGTCGTGAACCGGGCCGGTGAGGCGGTCGCGGTTCCCGTGGCCGAGGTCGTGGCGGGCAAGCCCGTCCCGCCCGCGCCGGTGCGCCGGTCCTCGAGCGCGCCCGAGTCGCCGGCCCCGGCCGAACTGCAGCGGATCGCCGCCCGCGGCTGGGCCGCGCTGGAGCAGGAGCCGCTGGGCGAGTGGATGCTGCGGGCGTCCTCCGGCTTCACCCGGCGCGGCAACTCCGCGCAGACGCTCGGGGATCCGGGCCTGCCGCTGCCGGAGGCGCTTACCCACGTCCAGGCCTGGTACGCGGAGCGCGGTCTGCCCGGCTACGTCGAGGTCACCGAGCCGGGCTCCCCCGAGGGGCTGGGCGCGGCGCTGGCGGAGCGGGGCGCGTCGGAGGCGGAGACGCTGGTCCGGACCGCGCCGCTGGCCGACCTGGTCCGGGCCACCCGCCACGCCGACGCGGACGTGCGGCTGTTCCGCACGGCCGGTCCGGAGTGGCTGGCCCGCTACCAGCGGGTGGGCGGGGACCCGGCGAAGGTGAAGGCAGCAACGTCACTGCTGCACAGCGGGCCCTCGGTGTGGTTCGCCTCGGTCTCGCTGCCGGAGATCAGCGGCGGGCCGGCCGCGATCGGCCGCGCCGTGGTGGACGGCGCGTGGGTCGGGATGGCCGCCATAGAGGTAGCGCCGGAGGCGCGGCGGCGCGGCCTGGCCACGGCGCTGATGTCCGTGCTGGCGGCGCGGGCGGCGGAGGAGGGCGCCACGGCCGCGTATCTGCAGGTCGAGGCCGAGAACGAGGGCGCGCAGGCGCTGTACGACAAGCTCGGCTTCGACGTCGTCTACCGGTACCGCTACGCCCGACTCGGGTCCTGATCCAGGGCCTTCGGGCAACGCGCCCGCCCGTTCGATCCGTCGACGATGCAGGTTCGTCACACGCAGCGCGCATAGAATCCTCGCCCGTGAGCGAGGAGAGCAGAGCGCGGTTCGCCGAAGAGGCCCGCGCGGAACGGCCGGACCTCGCACAACTGTGCCTGCTCATGGGCTTCGAGGTGGATCTGGTCGCCGAACCGGGCGGCATCGAGGAGGCCCTCGCCCCGGCGCTGCGCGCTCTGGATCGCCTGGCGGCGTCGGTCGCCTCGGCCGTCCGGGAGGCGCCGCCAGGCTCGGCGGCGGAGACCGCCGCGCTGCTGGCGGGCGTCCTGGCCGGCTCCGCCGATCTGCGCGGCGGCCAGGGCGTCTACAACCGGCTGGAGTCCTCGCTGCTGCACGAGGTGCTGCGGCGCGGGCGAGGGCTGCCGATCACGGTCAGCGCGGTCTGGATCGCGGTCGGCGCGCGGACCGGGCTCCCGGTCTACGGGCTCGGCCTGCCGGGGCACTTCGTGGTCGGCGTGGGCGATCCGCAGGGCGAGCACGTCCTGGTCGACCCGTTCCACGGCGGTCAACTGCTCACCCCCGACGACGCCTCCGACCTGGCCCGCGAGGCGGGCTACCGGCTGACCCCCGACCTGCTGCGACCTGCGGAGCCGCACGAGATCGTGCTCCGCATCCTCGCCAACATCCGCAACTGGGCCTCGGCGAGGCCCGAACACGCGCGCACCCAGCTGTGGGCCACGGAGCTGGCCCTGCTGCTCCCCCGCCACCCGGCGCAGTTGCGCCTGGAACGCGCGGAACTCCTGGTCAAGACGGGCCACTTCCTGGAGGGCGCCGAGCAGATGGACGAGTACGCGACCATCCTGGACGCCTTCGACCCGGAGTCGGCGGCGCGGGTCCGCCTCGAAGCGAAGGCCGCCCGGCACCGGCTGAACTGATCCCTCGACCGGGACGTTGCACCGTCCCCTCTTGTTTTCGTTACTCAGTCGACGTACTTTTTACTCATGCCAGTAAACGACGCCAGTCGTACTCGCTCCGTCGCCGCCACCGCGCGGCGCGCGCAGATCATTGCGGCGACGATCGAGACCATCGCCGAACTCGGCTACGGCCAGGCCTCCTTCGCGCGGATCGCGGAGCGGGCGCAGCTCAGCAGTACGCGGCTCATCTCGTACCACTTCGCCGGCAAGGACGAGCTGATCGAGGCCGTCATGGCCCAGGTCTACGGCGAGATCAGCGCCTTCATGGCCGAGCGGATGCGTGACGCCACGGATCCGCCGAGCGCGCTCGCCGCGTACATCCGTGGGGTGGTGGCGTTCGTCGCGACGCACCGGAAGCAGATGGACGCGCTGATGTCCGTCTTCCTCGGCGTGGGAGCCGAGGTCGACGACGGGGGCCACGACGGGGACGGCGAGCGGAGGGTCTTCTCGCCGCTTCAGCAGATCCTCGAATCCGGCCAGCAGAGCGGCGACTTCCGGACATTCGACAGCTTCGTGCTGGCCGCGACGATCCAGCGCTCGCTGGACGGGCTGCCGTACCTGCTGCGTACCGCGCCGGACCTCGATCTCGACGCCTACGCCGAGGAGTTGGTGATGCTCTTCGGCCTCGGCACGGCTGCCGCGGTCACCACCGCACAGGGGGCGAAGCTGTCATGAAGGCACGTCAGATCATGCGTTTCGTGGGCGACTTCGCCGCGCCGACCGCCATGTTCTACGTGCTGCGGGCGGCCGGAGTCGGCCTCTACCTGACGCTGGTCCTCTCGGCCGTCCTGCCCGCCGGCTTCGCGGTCGTACGGTGGCTGCGGTCGCGCGAGACCGACGGGTTGGCGCTCTACATGCTCTCGATGCTGGTGCTCAGCGCGCTGGTCTCGCTGATCAGTGGCAGCCCGAGGTTCCTGCTGGCCCGCGAGGGGTGGCTGACCGGGGTCACCGGGGCCTGGTTCATCGCATCGGTGTGGGCGACCCGGCCGCTGGCCTTCCTGTACACCCGGCCGATACTGGAGGGACGCCGCCGCATGGCCGACATCCCCGGTGACTGGGACGAGTTGTGGGAGCGACTCCCCCGGTTCCGACGGGTCTGGAAGGTCGGCAGCGTGCTCTGGGGGATCGCCCTGCTCGGCGACTCCGCGGTGCGGGTGATCATGGCCTACACGCTGCCGGTCGACTCCGTCCCCGGGCTCGGCACCCTGCTCTACGTGGTCACGTCGGTGGTGCTCATCGTGATCACCAACATCTACTACGTCGTCTCCGGGCTCTACTACAGCGGCTCCCGCCTCTACGACCCCCTCCGCGAGGCGGGACTGCTGCCACAACCCCAACGCCAGCAGGCATAGGGCCGGAAGCAGGCCCTAGAGCCAGCCCTTCTCCAGCGCTATCCGCACGGCCTCCGTGCGGTTGCGCGCGCCGGTCTTCTGGATCGCCGCCGACAGGTAGTTGCGCACTGTCCCCTCGGACAGGTGCAGGTGGCGGCTGATCTCCGCGTTGGCGGAGCCGTCGGCCGCCGCGGCCAGCACGTCGCGTTCGCGGGAGGTGAGCGGGTTGGCGCCCTCGGCCAACGCCGCGGCGGCGAGGGTCGGGTCGATGACCCGCTCGCCGCGGAGCACCCGGCGGACCGCCTCGGCGAGTTGGGCCGCCGGGGCGTCCTTGACCAGGAAGGCGTCCGCACCCGACTCCATGGCGCGGCGCAGGTAGCCGGGGCGACCGAAGGTGGTCAGCACCACGATCTTCACTCCCGGGCAGGCGCGCCGGAGTTGGGCCGCCGCCTCGATCCCGGTGAGGCCGGGCATCTCGATGTCCAGCAGTGCCACGTCGACGTCGTGGGCCTTGGCCGCGGCGACCACCTCGTCGCCGCGCGCCACCTGGACCGCGACGTCGATGTCGCCCTCGAGGCCGAGCAGAGCGGCCAACGCCTCGCGGACCATGCCCTGGTCCTCGGCGAGCAGAACTTTGATCACTCCTGCACGGTACCGGCCACCGGCTCGTGATCGGCATCGATCGGGTGACGCAGCGGCACGGTCGCGCGGAGGGTGAACCCCTTGCCGCGCTTGGCCGGCCCGGCGTCGAGCGATCCGTCGGCCAGCGCGAGCCGCTCGCCGAGGCCGGTCAACCCGTTGCCCGGAGTGCTGTGCTTGCCGCTCGAACCGTTGTCGGCGACCTCCAGCGTCAGCACCCGGCCGACCGCGCCCTCCGGCGCGAAGTCCTCGATCAGGCGGATCCGGCAGAGCGCGGCGCCACTGTGCCGGACGACGTTGGTGACCGCCTCGCGCAGCGCCCAGCCGAGCGCCCCCTCCTGTTCCAGGCCCAGCCCGGGACGTGGATCGGCCAGGTCGAGCGGCGCGTCGATCTGGATGTCCGCCGCGCTGAGCGCGGTGCGCGCCGCGGCCAGCTCCACGGCCAGCTTGGGCCGCCGATACCCGCCGATCGCCTCGCGGACGTCGACCAGGGCCTGCCGGGAGACCTTCTCGATGTCGCCGACCTGGGCCCGCGCCTCCTCGTAGCGCTCCTGGTCGAGGAAACGGGCGGTCAGCTCGGTCTTGAGGGTGATCAGCGACAGCGAGTGGCCGAGCAGGTCGTGCAGGTCGCGGGCGAGGCGCAGCCGCTCGTCGGAGGCGGCGAGTGCGGCTACCGCCTGTCGTGCCTCGCGCAGTTCACGCATGGTGGCGACCAGCTGCATGAGGCTGGTCATGGCCAGGCCACCGAGCAGCCCGCCCAGGGTGATGCCGACCAGCGCACCACCGTCCGCGTGCGTCACCAGGCCCAACGTGACCAGCAGCCCGGAGACCCCGACCACGCCGTAGAACCCGTACGGCGACGGCAGCACGGCACCGGACGAGACGGCCGTGTAGGCGAAGAGCGCGAGCCAGGCGCTGTCGAGCGACAGGGTCGTGGTCACGGCGATCGCCAGCATGGCGGCCAGCACCCAGCCGTGCCACGGCTGCCAGGGGTCGAGCCGCGCCTGGCGGCGCATGATCAGCGTCACGTAGCAGGCGAGGAAGGCGGCGAGCATCACCCAGCCGTAGACGTCGCCGGCCGCCGTGTGGTCGCCGTTGAGCAGGTCCGTGACCGGATAGGCCAGGTAGACCAGCCAGAGCAGCATCCAGCACAGCTTGATGAACATCTGCCGCCGGTTGTCGGGAGGCACTCCGACCCTCACCGGGTTCGGCGGCCCCGACTCGCACTCGCTCATATCGCCTTCTTACCCCCGTCCGTGCCTGGATGCGGCCGCGGTGGACAAGGCGGCCCCCGGCCGTCCTGTCCACCCGCCGCACTCTCCGCACTGCTGTCCTGCCTTGTCCTCAGAGGGCCTTGCGGTCCCGCTGGTAGAGCCATGCTGCCAGGGCGCCGAAGACGGCCAGGTAGGCGAGCAGTCCGGCGACCTGGGAGACGCTCACGCTCACCCCGTTGACGGGGTACTTGGCGATCTCGTTGTACAGGTAGACCGGGGTGTACTGCCCGATCGACTTCAGGCCGCCGGTGATCGGGAACCAGGAGCCGCCGAGGAACGCCATGCCCATATAGGCGATCATGGTGATCGGCTGCACCGCGTCCGGCGCGGCCGCGTAGCCCAGCGCGACACCGGCCGCGGCGAAGACGAAGCCGCCGCCCCAGACCGCGAGGCCCATGCCGACCCAGGTCAGCGGGGCGAAGTGGACGCCCTGGACCGCGCCCAGTGCGAAGACGGCCAGCACCGACGGCAGCGTCAGCGCACCCGCCGCGGCGACCTTGGAGAGCAGGTAGCCCCAGCCCGGCAGCGCGGTCAGGCGCAGTTGGCGCGTCCAACCGCTCTTGCGCTCCAGCGAGATCCGCATCCCGGTGTTGAGCGCGGCCCCGAGGGTGCCGAAGGTCGCCATCGAGACCATGTAGTAGGTCCGGTACGAGATGCCGTCGAAGGTCTCGTTCTTGAACTGCGACGAGTACAGCAGGAACATCATCACCGGGAAGACCACGGTGAAGAACAGGTAGCGCTTGTTCCGCAGCACCCGCAGGATCTCGAGCTTCACCAGCTGGGACATCGTCAGTTCTCCTCGGCCGCTGCGGTGATGGTGATGAACGCCTGCTCCAGGCCGACCCCGGAGACCTCCAGGCCGCGCGGGTAGAAGCCGGCCCGGTAGACCGCGGCCATGGTGGCGTCGGCGTCGGCGGTGGAGATGCGGACCGTCTGGCCGCTGAGGTCCAGCGTGGTGACGCCCGGCAGGGTGTGGAGCAGGGAGGTGTCGGCGGTGCCGTCCTGCGGGTGCAGGTCGAAGGAGATCCGGCGCTGACCGGCCCGGGCCTTGATCTCGGCGGCGGTGCCGTCGGCGATCAGGCGGCCCTTGTGCATCACCAGGACGCGGTCGGCGATCGCGTCGGCCTCCTCCAGGTAGTGCGTGGCGAAGAGGATGGTCCGGCCGGCGTCGGCCTGGGACTTCATCACCGACCAGAAGGCCTGGCGGGCGGTGACGTCCATGCCGGTGGTCGGCTCGTCGAGGACGATCAGGTCGCTGTCGCCCGCCGTGGCAAGGGCGAAGCGGACCCGCTGCTCCTGACCGCCGGAGAGCTTGTCGACCTTGCGGTCGGCGATGTCCAGGATCTGCGCGGTGGTGAGCACCGCGTCGACGTCGTAACCGCGCGGGTGGACCTTGCAGGCGAAGGTGACCAGCTCACGCACGGTCACCTCGGGCAGCAGCCCGCCGCTCTGCAGCATGACGCCGACCCGGCCGTCGACGATCGCCTGGCGGGGCGTGCCGCCGAAGAGGCTGACCTGCCCGGCGCTCGGGTCCTTGAGGCCCAGCAGCATGTCGATGCTGGTCGACTTCCCGGCCCCGTTCGGGCCGAGGAAGGCGACGGTCTCGCCGCGGTGCAGCGTGAAGGAACTGTCACGGACGGCCTTGACGCTGCCGAAGCTCTTGCTGACGCCGCGGAACGCGGCGACCTCGGCGGACCCGTCGGCGCGCCCACCGCGGTCGGAGCCCGCGGCGACCTTCCGGTCCGCCCCCGTGTACTGCTCGGTGGAAGTTGTCATGGAAGAAGACTCGCCGATCCCGAGGGCCGACGTCAGTGTCTCCGCTCCTCTGCCGCTCATGACGGATGTCACGGTCGCTGCCGTGACCACCGGTCCGGACGCCCGCGACGCCCGCGCTCACGTCAACCGTTCGGCGCAGCGTCGTTCGAACGGTCGAGCACGAACGACAGGTTCGCTCGTTCGGCCGCAGTGAGCCCCCGCCGGAACCGCGTCCGACGACGTCAGCGGGGGTGCGAGGCCGCTCCGGACCGTGCGCCGCACCGAACAGGCGGACGAACGCGCGGGCTCTTCGCGCAAACCCGGCACACCCACCAGCCACTCGTTCGGCCCTCGTACGGCTGTCCGCCACCCCCGCGTCCGCGCGCCACCCGCGCGCCGGGGCCGTGCATCGGCACGACCGGCCTTGCATGATGACGGAAAGTGACTCGATCGTCACCCAACGGGCAACACCCGGGTGCGTTCGTCGCACGGGGCGGCAGTCCCCGCCGTCCTCAACCGCACGACCGAGAGGTGTGACACGCGATGGTTCTGCCCATTTCCGCAGCGGTGCTGTTGCTGATCATCGTGGTGGTACTGATGAGGCGTTCCGGGCTGAAGGGCTGGCACGCCTTCGCCTGCACCCTGCTCGGTTTCTATCTGGCGTCCAGCTCGATCGCCCCGTCGATCAAGACCGTGACCACCAGCGTCGCGGGCATGCTGACCGGCCTCAAGCTGTAGGGCCGGTTCGGCCCCCGCTGTGGCGCGGCGGTGCCGTGTCCGTCGCTGTCGGAGCCACCGCCTACGCTGACCCCATGACGGATTCACCCTCGGCAGCTCGCGCCGACCGGCGCCTGCTTCTCGTCCACGCCCACCCCGACGACGAGTCGATCGGCAACGGCGCGACGATGGCCCGCTACGCCGCCGAGGGGGTCGGCGTCACGCTGGTCACCTGCACCCTCGGCGAGGAGGGCGAGGTCATCGGCGACGAGCTGGCCCACCTCGCCGCGCACCGCGAGGACGCGCTCGGCCCGCACCGGATCACCGAGCTGGCCGACGCGATGGGCGAGCTCGGCGTCACCGACCACCGCTTCCTCGGCGGGCCGGGCCGCTGGCGCGACTCGGGGATGATGGGCGTGGCCAGCAACGGCCATCCCGAGGCGTTCTGGCAGGCCGATCCGGACGAGGCCGCGGCCGAGCTGGTCCCGGTGATCCGCGAGGTCCGCCCCCAGGTCCTGGTCACCTACGACCCCAACGGCGGCTACGGCCACCCCGACCACATCCAGGCGCACCGGGTGGCCATGCGCGGCGCCGAGCTCGCCGCCGACCCGGCCTTCCGGCCGGAGCTCGGCACGCCGCACCACATCGCCAAGGTCTACTGGAACGTCATCCCGCGTTCCGTGGTCGAGGCGGGCTTCGCCGCGCTGCGGGCCGCGGGCAAGGAGTCGCCGTTCCCCGGCATCGCCTCCGCCGACGACATCCCCGGCGTGGTCGACGACGCCGAGGTGACGGCCGCCGTCGACGGCAGCGCCTTTGCTGCGGCCAAGGCCGCCGCGATGCGCGCGCACGCCACCCAGATCTCGGTCGACGGACCGTTCTTCGCGCTCTCCAACGACCTGGGCCAGCCGCTGCCCGCGGTCGAGTACTACCGCCTGGTCCGCGGCGACGCGGGCCCGCGTGACGCCGCGTCGGGCTGGGAGCTCGACCTCTTCGCCGGGGTGACCGAGTGAGCCGGCCTCAGAATCCTGACAACAACGGCCGGGACGACGACGGCAAGGACGCACGGAAGGGCCAGCCCGCCCGGGGCCGGGCGACCGGCAAGCCGAGCGTGCCCGCGCCGCGCAGCGGTACCTCGCTGCCGCCCGGGCGCCGCTGCCCGATCGGTCGCGGCGCCCGGATGGTCAGCTATGTCGGCCTGGCCGTGCTCGGCGTCGTCATCGGCCTGGCCGGTGCGCTGATCGTCGACCTGTGGAGCGGCGGCGGTCTGGTCCTCGGCGCGGCCGGAGTGCTCGCACTCACCTACGGCGGCAGCGTTCTGACGGGCACGAAGACGGGCGCGGCGCTGCCGACGCTGACGTGGCTGGTCACGCTGCTGCTGGCCAGCCTCACCACACCGGTGGGCAGTCAACTCCTGGACGGCAGTGCGACGGGAGTGGCCCTGCTCTTCCTCGGCCTGCTCGGATCCGTGCTCTGCATCGCACGTCCGTCCCTCTCACCTCTTACCTCACTCCCTCCGGCAGGACCGCGCCACGACCGCTCCCAGTAAGGTGGTCCCCGCAACGCTGGAGACCGCGGTTCCACACACCGCAACCGCAGCCCCACGGGACGCGGGGAACAACGATCCACAACCGCCCCTCGCCCTGCCGGCGGGGCGCGAACCGGAGCAGCAGTGAGTCGAGAATCTGACAATCCGATGTCGCCTCGTCAGGGCGGCGACTCCTACCCTTCGGGCACGCCTCCGTACGGCGTGCCGGGCGACCCGTTCTCGCGAGCGGGCCAGACTCCTGGGGCCGGGCAGTCCGGCCAGCCGGGGCATGCCGGGTCGGGTCAGCCCGCGCCGAGTGGCGAAGAACCGCGCACGGAAACCACGCTCACCACCCGTATCAAGATCAACATTCCGGGATCCCGCCCGATCCCGCCGGTCGTCGTGCGCAGCCCGATCAGCGAGGACACGGGCGAGCAGCCCGCACCGCGCCGTCACCGCGCGGAGGACACGGACGAGCAGGCCGTGCCGCGCCGACACCGCGCCGACAGCTCCGGCTCGCCGGTCCTCGGCGTGATGGACTCCGGCCAGGGCACCGCGCCTCCGCCGGATCTCCCCGCCGAGTGGCGCACCCCGGACCAGGCGGCACCGGCCCAGGACAGCCAGTCGCAGAGCACCAGTGAGTGGTTCGCTCCGCGCAAGAAGTCCTCCCCGCCTCCGCCGCCCGCTGCTCCGGCCGCGCCTGCGCCGCCCGCCCAGTCCGGGCCGCCGGCGCCTCCCGCGCCGCCATGGCAGACCCAGGAGTTCCAGGCGCCGCCTCAGCAGACGCAGAGCCCCTCGCAGACCACGGCGCAGGGCCCGCTGCCGACCGCACCGGCCGGCCCGCTGCCGAACCCGCAGCAGACCGGGGAGCAGCCACTCCCCCAGCGGCCGTCGAAGGGGAAGCAGCAGCCGCAGCAGCCCGCACGCACCCTGCAGTTCCCGACCGCGGATCTGCAACAGCAGTCGCCGCTGGGCTACGACACGCAGTCCTCCACGCCGTGGGCCCAGGGCCCGGGCCAAGGACCGGGACAGGGTTCCGGTCAGGGCCCCGCCCAGGCGTCGACGGGATCGCAGACGCTTCCGCCCCGACCGGTCCCGAACGCCGGGCGCCCGCGCGGCTCCCAGGGCTTCGGCACCGGCAGCGGCATCGGCGGCGAGCCCGGCCCCATGAGCGGGCCGATAGGCGCCGGCCCGTCAGCTGATCGCCCCGGCGTCGTCGGCGGCGCGGAAGGCGGGATCCCGCGGACCCTGCAGTTCCCCAGCCTGACGGACCCGCAGGCCCCCGCCGGTTTCGGCGCGGTGGCACCCCCCGTCGGTCCGGGTGCGCCCGCTCCGGCCCAGCCGGACGCGCAGCCCAAGCCGTCCAAGCAGCGCAAGCAGAAGCGCGGCGGACAGAACAGCCAGACCGGCCAGAACCCCCAGGGCGGCCCGGGCGGCCAGAGTGCCGCCGAGCAGACCGCGGCCATGCCGGCCTTCCGTCCAGTGACCGACGCGGGCGGCCGTCCGTCCGGCGACGGCTTCGCGGGCGGTACGGGCGGCGCCGGTGCGCCGCCGCGCCCGGAGCCCTCGGCGGACGGCTCCGGCGGTGCCGCCACCGGCTCCGCGTCACCCAAGGCGGGCTCCTCCGCCAAGGCCGCCGCGCCCGCCAAGAAGCGCGGCGGCGGCAAGGTCCGCAAGCTGGCCGGGACCGGCATCGGCGCCGTCGTGGTGTTGGGTGCCGTGGCCTACGGCGCGGGCCTGATGCTCAATCAGACCGACGTGCCGAAGGGCACCACGGTGCTCGGCCAGTCGATCGGCGGCGACACCCGCGACCAGGCGGTCACCGCGCTGGACGGCAGCCTCGGCAAGCTGGCCGCACAGCCGATCCAGGTCACGATCGGCGGCAGGGCCACCACGCTCAACCCCTCCGTCGCGGGCCTCACCATCGACACCGGTGCGACCGTACAGAACGTGGCGCAGCACAGCTACAACCCGGTCACCGTGGTCGAGTCGATCTGGAGCGGCAGCAAGGCGGTCGCCCCCGTCGTCGTCATCGACGAGGACAAGCTGCGCTCCGCCCTGCAGCAGCTCGGCGGTTCCGGCGCCGTCGGCGCGCAGCCGTACGTCCACTTCTCGTCCAGCGGCAAGGTGGAGGTCTCCCTGCCGAAGGCAAGCGGCAGCGCGCTGGACGTCAACGCCGCTGTCCCACTGGTCGAGCAGGCGTTCCGGAGCCGGGCCGCGGGCCACCCGGACCAGGTGGTCGCCCTGCCGACGACCACGGGAGCGTCCAGCGGCGACCCTGCGGCGGCGCAGCAGGCTGCGCAGACGCTCGGGGCCTGGGCCATGAAGCAGTCGTTCAAGGTGGTTGCGGGTGGCTCGCCGGTGCTCTTCGGCAAGAACACGTTCAGCCATGCGCTCACCCTGCGTCCCAACGCCTCCGGTCAGTTCACGCCGGTGTTCAACCTGACCGAGCTGGCCAACGCCTACGGCACGGCCTTCGTCGGCGTCAACCTCAAGAACGGACAGCCGGTCACCCCCGAGGCCGTCGCCGCAGCACTGACGTCCCTGCTCAGCTCGCCGGGCGGGGCCACCTCGACCAGCATCTGAGCCACCGGCCGCAAGGCCCGACCCGAGGCCCCGGACAAGCGCCACCGAGCGCGCGTCCGGGGCCTCGCGCATGCCCGGGAATGCTCCGACTAACGGCGGATTGCAATACCGGTCTACGCGGGTTTTTGCAATCGACAATTACCCGGCAGTGAGCCGTCCGTGTGCTGAATTTCTCCGATAGTTTTCTTCGGATCGATCACGTCTTGCCCTCGCCTGGTGGCCTTTGTCCGTTATGGACGTTACGTCATCAATACTGTTCGATTATCGGACGCTTGACCCCAGGTGCGCTGCTCTCTCCAGAGATGCCTGCCACCCGCTTCCGGGGTGGCACGGTAATGGCCATAGCCAAAATTGGGCATTACCGCAGCTCATAGCGTTATCAATCTTTGATCCGTCTACCGTCGACAGGTGCACCAATTGCCCATCAGGATGAGCGTCAAGCTGCGTTGATGGTGGTTTCGGCTGAACATCTGCGAGCGGCTATGTCACCTTGACTGTTCCTAGGGAGTGGGAAGATGAGCAGAAGGAACCTTCGGGTCCTGCAGGGAGCCGCCCTCGTGGCGGTCGGCGCCATGGCCCTCACGGCGTGCAGCAGCAGCGGAAGCAGCAGCGGCACCAAGCTGGCGACCGACTACTCCTACGGGTCGATCCCGGCGGCGAGCACCTCCGTCAAGGCCGGCGGCACCTTCACGTACGCCGAGTCGCCCGGTGGGGCCCCGAACTGGATCTTCCCGGTCACCCCTGCCGCCAACTCCTCGGTGTTCACCGCGTACGAGTTCCAGTACCTGAGCTGGCGGACGCTGTTCTGGTCGCCGAAGGGTTCCACCCCGGACTGGGACTACTCCCGCTCGATGACCGACGGCAAGCCCACCGTGTCGGCCGACGGCAAGACCTTCACCATCAAGCTGAACGGCAAGTACACCTGGTCTGACGGTCAGAAGCTGACCTCCCAGGACGTGCTGTTCTTCTACTACCTCTACAAGGCCGCGGTCGGCGAGAACCCTGCCAACGCGGGCAACTACTCGCCGGGTCAGTTCCCGGACAACGTCACCTCGGTGTCCGCGCCGGACGCGCAGACGGTGACCTTCACCTTCAACAAGGCCTACAACCCGGACTTCGTCCTGTCCACGGACTTCGCCCAGCTGATCCCGCTCCCGGAGCACGCCTGGGCCAAGTCCTCGGCCAACGGCCCGATCCTGGACCCGAGCAAGCCGGCCAACGCCAAGGCGATCTACGACTTCCTGGCCTCGCAGTCCAAGGACCTCGCCAGCTACGGCACGAACCCGCTGTGGCAGGTCGTCGACGGCGCGTACAAGATCAAGAGCTACAACACCTCCACCGGCGCGGCCGACTTCGCGGCCAACACCGCCTACACCGGTGAGGGCAAGCCGAACTTCACCGAGGTCGACGAGCTCGCGTACACCTCGTACACCGCGATCTTCAACGACCTGCTCAGCGGCAAGCTGGACATGGGCCCGGTCGACTACTCGGTGCTGCCGCAGGCCAGCAAGCTGAAGGCGAAGAAGTACAACGTCTACGGCCTGCCGGACTTCGGCAACAACGAGATCTTCATCAACTTCAAGAACACCACCAACAACTGGGACAAGGCCGTCTCCCAGCTGTACATCCGTCAGGCCTTCGCGTACCTGCAGGACCAGAGCGCGGAGATCAAGGGTGCCTTCGACGGCGCCGGCGCCCCGGCCTACGGCTCCGTCCCGGCCGCGCCGAAGTCGCCGTACGCCCCGTCAAGCGTGCTGAACAACCCGTACCCGTTCTCGCCCACCAAGGCCAAGCAGCTGCTGACCTCGCACGGCTGGTCCGTGGTCCCGAACGGCGAGACCACCTGCACCAGCCCGGGCACCGCCGCCAACCAGTGCGGCGCGGGCGTCACCAAGGGCCAGAACCTCGACTTCTCGCTGTACTACAGCACCCAGCCCGACGCCCTGAGCAAGGAGGACACCGCGTTCGCCGGTAACCTCAAGACGCTCGGCATCAACGTCACGCTGAAGCCCGACACGTTCAACAACGTGCTGCAGAACGAGTCCACGGTCTCCAGCCCGAAGAACGACAACAGCTGGGGCATGGCCGACTTCGGCGGCAACACCAACAACATCTACCCGAGCACGGACAACCTGCTCAACACGGGTGGCTCGTACAACGCGGGCGGCTTCTCCGACCCGACCGTCGACGCCGACATCAACAACTCGATGAACTCGGCCGACCCGATGGCGATCCAGAAGGAGCTGACGGACGTCTCCGCGCAGGAGCCGGTCATCTGGCAGCCCGTCCCGGACCTGGTCATGGCCTGGGCCCCGAACGTCTCCGGCAGCACCGACGCCTTCGGCGCCACCACGCAGTACATGTTCAACCCTGAGGACATGTACTTCACCAACTAGTCCGACCGTCGGGGCGGCCCCACCCGGCCGCCCCGACATCCGGCGTTTGCCCAGCCCACTCCTGCCGAGCGCCGAGTGGGCTGAGCAGTACCCGGCCCCCGCACATTTCGCAGGGGGCCCACCCCCCTCCCCCCGCGAACCACTACTGAGGAGGAGACCCCGGACATGGCGGGCTATCTCATCCGACGCCTGGGCACGGCGATCATCGTCGTCCTCGGCATCGCCCTGGTGACGTTCCTGATGCTGCACATCATCTCGCCGTCACCTGCCACAGACGTCCTCGGCCAGAAGGCGACCCCCACGGCCATCAAGGCGTGGAACCACGCGAACGGCTTCGACCGGCCCTGGTACGACCAGTTCTGGACGTACATCAGCAACCTGCTGCACGGGGACTTCGGCTGGTCGTACAAGAACAACCAGACGGTGAACTCGATGTTCGCCGAGAAGACGCCGCTGAGCGCCTTCCTGTCGATCTCCTCCGTCGTGGTCGCCATCCTGGTCGCGCTGCCCCTCGGCATCTACCAGGCCATCAAGCGCAACACCGCCGGTGACGTCACCGCCACCACGCTGGCGTTCGTCTTCTACTCCATGCCCACCTTCATGGTGGCGCTGCTGCTGATCCAGCTCTTCGCCCTGAACCTCGGCTGGGTCGACCCGAACGTCTCGCAGAACCAGTCGCTGAGCGGTGCGCTCGGGCAGTGGCAGGACCTGATCCTGCCGATCGTCTCGCTGTCGATCACCCAGGTCGCCTCGTTCTCGCGCTACCAGCGGTCCGCCGCCCTCGACGTGCTCGCGCAGGACTACATCAAGGTCGCGCGCGCCAAGGGTCTGCCGGAGCGTCTGGTCCACACGCGCCACCTGGTGCGCAACTCGGCACTGCCGATGATCACGCTGATCGGTCTCTCGCTGCCCATCGTCATCGGCGGCAACGTGCTGATCGAGTACGCGTTCAACATCAACGGCCTGGGCCTGATGTTCATCAACGCGCTGCAGAACGACGACTACAACGTCCTGATGGCATACACGCTGCTGACGGCCATCCTCACCGTCGTGGGGAACCTGATCGCGGACATCCTGCTCTCCGTTTCCGACCCGCGCATCAAGTTGGTGTGAGACATGACTCAGACGACCACCGCTCCCGCCGCTGAGCCGCGTGCCAGCGATGCCGGCGACCTCAGCGCCGCCCCCTCCGCGTCCGGCTGGAAGCTGACGCTGCGTGAGTTCCTGCAGAACAAGCTGGCCGTGGCCGGCATGCTGATCCTCATCTTCTTCGTGCTTTTCGCCTTCCTGGGCCCGATGATCTACCACTCGGACCAGACCAACACCAACCTGCTCAGCACCGACCAGGGCCCGGGTTCCGGAGCGCCGCTCGGCACCGACAGCAGGGGCTTCGACGTCCTCGGCCGCCTGATGCTCGGCGGTCAGACCTCCCTCGAGATCGGCTTCCTGGCCGCCCTGATCGCCACCGTCATCGGCACCCTGTGGGGCGCCGTGGCCGGTCTGATCGGCGGCATCGTCGACGCGGTGATGATGCGTGTCGTCGACATCCTGCTGGCCATCCCGTTCCTGCTGGTCGTGCTGATCGTCGCGCACCGCTACGGCTCCAACACCTGGAACCTGAGCCTGATCCTCGGTGTCTTCTCCTGGCTGATCCCGGCCCGTCTGGTCCGCGGCGAGACGCTCACGCTCCGCGTTCGCGACTTCGTCTCCGCGGCCCGCGTCATGGGTGGCAGCCGGACCCGGCTGATCTTCCGTCACCTGATCCCCAACGCGATGGGGACGGTGATCGTCAACATCACCTTCCAGATCGCCGACGCCATCCTCGCCCTGGCCGCCCTCGGCTTCCTCGGCTTCGGCATCCAGTACCCCAACACCGACTGGGGTTCGCAGATCTCCGACGCCCAGACCGCTCTGCTGAACGGTTACTGGTGGGAGGTCTACCCGGTCGGCATCGCCCTGGTGCTGGTGGTCATGGCCTTCAACCTGATCGGTGACGGCCTTCGCGATGCCGTCGACGTCCGCCTGCGCAAGCGCTGACGCCGCCGCAGCAAAGACGACAGCGACGAAATCGAGGAACACGATGGCTCACCTCCTTGAGGTCAACGACCTCACCACTCACATCCAGATCAGCCGCGGCGTCGTGCAGGCCGTGGACGGCGTCTCGTTCCACCTGGAGGCCGGGGAGACCCTCGGCCTGGTGGGCGAGTCCGGCTGCGGCAAGTCCATGACCGGCCTCTCGCTGATGGGCCTGCTGCCCCCGGGCGGTCGTCTGGTCAACAACTCCTCCGTCCAGCTCGCCGGCCGTGAGCTGGTCGGCCTGTCCGACGGCGAGCTGCGCAAGATCCGCGGCAACGAGATCGCCATGGTCTTCCAGGACCCGATGAGCTCCCTGGACCCGACCAAGACGATCGGCTACCAGGTCGCCGAGCCGGTGCTGCTGCACCGCAAGGTCACCAAGGCCGAGGCGATGGACCGCGCCGCCGAGGTGCTCGGGCTGGTCGGTCTGCCCAAGCCCAAGGAGCGGCTGAAGGACTACCCGCACCAGCTCTCCGGCGGTCTGCGTCAGCGCGTGATGATCGCCATGGCGCTCGCGTGCGAGCCCAAGGTGCTGATCGCCGACGAGCCGACCACCGCGCTCGACGTCACCATCCAGGCCCAGATCCTGACCCTCCTGAACGACCTCAAGGAGCGGCTGGGGATGGCGATCATCCTGGTCACCCACGACATGGGCGTGGTGGCCGGGCACTCGGACCGGATCAACGTCATGTACGCCGGCCGGATCGTCGAGAGCACCGAGACGGTCAAGCTCTTCGACGGCATGCGTCACCCCTACACCCAGGGTCTGCTGGCCTCCATCCCGCGCCTGGCCCAGGACAACACGCAGAAGCTGTTCACCGTGCCCGGCCTGCCGCCGGACCTGTCGAACCCGCCGACCGGCTGCCGCTTCGCCGCGCGCTGCCGCTACGTCACCGACCAGTGCCGCGACCAGGACCCGGAGCTGAAGGGCCCGGAGGGCCACGTCTTCGCGTGCTTCCACCCGGTCTCCGGCCCGCTCGACCTGAACCTCCTCGCCGTGCCGCCGGTCACGGCGGAGGAGGCTGCGGCCGTGGCCGCGGAGGCGGAGGAGAAGGCGGAGAAGACCGAGCTGACCAAGGCCACCGACGAGGCCGAGCCCGCCGCGGACACCGAGTCCGCTGAGCCGGCCGAGTCCGCCGAGAATGGTGAGGACGGCGAGGCCGAGGCCTCGGACGCCACCGCTGAGGCCGAGGCCGAGACGTCGGAGACCGCCGACGAGGCCGAGACCAAGAGCGACGCGAGGGACGAGGCGAAGACCGAGGCCGACGCCGAGGCGGAGTCGGAGGCGGAGGCCGCGGTGGTCGCCAAGGCCACCGCCGTGGTCGAGGCCGCCGAGGCCGGGGCCGTGGCCGCCACCATCGCCACACCGCGCGAGGAGCCGAAGGCCGCTCCGGCGGCCAAGGCCTCGCGTCCGTTGCTCGAAGTCGTCGACCTGGTCAAGGAGTTCCCGGTCGGCGGGGGCGCGTTCAGCCGCAACAAGGCCGTCGTGCACGCCGTTTCCGGCGTCTCGCTGTCGCTCGGCTACGGCGAGACCTTCGGTCTGGTCGGCGAGTCCGGCTGTGGCAAGACCACGCTGGGCCGCATGATCGTCGGTCTGGAGAAGCCCAACTCCGGCAAGGTGACCCTGGACGGCACCGAGGTCGGCTCGCTGCGCGGCAAGGAGCTGCGCCGCCACCGCCGCGACCTGCAGATGATGTTCCAGGACCCGTACGCCTCGCTCGACCCGCGTATGCGCGTCAGCGCGATCCTGCGTGAGCCGCTGCAGATCCAGGGCATCGGCAGCGCGCAGGAGCAGCTGGCCCGGGTCAGCGAGCTGCTGGACGAGGTCGGTCTGCCCAAGTCGGCGCTGGAGCGTTTCCCGCACGAGTTCTCCGGCGGTCAGCGTCAGCGCATCGGCCTGGCCCGCGCTCTGGCGCTGCACCCGAAGGTGATCGTCGCCGACGAGCCGGTCTCCGCGCTCGACGTCTCGATCCGTGCCCAGGTGCTCAACCTGATGAAGCGTCTGCAGGCCTCGCACGACCTGTCCTACGTGGTCATCTCGCACGACCTGGCGGTGGTCAAGTACCTCGCCGACCGGATCGGCGTGATGTACCTCGGCAAGATGGTCGAGGTCGGCTCCGGCCAGGACATCTACGAGCGTGCGGCGCACCCGTACACCGCCGGTCTGCTGGAGGCCATCCCGGTCCCCGTGCCGGAGGTCGAGCGGGCCAAGCGCGGCGGCGGCATCAAGGGCGAGCTGCCCAGCCCGGTCGCCCCGCCGTCCGGCTGCCGCTTCCGCACCCGCTGCCCCCTCGCCCAGGACCGCTGCGCGGTCGAGGAGCCGGCGATGCGCCTCTTCGGCGACGGCCACGCCGCCGCCTGCCACTTCCCGCTGCAGACGCCGGTCTCGGACACTCCGGTGACCGTCGCCACGCCTGCCGGCACGGCGGAGTGACGCTGCGTCAGGTCTAGCTGTAGCACAGGGCCCGTCCGGTCGACCTCGACCGGACGGGCCCTCGGCTTTCCGAGCAGAAACGGACGTCCGGACCGGCTACGGCTTCGTCCTCTTCGCCGTCACCAAGCGGTAGCCGCGTACGGCGGAACGTTTCACCTGCCGAACCCGCCCATGAGCCATGTGAAAGGGCCGCCCCGAAGGGCGGCCCTTTCTCGCGCGTGTGTTCAGCGCCGAACGTTACTCCGCTCCCGCCGTACCGACCACGTCGATGTCCTCGGCGAAGTGGCACGCGGACTCGTGCGCCGCCGGGGTGTCCTTGCCGCGGAAGACCTCGGGGATCGCCAGCAGCGGGACCTCGACCGCGCACTTCTCCTGCGCCTTGAAGCAGCGCGTGCGGAAGCGGCAGCCGGACGGCGGGTTGGCCGGGGAGGGGATGTCGCCCTGCAGGATGATCCGCTCGCGGCCCTCGCGACCCTCCGGGTTGGGCACCGGCACGGCGGAGAGCAGCGCCTGGGTGTACGGGTGAGTCGGGTGCTCGTAGATCTGCTCGTCCGTGCCGATCTCGACCATCTTGCCGAGGTACATCACGCCGACGCGGTCGGAGATGTGACGCACGATCGACAGGTCGTGGGCGATGAACATGTAGGAGAGGTTGAACTCCTGCTGCAGCTGCTCCAGCAGGTTGATCACCTGCGCCTGCACCGAGACGTCCAGCGCCGAGACGGGCTCGTCACAGATGATGACCTCGGGCTTGAGCGCCAGGCCGCGCGCGATGCCGATGCGCTGGCGCTGACCGCCGGAGAACTGGTGCGGGTACCGGTTGATGTACTCCGGGTTGAGGCCGACGACGTCCAACAGGTCCTGGACGGCCTTGCGGCGGTCGCCCTTGGGAGCCACCTCGGGGTGGATCTCGAAGGGCTCGCCGATGATGTCGCCGACCGTCATACGCGGGTTGAGCGAGGTGTACGGGTCCTGGAAGACCATCTGGATGTTCCGGCGGATCGCCTTGAGCGCCCGGCCGGAGACCTTGGAGATGTCCTCGCCCTTGTACAGCACCTGGCCGCCGGTGGCCGGCTCCAGGCTCATCAGCACCTTGGCCAGCGTCGACTTGCCGCAGCCGGACTCGCCGACAATGCCCAGGGTCTCGCCCTGGTGCAGGTCGAAGGAGACGCCGTCGACGGCCTTGACCGCGCCGACCTGCTTCTTGATCAGGATGCCCTGGGTCAGCGGGAAGTGCTTCTCCAGGTCGCGGACCTGGAGAAGCGGCTCACCCCGGTCGACCTGCTTGTCCAGCACGGCCTCGATGGCTGCGACCTCGGCTGCCTCCTGCGCCTCAGCCATGGATGGTCTCCTTCCAGAAGTGGCAGGCGCTGCCACGGCCCTCGAGCGGCGTGCCGTCGGCCTCGGTCACCGCGTGCAGCGGCGGGATCTCCGAGCGGCAGATCTCCTGGGCCATCGGGCAGCGCGGGTTGAACGCACAACCGGAGGGGATGCGCAGCAGGTTGGGCGGCAGGCCCTTGATCGCGTAGAGCTCCTGGCCCTTCTGGTCCAGGCGCGGGATCGAGTCCAGCAGACCGCGGGTGTAGGGGTGGGCCGGGCGCTTGTAGAGCTCGTGCACCGGGGCGGTCTCGACGATCCGCCCGGCGTACATGACCGCGATCTTGTCCGCGACGTCGGCGACCACGCCGAGGTCGTGGGTGATCAGGATCAGGCCCATGTTGTACTCGCGCTGGAGATCGGCGAGCAGCTCCATCACCTGGGCCTGGACGGTGACGTCCAGGGCGGTGGTGGGCTCGTCGGCGATGATCAGGTCCGGCTCCAGGGCCAGCGCCATGGCGATCATGATGCGCTGGCGCATACCCCCGGAGAACTGGTGCGGGTACTGGTTGACCCGCTCCCTGGCGGCGGGGATGCCGACGCGCTCCATCAGCTCGACGGCCTTCTTCTTGGCGTCGCCCCTGGAGGTGCCGCGGTGGACCCGGAACATCTCGGCAAGCTGCGTCCCCACGGTGTGCACCGGGTTCAGCGAGGAGAGCGCGTCCTGGAAGATCATGGCCATCTGGGTGCCACGGATCTTGCGGCGCTGCTCCTTCGAGAGCTTGAGCAGGTCCTGGCCCTTGAAGAGGATCTCGCCGCCGGTGACGAAGCCGGGCGGGCTGTCCAGGATGCCCATGACGGCCTGCGAGGAGACCGACTTGCCGGAGCCCGACTCGCCCAGGATGGCGAGGGTCTCACCGGCGCGGACGCTGTAGTTCACGCCGTTGACGGCCTTGGCGAGACCGTCGCGGGTGCGGAACTCCACCTGGAGGTTCTTCACTTGGAGCAGCGGGGCGTCCTCGCTGTCTGCGGTGCGGCCGCGCCCGCTGGTGGCGGTGACTTCGGTTGCATGAATACTCACGGTTCCGCCTCTCTCAGCGCAGCTTGGGGTCGAGAGCGTCGCGGACCGCGTCGCCGAGCATGATGAACGCCAGGATGGTGATGCAGAGCGCACCGGCCGGGAAGAGCAGCATGTGCGGCGCGTTGCGGAAGGTGTCCGCGGCGGCCGAGATGTCGATGCCCCACGAGACGGTCGGCGGCTTCAGACCCACACCCAGGTAGGAGAGCGTCGCCTCCAACGAGATGTACGTGCCAAGGGCGATCGTCGCCACGACGATGATCGGCGCCAGGGAGTTCGGCAGGATGTGACGCAGCATCAGCCGCACGTTGCCCGCTCCGAGGGCCCGCGCCGCGGTGACGTAGTCCTGCTGCCGGGCGGTGATCACCGCGCCACGGGCGATACGCGCGAGCTGCGGCCAGCCCAGCACCACGATGAACGCGACAACGATCCAGACCGATCGGCTCGGGATGACCGAGAGGAAGACCAGGCCGCCGAGCAGGATCGGGATGCCGAAGAAGATGTCCGCGATGCGGGAGACGACCGCGTCCAGCCAGCCGCCGAAGAAGCCGGCCAGGCCGCCCAGGAGCGTGCCGAGCAGCGCGGTACCGAGGGTGGCGAAGACGCCGACGGTGATGGACGCGCGGGCGCCGTAGATGGTGCGCGCGTACACGTCGCAGCCCTGCGTGTCGAAGCCGAAGGGGTGTCCGGAGGTCGGCCCCTGCTGGGACTTCGACAGGTCGCACTGGAGCGGGCTGGTCGAGTCGAACAGACCCGGGAAGATCGCGACGACGACCAGGAAGATGATCAGGATGCCCGAGATGATGAAGATCGGGTTGCGTCGCAGCTCACGCCAGGCGTCCTGCCACAGGCTGCGGGGCACCTCGCGGTCGGTGACGCCCACCGACTCGCTGGACTGCTCCGGCGCGTGGGTGAGGTCTTCCTTCTCGAGCATGTCCTCCACCTCCATGGCACCCAGGGTGGGGGTCTGGGCGAAGGCACTGGACAGCTCGGTGTTCGCGTCGTCGGGGACGCCGTTCGGCTTGTCCGGCTGGTGGTCAGGCATAACGGATCCTCGGGTCCAGGACCGCGTAGAGCAGGTCGACGAGCAGGTTGGCGAGGAGGAAGACGATCACCAGGACGGTCACGAAGCCGACGACGGTCGGCGTGTTCTGACGCAGGATGCCCTGGTACAGGTAGTAGCCCACGCCGTGGATGTTGAAGATGCGCTCGGTGACCAGCGCGCCACCCATCAGGGCGCCGAGGTCGGTGCCGAGGAAGGTGATGACCGGGATCAGCGAGTTGCGCAGCAGGTGGTGGGTGACCACCCGGCGGCGCGGCAGGCCCTTGGCGACGGCCGTGCGCACGTAGTCGGCCTTGCTGTTCTCCGCGATGGTGGTGCGGGTCAGGCGGGCTACGTAGGCGAGGGAGACCGAGGCGAGCACGAAGCCCGGTAGGAGCAGTGACTGGATGGGCGCACCCTCCGGCACGGTCGCGTCAGCGATGCCCCACTTCACTCCGAACAGGTACTGCAGCACGTAACCGATCACGAAGGTCGGGATCGAGATGACGATCAGCGTCATCACCATCACGCCGGTGTCGGCGAGGTGGCCGCGGCGGATGCCGCTGATGACGCCGAGTCCGATGCCGATGACCACCTCGAAGACGAAGGCCACCAGGGCGAGCTTCAGGGTGGTCGGGTAGGCGATCTTCAACAGGTCCGTGACGGCCTGACCGCTGAAGGTGGTCCCGAGATCCCCGGTGAAGATCCCCTTCATGTAGTGGCCGTACTGGACGATGAGCGGATCGTTGAGCCCGAGCTGCTGCCGGATCTGCGCGGCAACGGCGGGGTCGGGAGCCTTGTCGCCGAAGAGTGCGGCAACCGGGTCACCGAGAGCGTGCACCATCGCGAAGATGATGAACGTTGTCCCGATGAACACCGGGATCATCTGGAGCAGTCGTCGGATGACGTAGCGCCCCATGGAACCTCCAGGGATTCGTCGCGGCGGCGGCCGGGAATCCTGTCGATTCCCGGCCGCCGTCCGGCTCGCGCGGCGGTCGGCCGGCGGACCGACGACTTACTTGTTGACGGTGATGTTCGTGTAGACCGGGACGCTGAACGGGTCGAGCATCACGTTCGAAACGTTCGAGGACCAGCCGACGGTGCCGTTCTGGTACCACAGCGGGATCGACGGCAGGTCGGTGACCAGCAGCTTCTCGGCCTGCTGGAAGGTCGAGACGGCCGTGGCCTTGTTGCTGGCCGCGTTGGCCTGGTTGACCAGGCTGTCGAACTGCGGGTTGCTGTAGTGCGAGTCGTTCGACGCCGCGTTGGTGTAGAAGAGCGGCTGCAGGAAGTCCTGAATCAGCGGGTAGTCCATCTGCCAGCCGGTGCGGAAGGCGGAGGTCATCTGCTTGTTCTGGATCTGGTTGCGGAAGTCCGCGAAGGTGCCGATCGGCTTGCCGACACAGGCGTTGGTGTTGCCCAGCGCGTTGTTGATGCTGTTGCAGACCGCGTCGACCCACTCCTTGTGCGGGCCGTCGGCGTTGTAGCTGATGGTCAGCTGGCCGCCGGGGATGCCGCCGCCCTGCTGGATCAGCTGCTTGGCCTTGGTCGGGTTGTACGTGCAGACGGAACCGCAGAGCGTGCTGCTGTAGCCGCCCGCGGCACCGAGCACCGGGGAGGTCCAGTCCGTGGCCGGGGTGCGGGTGTTCTGGAAGATCACCTTGGTGATGGTCGGGCGGTCGATGGCCATCGAGATGCCCTCACGGACCAGCTTGGCGCCTGCGGTGTTCCACTGCGGCTGGTTCAGCGGGAAGGAGATCGTCTGGTTGATGCCGGCCGGCTGGTTGAGGTAACGGCCGTTCAGGTCGGACTGGACCGTCTGCAGTGCGGTGTTGGACAGACCGTTGTCGATGTCCAGGTTGCCCGCCTGCAGGTCCGCGTAGGCGGCGTTCGGGTCGGTGTAGACCTTGAGGTTGATGCCGCCGTTCTTCGGCTTGTAGGCGCCGGAGTAGAGCGAGTTCGGGCGCAACTGCATGCCCGTGCCCTTGGTCCAGGACTGGATGACGTACGGGCCGTTGCCGACCGGCTTGGCCTCCCACGCGGTGGGGTTCGTGAAGAACGACTGCGGCAGCGGGTAGAAGGCCGAGTAGCCGAGGGTGTCCGGCCACAGCGAGAACTTCTGGGTCAGCGCGACGGTGAAGGTGGTGTCGTTGACGACCTTCAGACCGGACATGGTCGTCGCGGTCGGGCTGCCGGTGGCCGGGTGGACGGCGCTGTAGCCCTGGATGGAGGTGAAGAACGGGTCGGTGTTGTTCTGCGCGTGCGGCAGGTACGCGCCCCAGTTCCAGGCGTCCACGTAGGAGCTGGCGGTCACCGGGGTGCCGTCGCTGAACTTCCAGCCCGACTTCAGCGTGATGGTGAAGTGCTGCTGGTCGGTGGTCGTGATCGACTGGGCGTTGGCCAGCTCAGCGGCACCCGTGGTCGGGTTGTAGTGCTGCAGGCCCTCGAAGATCATGTTCAGGACCGCTCCGCCGTTCACCTCGTTGGTGTCGGTCGGGACGAGCGGGTTCTGGGGGTCACCCCACCACGCAGACACGACGCCGCTGGCGTTGCTGCCGGAGCTGGACCCGCTGGAGCTGCCGGAGCTGCTGCTGCATGCCGTGGCAGCCAGGGCGATGGCGATGGCCCCGGCGGCGAACTTCGCTTGCGTGGCTCCACGCATGGACGTGCCTCCTCAGACGTGCGACGTGCTGGTTGCCGTCGTTCGTGGCAGCAGCCGCCCACCCCTGGGCAGCGCTGCCTGAGCTCGCGAGTCGGCGGCCGGGTTCGGCCGCCGCCTGGGTGACCCGAGCGTCGTGGTCTCTACTATCCGTCACTGTCGGCGATGGTTATGACCAAATGACATTTCGGTTTGATCACACGCCCGTGAGCTGGGTCTCGCAACTTGGACGTCACCAGGTGGGTGCAACAGCTGTCGAATCGGACATGAAACACCGCCAGAAGTAATACTGACACCGATATTCGTACACTCCGGCACTGACACTCGGCCGGACCGTCATCACAATGAGTGACAGCCGAACGGCACGGAAAAGCCGCCGGAAGCAGTGCTTCCGGCGGCTCGGTCCTGCTGTCAGCTCGGGCCTTGGCGGCTCAACTGTCGACGGCTCAGCCCTTGGCGGCGCGGCCGCGGGTGCGGGCGCGGGTCTGCGCGTCCAGGATCACCTTGCGGATGCGGACCGACTCCGGCGTCACCTCGATGCACTCGTCCTCGCGGCAGAACTCCAGCGACTGCTCCAGCGAGAGCTTGCGCGGCGGGACGATCGACTCGGTCACGTCGGCGGTCGAGGACCGCATGTTGGTGAGCTTCTTCTCCTTGGTGATGTTCACGTCCATGTCGTCGGCGCGGGAGTTCTCGCCGACGATCATGCCCTCGTACACCTCGGTGCCGGGGTCGGTGAAGAGCACGCCGCGCTCCTGCAGGTTGGTCATCGCGAAGGCGGTGACGGCACCTGCGCGGTCGGCGACCAGGGAGCCGTTGTTACGGGTGGTCAGCACGCCGAACCAGGGCTCGTAGCCCTCGTGGATCGAGTGCGCGATACCGGTGCCGCGGGTCGAGGTGAGGAACTCCGTGCGGAAGCCGATCAGGCCACGCGACGGGACGACGAACTCCATGCGGACCCAGCCGGAGCCGTGGTTCGACATGTTGTCCATCCGGCCCTTGCGGACGCCCATGAGCTGGGTGACGGCGCCCATGTGCTCCTCGGGCACGTCGACCGTCAGGCGCTCGACCGGCTCGTGGGTCTTGCCGTTGACCTCGCGGGTGACGACCTGCGGCTTGCCGACGGTCAGCTCGAAGCCCTCGCGACGCATGGTCTCGATGAGGATGGCCAGCGCCAGCTCGCCACGACCCTGCACCTCCCAGGCGTCCGGACGCTCGGTCTCCAGGACGCGGAGCGAGACGTTACCGATCAGCTCGCGGTCCAGGCGGTCCTTGACCTGACGGGCGGTGACCTTGCGGTCCACCTTGGCCGCGGACTTGGCGTCCGCGCCCTTGCCGGTGCCGCCCTTGCCGACCAGCGGCGAGGTGTTGGTACCGATGGTCATCGAGATGGCCGGCTCGTCGACCGTGATCAGCGGCAGCGCGATCGGGTTCTCCGGGTCGGCCAGGGTCTCGCCGATCATGATGTCGCCGATGCCGGAGACGGCGCAGATGTCGCCCGGACCGGCCTGCTCGGCCGGCTTGCGGGTGAGCGCCTCGGTCATCAGCAGCTCGCTGATGCGGACGTTCTGGATCGTGCCGTCGCGCTTGATCCACGCGACGGTCTGGCCCTTCTTCAGGTAGCCCTGCTCGACGCGGAGCAGAGCGATACGGCCGAGGAAGTTGTCGGCGTCCAGGTTGGTGACGTGGGCCTGGAGCGGCGCGTCCTCGTCGTAGGTCGGGGCCGGGACGGACTCCAGAATGGTGGAGAAGAACGGCTCCAGGCTGTCGCTGTCGGCCGGGACGGTGCCGTCCTCCGGCTTGGTCAGCGAGGCGATGCCGTCACGCGCGCAGGCGTAGACGATCGGGAACTCGATCTGCTCCTCGTCCGCGTCCAGGTCGAGGAAGAGGTCGTAGGCCTCGTTGACGACCTCGTCGATCCGGGAGTCCGGACGGTCGGTCTTGTTGATGCAGAGGATGACCGGCAGCTTGGCCTGCAGCGCCTTGCGCAGCACGAAGCGGGTCTGCGGCAGGGGGCCCTCGGAGGCGTCCACGAGGAGCACGACCGCGTCGACCATCGACAGACCGCGCTCCACCTCGCCACCGAAGTCGGCGTGGCCGGGGGTGTCGATGATGTTGATCGTGATCGGGTCGCCACCACCCTTGGGGTGGTACTTGACCGCGGTGTTCTTCGCGAGAATGGTGATGCCCTTCTCGCGCTCCAGGTCGTTGGAGTCCATCATGCGGTCGTCCAGATGCTGGTGGGCGGCGAAGGCGCCGGCCTGCTTCAGCATCGCGTCGACCAGCGTGGTCTTGCCGTGGTCGACGTGCGCGACGATGGCGACGTTCCGGATGTCATTGCGCGTGGGCATACGGAGTACAGTTCTCCCGAATCGACTGGGCGTGGCACCCGCCGAGCACGCTCCGTGCCGCCGGTCCACCCACCGGGCATCTGAACATGCCACGGCTTTGTCCTATGGTACGTGGTTGCGCGCTGACGCTCGCGCGCTGGCTGGCGAACGCCCGATGAAGAGCCCTCTCGCTGCACGGTCGAGCGCAGCGGAAATTGCACAACCCAGGGGCGCGGGGAACTGCGCGACAGGCCACCCACGCGGGTAGAACCCCGAACGCGCAGGGCCATCCGCATGTCAGTGGCCTCTCGCGCAGTTCCCCGCGCCCCTGATGGTGGAGCTTGCCCGTCTGCCGAAAAATGAGCGTCCGTGCCGAAGGCTAGTGCGGCTGCCCCTGGTAGCCGATGTCCTGCCACCTCGGGCTGGCAAGGCCGAACGCACCGATGTTGACGAGGTTGAGACGGGTGCCGACCAGTTCCGGGGTCTGGAAGAGGGGGACGGACGGCGCCGCCTGCCAGATGCGGATGTCCGCCTCGTTGGCCAGCCGGGTGGCGTCCGCCGTGTCCGTGCTGGCCACCGCCTTACTCAGTAGGCCGTCGATCTCGTCGGTGCCCGTGCCGGACAGGTTCTGGCCCACGTTGAGCGAGCCGTCCGGGTTGACCTGGGGCTTCTCGTAGAGCGCGGACTCGTCCGCGATCGGGAAGCGGGAGGCCGGCCAGGTCACCAGGGCCAGGTCGAAGTCTCCGGAGGCGACGTGCTGGGTAAAGAAGGCCGACGCCGGAACGGGCTTCGTGGTCAGGGTGATCCCGATCTGTCCCAGCTGGGACGCAAGCAGCCGGGCGATCGTCGCATCCCGGGCCGAACCGGCGCGGGTGAGCAGGGTCAGGCTCAGCGTGCGGGTGTCCTTGGCCCGGACGGGCGACGCCGCGGCGTTGGCCGCGTCACCGTGGGGGGCCAGCTTCCAGCCCGCCGCGTCCAGCAGCTTCGTCGCCGCGTCCGCGCCCGCTCCGAGCGCCGCGGCGTCGTCCTGGTAGCCGGGCTGGTCGGCGAGGAGCAGGTGATTGCCGAGCGGGACGGCGGGCAGCCGCAGCGGCTTGAGGACCGCGTTCGCGATCGCCTGCCGGTCGATCGCGTCCGCGACGGCGCGGCGCACGTCGGGGTCGGCGAGCAGTCCGTTGGCTCCGTTGAAGGCGAGCTGGAGGTCGTCGGGACCGGCGGCGCGGAGGATCTGGGTGCCGGAGGTCGCCTCGGGCGAGTAGCCGGTGTCGTCGGCGGCCTGACTGAGGTCGGCGATGTCGACCCGGTGCGCGGCGAGTGCGGACGCGGCGGTGTCCGGGGCGACGACGGTGAAGGCGACGGCGTCGAGCTTGGCCCGGTCGCCCCACCAGTGCGGGTTGCGGACGACGGTGAGAGCCTGCGTGTTCTCGTTCTTGAAGGTGAACGGGCCCGCGTCGGCGGTGAGCGCGGTGCGCTGGCTCTGGCTGAAGCTCTGCGGGGTGGCCGTCGCCGCGGCCGGGTAGAGAGGGGTGAACAGGCTCCGCCAGGGCGCGTAGGGCTTGGCGAAGACGACCTTGACCGAGTCCGGCGCTCCGCCCGCGGTGACCGAGGCGATGCTGTCGTAGCCGTCGGTGCGGGCGGTCCCGGCCGCCGCGAACGCGGGGTCGCGTCCGCTCAGCGCCTGCCACTGGCCGACGAAGTCGGCGAGGCCGAGGTGCTTGCCGTCACTCCAGACCGCCTTGGGGTTGAGCCGGTAGACGACGGTCTGCGGCGAGGTGACGGTCTGGTCGGCCGAGACCAGGTAGTCGGGGTCGGTGTTCGCCTTCCCCTGCGCGTCGACCGTGAACAGGGTCGGCAGGACCGCGCTCGCGACCAGTTGGCTGGTGGCGTTCGCGTCGGACTGGAACACGTTGAGAGTGGACGGGACGGCGTCCACCGCCCAGCGCAGGGAGCCGCCGTCGCTGACGGAGGCGCGGTCGGCACGGATCAGGTCGTCGGCGCGGACGGACTGCGCGCCGCCTGAGCAGGCCGCCACCGCGACAGCGACGGCCGCGGCCAGGACGGCGGCGACGGTCTCGCGGTGCGGCACGGAGGAAGCGGGGAAGAGCCGATTGCGGTACACCACGGCCCCACTCAAGAGCCGTTGGCCCCACGATGACTGACGACACGTCGGAAAACACCGCGCGAGCCACTCGATCGGGGCAGCGGATTGCGCCGCCCGGGGGCGCGCAGCCGGATCACCTAATCCGCCAATCGTGAACCAGGCCTTTCCAACCGACGGTGATGAGGGCCACACTCGCTTGCGCGCATTCCTGACACGACATCAGGAATCGATCTTCCATCGCGCGGAGGGAGCACAGGCATGCCCTCGGACATCACCGGCACGACCGGAACCACTGGCACCACCGGAACCGACAGCGCAGGCGCCACCGGACCGGTCGCGCTCACGGAGGCGCACCGGCGCCTGGACGAACTGGACCGCGCCGTGGACGCGACCCGGCAGGCACTGGCGCAGCTGCGCGCCTGCCTCCCGTCGCCGTGCCCGAGCAGGCAGGAGCTCCGTCCGGTCGAGGTCTCCGACACCCCGTACGACCCGGCCATGTGGTGGGACGCGGAGGACGAAGGCATCGGCGGCCACCGCCGCTGACCCCGGCCGACCGGCCCGGCCGACGCCACCCCGGCACCGGAGCCCCACCGCAGCCTGCCGTCAGGCAGCCGCCGCCCAGGAGAGGACGTAGAAGAGCAGTGACCACGGAGATCAGGCCCCCCGAGGCCGCCGATAAAGCCGGCCGGGGGGTCCACTCCCCTGGGCGCGCGACGATCGAGCAACGGCATCTGCGGATCGACCGCTGGTGGGTTCCGCAGCTGGCGACGGCCCTGGGTCTGCTGGCGTTCATCGGCTACTCGACCTGGCGGGCGTTCTTCGGCGTGCACACCGCCTACGCCGCTCCCTACGTCTCGCCGTTCTACTCCCCCTGCCTGGCCGCCAACTGCCCGGCCATGAACGGCGGCGCGGACTGGGCGCTGTTCGGGAGCTGGTGGCGGCTGTCGCCGGCGCTGATCGTGCTGATCTTCCCGCTGGGCTTCCGGCTCACCTGCTACTACTACCGCAAGGCCTACTACCGCTCGTTCTGGAACTCGCCGCCGGCCTGCGCGGTGGCCGAGCCGCACGCGAAGTACAGCGGTGAGACGAAGTTCCCGCTGATCCTGCAGAACATCCACCGCTACTTCTTCTACTTCGCGATCGTGGTCGCCGGGATCCTGACCTACGACGCGGTGCTCGGGTTCCGTGACGCCCAGGGGCACTGGGGCCACATGGGCCTCGGCACGCTGGTGCTGCTCGCCAACATCGTGCTGATCTGGGCGTACACGGCCTCCTGCCACTCCTGCCGGCACATCGTCGGCGGACGCCTGCGGCACTTCTCCAAGCACCCCGTGCGCTACCGGCTGTGGACCTGGGTCGGCAAGCTGAACGCCCGTCACATGCAGCTCGCCTGGGCCTCGCTGATCAGCGTGGGCGTCGCGGACCTGTACGTGTACCTGCTGGCCAGCGGCGCGTTCACCGATCCCCGCTTCTTCTGACCGAGATCCCGAAGACTGAGATCCCGAAGACCTCCGAAGGACTTACGCAATGACCGAGGTGGAGCGCCACGTCTACGACGTGGTGGTGGTGGGCGCCGGCGGCGCAGGGCTGCGGGCGGCCATCGAGGCCCGCGCCCAGGGCAAGCGGACGGCGATCATCTGCAAGTCGCTGTTCGGCAAGGCCCACACGGTGATGGCCGAGGGCGGCATCGCCGCCAGCATGGGCAACGTCAACGACCAGGACAACTGGCAGGTCCACTTCCGCGACACGATGCGCGGCGGCAAGTTCCTCAACCACTGGCGGATGGCCGAGCTGCACGCCAAGGAGGCGCCCGAGCGGGTCTGGGAGCTGGAGACCTGGGGCGCGCTCTTCGACCGCACCAAGGACGGCCGGATCTCGCAGCGCAACTTCGGCGGCCACGAGTACCCGCGCCTGGCGCACGTCGGCGACCGGACCGGCCTGGAGCTGATCCGCACCCTGCAGCAGAAGATCGTCAGCCTGCAGCAGGAGGACTTCAAGGAGACCGGCGACTACGAGTCGAAGATCAAGGTCTTCCAGGAGCACACCATCACCCGCATCCTGAAGGAGCGCAGCCTCAAGGACGGGGAGCGGGTCAGCGGCGTCTTCGGCTACCAGCGCGAGTCGGGCCGCTTCTTCGTCATCGAGGCGCCCGCGGTGGTGCTGGCGACCGGCGGTATCGGCAAGTCGTTCAAGGTGACCTCCAACTCCTGGGAGTACACCGGCGACGGCCACGCGCTGGCGCTGCTGGCCGGGGCGACTCTGCTCAACATGGAGTTCGTCCAGTTCCACCCCACCGGTATGGTCTGGCCGCCGTCCGTGAAGGGCATCCTGGTCACCGAGTCGGTCCGCGGCGACGGCGGCGTGCTGCGCAACAGCGACGGCAAGCGGTTCATGTTCGACTACATCCCCGACGTCTTCCGGGAGAAGTACGCGGAGACGGAGGAGGAGGGCGACCGCTGGTACCAGGACCAGGCCAACAACCGCCGTCCCCCGGAGCTGCTGCCGCGCGACGAGGTGGCCCGCGCCATCAACAGCGAGGTCAAGGCCGGTCGCGGCACCCCGCACGGCGGCGTCTTCCTGGACGTCTCCACCCGGCTGCCCGCGGAGGAGATCAAGCGGCGGCTGCCGTCGATGCACCACCAGTTCAAGGAGCTGGCCGACGTCGACATCACCGCCGAGCCGATGGAGGTCGGTCCGACCTGCCACTACGTCATGGGCGGCGTCGAGGTCGACCCGGACACCGCGTCCTCGTCCGTACCCGGCCTCTACGCGGCCGGTGAGGTTGCGGGCGGGATGCACGGCTCCAACCGCCTGGGCGGCAACTCCCTGTCCGACCTGCTGGTCTTCGGCCGCCGGGCCGGTCTGCACGCGGCCGAGTTCGCCGAGGAGCACACGGCGAACCGTCCGGTGGTGGACCAGGAGCAGATCGACGCGGCGGCGGCCGAGGCGCTGGCGCCCTTCGAGGGCAACGGCACCGACGGTGCGGAGAACCCGTACGCGCTCCACCAGGAGCTGCAGCAGTCGATGAACGACCTGGTCGGCATCATCCGGCGAGAGGGT
This sequence comes from Streptacidiphilus sp. MAP5-3, assembly GCF_041262505.1. Lineage (NCBI taxonomy): Bacteria > Bacillati > Actinomycetota > Actinomycetes > Kitasatosporales > Streptomycetaceae > Streptacidiphilus > Streptacidiphilus sp. MAP5-3. Next base: position 455,776 of record NZ_JBGCCL010000001.1, read on the forward strand.
GAGATGGCCGAGGCGCTGCACCGGCTCTCCGGGCTGCGGGAGCGCGCCGAGAACGCCGGGGTCGAGGGCCACCGGCAGTTCAACCCCGGCTGGCACCTCTCGCTCGACCTCCGCAACATGCTCCTGGTCAGCGAGTGCGTCGCGCGCGCGGCGCTGGAGCGCACGGAGAGCCGGGGCGGCCACACCCGCGAGGACCACCCCGAGATGGACGCCGACTGGCGGCGCGTCAACCTGATCTGCTCACTGGCCGAGAAGCCCGGCCCGGACGGTGCGATCACCGTGCAGCGCAAGGCGAACCCGCCGATCCGCGAGGACCTGCTGGCGCTGTTCGCCGCCGACGAGCTGAAGAAGTACCTGACCGAGGACGAGATGCCGGCCACGGGGCTGCCGCCACAGCGCGCGGAGACCGAGAAGAAGACCGAGAACGGAGCGGAACAGTGAGCTACGAGGCCAAGTTCCGTGTCTGGCGCGGCGACGCCGAGGGCGGCGAGCTGACGGACTTCGCCGTCGAGGTCAACGACGGCGAGGTCGTCCTCGACGTGGTCCACCGCATCCAGGCCACCCAGGCTCCGGACCTCGCGGTCCGCTGGAACTGCAAGGCCGGCAAGTGCGGCTCCTGCAGCGCGGAGATCAACGGCCGCCCACGGCTGATGTGCATGACCCGGATGTCCACCCTCCCGGCGGACGAGACGGTCACCATCACCCCGATGCGCACCTTCCCGGTGCTGCGGGACCTGGTGACGGACGTGGGCTTCAACTACCAGAAGGCACGCGAGATCCCGTCGTTCGTCCCACCGCAGGGGGTCGGTCCGGGCGAGTACCGGATGCAGCAGGAGGATGTGAACCGCTCGCAGGAGTTCCGGAAGTGCATCGAGTGCTTCCTCTGCCAGAACACCTGCCACGTGGTCCGCGACCACGAGGAGAACAAGCCCGCCTTCGCGGGGCCGCGCTTTCTGATGCGGGTCGCGGAGCTGGACATGCACCCGCTGGACGCGGCGTCGGAGTCCGGCCTCGACCGGAAGGCCACGGCCCAGGAGGAGCACGGGCTGGGCTACTGCAACATCACCAAGTGCTGCACGGAGGTCTGCCCGGAGGGCATCAAGATCACGGACAACGCGCTGATTCCCTTGAAGGAACGGGCGGTTGACCGGAAGTACGACCCGCTGGTCTGGCTGGGGTCGAAGATCTCCCGAAGGAAGTAGCGGGGAACACAGAAGCAAGCGGAAGTTGCACCACTCAGGGGCGCGGGGAACTGCGCCCCTGAGTGGTGCAACTTCCCGCTTGCACAGGCTGTAACTTCGCCGAGCACCCCAAGCACTAGGACGGCACCGCGAGTTCGAACCAGACCGCCTTGCCGTTGGGAGTCCTCCTGCTCCCCCACCGGTCGGCGAGCAGGCTGACCAGCTGCAGCCCGCGCCCGCCCTCGTCCGTGTCGCGAGCCCGCCGCTGCCGCGGTTGCGCGTAGCCGTTGTCCCAGACCTCGCAGACCAGGACGGAGTCCCGCAGCAGGCGGAGCCGGATGTCCCCGCGGCCGTGCCGCAGCGCGTTCGTCGCCAGCTCGCTGACCAGCAGTTCGACCGTGTCGACCAAGTCGTCCAGGCCGCACTCGAGCAGCCAGCCGCAGGCGAGTTCGCGGGCGCGGGCCACCGACGTCGGCTCCGAGGGCAGGACCCAGTCGCCCACCGAGTTGCCCGGCAGCGCGAAGACCCGTGCCATCAGCAGGGCGATGTCGTCCTCGCCGTAGTGGGGGTCGAGCTCCGTCAGGAGCTGGTCGCAGAGTTCCTCCAGCGGGCGGTCCGCGCTGCCGAGCGCGGTGCGGAGGGCGGTGAGGCCCTCCTCCAGGTGGTGCTTGCGGGACTCGACCAGGCCGTCCGTGTAGAGGCCGATCAGCGCGCCGTCCGGGAGTTCGACGACGACCTCCTCGAACGGCTCGCCGCCCACGCCGAGCGGGACGCCCTCGGGGACGTCCAGCATCAGCGCCGGGGTCGGGCCGCCCGCCGTGGGGTCGACCACGACCGGGGGGAGGTGACCCGCGTTGGCGATGGTGCAGCGCATGGTGACCGCGTCGTAGACCGCGTAGACGCAGGTGGCGAGGTAGAGCTCGGCGGACTCGCCGTCGTCGGAGTCCGGGTCGGCGCTCAGGCCGCGGGCGATCTCGTCGAGCTGGGTGAGCACCTCGGCCGGGTCGAGGTCCAGCATGGCCAGGGTTCTTACCGCCGTGCGGAGTTGGCCCATCGCGACGGCCGCGCGCAGGCCACGGCCCATCACGTCGCCGACGACCAGCGCGGTGCGGTTGCCGGGCAGCGGGATGACGTCGAACCAGTCGCCGCCGACCTGCGTGCCGCTGCCCGCGGGGCGGTAGCGGCAGGCGATCTCCAGACCGGACGCGGCCGGGTTGCCGGGCGGCAGCAGCGACCGCTGCAGGATCAGCGCGCGCTCGTGCTCGCGGCGGTAGAGCCGGGCGTTGTCGATGCAGACGGCGGCGCGGGCGACCAGCTCGGTCGCGATCGCCACGTCACGGGTGTCGAAGGTCTCGCTGCCCTTGGCCCGGGAGAGCTGGACCAGGCCGAGGACCTTCTCGCGGGCGACGATCGGGATCACGATGGCGCTGTGGATCAGCGGGTTGGGGTCCGGGTTGCCCGGACCGGAGAGGGTGAGGCTCCGACCGGTGCGCAGCGCCTTGGCGTACGGCGAGCGCGGCGGGTAGCAGAACGTTCCGCCGACCTCCGGCGCGGGCGTGACCGCGGCCTCGTGGTGGACGGTGCTGGCGGAGGCGACCCGGCGCAGGTCGCCGGTACCGTCTCCGTCGTCCACCCGACGGCCCTCGGCGTCGGCGGTCAGCACACCGTTGTAGAGGTCGACGGTGGCGACGTCGCAGAAGGCGGGGACAGCGATGTCGAGCAGTTCGCGAGCGGTGATCTCCAGGTCCAGGGTCGAACCGATGTGGGCGCTGGCCTCGTTGAGCAGGGCGAGGCTGCGCCGGGCGCTGGCCGCCTCGCGCTCGGCCCTGGCTCGGCCGGTGACGTCGACGATCTGACCGGCCACGCCCATCGGCCGGTCGGCGGCGCTGAGCAGCCGGTAGAGCGAGATGGACCAGCGACGGCGGCCGGGACGGCTCGGCAGTTCGCCGGTGAAGCTGAGGTCGACCACCGGGTCGCCGGTCCGCAGCACCTCGGTCAGGGCGCGGGCGATCCGGGCGGCGTCCTTGGCGGGCATCAGCTCCTGGACCGTCATGCCGGCGAGCGTCCCCGGGTCCACGCCGAGTGCGGCGGCGAAGCTGTCGTTGACGCGCTGGACCCGGCCGTCCTGGTCGAAGAGGACGAAGCCGGTCGGGGCCTGGCCGAAGATCGCCTCCGAGGCGGCGATCTCGGTCTCCAGGGTTCGCAGCTTGCGCAGGTCGACGGCCATGCAGACGACACCGGACCGGCCGTCGGCGCCCTGGGAAGGCATCAGGTAGAGCTCGGCGAGACGCTCCTCGCCGTCACTGTCGCGGTAGGGCGCGGTGCCGACCCACTCCTTGCCGGCCAGGACCTCCGTCATCCGCTCGCGCCCCTGCCGCCACTGCTCGCGCGGGGCGAAGGTGGTCACCGGGTCGCAGCCGATGGCGTCCTCGGCCGAGAGGCCGAAGAACTGCTCGGCCCGGGAGCTCCACTGGCTGATCAGGCCGTCCTCGTCGAGCGAGAACGCGGCGATCCGTATGTAGTCGTAGATCGTCCCGAGTTCGTCGTGTCCCCACTGGGCGGACACCGCGGAACCAACGGGCGCCTCACCGGCAGGGTGCGGGATCCCCGAAGCGGCGTCCGGCGCCGGCGCGGTGACGGGCCTCGGCGCGAACGCGTCAGCCACCGCTGCGTCGGGTGCTGTGCGGGCCTGGTCTGCCTCGCGTGACGGCGTGTCGCTCAACTACCGACTCCTCCGGCGATCGGCGCGTGGGTGTCGCGTTCCGAGTATTCATCATCCCGGCGGCGCCGCATACGCCCCGAGCGCACCCAACATCAATTCGAGCGACGATGCGTCACACGTGCTGGCTGCACGGGTGTTCATACGACCGCCCGGCACCGGAACCTTACGCCTCGCCGGTGAGCAACGGGAGGGTTGTTGATCAACTAGCGGGTGTATCGGGTGCCACGTTCGGGGGTGACAGCAGTCGTCAGCGGCCCGGACCGTCCGGCAGCGTCTGCTCGAACCAGACGACCTTGCCGCCGCCCTCGGCGCGCGTGCCCCACCGGTACGCCAGCCGGTGGACCAGCTGGAGGCCGCGACCGCCCTCGTCGGTACCGGCCGCCTCACGCTCGCGCGGCGGGTCCGGCAGCGGGTCCGCGACCTCGACGACCAGTGTCGTGCCCAGCAGCAACCGCAGCCCGATCGGGGCGCTCGCGTATCGGACGGCATTCGTCACCAGCTCACTGACCAGCAGTTCCGCCGTGTCCAGCAGCGGTTCGAGGCCCCACTCGCGCAGCGTGGCGCGGACCCGGCGGCGGGCCAGCGCGGGTGCGGACGGTTCGGCGCACAGCGTCCACTCGACCTGCCGCTCGGCGGCCGGTCCGGGTACGCCGCCCAGGCGCGCCAGCAGCAGTGCCACGTCGTCCGGCTCCTGTCCCTGGTCGAGCGTCCGTACCACCGCTTCGCACGCGTCCTCGACGGAGGCGTGCGGAAGCTCAAGGACGGCGCTCAGTCGGCGCGTGCCCACGTCGATGTCCTCCGTGCGCGACTCGACCAGGCCGTCGGTGTAGAGCGCGAGCAGCGACCCCTCCGGCACGGTCAGTTCGGTCAGTTCGAACGGCACCCCGCCCACGCCGAGCGGAGCGCCGGACGGCAACGCCAGCACGTGCGCCGTCCCGCCCGTCAGCGCCATGCGCCCGCCGTCGGTCTTCCGCGCGTCATCGGTCTTCCGCGCGTCCCCGCTCCGGGCCGCGTCCCCGCGTGGGGCAGCGGTTTCGGCCGGGGCCGCGGCTTCCGCCGGGGTGATCAGCAGCGGCTCGGTGTGACCGGCCTTGGCCAGGTGCAGGGCGCGGGTCGCCGGATCGTAGACGGCGTAGACGCAGGTGGCGATGAGCGCCTCCTCCGGCCCCTGGGCAAGGTCGTCGGCCAGGTCGTGAACGTGCTGGAGCAGCCGGTCCGGTGGCAGGTCGAGTCCGGCCAGCGTGCGCACGGCCGTGCGCAGCCGTCCCATGGTCGCGGCGGCGCGCAGCCCGTGGCCCATCACGTCGCCGACCACCAGCGCGGTCCGCCCCTGCGGCAGCGGGATGACGTCGAACCAGTCGCCGCCAACCTCCGTGCCACTGCTGCCCGGGACATAGCGGTAGCCGACCTCCATGCCCGGCGGCTGGGCCAGCGACTGCGGCAGCAGGCTGCGCTGCAGCATCAGCGCGGCAGCGCGCTCACGGGCGTAGAGCCGGGCGTTGTCCAGCGACGCACCCGCGCGGTCGGCCAGCTCCGACGCGAAGGCGACGTCGTCCTGGTCGAAGCCCTCGCGCCGCCCTGCCCGGTCCAGGACCAGCAGTCCGAGCACGATGCCGCGGGCCCGGAGCGGCACCACCAGCAACGAGTGCACGCCGAGCCGGTACGCGGCGCGGACGCGTGGATCGCCCTGCGCGGCCGTGTCGTCCAGCTGCGCCGAGGCGTCCAACTGCTCCGGCAGGCCGCTCTGCATGACGCGGGCGAAGAGCGAGCCCTCGGTCATGGTGATCTGGCCGCCGGGTGTCTGCATGGTCTCGGCGTCCGGGCCGGGGTCGATCGCCGCGGTGCCCGACATGACCAGCCGGGCAAGCCGGGTCTGCCGGTGGCGGGGCAGGTCCGCGCCGTCGACGACCGCCTCCAGCAGCGCCACACCGGCGTGGTCGGCCAGTCGCGGCACCAGGGCCTCGGCCAGCTCCTGGGCGATCAGCTCGCCGTCGAGCAGGTCGCCGATCCGCGAGCCGACCTCGTTGAGCAGCGCCAGCCGCTGCCGGGCGCGTTCGACCCTGGCCACGGCGCGGTACCGGTCCGTGACGTCCATGACCATGCCGGTCAGCCCGAGGACGTTCCCGGCCCGGTCCTGCAGCCGCGAGTAGGACGCCGAGCGGTAGCCGGGCTCCGACGGGTCGGCGCTGGTGACGGTCAGGTCGATCACCGGCTCCCCCGTCGCCAGCACCTGACGCTGGATGGCCATCACCTCGTCGGCGGCCAGTTGTGGCAGCGTCTCCCCTGTGGTCCGGCCGAGATGGTCCGCCACGGGGAGGCCGTTCATCCGGGCCAGCGTCTCGTTGACCCGGACGTAGCGCAGCTCCCGGTCGAAGATCGCCAGCCCGAGCGGGGACTGCTCGAAGAGCGCGTCCTGGACCGCGAGTCCCTGCTCGACGTCGCCCAGCGCGGCGGCGTCGGCGAGACGGCAGAGCAGGTAGGGGACTCCGTCGCCGTTCTCCAGCAGTGAGAGCCGGCACTCCAGCCGGACGCCGTGCCCGTCGTGGTGCCGCAGCACGACCGTCCCGACCCAGGACTCCCCGTCCCGCAGGACGCCCGCGATCGCCTCGTGGACCTGTTTGGTCAGCTCCGCGTCGTCGTCGAAGAGAATGTCCAGGCCGCGACCGACCAGGGCGTCGCTGGGCCAGCCGACCAGCTCCTCGGCTGCCTGGCTCCAGAGCATCACCCGGCCCTGCTCGTCCAGCAGCGCGATGGCGACCCGCACCACGTCCAGCAGGCTGCCGCGGCGGGCGCGCTGCTGCGCCGCGTCGGCCTCCCGGCCGACCGCGAGCGGGTCCGGGAACGGTGCGGGCCCCTGGCCGCGCGAGCCTGCCCCGCCCGCGACCGGCCGGCCCCCGCCGCCCGTCGCCGGCCTGCGGCGCAGGCGCGCACGCGCGTCAGCTTGCCTCACGTCTCCCCGTCCCGGCCGCCTACTCGGGAAGGCGGCCGGATACTGACATACCCAGCCAAACCTCGCCGTACCCCGCCGTACGGGTCAACTTGGGGAAGAAAAACGATCATGGGGTGATGGGCTTCGCGCTGGGCTCGGTCGGGGTTCGTTCGGGGCTCTGCAGAGGGGGCGTGACCTGGGCGTTCGGTCTGTCTCTGACTCTTTCGGAGAACTCTCTCGGAGAACTTCTTCGGAGCACCCGCCCAGAGCACTCTCTCAGGGCGCTCCCTCGTGGCTGATCGCGGGTCCGCTCCCGAGCAGGCTTCGGACGTGTGGCAGGGCGAAGCGGTCCTGTCGGAGCCAGTCGACCGTGTCGAGCTCGTCCGCCGTCACCCAGCGCAGTTCGTCGTGGTCCTGCAGCGGCTCCGGCTCGCCGCCGACCAGCCGGGCGGACCAGATGTGCAGTTCCAGCCCCGGCCGGACCTCCCAGGCGCCGGGCAGCCGGGAGAGCGCCCGCGCCTCGACGCCCAGTTCCTCGCGCAGCTCCCGCTCCAGCGCGGCGGGAACCGTCTCACCCGGCTCGACCTTCCCGCCGGGGAACTCCCACCGGCCCGCCAGCGCCTCCGGCGCGGACCGCCGCGCGGCCAGCACCCGCCCGCGCCCGTCCAGCAGCGCGGCGCCGACGACGACCCGCGGCACGGCGGCGTCCGGGGTCTGCGGGCCGCGCGCGGGCCGGTCGGAAAGGGTCACGACAGCGGAGTCTAGTGCGCCGCTCTGGTCAGCTCCCTGCCTCGGACGGGACGAAGCGGTAGCCCGAGCGGCGGACCGTCTCGATCACGCCGCGGTGGGTGGGGCCGAGTTTCCGCCGCAGCCGGGCGACCAGCACGTCGACCGCGCGGCCGGAGCCGATCGGCTCGAAGTCCCACACCGTCTCGATCAGCAACTCGCGGCTCTGGACCTGGTGGGGATAGGCCATCAGATGGGCCAGCAGCTCGAATTCGAGGAAGGTCAGCGGCTGGCTCCGGCCGTCGAGCACGACGGAGCGGTGGTCGGGGTCGAGCCGGATCCGCAGCGACGGCCGTGCCGAATCCCTAGCGGAGGTCGTGGTCGTGGTCCTGGTCCTGGTCGTCGGCGAGGTCGCGGGCGAGGTGGGGCTCAGCGAAGGCAAGAGCGCGGAGCGCACGAGCTCGGCGGGAAGGCCCGACCGGTCCGTCAGACCGATCAACTCCCCTGACCGCAACCGGTCCAGCAGTTCCGCCGGGAGCTGGTCGGCCGGTATGAGCATCAGGACGCCGACCAGCGGCGGCGCTGCGGACGCCAGGTCCGGCGCGGTCGGCTTCTGTGGCCGGCCCACCGGATCCAGGACGGGAACCAGTGCGGCGAACGGAGACCGCGACTCGGCCCGCGCCCGCCTCGACCGCTCAGAGATCCTCATCTCGCACCGCCCTTCCGATAGGCCGGGCCGGAACGCTCAGCCCTGCTGACCCTGACCCTGACCTTGCCCCTGCTGCCTCTGGTTGCCGTTCCCGCCGCTCTTCCGACCGCTTTTCCGGCCGCCTCCCCCGTGCGCCCCATGGACACCCGTGTGCTTCCCGGAGTTCGCGCCCGGTCCGTGAGACGCGTTCCTTCCCGCCGCGCTCGACGCACCGGACCGCTGCTGCGATGAGGCCGACGGCGTCGACCCTGCTGCGGACCCGGGCGACCGCGTCGATCGGGTCGACCGGGTCGACCGTGGTCCCGACGGGGCGGTGGTGGGCCGCTGGGGTGGTTGTGACCGGCCCGCCGGCAGCGACGTCGGGGCCGTCACCGAGACGCCCGGGTGCCGCGACGTCCGTGCAGCGCCCACGAGTTGCGTGCCGAGCAGACCCACGCCCGCCGCGATCACGGCGACCGCCGCCGAGGCCGGGATCACGCGCGACCATCGCCACGCCCCTCGCTCGCGCCCATGCCCATAGCCCTGCCCATGCCCGTGCTCGCGCTCGGACGAAGACCGCCACGGACCGGCCGGGTTCCGTGCCGCCGACTGCTGCCGGGAAGCAGCGAGGAAGGCTGCGAGGGCCGCATCCTCGCCGTCGAGCTCGTCCTGGTGTGCTGGTGCGGCTGCTGCGGCGAGCAGTCGGGCCAGCATGCTGTCGTCGTCCATGTCACTCTCTTTCAGCGCCACCGGCCCGAAAAACGTCACTCGGCACCGATCGCACCACCTGCACAGCCGAAAGGGCACGTGCTGCGGGCCCGGCCTGAGCGCCGCCCGGCGCCGGATCGAGCAGCGTGGCGAGGCGACGCAGCCCCCGGTGCGCCGCGGTCCGCACCGCGCCCGGCCGCTTGCCCAGGACCCGCGCCGCGTGCCGGGCGTCGAGGCCGAGGACCACCCGCAGGTAGACGGCCTCCGCCTGGTCGGCCGGGAGGCACGCGATCAGCTCCAGTGCGCTCGTCGTGGCCAGCGCGTCCAGTGCGGATCCGGCGGTGTCGTCCGGACCGGGCCACTGGATCAACGCCTCGGGCCCCGCCACTGTCAGCGGCCTGCGGCGGCAGGTGCGGAGGTGGTCCAGCGCGCGGTGCCGGGCGACGGTCAGGCACCAGGCCTGTAACCGCTCCCCGTCGCCCCGGAAGCGCGGCAGGTCCCGCACGATCTGCAGCCACGTCTCGGACGCGACGTCCTCGGCGTCCTCTCCGACCAGCACCCGCAGGTAGCGCAGCAGCGGTGGGTGCACGGCGCGGTAGAGGACGCGGAACGCCTGTTCGTCACCGTGCCGGGCGCCGTCCAGTGCCGAGGCCAGGTCCACGACGCATCACGGTCCCCCCTGCGCGGACTTCTCCCCGACGGCCGTCGCACGCAACGCTGCTGATCAGGCATCAGATCACGACTGTAGCCCAGGAGTCGGCGCACTGGGCACCCCTCGACGTCGCCGTCTCGGGACGTGGGCTACGCCTGCTCCTCCGCGCGCGCCTGCCCGTCGCGTTCGACCCAGTACAGCTGCTTGTGCCCGCGCGCCTCGAACACCGCCGCGTCGGCCTCGGCCTGCGCGCGGTCGGCATGGCGGGCGACGACGTAGCGGTTGCCGTTGTCGTCCTGCCGCATCAGCACCCACTCGTCCGCGTGGTCCTGCCCGATCTGGCCGAGGTGGCGGATGTTCTCCTGGTCGTCCGGCTCCTCGCTCGGCGTCCCGTCGAACCATGCGTCGAGAATCTCCGCCAGCACGGCGGGCGAGGTCAGCCGGAGGCTCAGCGCCAGCACGTTGGCGTCGTTCCAGCGCCGCGCGCCGCCCGCGGTGTAGGCGTCCGTGCAGAGCGCGGCCCGGACGCCGGGCACCTTGTTGGCCGCGATGGACGCGCCGGTGCCGGTCCAGCAGCAGACGACGGCCTGGTCCGCGCGCCCCTCGACGACGTCGAGCGCGGCGACCTCGGTGCAGTACGCCCAGTCGTCCTTCTCGTCCGGCTGCAGCGCGCCGTGAGGCGTCACCACGTGCCCGCGCCGGCGCAGCTCGCTCACCAACTGCCGGGCGATGCCTTCGTCCATGTCCGAGGAGACGGAGATCCGCATGGCGGCAGCGTAGCGATCGGTCGGCGGCCCGCAAGTCCGGGCCGCAAGCCGACGGCTCGCAAGTCCGGGCCACAAGCCGGCGGCTCGCAGGTCCGGGCCACAGGTCCGGGACCCGCCGACCACCGTGGCGCCGGAGGGCTACGCGGCGGTGAGCCATCCTGCCGTCGCGGGGACCGGGGCCGGGGTACCGGCCGTGTCGGCCTGCGCCTGCGCGGCGACCTCGGCCGGGGAGAGCGTCCGCGGCCAGACCTGGATGTCGGCCAGCGCGCCCTGCCAGTCGTCGGCCCACTGGTTCGAGTAGCGGGCGCGGCCTAGCTCCACCGGGGTGCGTGAGGCGATCATGCCCGGCACGCGTGCCGTGGCCGCCTGGACGCCGTCGACGTAGAGGGCGATGGTGTGCGCCTTGGCGTCGAAGACGCCGGCCAAGGTGGTCCAACGGCCGGTCGCCACCTGGCTCTTGGAGAGAGCCATGACCGTCTTCCCGGCAGCCGCCGCGGTCTGCACCTTGAAGACCCAGCAGTTGTGGGCGGCGCCCGTGGAGTTCTCGCGGCCCAGGAAGAAGGAGTAGAACGCCCCGTTGCCCTGCGAGACGGCCGCCTCGGACTTCGCGGGCCCGTCACCGCGGACGACCGACGCGACGGTGAAGCCTGCGGCCGTGTCGACCGTCGCCGTCACCGCTTGGGCGTAGCTGGTGTCCTTACCGGCCAACGCCATTGCCGGGCCGGTGTGTCCGGCCTGAACGCCCACCGTGGCCGCCGGGCCGAGGAGGAGACCGGCCGTCGGCGAGATGCTGCTGGGCACGGACGGCGACGGCGAGACCGGAGCAGTCGACGCGGTCGGTGAAGCGGTGGCCGAAGGCGAACCGCTCGTCACGGACGGCTGCGGGTCGGCAACGGCCTTGCTGTTTCCCGGCCCCCGCAGGACCAGCCCGGCAGCGACCCCTCCCACGACGACGAGCACGCCCACCGCGCCGGCCACGATGCGCAGCATCGACTTCCGCCGCACCGCTCGGTCGTGCTCATCGGCCAGCGTGGCCCAGTCCGGCTGCGGCGCGGGACGAGGCGACGTCGCCGGCCTCCCCGGGTCCCACCCGCCCTGCTGGCCACCCCAACCGCCCTGCCCGCCCCAGTCCCCGCTCACGCCCGTCCCCGTTTCCCCTCGCCTTGCACCTGCCCGCCGCACTATAGGCGGCCGACCCCTCAGGGGTCCTCCCCGGACCGGAAGGTGAGGCAGGCCCTCCGCACCCGTGGATCGCCACCGGGGCGGCAGCCCTGCGGCGCGGCGCGCCAAGTCCGGCTGTTCGACGATCTGCACCTTTTCGCATGCGCCGAGACTTCACACAACCTCCGTGCTCTGCACACAGATCGCGTTGTTCTGCTTACCGGAGCTCTGACAGCCTTGAACGAGTTGCCGGGCTGGCCGGAGCGGCCGACCGCTGTGCCGAAGTCCTCCGAACAGCGCCGACCAGACATCCACGATCGAGAACACGGGGGGCACCATGCGATGGACCGACAAGAACGGAGTCCGGTGGCGGATACGCCGTCACCGCCTGGCCGGACAACGACGCATCAAGCCCGAGTGGGCCTTCGACCTGATGCCCGGCGGGCCGACGGACGATCCGATCTCGATGATCCTCGCCCTGCCCGGAATGCTGGTTCTCGTCGCACTGCTCCCCCTCTGGCTGACCGAGTGGCTGATCCGACTCCTGCTGACGCCGTTCGCAGCACTGCTGCGGCTCACCGGGCAAGTCCCCTACCGCGTCGAGCTGGTACGCAACCGCGACGGCGTCTCCGCCCACACCCCCCGCGGCTACCGCGAACTCCGCCGCACTCTGACCGCCCTGCGGCAGCGGAGCTGACGGATCATCAAAGTCGGAGCCGTGCCCGCGCCACACCGAACCGGACGAGCGCCGAGTGTCGCAGCCGTGCGACTCCCCATTTCAGGACGACCAAAGCCCCGACGGAACCAAAAGAGGCCGCTGTATCCAGCACGGAGCCAGCACCGTCGGCGCGTTCGCGAGGCTGGTCGGGACACAGACGTGCTGCACACCCGTTCCCCAAGCCGACGCCGATTTCCTGCGCCAGCGTCACGCCTCAACGGTCGGCGTAGTGGCCGTAGACCCGGGCGATCTCCAGTACGTCGCCGTTCACCCGATACACGAGCCGGTGTTCCTCCGTGATGCGCCGCGAGCACCAGCCCTTCAGTGCGCCCTTCAGCAGCTCGGGCTTTCCGAGGCCGTTGCCATCGTCCGGGTTCCGCTGGATGTCCGCGATCAGGAGGTTCACGCGCTTGAGCGTGCGCCGGTCGGTCATGGCCCACTGCGCATACTGCTCCCACGCGCGGGTGGAGAACATGACCTTCACTCCGTCGCCTCCGGGTCGATCAGGTCGCGCATCGTCCCGCGCCCGGCATCCAGCTCGGCAACGGACTCCATCAGCTCAGCCGCGGTGCGCGCATTGCTGAGCAGATACATGGTCTCTATCCACGCCTCATAGTCCGACTCCGCCATGAGGACGGCGTTCCCCTGCTTGGAAGCGATCCGCACCGGCGCGTGATCGTCGTTGACCTTCTTGAGCAACGGAAAGAAGTCCCGCCGCGCCTCGGTTCCAGTGATCGTCATGAGTGTCGCCCCTCTCGCGCCAATCGCTCCCACGCCTTGTACCTAAAACAGTACACTCCCGGTACCGAATTCGGTACCTCACGACGAGACGAGCCGTGAGGCAGCAAGCCGACGGACAACACCCAGGCGTTCCGCACGCGGTTGACGCCGCGTCCGCCCGGTGCCGGTGTCGTCAGACCATCACCCGCAAGAGCACCACTCCCAGTCCCCCGGTCGCGCCCATGACCGCCGTGCACACCACCGCCACCCTCAGCCAGCGGTGCTTGCGTACGGCCACGCGCGCGAGAAACCGTACAGTGTGCGACAGCTCCCGCCGGTCCGCGGACTCGTCCGGCTGCACCCCGTCGGCAGGCAGCACGTCGAGCCCCGCCGCGAGCTGGACGAAGCTGTAGCGGTTGAGGTCGGGATCCCGCAGCAACCGCGGGCTCAAGGCAGCCGCCAGGCTCACCACGCCGCCGACCAGCCCGCAGACGAACAGGGCGAGGAGTACACCGGCGAACACCCCGGCGGCGCCGCCCCGTTCCCAGGCGACCGCGGCCCGCTGACTCCATGCCCCCGCCGTACCGGCTAGCGCCGCCTGCGCTGCTGCCAGAATACCGGCCTTCGTGTCCGCGTGCTGGTGCGTGGCGTGCAGCGCGGTGAACATGTACTGCGCGGGGCGGTCAGCGCTTCCCCGTTCGGTTTCCCTCCGGGCATCGTGTCGCGCGGAGCCCATGGAGACCTCCTTCGTTCGGTGACGGCGCGTTCCGTCCGGTAGGGCAATTAGGCACCGACCTCCCGACTCGAACCAGTCACTTCTGAGGGTTCTCGGCATCACGCATGCGTCAGGATCGACGGCATTCCGTACTTCCACCGGGTTTACTTCGGGGCCGCGGGTGTACGACAGCAGTGTCGGTGCCTGCGGAAGGGGAAGCGGGCGCCGATCTGACGCGGAACAACTCTGCCGGTCATGGCAGATCAGGACGACAAGGGGATCTGCGCCTTGAAGTACGCGGGCCGAGAGGTGTCATGACTGCGAACCATGAGGAAGTACGGGGCGGCCCGGCGGAGTTCGGGCGCCGGCTGCTGCTGGCGGTCGATGCACAGGGCTACGGCGGCCACGATGTGGTGACACAGCATCAGTTCCAGGACGAGATCCGGCGGTTGCTCGATCTGGCCGCTGACACCGCCCGCCTCGACCGCGCGGGGTGGCTCACCCAGGAGGGCGGCGACTCGGTGTTCGCCGTCCTGCCCGAATCAGCATACGAGCCGGCTCTGATCGACCCCTTCATGCGTGAACTGGACGCCGGTCTGCGGGTGTTCAACCAGAACCGGATCCCCCAGGCACGGCTCAGACTGCGGGCAGCCGTCCACTTCGGCCCCGCGGCGCCGGGCGCCAACGGTTTCGTCGGCCCGGCCCCCGTGGAGATCGGCCGGATCCTCGACAGCGCGGCCCTGCGTGCGGCCCTCGCCGAGTCCCCGGAGGCCGCTCTTGCCGTAGGCGTGTCGGCAGTCGTCTTCCACGACGTGGTGAAAGCCGCACACACCACCTTCCGGGAGGCGGAGTTTCGGCGGGTGTCCGTCACGGAGAAGGAGTACCGGGGAGAGGCATGGATCTGGGTGGCGGGGGCCGGTGCCGGACGGCCGGCCCCGGAGGTGCCCCCGCCGGGCGACGCGGTGCAGCCGCAGCCGGCCGCCCGGTTCGTGCAGAACATCACCGGCGGTACGGGCATTCAGTCGGAGAACGCCACGGTGACCATCACGCAGCACCCGGGAACCGTGGGTGATCAGCAGTGACCGGGGTTCCCGGGAGCCCTCGGACACCGGATCCGCAGACGTTCGTTCAGAACGTGGGGCCCAAGGGCTGGGGCGTCCAGAGCCAGAGTGCGACGATCAACGTGTACGGCTCGCGCTTGCCCGCCGTCGAGGATCTTCCCGTGCCGGCCGCCCCCGACCCAGCCTGGCTGATGAGGCAGCCCAGCCGACTGCTGGACGCCCGCAGCCAGATCGTGCCGTTCGTGGGCCGGGAGGCCGAACTGGAACAGCTGCGGCAATGGCGGGACGCCGACGCACCGGCGCTGTCGGTCCTGCTGCTGCACGCTCCCGGTGGACAGGGCAAGACCCGGCTCGCCCTGGAGTTCGCCGAGCGCTCCCGTGGCCGGGCCGGTTCGGACGCGCCTGCCGCGCGGCCGTGGCAGGTCCTGCACGCGGGTTTCCAGGGCGCCTCCCCGGGGCCCTTCCCGCAGGGCAACGGCGCCGCCGCGCCGGGCGACACCGCCGGAGTGCTCCTCGTCGTCGACTACGCCGACCGGTGGGCGCACAGCGAGTTGACCCGCCTGCTGTCCACCACCGTCCTGACCCAGTCGCGGCCCACGCGGGTACTACTGATCGGCCGCACCGTCCGCTGGTTCGCCGCCCTGCGCGCGGAACTCGGCGAGCGCCGCGCCGCTGCCGACGACCTGCTCCTGCCCTCGCTGGCTGGAGACCGGCTGCGGATGTTCACCTCCGCCCGCGACCGCTACGCCGCGAGCGACCTGTACGGCGTGACCGATGCCGCGAGCATCCGGCCGCCCGCCTCCCTCGGCGAGAGCGACTTCGGCCTGCCCCTGAACCTGCAGATGGCCGCGCTGGTCGCGGTCGACGCCCGCAAGCACGGCACGACGCCGTCCCGCTACGAGCCGCACCAGCTGTCGGCATATCTGCTGGACCGCGAACGCCTGGCGTGGCAGCGGCTCGTCGACGCCGGGCGGCACGGGCAGGATTACCGCACCGGGCAGTCCGTCATGGCCAAGACCGTGTTCACCGCCGTCCTCACCGGGGCGGTGGGCCACCGGACCGGAAGGCGGGCCCTGCGCAGACTGGAGCTGCCGGAGCCGCACGACCACCTGCTGGACGATCACCGCTTCTGCTATCCGCCCGCCGACCGTGCCACGGTCCTGGAGCCCCTGTATCCCGACCGGCTCGCGGAGGACTTCCTCGGTCTGCTCACTCCCGGGCACGACATCAGCTCGTACGAACCCGACCCCTGGGCGAACGACGCCCCCGCACTGCTGATCGCGCAGCCCTCCGGGACGTCCGCCGAAGAGGATCTCCGGGCGGTCATCGCTCCCCGTACCGTGACCTTCCTGGCCTCGGCCGCCAGCCGGTGGGCGCATCTCGGCAAGGACGTCCTGTACCCGCTGCTGCGCTGCGATCCCGGTCTCGCGATCGCCGCCGGCAGTTCCGCCCTGACCGCGCTGGCTGCCCTCGCCGACCCGGACGACGCTGGCGACGACGGAGACGGCGGTCTCGACCCGGACCTGCTGGCCGTACTGGAGGCGGTCGAGGCCCGGCTGCCCGAGGGCAGCGACGTCGACCTGGACATCGGCGCCCTCGCGGTTATGGAGGTTCTGATCGCCCACCGCCTGTCCCTGACGACCGACCCCGGCGACCGGGCGGGGCTGTACGCGACGCTGTCGTGGCGCCGCGGCAACGCGGGCCGACACCAGGACGCGATCGCGCCGGGCGAGGAGGCCGTCCGGCTGCGCCGACAGCTCGTCAAGGCTGCCCCCGACCGTCCGGAGGACCCCGAACACCTCGACCTCCTACGCCAGTTGGCGGTCGCGCTGGACGACCTCGCCGGGACGCTGTCCGCTGTGGGTCGCACGGAGGAGGCACTGTTCCTCTCCGAGGAGTCCGTGACGATCTGCCGCCGACTGGTCGCCAGCGACCCAGCCAACCACCTTCCCACCCTGCTGAGGTCCCTGACCGACCTCAGCCACCGGCTCTCCGGGCACGGCCGCACCGAGGAAGCGGCGGCCACCACCCAGGAGGCCCTCTCCCTCTACCGCGACCTGGCCGCCGGCATCCCGGTCAGCCGACGCGGCGGGCTCGCGGCCCAACTGGGCAACCTCGGCGCGAGGCTGCTGGAGATGAACCATGGCGAGGAGGCGCTGGCCGCCAACCGGGAGGCCGTCGGCCTCGCCCGTGAACTGGCCGCAACGAACCCCGGAGCCGAAACCCCCGGCCTGGCCATCGCGCTGGGCAACCTTGGGGGCGCACTGTCGGCGGCGGACCGCACTGAGGAGGCCTTGACGGTCACCCGGGAGGCCGTCGGCCTCTACCGCGACCTGGCCGCCGCGAATCCAGCAGCCCACCAGCCCGGCCTGGCGCTCGCCCTGCACAACCTCACCCTGAGCCTCGCACAGGTGGGGCGCACTCAGGAGGCGCTGGGGTGTGCTGAGGAGGCCGTGGCCATACAACGGCAGCTGGCCGAGACGGACTTCGGCGCCCATCACTTCGACCTCGCCCGGTCGTTGCACCTGCTCGGCGACCGACTCGCCGATCTGGACCGCCAGGAGCAAGCCCGGACCACGTACCGGCAAGCCGCCGAGCTGTACCGACAGTTGATGGTCGCTCATCCCTCCCTCGAGCTTCCCGAGAGCGCGGTGGCCCTGACCCGCAGGGCCTTCGCCCCGCCGGCACCGCCCGAGGAGATCCTGGCGGCGACGGAGCGGGTCGCCGATCTGCACCGCCGCCTGGCTGACGCGGGCCCCGGCACCGACCTCCTCCCCGGGCTGGTCACGGAACTGTCCCAGGCCGCCGAATCCCTGGTCGCACTCGGGAAGTTCAAGGAAGCCGTCACTGCTTTCCGGCGAGCCGCAGCCGTCCGGCTCGAGGCAGGCGACCGGAGCAGCGCCGCGAACCTGCTCAACAACCTTGCCAACACCTTGGAGGGGGCAGGCCGGCTCACGGAGGCGGCCACGGTGGGCGAACGTGCCGCCACCCTCTTCCAAGAGACCGGCGAGCACCACCTGGAGGCCATGGCACTGACCAATCTCAGCCGCACCCTGTCCCGCCTCGACCGAGCCGACGAGGCGGCCGACGCCTCCGGGCGGGCGGCTGCCTCCTACCGGGAAATGGGCGACCGGACCCTCGAAGCCGCGGCCCTGGTCAACCAGAGCTACGCGCTGACTGCGGCAGACCGGCACGAGGAAGTCGTCACCATCAGCCGACGAGCCCTCGCCCTCCTGGAGGAGAACGGCCCCTCTCATGGCGCCTCATCGGGCCCTCCGTGGCACAACCTCGGCCATGCCTTCTTGAAACTGGGGCGGTTCGAGGAGTCCCTGGCTCCCTTGCGGCAGGCCGCCGACATCTACCGGGACAGGGAGAGTCACGCCCGTGAGGCGGACTCCCTGAGCAGGCTGGGTTTCGCCCTGTACAACCTCGAGCAGCACGAGGAGTCGGCCACCGCCTACGAGCGGGCCGCGGCTCTCCTGCGCGAGACGGGCGACCGCCCTGAGGAAGGCGAGGTACTCGGCCAGCTGGGCGGCGTTCTCGCGCGTCTGCAGCGGGACGAGGAGGCCATCGCTGTCTGCCGACGGGCCGTCGCCCTCCTGCGGGGGGCCGGCTTCCGCAGGGGCGAAGCCGCGGCCCTGGTCAACCTGGGCGGCGTCTGCGCCCACTTGGGCCTGTTCGCGGACGCCGCCGCCGCATGCGGGAGGGCCGCGGCCCTCTTCCGCGAGGAGGGCGATCAGGCTCACGAAGCCGACGCGCTGTCCAACCGCAGCGAGGCCCTGATGAGCGCCGAACGCTACGAGGAGGCCATCCCGGTCTGTGAGCAGACCGCCGCCCTCTACCGCGCCGTGGGCAACCGCTCACGCGAATGCCTCATGCTGCACAGACTGGGCGGCAGCCACCTCGCACTGCGCCGCTACGAGCAGGCCAACAAGGCGTACGAGCGGGAGAGCGAGGTCCGCCGGGAGACCGGCGATCGTGAGGCCGAGGGTGCGGCGCTCCTCGGCGTCGGCGTGACACTCTCGTACCTCAAGCGACCCGAGCAGGCCGTCCTGGTCTGGCAGCAGGCCATCGGTGTCTACCGCGAAGCCGGCGACCGGGGCGGAGAGGCGTCCGCATGGTCGGGCCTCGGCACCGAACTCTCGCAGCTGGAACGTACCGGCGAGGCCATCGCCGCCCGCCGACAGGCCGTAGCGGCGTACCGCGACGCGGGTGATGCCGGCGGCGAAGCCGCAACGTCCACCCACCTCGGCGCCGACCTGCGCACGATGGGCCGACACGCGGAGTCCACCGCCGTCCATGTGCGCGAAGCCGGACTCCACCGGCACCTCGGGGACCTCCCGAGGGAGGGCCGGGCCTGGAGCAACGCGGGCATCGGCCTGGAGCACGAGCAGCACCACGAGGAGGCGGCCTCCTGCTTCTCGCAGGCTGCGGATGCCTTCCGCCAGGCCGGGGACCACGTGGGCCGGGGCAAGGCCCTGCGCCTCCTGGCCGATTGCATGCAGTCGCTGGGGCAGGCCGACGAGTCCTTCGCCGCCTGGCAGGAGTCAGTGGCCTGCTGCCAGGCGGCGGGGGACGAGCGAGAGGAGGCCATCAGCCAGTACGGCTTCGGCCAAGCCCTGTTCACGGCAGCACGCCACGACGCGGCCGTCCCCGCCCTGCGGCGAGCCGCCGACATCCTGGGGCGCCTCGGATTCCCCGCCGCGGAGGCGTCCGCGCTGCTCGACCTCGCCCGCGCTCAACTGGCCCTGAACCGGCCGGAAGAGGCCATCACCCCCCTCACCCGGGCCGCCCCCGCATTCGCCGAAGCCGGCGACTACGGCCGACGGGGCGCGGCGCTGCTCGACCTCGGCAAGGCGCTGGCCACGACGGGCCGGGACGAGCAGGCCTCCGCGGTCGCCTTGAGCTGCGCCGACGTGTACCGCGGGATGCGCAGACCCGATCTCGAACAGCAGGTCCTGTTCCAGATCGGCGTCGACATCGTGCAAGCAGGACGAGCCGAATACACCCTCCCCCTGTTTCGGCGCCTCCATGAGTCCTACGCGGAAAGCGGGGATCCGGTGAAGGAGGCCTGGGGCCTGGTCCTGTGGGCCGGCGCCCTGGTGGACGCCGGGCACTACGCGAAGGCTGTCCCCGCCAACCGGCGGGCCGCCGAGTTCTGCCGCGCGACAGGCAACTCCGCTGCCTTGGAACTGGCCCTGAGCCAACTGAAGAAGGCCGAGCGCGGCCTGCGACGAGGCGATCACCGCCTGCCCTGACCCCATGTCTCAGCAAGGACGGGCTTCGCCGAGTACCGTCTCACGCATCAGCCACGGCAAGCATCCGAAAGTCCCGTCGAACATTCCAGCAGAATTCCACCACTTCCGAACACCAAAAACCCCTCCGACCTGTGCAAACACAAGCCAGAGGGGTCCTCGTTCGAACAGTTCAGACGTTGAAGCGGAACTCCACCACGTCGCCGTCCTGCATGACGTAGTCCTTGCCCTCCATGCGGGCGCGGCCCTTGGCGCGGGCGTCGGCGATGGAGCCGTACTCGACGAGGTCCTCGAAGGAGACGACCTCGGCCTTGATGAAGCCGCGCTGGAAGTCGGTGTGGATCACGCCGGCCGCCTCCGGGGCGGTGGCGCCCTTCTTGATCGTCCAGGCGCGGGCCTCCTTGGGGCCGGCCGTGAGGTAGGTCTGGAGGCCGAGGGTCTCGAAGCCGACGCGGGCGAGGGTGGCCAGGCCGGGCTCGTTCTGGCCCATGGATTGGAGCAGTTCGAGGGCCTCGTCGTCCTCCAGCTCGATCAGCTCGAACTCGATCTTGGCGTTGAGGAAGATGGCCTCCGCCGGGGCGACCAGCGCGCGCTGGGCGTCCTTGAAGTCCTCGTCCGCCAGCTCCGCCTCATCCACGTTGAAGACGTAGAGGAACGGCTTGGCCGTCAGCAGGTGCAGCTCGCGCAGCGGGGCCGGGTCGAGGCGGGCGGCGAAGACGGTCTGGCCGGACTCCAGGACCTTCTGCGCCTCCTCGACGGCGGCCAGCACCGTGGCGGTGTCCTTCTTCAGGCGCGCCTCCTTCTGCAGGCGCGGCAGGACCTTCTCGATGGTCTGCAGGTCGGCCAGGATCAGCTCGGTGTTGATGGTCTCGATGTCGCTCGCGGGCGACACCTTGCCGTCGACGTGGACCACGTCCGGGTCGCTGAAGGCGCGGATGACCTGGCAGATCGCGTCGGCCTCACGGATGTTGGCCAGGAACTTGTTGCCCAGCCCCTCGCCCTCGCTCGCACCGCGCACGATGCCCGCGATGTCGACGAAGTCGACGGTCGCCGGGAGGGTGCGCTGGGACTCGAAGATCTCGGTCAGCTTGTTCAGGCGCGGGTCGGGGACGCCGACGACGCCGACATTGGGCTCGATGGTGGCGAACGGGTAGTTCGCCGCCAGGACGTCGTTCTTGGTCAGGGCGTTGAACAGGGTCGACTTACCGACATTCGGCAGGCCGACGATTCCGATCGAGAGCGACATGTGGCGGAGTCCCGGGTCCAGAGGGGTGAGCGTACAGCCCCCCAGTCTACGGTTCGCCGGGAACACCCCCGAACGGCTCAATCGGGTGACCCCACGGAATTACCGGCGTGTCCGTGCACTTATGTGGCATTAATCCGACCTTACGTTGGTGACGTGGAGTACCGACGCAGCAGCACCCAGCCGGAGCGGAACGTGGCCGTGCCCAAGCCCGCGCGCTCGCCCGAAGCTGCCTCACGCTCGCGCCAGCCGCGCTTCCCGGCGCCGAGCGGCGGTGGGCGAAGCCCGCAGCGGTTGACGGCGGTGGGCTGCGGCGTGCTGGTCCTCGCCGTGACACTGACCGCCGGGGCCCTGGACTCGCTTCTCTTCGGCAGCTCCGGGTGGCTGCTCGGGTTGGCCTACGTGGCGGTCTGCTTCCACGCGTCGGTGCGCGTGCGTTCCACCGACCTGGCGGCGGCGCCGATCAGCGGACCGATCTGCTTCGCGATCGCGCTGTTCTTCTTCGGCAGGGCCGCCGGTGACGGCTGGAGCGGCCATGTGATCGGCCTGGCCGAGTCGCTGGCCCTCGACGCGGGGTGGCTCTTCGCCGGGACGGCGCTCAGCGTCGTGATCGCCGTGGCCCGGCACTTCTCGCTGACCCGCGCCCGGCGCAAGGGAGCGCAGTAGGCGCTCCCCCGCACCTCACGGGCGAGTCAGGCGGAGTGCTGCGCCGCCTGCATCGCCGCGCCGATGATCCCCGCGTCGTTCTGCAACTGCGCCGGCACCACCTCGGCGCGCAGCGGCTTGAGCAGCGGCAGGAACTTGTCCGCCTTCCGGCTCACTCCGCCGCCGATGATGATCAGCTTCGGATGGAAGAGCATCTCCACCATCGCGAAGTACTCGTCCAGCCGCTCGGCCCACTGCGCCCAGGTCCAGTCGTGCCTCTCGCGGGCCGCCGAACTTGTGTGCTTCTCCGCGTCCTTGCCGTTGAGCTCCAGGTGGCCGAGCTCGGTGTTCGGCACCAGTGCGCCGTCGACGAAGAGCGCGCTGCCGATCCCGGTACCCAGCGTCAGCATCAGCACCACGCCGTCGCGCCCGCGTCCGGCGCCGTAGCGGACCTCCGCCAGGCCCGCCGCGTCGGCGTCGTTGAGGACGGCGACCGGCAGGCCGCCGAGCCCGTCGCGAAAGAGGGAGGCCGCGTCCGCGTCGATCCAACCCTTGTCGACGTTGGCCGCGGTGAGGGTCCTTCCGTCGACGACGACACCCGGGAAGGTGAGCCCGACCGGGCCCTTCCACTCGAAGTGCTG
The DNA here is from genome assembly GCF_041262505.1 of Streptacidiphilus sp. MAP5-3. Lineage (NCBI taxonomy): Bacteria > Bacillati > Actinomycetota > Actinomycetes > Kitasatosporales > Streptomycetaceae > Streptacidiphilus > Streptacidiphilus sp. MAP5-3. Next base: position 478,308 of record NZ_JBGCCL010000001.1, read on the forward strand.
CACCACCTCGCGCACCGACTCGACCACCGCCGCCGGTTCGGAAGGCTGCGGCGTCAGCACCTTGTGCCGCTCGCTCACCAACGCGCCGCGGTCGAGATCCGCGGGAGCGCCCTTGATGCCGGAACCACCGATGTCCACTCCGAAGACATTCACGCGACCCACGCTACGACGGGCGCTCCCCGCCCGCCCGTTACTCGGGCAGACTGCCCGCCTCCGCGCGCAGGTCGCGGCGCAGCTCCTTGGGGAGCGAGAACTGCAGGTGCTCCTCGACCGAGTGGACCGTCTCGACGTCGCCGAACCCGCGCTCGGCCAGCCACTCCAGCACGCCGGTGACCAGGATCTCCGGCACGGACGCGCCGCTGGTGACACCGACGGTGGACACGCCCGCGAGCCACGCCTCGTCGATCTCGTCGGCGAAGTCGACCAGGTGGGCGTCCTTGGCACCGGCCTCCAGCGAGACCTCGACCAGGCGCACCGAGTTGGAGGAGTTCTTCGAGCCGACGACGATGACCAGGTCGGACTCGGCCGCGATCTGCTTGATGATCACCTGACGGTTCTGCGTGGCGTAGCAGATGTCGTCGCTCGGCGGGCTGGTCAGCAGCGGGAAGCGCTGCTTGAGGGCGTCGACGGTCTGCATCGTCTCGTCGACGGAGAGGGTGGTCTGCGACAGCCAGACGACCTTGGACTCGTCCTTGACCTTGACCTTGGCCGCGTCCTCGGCACCGTCGACCAGGTGGGTGCGCTCGGGCGCCTCACCCATGGTGCCGACGACCTCCTCGTGGCCCTCGTGGCCGATCAGGAGGATGTCGTAGTCCTCCTCGGCGAACCGCACGGCCTCCTTGTGGACCTTGGTCACCAGCGGGCAGGTGGCGTCGATGGTCGCCAACCTGCCGGCCTTGGCCTCGTCGTGGACGGACGGGGCGACTCCGTGCGCGGAGAAGACGACGATGTTGCCCTCGGGCACCTCCTCCGTCTCGTCGACGAAGATCGCGCCCTTCTTCTCCAGGGTCTGCACCACGTACGTGTTGTGGACGATCTGCTTGCGGACGTAGATCGGCGCCCCGTACTGCTCAAGGGCCTTCTCGACGGCGATGACGGCACGGTCGACGCCCGCGCAGTAGCCGCGCGGAGAGGCGAGCAGGACACGGCGTGCAGCAGTTGCAGACATGTGCACCAGCCTACCGGCAGGGCGCTGCGCGACACGGCGTGGAGGGCGGATGCCGAGACCGGTGGTCGCACTGCTTCAGCGGCACCCAGCGGCACCAGCTCTGGCGCGTCCCCTGCGCGGACGCGCTCTCCGCACCGATGATCGGACCATGGACTCCGTCAGGCCCGCCGTCGAGCCGGAACAGCCGTACCCGAACGCCGACGACACCCGGCTCCGCCGCACGCTCGGCTTCCGCGAGCTCGTGGTCTTCGGGATGCTCTTCATGGCGCCGATGGCCCCCGTCGGGATCTTCGGCGTGCTGGACGCCAAGAGCCACGGCGCGGTGGCCACCGTCTACCTCGTGGCGACCGTGGCGATGGCGTTCACCGCGCTCTCGTACGCGTGGATGCTGCGCGTCGTGCCGCAGGCGGGCTCGGTCTACGCCTACGCCCGGGCCGGGCTCGGCAGCGGGGCGGGGTTCGCCGCCGGGTGGATGGCGATGCTGGACTACCTGTTGATCCCCGCCGTCGCCTACGTCTTCTCCGGGATCGCGCTGCACTCGCTCGTCCCCTCCGTCGACCAGTGGATCTGGACGGCGATCGCCGTGGTGGTGACCACCGCGCTCAACCTCTCCGGCGTGCGGATGGCCGCGCAGGTGGGGACGGTCGTACTGCTCTTCGAGCTGGTGGTGCTGGTGGTCTTTGTCGCCGCCGCGACCGAGGCACTGGTCACCGGCAGCCCGCACCGGCCGCTCGGCTCGCCGTTCACCGGGGTCGGCGGCTTCTCGCTCGGCGCGGTGATGTCGGCCGTCTCGGTCGCGGTGCTCTCCTTCCTCGGGTTCGACGCCATCGCCTCGTTCGCCGAGGAGCACGCGGGGCCCTCGGCCAAGGTGGGCAAGGCGGTGCTGTTCTGCCTCGCGCTCGCTGGCGTCCTCTTCATCGCGCAGTCCTACCTCGCCGCGCTGCTGGAACCGGACTCGCCGCAGTACCTGGCGGCCAACCCGGGCGCCCAGGGCAGCGCCTTCTACGACACCGTCGAGTCGGCGATCGGGCACTGGCTGCATCTGCTGGTCGCGGTCAGCAAGGCGATCGGCGCGGCGTTCGCGGCGCTGGCCGGGCAGGCGGCGGCCGGACGGCTGGTCTTCGCGATGGCCAGGGACGGCCGCCTGCCGCGCCCGCTGGGCAAGGTCGACCCGCGCAGCGGCGTACCGCGCGCCGCGCTGCTGGTCACCGCGACGATCACACTGATCGCGGCGGTCTGGTCGGCGTCCCGCTCGGACGGGCTGGACCAGCTCACCTCGGTGGTGAACGTCGGCGCGCTGACGGCGTTCTTCCTGCTGCACGCGTCGGTGATCGCCTGGTACGTGCTGCGCAACGACAGCCGGAGGTGGGTCGTGCACCTGGTGCTGCCGCTGCTCGGCGCGGCGGTGATCGTGTGGGTGCTGGTCGCCGCGACGCACACGGCCCAGATCGTCGGCGCGGTCTGGCTGGCGGTCGGCCTCGGCGTGCTGTTCACGGAGCGGGCGCGGGCGCGAGGGCGTTCAGCATCGCGACAGCGTTGAGCAATGCGGCGGCGGTGAGGGTGGACTGTCGGCGGCTGCCCGTAGGCTCGGTCCATGCCTCTCGAGACCTCGCCCGACGCCCCGATCCCGGTCAGTCGCGTCTCCCAGCTGATCGGCGGCTGGGTCAGCCGCCTCGGCGCGGTGTGGGTCGAGGGCCAGATCACCCAGCTGAGCCGTCGACCGGGTGCCGGTGTCGTCTTTCTGACGCTCCGTGACCCGTCGGCGGACGTCTCGCTCTCGGTCACCTGCTATCGCTCGGTCTTCGACGCGGTCGCCGACCTCGTCCAGGAGGGTTCGCGCGTCGTCGTCCAGGCCAAACCCGAGTGGTACGCGCCGCGTGGCACGTTGTCGCTGCGGGCGACGGAGATCCGGCTGGTCGGCCTCGGCGACCTGCTGGCCCGGCTGGAGCTGCTCAAGCGGAGCCTCGCCGCCGAAGGCCTCTTCGCCGCCGAGCGCAAGCGTCCGCTGCCGTTCCTGCCGCACTGCGTCGGCCTGGTCACGGGCCGGGCCAGCGCGGCCGAGCGGGACGTGCTGCAGAACGCGCGCCGCCGCTGGCCGGCGGTGCGGTTCGAGGTGCGCAACGTGCCGGTACAGGGCGTGCGGGCGGTGCCGGAGGTGGTCGCCGCGATCAAGGACCTCGACGAGCATCCCGAGGTGGACGTGATCATCGTCGCCCGTGGCGGCGGCAGCGTGGAGGACCTGCTCCCCTTCTCGGACGAGGCCCTGATCCGGGCGGTGGCCGAGGCGCGCACGCCCGTCGTCAGCGCCATCGGCCACGAGCCGGACCAGCCCCTGCTCGACTTCGTCGCCGACCTGCGCGCCTCGACCCCGACGGACGCGGCCAAGCGCGTCGTCCCCGACGTGCGCGAGGAGTTGGCGCGCGTCCACGCCCTGCGGGACCGGGCGCGGCTGACGATCGAGTCCCGGCTGCGGCACGAGTTCGCCGGGCTGGCGAACGTCCGCAGCCGACCCGTGCTGGCCGCGCCGCACCGGCTGGTCGACGAGCGCGCACACGAGGTCGGCGCGCTGGTCGACCGTGCCCGCCGCACGCTGGGCCACCGGCTCGACCGCGCGGAGACCGAGCTGCACCACACCCTGGCCCGGGTGGTGGCGCTCTCCCCCGCGGCGACGCTGGAGCGCGGGTACGCGGTCCTGCAACGGACGGCGGACGGCGCGGTGGTCCGCGCCCCGGGCGACGTCACCGCAGGCGACACGCTGCGGGCCCGCGTCGCCGAGGGCGAGTTCACCGTGACGGTCGCGGACGAGCAGGGCTGATCCGGCGGCCTGCCGGCGGGCTGCCGGCAGGCCGGTTCCGCACGCGCTGTCGGTTGGATTTCCTAAGCTGGTCGCATGGCGACCAAGCAGGCGAAGCAGGACCTCTCCGCGGACAACGCGATGGGCTACGAGCAGGCCAGGGACGAACTGCTCGACGTGGTGCGCAGGTTGGAGACGGGCGGCGGCACCCTGGAGGAGTCGCTGGCGCTCTGGGAGCGCGGCGAGCAGCTGGCCAAGGTCTGCGAGCGCTGGCTGAACGGCGCCCGGGCCCGCCTCGACGCCGCCCTCGCCGCGGAGGAGGACGCCGAGGCGACGGACGAAGCGGACGGCGACCAGGCAGAGGACGAGGAGGAGTAACGGCGCAGGAGCATCCGAGGAGGAGTAACGGACGTCACATCTTCAACCTCTGCTTTGGAAATAGTTGAAGCATCATCTATGTTGGATCTCGAAGACGGCGCGCCCCGAGCCGCCTTCCTTCCAGATCTCCCAGAGGTGTGACTCATGACTGCCGACGCTCTCGTCCTCGACTCCGCCGCCCAGGACCTGCTCTTCCGTGAGGGCCGCACGGCGAACACGTTCTCCGACGAGCCGGTCACCGACGAGCAGGTCCAGGCCATCTACGACCTGGTCAAGTACGGCCCGACCTCGATGAACATGCAGCCGCTGCGTGTCGTCCTGGTCCGCTCAGCCGAGGCTCGCGAGCGCCTGGTGTCGCACATGATGGACGGCAACAAGGAGAAGACCGCCGGCGCCCCGCTGGTCGCCATCCTGGCCACCGACCACGAGTTCCACGAGGAGATGCCGACCCAGTTCCCGCACTTCCCGCAGGCGAAGGACACCGTCTTCGCCGAGCGCCCGGTGCGTGAGGCGGCCGGCTCCTTCAACGCCTCGCTCCAGGTCGGCTACTTCATCATCGGCGTCCGCGCCGCCGGTCTGGCCGCCGGTCCGATGACGGGCTTCGACGCCGAGGCGATCAACAAGGAGTTCTTCACCGACGGTGAGCATTCCGTGCTGGCCGTGGTCAACATCGGCAAGCCGGGCGAGAACGCCTGGTTCCCGCGCAGCCCGCGCCTCTCCTACGACGAGGTCGTCACCACCGTCTGAGTCGTCACCACCGTCTGATCCGTCTGATCAGGACCGCACACCGGTTCCCCGGAACCAGAAGGCCCCGACCGAGCACCGCCCGGTCGGGGCCTTCTGCGTCTTCCGCAGCTCAGTGGTCGCTGAGCCTGGCGGCGAAGTCGCCGAGCTTGGCGAAGGTCTCGGTGCCGAAGACGACGGTGGTGCCCCTGGCGCCCGGCAGGACCAGCGCCTGGTAGCGGCTGCCCTGGTAGTGGGTCCACGCGACGCCGTTCACCATGGTTGTGGCCGACTGCTTGACGGCGTCGACGGTGGCGTTCTGCACCACGGTGTTGAGCGGCGCGTTGCTCTGCTCCAGGGCCACGTACTGGGTGGACGGGTCGATGAAGCCCAGCGTCCAGGTGTCCGCGTTCGTACCGTCGTAGTTCACCGAGGTCGCGTTCCAGCCGGACGGCAGGCTGCCCGGGGCCGGGGCGAGCAGCGGGTACGGAGCCGCACGGCGGGCAGAGGGCACCGAGTCCTCGTACTGCACCGGGTGCACCCCGTTGCCGCCGCTGTGCGGGATGAACAGATAGATCACTATGCCCGCCGCCAGCACCGCGGCCAGCGACAACACCATGTCGCGGACGGATTTGGCGGCCATCCCCGGCCGCTTGCGCACAGTCACTGTCTCGGTTGCCACGCATCCATGGTGGCCCATGGCCTGTGGATCACTGTCGGTGGGGGCGGGTTCCGCGCGGCGCGGGCCGGTGGGGGAGGATGGAGGGGCTGTGCGAGGCTGCACTGGCAGGCGCACGTGCCGGGCGCCACAGACATTCGCCCAGGTCGAAGATACGATCGCAGCACCCTCATTCCGGCCGTCGGCGTACAGAGAGGTACGAAAACATCGATGACCGATCAGCATTCGCATCGCCTGCCCTCGTCTCTGGAGGTTGCCCCCGAGGCACCCGACCGCAACCTCGCCCTTGAACTGGTCCGCGTCACCGAAGCAGCCGCCATGGCTGCCGGTCGCTGGGTCGGCAAGGGCGACAAGAACGGAGCGGACGGCGCCGCCGTCCGTGCCATGCGCACCCTCGTCCACACCGTCTCGATGAACGGCGTCGTCGTCATCGGTGAAGGGGAGAAGGACGAGGCTCCCATGCTCTTCAACGGCGAGCGGATCGGCGACGGCACCGGTGCGGAGTGCGACGTCGCCGTGGACCCGATCGACGGGACCACCCTGACGGCGAAGGGCATGCCCAACGCCATCGCAGTGCTCGCTGTCGCGGACCGCGGCACGATGTTCGACCCGAGCGCCGTCTTCTACATGGACAAGCTCGTCGCGGGTCCGGAAGCGGCGGGCCTGGTCGACATCAACGCCCCGGTCGCGCACAACATCCAGGCGGTCGCCCGCGCCAAGGGCACCGCCCCGGAGGACGTCACCGTCGTCCTGCTGGACCGCCCGCGCCACGAGAAGCTGGCGCAGGAGATCCGCGAAGCGGGCGCCCGGATCAAGTTCATCTCCGACGGCGACGTCGCAGGCGCGATCATGGCTGTCCGCGAGGGCACCGGCGTCGACCTGCTGCTCGGCGTCGGCGGGACGCCCGAGGGCATCATCACCGCCTGCGCCATAAAGTGCCTGGGCGGCGTGATCCAGGGCAAGCTCTGGCCGAAGGACGAGGCCGAGCGGCAGAAGGCGCTGGACGCCGGGCACGACCTGGACCGTGTGCTGTCGACGGACGACCTGGTCAGCGGCGACAACGTGTTCTTCGTCGCGACCGGAATCACCGACGGCGAGCTGCTCCGCGGCGTGCGCTACCGCTCCGAGACGGCCACGACCAGCTCGCTGGTCATGCGTTCGAAGAGCGGCACGATCCGCCAGATCGACAGCGAGCACAAGCTGTCGAAGCTGCGGGCCTACAGCGCGGTGGACTTCGACCGCGCCAACTGAAGGCCATCGGTTGAGGGCTGCCCGCCAGGGCCGCCTGCCGAAGGCCGACCGAAGCGCCCGAGGGGCGCGAGGAACGAGGCGAAACGCCGACGCCGTTCCTCGCGCCCCTCAGCCGTTCCGTCGACCGTTCAGTCGGCCGTCGCGTCGACCGTTCCGTCGACCGTTGGGTCCCACGAGTCCGGTCGGCTCAGCCCGCGATCCGCAGGTCCTGCTCCTGGTCGTGGCGGCGACGGCGGGCCAGGACGACGCGGCGCTCCGCCGCGGTCAGGCCGCCCCAGACGCCGTAGGGCTCGGGCAGCAGCAGCGCGTGGTCCCGGCACGCCAGCAGCACCGGGCAGCGGGCGCAGACGCGCTTCGCCTGCTCCTCGCGTGCGAGCCGCGCGGCGGTCGGCTCCTTGGAGGGGGCGAAGAACAGACCCGCCTCGTCACGTCGGCAGGCGGCACCCGTGTGCCAGGGGTTGTCCTCCGCATCCGGACCGCCACGCTGTGCGGGGACACGGGGGCGGAGGCCCACCTGACTGGCTTCGATCGGATGCAGCACAGCGCACTCCTGACGACGGGCCGGGGGAGGGTACGCGCTCGCCTGTCGTCAATCGCGGCGAGCCGATGTGCACCGGGATCTACCCCGGTGCGAACCGATTCATGCACCCGCCACACAATCCGATCGCCGGATCGTCGTACTCACCGGAAGCTGACCAGAATTCCCACGAACCATGACGTCGCGTCATATTCCTGTCCGCTCAAGCACGGACGCGATCAGGCCAGCGGCTGGTTGGGAACCAGCAGGTGGGAGAGTGCGGTGGCGATCGTGTCCGCCTGGTTCACGTTCTGGTTCGTCTTCGGCGAGTTGGTGACCGACACCGCGATCGCGATCCCCTTGTTCGGCAGGTAGGCCTGGATCGCCGCATAACCGGAGAACGACGGGTTCGACAGCACCCATCCGTTCACCACCAGCGTGGACAGCCCGAAGTGGATGGCCTCGGTCTGCGGCATGCAGACCGTCGCCGGGCACTTCTTGGTCGGCTTGCCGAGGCCGACCGTGCCCGGGTTGAGGAGCGTCTTGTAGCCGCGGGCGGACAGCGTCTGTCCCGAACCGATCCCGACGGCCGAGCGGGCCAGGTCGCAGATGTCCTGGGTGATCACGGCGCCCGGCGCGGTGGTCCACGAGGGGTTCCAGAACGTCGACTCCTCGTACTTGCCGCGCTCCGAGGTGAACGCGTGCAGCACCGGCGTCGGGATGTCCGGGGTGTAGCTGTTCGAGGTCGCGTGCAGCTTGAAGGGGCGGTAGATCCGCTGTTCCAGCAGCCGGTCGAGGCGGGTGTGGGTGATCCGCTCCAACGCGGCGCCCATCAGCACGAAATTGAGGTGCGAGTAGCTGAAGTCGGTCCCGGGCTTGTAGAGCAGCTTGTCGCGGAAGCGGAACGGGAAGGCCGCGAGCTCGGCGGGCGTCCACTGCTTGAACGGGTGGGCCTCCAGCTCGGCCAGGAACGTCGGGTCGGTCACGTAGTCGCGGAAGCCGGTGGTGCTGTCGGCGAGCTGCCGCAGCGTGATCTGCTTCGCGTACGGGACGTCCGGGAGCCAGCGCGCGATGGGGTCGTCCAGGCCGACCTTCTTCTCGTCCACCAGCTGGAGCAGGATCGTGCCCATGTAGGCGATGCCCACGGAACCTGTCCGGAAGCGCATGTCCGGGCGGGCCGGCACCTCGGTCATCGACGGCCCGAGCGCGCCGGTCCACACGTCCCGCCCGTGATCGGTCACCCGGACGACGACGGCACGGAGATCCAGGGCGCGCCGCTGCTGCCGGACGAGGTCGAGGACGGCGCGGGCCCGGCCCCGAACGGGGCCGGGCGAGGAGACGCAGTGACCGGCGCGGTCGGACCCGGCGCGGTCGACGGCGGTGGCGGGCGCGGCGGCCCCCGCGAGGAGCGGGGCCTGGGCGAGGATCAGGGTGGAGGCGCAGAGCAGCGCGGTCCGGGTACGGGTATGCGTCATAGCCCACGGTCTGCGCGCCCTCGACGGAAACCCGCGCAGGACACCCGCGCAGCCACCCCGACGGGGGACCGTCCGTAGGCCGTTGGCACCCGCGACTCCCGTCGGGTCAGCGCCCTGGCCGTGTCAGCGCCCTCGCCGGATCAGTCCGATCCCAGTTGCTTCCGCAGCCGGTCCTTCAGCTTGGGCTTCTTGTGCCGTGCGGAGACCCCGCCGAAGATCGCGCCGCCGCGGATCGTCACCACCGGCCCGCCGGGGGTCTGCGACTCCTCCTCCTGGACGTCGAAGCCGCCGAAGACGGCCACTCCCCCGCCGCGGACGCTCGCGGTGGCCGGGACGGTGATGTCGATGCCGCCGAAGACCGTCCAGGCGTTGATCACCAGCTCGGGGCCCTCGATGACCGCGTCCGAGAGATCGATCTCCACGCCGCCGAAGACGGCGACCGCCGTGAGCAGCCCACGCGTGCGGAAGCGGCCCTTGCGCTGGGCGCCGCCGAAGACCGCGATCGCGTGGTCCGTCGTCGTCCCCACGAACGGCTCGGGCTGCGGCTGGGCCGGAGCGGGAGCCGGGGTCGGGGTCGGCCGACCGGAGACCGGGAGGTCCTTGGTGAGCGGGACCAGCTCGCCCATGGTCTTCGCCGCGTAGGCGGCCTCCAGCCGCTCCGCGTGCTCCTCCGCGTCGAGACGGCCCTCGGCGTACGCGTCGCGCAGCGCCTCGGCGACGCGCTCGCGGTCGGCGTCGGAGGCGCGCAGGTCGTCCGGCCCGGCGGGGTCGGCGTACGGCCTGGCGGCGGGCTTGGCCACGGGCTGCGGCTTGTCGAAGGACGGCTTCGCCTGCGGCAGGCGCTCCGATCCCGACTCGGGCGGCTGATGGGACGACGAAGACGAGGAGTTGTCCACGCGCCGAGAATAGTCAGCGGACGCGGACCGGGACCAGTGACTCGGCCCTCTGCTGTGATCCGGGGCACCTCCCCCGCACCGCCCGACGGCTTCCGCGCACCGCTCGATACCCTGGAGGGCGCGCCGACGACGACGCCTGACCGTGAGGATTGTCCGCTGATGCCCGAGTTCGCCTACACCGACCTGCTGCCGTTGGGGAAGGACGAGACCCCCTACCGCCTGATCACCTCCGAGGGCGTCAGCACCTTCGAGGCGAACGGGCGCACCTTCCTCCAGGTCGAGCCGGAGGCCCTGCGGCTGCTGGCCGCCGAGGCCATGCACGACATCTCCCACTACCTGCGCCCGGCCCACCTGGCCCAGCTGCGCCGGATCCTGGACGACCCGGAGGCCAGCCCGAACGACAAGTTCGTCGCGCTGGACCTGCTGAAGAACGCCAACATCGCCGCGGCCGGCGTGCTGCCGATGTGCCAGGACACCGGCACGGCGATCGTCATGGGCAAGCGCGGCCAGGGCGTCCTGACGGAGGGCGGTGACGAGGAGGCGCTGTCGCGCGGCGTGTACGACGCGTACACCAAGCTGAACCTGCGCTACTCGCAGATGGCCCCGCTGACCATGTGGGACGAGAAGAACACGGGCTCCAACCTGCCGGCGCAGATCGAGCTCTACGCGACCGACGGCGACGCGTACAAGTTCCTCTTCATGGCCAAGGGCGGCGGCTCGGCCAACAAGTCGTTCCTCTTCCAGGAGACCAAGGCGGTCCTGAACGAGGCCTCGATGATGGCCTTCCTGGAGCAGAAGATTCGCTCCCTCGGCACGGCCGCCTGCCCGCCGTACCACCTGGCCATCGTCGTCGGCGGCACCAGCGCCGAGTACGCGCTGAAGACCGCGAAGTACGCCTCCGCGCACTACCTGGACACGCTCCCGACCGAGGGCTCAGCGACCGGCCACGGCTTCCGTGACGTCGAGCTGGAGCAGAAGGTCTTCGAGCTGACCCAGAAGCTGGGCATCGGCGCGCAGTTCGGCGGCAAGTACTTCTGCCACGACGTGCGCGTGGTCCGGCTGCCGCGTCACGGCGCGTCCTGCCCGGTGGCCATCGCGGTCTCCTGCTCGGCCGACCGCCAGGCGCAGGCGAAGATCACCGCCGAGGGCGTCTTCCTGGAGCAGCTGGAGCGCGACCCGGCCCGCTTCCTGCCGGACACCACGGACGAGCACCTGTCCGACGACGTGGTGAAGATCGACCTCAACCGGCCGATGGCCGACATCCGCACCGAGCTGAGCAAGCACCCGGTCAAGACCCGCCTGTCGCTGACCGGCACCCTGGTCGTGGCGCGCGACATCGCGCACGCCAAGCTCAAGGAGCGCCTGGACGCCGGCGACGGCATGCCGGAGTACCTGAAGAACCACCCGGTCTACTACGCGGGCCCGGCCAAGACCCCCGAGGGCTACGCCTCCGGCTCGTTCGGCCCGACCACGGCCGGCCGGATGGACTCCTACGTCGACCAGTTCCAGGCGGCGGGCGGCTCCATGGTCATGCTGGCCAAGGGCAACCGCTCCCAGCAGGTCACCGACGCCTGCGCCAAGCACGGCGGCTTCTACCTCGGCTCCATCGGCGGCCCGGCGGCGCGCCTCGCCCAGGACTGCATCAAGAAGGTCGAGGTCCTGGAGTACGCCGAGCTCGGCATGGAGGCCGTCTGGCGCATCGAGGTCGAGGACTTCCCGGCGTTCATCGTGGTCGATGACAAGGGGAACGACTTCTTTGCTTCGCCGGAACCGACGCCGACCTTCACCTCCATCCAGGTCCGCGCGGGTGCCTAGAGCCACCAGGCAGGCCGACGGACGGAGTCCGGCGCAGCCGGTCGAAGCTTGAGAGGCCCCCAGGGGCCGAGCAATGCGAGACCGGCCATCGGCACAGGTGTCAAGGGCAACGACTTCTTCACCGACCCGGGCCCGGTCCAGCCGCTGATCACCAACATCCCGGTCGGACCGAAGGCCTGACGGCCAGGCTGTTCACTCGTCAGGAGGCCCTCGCACACTGCGGGGGCCTTCTGTCGTACCGCTGCGGTAGCGTTTCTGGTGGCGAAGGAGGTTGGCGGATGACCGTCCTGCACGAGCGCGAGTCGGACCATGCTGCCTCACGGCTGCCCGTCGACGCCTTCGAGGAGATCGCGCGCGTCGCGGCCCGCGAGGACGTCAGTCTTGAGTTCATCGACGGCAGGCTGTGCGAGAAGCCCGTGCCCGACGGCGACCATGCCATGATCATCCAGTGGCTGCTTCGGATCTGCATCCAAGCGCGACCCGAGCTTTATCTCTTCCCTGAGCAGGGGCTGCGCATCCGAGGCCATCGGAACGGCTTCGCCCGGCCCGACGGCGTCCTTGCTCCGTCCATCGCGGGTCAGGGCGAGTGGGCCGCCACCGACGGGGTGCTTCTCGTCGCCGAGGTGACGTCCTACGACACGGACACGGACCGGCGCGACCGCATCGAGAAACCCCGTGCCTACGCCGAGGCGCGCATCCCCGTCTACCTGCTGATCGACCGGGACAGCTGCGAGGTCGTCGTCCATTCCGACCCGGACGGCACCCGCTACGAGACCGTCCACCGCCGCCCGTTCGGCAAGCGGGTCGATCTCCCTGAGCCCGTGGGGTTCGAGCTCGACACCGAGCCGCTCAAGGACTGGGTTCGCTGACCGCAGCGGCGTGTCCGGGGCGGGAACAACGTCCCGTGCTGGGACGCTGAGCGGGATATGGACGACTTCCGGATCGAGCACGACTCGATGGGCGAGGTGCGCGTTCCCGCCGAGGCGAAGTGGCGGGCGCAGACGCAGCGGGCGGTGGAGAACTTCCCGATCTCCGGGCAGCGGCTGGAGCGGGCGCACATTGCGGCGCTGGCGCAGATCAAGGCTGCGGCCGCGGCGGTGAACGCGAAGCTCGGGGTGCTGGACGCGGAGACCGCGGAGGCGATCCGCGCGGCGGCCGAGGAGGTCGAGGAGGGGCGCTGGGACGCGGAGTTCCCGATCGATGTCTTCCAGACCGGGTCCGGGACGTCGTCGAACATGAACGCCAACGAGGTGATCGCGACGCTCGCGAGCGAGCGGCTGGGACGTCCGGTCCACCCCAACGACCAGGTCAACGCCAGTCAGTCGTCCAACGACGTCTTCCCCAGCTCGATCCACATCGCCGCCACCGCGGCGGTCGCCCACGAGCTGATCCCCGCGCTCAACCACCTCGCCGACGCGCTCGCGCGCAAGGCGGAGGAGTTCGCGGTGACGGTGAAGTCGGGCCGGACGCACCTGATGGACGCCACGCCGGTCACCCTCGGCCAGGAGTTCGGCGGTTACGCCGCCCAGGTCCGGTACGGGGTGGAGCGGCTGCGGGCGACGCTGCCGCGGGTGGCCGAGCTGCCGCTCGGCGGGACCGCGGTCGGGACGGGCATCAACACCCCGCCCGGCTTCTCCGCCGCCGTGATCGAGGAGGTGGCGCGCGCCACCGGGCTGCCGCTGACCGAGGCGCGGGACCACTTCGAGGCGCAGGGCGCCCGGGACGGGCTGGTGGAGCTGAGCGGTCAGCTTCGGACCATCGCCGTCGGGTTCACGAAGATCTCCAACGACCTGCGCTGGATGGGTTCCGGGCCGCGTACGGGGCTGGGTGAGATCAACCTGCCCGACCTCCAGCCGGGTTCGTCGATCATGCCGGGCAAGGTCAACCCGGTGATCCCGGAGGCGACGCTGATGGTCGCCGCCCAGGTGGCCGGCAACGACACCACCGTCGCGATCGCGGGCGCGAGCGGCAGTTTCGAGCTGAACGTGATGCTGCCGGTGATCGCCCGCAACGTGCTGGAGTCGGTGCGGCTGCTGGCCGCCGTCGCCCGACTGCTGGCTGACCGGACGGTCGACGGCATCACCGCCAACACCGAGCGGCTCCGCGAGTACGCGGAGTCCTCGCCCTCGGTGGTGACGCCGCTCAACCGCTACCTCGGTTACGAGGAGGCCGCGAAGATCGCCAAGCAGGCCCTGGCGGAGCGCAAGACGATCCGTCAGGTCGTGCTCGAACGCGGCCATGTGGCGGAGGGGCGGATCACCGAGCAGCAGTTGGACGAGGCCCTGGACGTGCTGCGGATGACCCACCCCTGAGAGGTCGACGGCTCAGCTCAGGGCGAGGTCGTCGGCGAAGACGTTGCCCTGGCCGTACCAGCCGTGGACGTAGACCGTCACCGTGCCGCTGGAGCCGGTGGTGAACGGCACGTTCAGCTGGTTCCAGCCGCTGTTGCTGGACCAGGTGCTGGCCGTCGCGCCCCCGCTCACGCCGACGTACGCGTAGTTCCCCTGGACCCAGCCGGACAGCGTGTAGCTGGTGTCGGGCTGGAGGGTGACCGTCTGGTCGCACTCACCCGTGGTCGACGAGCTGGGCGTCACCTGGAGCGCGTGCGAGCCGCTGTGTGTGGGTGTGGTCACCACCTTGCTGCCGGACTGGCAGGTCCACGGGCTCAGGCTGCCGCTCTCGAACCCGCCGTTGACCAGCGCACCCGAGCCGCCGGACCCGGTCGGGCTGGACGAGGGCGAGGTGGACGGTGACGTCGACGGCGAGGTCGAGGTCGAGGGAGAAGTGGAGGGGGACGCGGACGGCGAGCCGCTCGCGCTGGACGACACCGAGGCAGTCGGGCTGCCCGTGGGCGGCGTCGGGCAGGTGCTCGCCGACCCGTTGATGTCGTTGACCGCGTCGTTGAAGAGCGTGGTCGCGGGATCGAGGTCGTAGAGCGAGAACATCATGAAGCCGGCGAGGCCGTTGCAGTGCGCGTAGTCGGCCCTGGTCTGGATCGACTGCGCGGACTCACCGCCGTAGAAGTTGGTCCCGTCGTAGAAGTACGCGGAGTCGGTGACGGGATCCCAGTAGGTGTCGGCCGGATTGTCGACCGTCCCGGTCAACTCCTTGTACATGGCCACGCCTGGCACGTTGCCGGAGTCGGTCTGCCCCGCCGACGCGCCCGTCGCGGTCTGATAGAGACCGTGGTTGCTCCCCGCCGGTACCCCGGTCCAGCCGCGATAGTAGAACGGCAGGCCGATAGTGAGTTTGTTCGCCGGGAAGCCGCCTGGTATCCCGTACTGCGAATCCCCGACGGTCCAGGCCTTGATGGCGTTGTCGACGCTGTACGTCTCGTTGCCGGGGGCGACCTTGGACTCGGGCGAGTTGGGGTTGGCGTAGAGCGGGTCCTGCTCGTCCGTCGGCCCGGTGGCGTTCCACGCGCCGTACATGTCGTACGACATGACGTCGCCGAAGGTCAGGTACTGGGCGATCTGGTTGGTCTGGATCAGGCTGATCTTGTCCTGACCGGACGGCAGCGCGGCCGAGAGCGCGTAAGTGTGGCCGTCGGCGGCACCCTGGGCGTTCAGCTCGTTGCGGAACTCGGCCAGCAGCGCGGTGTAGTCGGCGGTGTCGTTCGGCGAGTAGTGGTTGCCGAGGTGGCCGCCGCTGGAGGCCGGGTACTCCCAGTCGATGTCGAAGCCGCTGAAGATGCCGGCCGCGGTGCCGGTGCCGCCGTAGCCGTTCTCGACGGGCAGGTTGCCCTTGATGAACATGTCGATGCAGGACGAGACGAACTTCTGCCGGGAGGCCGCGGTGGCGGCCACGTCGGAGAAGTACTTCGAGTAGGTCCAACCGCCGATCGACAGCAGGATCTTGAGGTTCGGGTACTTCTTCTTCAGCTCCTGGAGCTGGTGGAAGTTGCCCACGATCGGCTGGTTGTAGACGTCGGACGTGCCGTCGACGCTGATGCTGGAGTCGTAGGACTTCCCGTAGTCGGCGAAGGCGTCCTCGGCGCCGTCACCGGCGTTGGGGTCGCTCTCGCCACCCGGGTCCGGGTCGGTGGCCTTGGTGTTCTCGAAGCAGGTCAGGTTGGTGGGGTCGATGTTCTCGAAGTCGTAGATGAGGTAGTCGACCTTGCCCGCGATCCCTTCGGTGTCGAGGTTCTTGGGGTAGAAGGCGTTCTGGTAGATCGACCACTGGTCGTAGTAGGCGACCTTGATGCCGCCGCTGGTGGCCGCCGCCTTGGTGGTGTTCGTCGCGGCAGCCGCGCCTGCGGGACTGCCGAGCAGGGAGGCGGCCAGGCCGAGCAAGGCCGTGGCCGCCCCCGCGAGTGTGAGTCCGATCCGTCTGGAGCGTGGCATGACGCATCCTCCGCATGGTCGTGTACCCGACACCGCATCAGATTGGTACGTACCAATAGGAGCGTCAAGGGTCTGGACCAATTTGGACTGACAGATCGTCAAAGTCCGTGGTGGCACGGATCGTCCGCCCAGAGCGAAGACGGACGAGGACTCAGATCAGCGACTGGCCGAGCGACTCGGCGAGGCGCAGCTGGGTCGCTGCCTCCTCGGCACGGCCGCCCTGGCGCTCCAGGGTGCGGCCGAGCAACAGACGGGCGTAGCCGTCCACCGGGTCGCGCTCGACCACCTGCGCAAGCACCTCCTCCGCGCGGCGCAGCTGCGCGGAGTGGTAGTAGGACCGGGCCAGCAGCATCCGCGCGGCGGCGTGCGTCGGCTCGGCGGCCACGATCGGGGCCAGGATCAACGCGGCGTCGCTGTACGCCTTGGAGTCGAAGAAGAGCTGCGCGCGGGCGTACTCCTCGGCAAGTGTGTGGTTGATATTCACGGGCATCCCCTTTCGATTTCGATGCCGTTCTGGCGTGTCGGCCGTAGAACACCGGGGAGCATCCCGCACATTCCCTGAGAAGTGTCGGCTTCCTCACCTCCGCCACAGCGGGAAGCGGAAGCGCTCGGCGTTACGCTCGTTCCATGACTCTGCTCGTCTCCCGACGCCACGTGGACTACGTCCGCGTCACGAGCATGTCCTGTCGTGCCGAGGCCTGACCCCAGCGTCCCCTCCCCTCCTGCGCGCACTCCCCGAGGACCGTCATGACCGCCACCGCTCGCCCCTCCCTCTCCCGCACCGACCTCCCCGTCGTCGACCTCTCCGACCTGGACCGCGAGGCGCTCCACCGGGCGGCCCGCGACGTCGGCTTCTTCCAGCTCGTCGGCCACGGCATCGGTCCCGAGGAGAGCGACGAACTGCTGCGCGTCTCCCGCACCTTCTTCGAACTGCCCGAGGCCGACCGGGTGGCCCTGGACAACCGCAACTCCCCGCACTTCCGCGGTTACACGCGGATCGGCAAGGAGCTGACCCGCGGCACCCGCGACTGGCGTGACCAGCTGGACATCGGCGAGGAGTTGCCGCCGCACGTCCCCGCCGAGGGCGAGCCCGCGTACTGGTGGCTGGAGGGCCCGAACCAGTGGCCCGGCGCACAGCCGGAGCTGCGCGAGGTCACCCAGCGCTGGATCGCCCGGCTGAGCGCGGTCGCCGACCATCTGCTGCACGAGCTGCTCGCCTCGATCGGCGCGCCGCCGGACTTCTACGACGCGGCGTTCGCCGGTCATCCGCGCAGCCATCTCAAGCTGATCCGCTATCCCGGCCGCGCCCCCGTCGGCGACGACCAGGGCGTGGGCGTGCACAAGGACTACGGCTTCCTGACGCTGCTGCTCACCGACGGCGTCGGCGGGCTGCAGGTGGAGTCGCCGGAGGGGCCCGAGGCCGGCTTCATCGACGTGCCGCACATCCCCGGCGCGTTCGTGGTGAACCTGGGCGAGCTGCTTGAGGTGGCGACCAACGGCTACCTCAAGGCCACCAACCACCGTGTGGTGAGCCCGCCGGGAGCGCGTGAGCGCTTCTCCGCGCCGTTCTTCTACAACCCGCGCCTGGACGCCCGGATCGAGCCGCTCCCCTTCCCGCACGCCGCGAAGGCCACCGGCGTGACGGAGGACCCGGACAACCCGCTCTTTGCCGAGTTCGGCTGGAACGAGCTCAAGGGCTGGGTGCGTGCCCACCCGGAGGTCACCGCCCGCCAGCACCCCGAGCTGCTGTCTGCTGCGGACCCCGGCACGGCCGCCTGACCATCGCGCGGGACCGCACCACGGGCCCTGCCCACCAGGCGGACAGGCCCTGTCCCGCCGTCGGCCGCGCCGCTACGGTGTCGGCATGACCCTGCTGGTGAGCCGCCGCCATGTGGACCATGGCCTGGCCACCACCACGAGTTGTCGCCGCGTCAGCTGACGCGGCCCGCCACCTCACTCTCCCTTCGAGGGCCGCTCACCTTCCGAGCCGAGCGGCCCTCACGCATGTCCACCCGCCGACCCACCGCCGACCCCCCGGTCCGCGTGCGGGTCCGCGTCCGCTGCTGCGCGACCGGCCGCCTGGCGTCCCTTCCTTCCGCCGAGCCACGGAACAGGACCTGCCATGCGCCTGCGCACCTCTCTCACCTTCACCGCCGCCGCGCTCTGCCTCGCGGTCGGAAACGCCTTCGCGGCAACGCCGTCGTCCCCGACCGGATTCGGGCCGCTGCCGCCACAGAACCCGGCCACCGCGGCCGACGGCACCGCGACGATGCACGGCGACAGCGCCTCCAGCGACACCACCCCGTACCCGGGCCCCGGGATCGGTCCGATCAGCTGGACCCGGACCGCGCTCGCCTCCGCCTGCCCGACCGTGGTGATCGGCAGCGACCGCATGCCCGTCGCGCTCTGCACCACGATCTTCGGGCGGACGCCGACGGTGCACCTGCTCGACCCGTCCACCGGGGGCGACCTCGCCTCACTCGCGCTGCCGAAGGGCAGTCTCTTCGGCGGCGTGTACGCCTACCTGGACAACACCGACGCGCTGGTGGTCGTCGACGGCGACGACAACCTGCTGCGCATCGGCCACCACCGGTCGGCGGGAGGCGGCTGGACGCTCACGGTCGACCAGTCCACGTCGCTGGCGGGCGCGATCCCGGCCGGTGACAGCATCGTCGGCCTCAGCCCCGGGTGGGACGGCCGGATCTGGTTCGCGACCGCCGGCGGCGTGATCGGGACCGCCGACACGACGACGGGCGCGGTGCGGACCATCAGCACCGGCGAGGGCGTGGAGAACAGCATCTCCACCGTCCCCGGCCACACCGCCGTCGCCACCGACCACGCCCTCTACCTGCTCGGCGAGGCCCCGGACGGCACCCCTCGGATCCAGTGGCGCGCCCCCTACGACCGGGGGCCCGGTCGCAAGCCCGGCCAGCTCAGTCGGGGCACCGGAGCGACCCCCAGCTTCTTCGGGCCCGGCGACGGCACCGCCTACGTGACCATCACCGACAACGCGGCCCCGCACGAGAACCTGCTGGTCTGGAAGGTCTCCGCCGGGCCGACGCCGGTCTGCACCACGCCGGTGCTGACGCAGTTCCCGGAGAGCGGCACCGAGGACGCGGTCATCGCCTCCGGACACAGCGTCTTCGTCACCGACACCTACGGCTACCCGTACCCGGCCCTGCCCGCCGGCGCTCCCGCGAGCCTGCCGTCCTCGGCCGACTTCGCGGGCGGCCTGAGCCGGGTGGACCTGGACGCCGACGGCAACGGCTGCCATCCGGTCTGGAACAGCGACGTCCGCTCCGCGGCACTCCCCCGCCTCTCGCTCGCCGACGACCGGATCTACACGGTCGCGGTCAGCGGCCCGACCGGCCTGGTCGGCAGCGACACCTTCGCCCGCTACTCCTACGCGGTGATCGACCCCGCGACCGGCGCCCAGCTGTCCAGCACTCCGATCGGCCTGGGCCTGCTCTACAACCCGCTGCAGATGACCGGCACGACCGCACCCGACGGCACCCTCTACCAGGGCACCGAGACGGGTGTGCTGCGGATCACCCGAGGCTGAACCGGCCGAGGGGGGTGCCGACGAGGGCGCGGACACCCGGGCCACACGCGGGTGACATGCCGGTGCCTCGGACGTCTTGGGCCGAAGTGGAGTAATCGAAACGCGTTCTTCGTCTGATTTCACCATGGTCAGGGCGTATTCATCCGCCAAAGATGTCCAGGACCTTTATCGGGGCCTGCGTCGCCTGTGCCCCGGATGTCCCAGCGCAGAGGCACTCGCATGCAGCACACCTCGACCGCCGACGGAGCGGGCGGCAACGGAGCAGCCCAAGCCGGCCACAGCCCGATCGAGCAGTACGGCGTCGACACCATCCCGGACGCCGAGCGGACCAGCTCGCCCAAGGACATCGTCCACATCCTGGTCGGCTCCAACCTCGCCTTCGGCGTGGTCGTCTTCGGCTGGCTGCCGGTCTCCTTCGGCCTGTCCTTCTGGGGCAGCATGACCTCGCTGGTGCTCGGCACGGCGCTGGGCATCGTGCTGACCGCGCCGCTCGCGCTGGTCTCGCTGCGGACCGCGACCAACCTCTCGACCAGCTCCGGAGCGTTCTTCGGGGTGCGCGGGCGGTTGATCGGCTCGCTGGTCGGTCTGCTGCTCTCGCTCGGCTACACCGCGCTGGCGCTCTGGGTCGGCGGCGACGTCGTGGTCGGCTCGCTCAACCGGATGCTGGGACTGCCCGCCGACGGGCCCGCCTACATCGTCACCTACTCGGTGCTGGCCGTGCTCAGCGCGACCGCGGCCGTCTTCGGCTACCGGATGCTGCTCAAGCTGGAGCGGCTGCTGATGTGGGCGATGGGCGTGCTGCTGATCGCCGGACTCTTCGCCTTCGCACCGCACTTCGACCCGTCGACGCACGGCAGCTACCTGCTCGGCGGCTTCTGGCCGACCTGGCTGCTCTCGGTCGTCGCGGCCGGTCTGAGCGGGCCGATCGCGTTCATCACCCTGCTCGGCGACTACACCCGCTACGTCTCGCCCACCCGCCACGCGCGGGGACGGGTGCTGTGGTCCACCGGTCTCGGGCTCTTCCTCGGCCTGCTGATCCCGCAGCTGTTCGGCACGTTCACGGCCGTGGCGACGCATGCCGGGAACAGCTACGTACACAGCCTGATCCTCGGCTCCCCGGCGTGGTTCCTGCTGCCGTTGCTGGTCAACGGCCTGATGGGCAGCGCGGGTAACACCGGCCTGATGCTCTACAGCATGGGCCTCGACCTCGACGCCATCCTGCCGCGCGCGACCCGGCTCCAGGCCACCTACGTGGTCGCCGCGATGGCGACCGTGCTGGTCTTCCTCGGCCACTTCGTCTGGAACGCGCAGGACGCGGTCACCTCGTTCGTGCTGATCCTCACCGCGATCGGCACCCCCTGGGCCGTGATCACCCTGATCGGTCACTTCCGCTGCCGCGGCGACTACGACCAGCACTCGCTCCAGGTGCTCAACCAGCGCACCCGCGGCGGCATCTACTGGTACCGCGCGGGCTGGAACACGGCCGCGACCGTCGCCTGGGCGGGCGGCAGCGCCCTCGGCCTCTGCGCCGTCGACACCCCCGTCTACCAGGGCCCGCTGCTCCCGTACACGGGCGGCATCGACATCAGCTTCCTGCTCTCCGGCGCCTTCGCCGCAGGCCTCTACCTGCTGCTCTCCCGCGGCGCCCGTGGCCGCGCCGGCCACCTCCCGGGCGGCTCGGCCCGCACGATGGGAACCACGGCGCCGCTCACCCGCGTGGTGGACTAGGCCCTGTCTGACTATTCCCGTCGGATCAGCCCGGGTCGGCTGGCGCGGTCAGCTGCAAGGCGGAGGATCGCCCTCAGGGCCTGGGCCTGTCCGGCGGATCCTTCCGGGCCCAGGTCGGTGTCCAGACGTCGGCGTCGGTCGAAGCGGTTCGCCTGGAGGTGAGGAAGCCGCGAAGTTCGCGGAGTGCGGGATGAGGGTTGTCGTCGCGCCAGATCAGTGACATCGGATAGACCGGCGCCGGGTCACTGATCGGGATGCGCCGCAGGTCGTAGCTGTCCGGCCACAGGTATCGAGAGCCTTCGCCGACCAGCGTCGCCAGGTCCTTCGAGTCGGCGATCTCGTCCAGCAGTGCCTCGTTCCCGAAGACGGGGCCGACCATGTCGATGGTGAGGTCGAAGGCGTCAGCGAGTTCGTAGTAGTAGACGGCCACTTCGCCGCGGGCGTCCAGGCCCGGCATCCAGATGCGGTGTCCGGCGAGTTGTCCCGGCGTGACCGTACGGGCGTTGGCGAGCGGGTGGCGCGGTCCGACGAGCAGTTGGTGCCGGTCGTCGATCACTCGGGCCGTGTTGATCGCGTCCGGCACGAGACGCTGCGGGGGAACCGCGTGGAAGGTGGCGTCGATCGTCCCGGCTTCGACAGCGGCGATCGCGCCGTCGAGGTCGGCGTCCAGCGTCACGACGTCCAGTTCGATCTCGGGATGCGCGCGGTAGAAGTCCTGGACCAGCCCCGCTGTGGCGATCCGCCGGTTGACGACGTCGACGCGTAGGGCGCGGCGGCCGGGACGGACAGACGCGTCGGCCCGCTCCGCCACCCGGAGAAGTTCACGGGCATGGGGCAGGAACGCCTGGCCGTCGATGGTGAGCCGGGCGCCCCGGGCCGTGCGGATGAACAGGCGCACATCCAGGTCCTTCTCCAGCCCGGCGATGCGCTTGGAGACGGCCTGCTGGGTGATCGACAGGCCGGCGGCGGCTTCCTGGAACTGACCGGCTTCCGCGGCGGCGACGAAGGTGCGTACGGCTTCGAGATCCACGCCGAGCCACCCTAGTGGACAACGGACGGTTGTGACTCGCTGGCAGAATCGTTGTTTGACCCGCTGGCGCGTTGCTCGGTTAGCTCTCACCGGTCAACTTCCGTCTGTTCGAGTGGGGCATCAAGGGGGGCGCTGGGCATGCTGCGCAGGCGAGCGTTGGGCCGGCAGTTCGGCTGGCTGTGGGCGGCGTACGCGGTCAGCGCCTACGGGTCCGGGCTGGGATTCGGCGCGTTCCCGCTGATCGCCGTGCTGGCGTTGCACGCCGGCCCCGCCGAGGTGTCCGCGCTGTCCGCGGTGGGGCCCGCCGTGGGCGCGCTGATCGCGCTGCCGCTCGCGCCGTGGGTGGAGTTCCGGCGCAAGCGCCCGGTCATGATCGCGATGGACCTGACCCGGTTCGCGGCCATGATGACGATCCCGGTCGCCTACGCGTTCGGTCTGCTCAGCTTCGTCCAGCTGCTCGTGGTCTCGGCCGTCGTCGCCAGCGCCAAGATCGCCTTCAACGCGGCCAGCGGCTCCTACCTCAAGGCCCTCGTCCGGCCGGACGACCTGCTGGTGGCCAACGCGCGCTTCGAGTCGACGAACTGGAGCTCCATCGCGATCGGGCCACCGCTGGGCGGAGCGGCGATCGGGCTGTTCGGGCCGGTCACCACCGTGGTGGCCGACGCGCTCAGCTACCTGTTCTCCGCGCTGGGCATCACCGCGATTCGCGGCCGGGAGGAAGCGCCACAACCGACGGGCAAGAGCCCGACCCGGGCGGGCGCGCTGCTCGACGGCTGGCGACACATCCTGGGCCATCCCGGCTTGCGGGCGCTCTACCTCAACAACATGCTCGTCGGCGGTCTGATCATGGCCACCGAGCCGTTGCTGTCCGTGCTCCTCCTTCGCCAACTCGGGTTCCCGCCATGGCAGTACGGGCTCGCCTTCGCCGTCCCGTGCGTCGGCGGACTCATCGGCTCGCGACTCGCCCGCCGCGTGGTGGCCCGCTACGGAGAGCAGGCGGTGTTCCGCACCGTCGGCACCCTGCGCTGCGTCTGGCTGATCGGCCTGGCGTTCATCCGTCCCGGCATCGTCGGCCTGGTCACCGTGATGGCGGTCGAACTGGCCATCATCATCAACATGAGCCTGTACGCCCCGGTCGTCGCCACCTACCGGCTCGAACACACCCCCAAGCACCTCGTCGCCCGCACCCTGTCCGCCTGGTCCATCGGCCAGCAGGCGTGCATCGCCGTCCTCACCGCGCTCGCCGGGCTGCTCGCCGACGCCACCAGCCCACGCACCGCTCTCACGGTCGCAGGACTGCTCATCCTGGCCACCCCGCTGCTGCTTCCCCGCGACGTCCACACGGCGCAGCACGAACCGGTGCTGGTCCGCAGCAACTCGTGACCCACCTCGTCGGTCAGCGCTCGCGGCCGCGCGGCTTGAGGCGGAGGGACGGGAGTTCGGGGGCCGGGATCGGGTGGCCGTCGTAGCCGTGGACCTCGCCGAAGCGGTCGCCGGCCATCCAGTCCTGGCGGGCGGCGGCGATCTCCTCGTGCGAGCGGCCGACAAAGTTCCACCACATGACCAGCTTCTCGGCGAAGGGCTCACCGCCCAGCAGCATCACGCTCGCCGGACCGTCGTCCGCGCGCAGCGGGAGGGAGCGGCGACCGCAGCCGAGGTAGAGCAGCGAGCCGGGCTCGATCCGGACGCCGTCGACCTCGGCGGCTCCGGACATGGCCAGGGCCGCGTACTCGAAGTCGGGTTGGAGCGGGAGTCGGGCCTCCGCGCCGGCGGCGATGGTGAGGTCGGCACCCAGCAGCGGCGTGAAGGTCCGGCCCGGGGAGGTCGCGCCGTCCAGGCTGCCGAGGATCACCGTGGCGTCCACGCCCTGGCCCTGGACCCGGGGCAGCTGCGGATGGTGGTCGAAGCTCGGCTCGGTGAAACGGTCGCCGTCCGGCAGCGCCACCCACAACTGCGCTCCGTGCAGCCACTTTCCGTGCGCCTTGGGCGAGCTCTCGGAGTGGGAGACGGCGTGACCCGCCGTCATCAGGCCCAGCTCGCGCGGGTGCACGGTCTGCACGGACCCGAGGCTGTCGCGGTGCTCGACGAATCCCTCGTGCAGCCAACTGACCGTCTGCAGGCCCATGTGCGGGTGCGGTGCGACCCGCATGCCGGACTCGTGCTCGATGTCGTCGGGACCGTAGTGGTCGACGAAGCACCACGCACCGATCATGCGCCGACCCAGGTTCGGCAGCAGCCGGCGGACCACCGTGCTCTCGCCGAGCTGGACCGGCTTGCCGGTCAGCAGCTCCCGGACGGGCTGCGCGGAGACGTCCTCACGTCCGCCGCAGAGCGTGGGCTGGGGCTTAACGTCGAGGTTGCTCATGCCGGTTCCTCCAGATCATCGCTGCCTCCACATCGCTGCCGCCGCATCGCTGTCTGCCCGGCAGCCTACGGCTCGATGATCCGGACCGGGAGTTCGCGCACCGCGACACGCAACGACTCGGCGAAGCGCTCGTACTCGGCCGTGCGCGGCGACGAGTTGCGGTGCGACAGGCCGATTCGCCGCCCCGGCGGAGGATCACTGAACCGGGTCGCGGCCAGCCCCGACGCGCGTCCGGTCTCCACCTGCACCGCCGTGGCCGGGAGCAGCGTCACCCCGAGGCCGCCCGCGACCAGTTGCACCAGCGTCGACAGCCCCGCCGCCCGCGTCGCGCCCGGCTCCGCACCGACCTCACGGCAGAGGTCGAGCGCCTGGTCCCGCAGGCAGTGGCCCTCCTCCAGCAGCAGCACGTCGAGGTCGAGCAGCACGTCGCGCGGCACGTCCACGCGTCCGGCGAGCTCGTGGTCGGGCGGGGTGACCAGCACGAAGTCTTCGTCGTAGAGGGGGATGTCGACCAGCCCCGCGCCACCGGGCAGCGCGAGCAGCAGCAGGTCGAGCCGACCGGACTGCAGCCCGTCGACCAGCTGGTGGGTGCGCTCCTCGTGGACGTGCAGGTCCAGGTCCGGGTAGTGGTCGCGGGCCAGCCGCAGCACGGTGGGCAGCAGGTAGGGCGCTATCGTCGGGATCACGCCGAGGTGCAGCGGCCCGGTGAACGGGCGTCGTGCGGCGTCGACCTCCTCCGTCAGCGCGTTGAGCTCGCCGAGCACGCACCGCGCCCGGACGGCGACACGCTCGCCGACGGGTGTGATGATGACCTTGCGGGTGGTGCGCTCCACCAGCTGGACGCCGAGCGCCTCTTCGAGCGCCGCGACGGCTCCGGACAACGCCGGCTGGCTCATCCGCAGCGAGGCCGCCGCCTCGCGGAAGTGCCGGAGCTCGGCCACCGCCACGAACGCGCGCAGCTGGGCCACGCTGGGGGTCTTACTGATAGCTTCCTCCGATCAACGGGTTCGATTGTAGCTATTTCCCTGATCAAAGCCGGTTGTGCGAGGTTGGCGGGGTACGTCACGCAACCCCCTGAGGAGACCCCTCCGTGCTGACCATCGGCGACAAGTTCCCCGAGTACGACCTCACTGCCTGCGTCTCGATCGAGTCCGGCAATGAGTTCGAGGCCATCAACCACAAGTCCTACGAGGGCAAGTGGCGCGTGGTGTTCTTCTGGCCGATGGACTTCACCTTCGTCTGCCCGACCGAGATCGCCGCCTTCGGCAAGCTGAACGACGAGTTCGCCGACCGCGACGCCCAGATCCTCGGCGTCTCCGGCGACTCCGAGTTCGTGCACCACGCCTGGCGCAAGGACCACAAGGACCTGCGCGACCTGCCCTTCCCGATGCTGGCCGACATCAAGCACGAGCTGATGCGCGACTGCGGCGTCGAGGGCGCGGACGGCACCGCCCAGCGCGCGGTCTTCATCGTCGACCCGAACAACGAGATCCAGTTCGTGATGGTCACCGCAGGTTCTGTGGGCCGCAACCCCAAGGAGGTCCTCCGGGTCCTCGACGCGCTGCAGACCGACGAGCTGTGCCCGTGCAACTGGAACAAGGGCGAGCAGACCCTGGACGCGGGCGCGCTGCTCGCGGCCGAGTGAGCAGGTAGTCGATGGCACTCGACGAACTGAAGGCAGCCCTCCCGGACTACGCCAAGGACCTCAAGCTCAACCTGGGCTCGGTCATCGGCAACGCGGACCTGCCCGAGCAGCAGCTCTGGGGCACGGTCCTGGCCTGCGCGATCGCCTCGCGCAGCGAGCGGGTGCTGGCCGAGCTGGAGCCGGAGGCCCGCGCCAACCTCAAGCCTGAGGCGTACGAGGCGGCGAAGGCCGCGGCGGCGATCATGGCGATGAACAACGTCTACTACCGGACGCTGCATCTGCTCTCCGACAAGGAGTACAGCACGATGCGGGCCGGCCTGCGGATGAACGTCATCGGCAACCCGGGCGTGGAGAAGGTCGACTTCGAGCTCTGGTCCCTGGCCGTCTCGGCGATCAACGGCTGCGGGCAGTGCCTGGACTCCCACGAGCAGGTGCTGCGCGCCGCGGGCGTCGACCGCGAGGTCGTCCAGGCCGCAGTCAAGATCGCCGCGGTCGTCCAGGCCGTCGGCGTGACGCTGGAGGCCGAAGGCCGCCTGGCCTGACGCTGACAGGAAGCTGCAACTTCCTTAGGGGCGCGAGGAACTGCGCGAGCAACCACCCAATGCGGATGGCCCTGTTCGTTCGATGAGTCACCACACAGGGGTGGCTTGTCGCGCAGTTCCCCGCGCCCCTGACGTTTGCAACGATCCCTCTGCGAACAACTACTCGCTCGCCGCAGCGCTCAGCGCCGCGCGGATGTCCTCGTCGACGTGGTAGCGCTGGCGGAGGTAGCCGACCGTGGTGTTGGTGACAGCCACCAGCGGGACCGCGACAATCGCCCCGCCGATGCCGCCGACGATCGAGCCGCAGGTCACTGCGAGGATCACCGCGAGCGGGTGGATCCGGACCGCGCGGCCGAGGATGAGGGGCTGGAGCAGGTGGCCCTCGATCTGCTGGACACCCAGCAGGATGGCCAGGACCAGCCCCGCAGTCACGATCCCGTGCGTCACCAGGCCGATCAGGACCGCGATGGTCCCCGTCACCAGCGCGCCCACCAGCGGGACGAACGCGCCGAGGAAGATGATCACCGCGATCGGCATCGCCAGCGGGACGCCCAGCAGGTAGATCCCGATACCGATCGACACCGCGTCGATGAACGCGACCATCACCGTGCCGCGCACGTACGCGGTCAGCGTCGCCCACGCGCGCGGGCCCGCGCCCGACATCGCCATGCGGGAGCGCAGCGGCAGCAACCGGAGCGTCCAGCCCCAGATCCGCTCGCCGTCGTAGAGCAGGAAGAACGTGCAGAAGGCGGCCAGGAAGACGCCGGTCACGATCTCCACCACGATGCCGACCGTGGAGAAGCCGAACGAGGTGATCTGGTCGCTGTTGGTGCCCACGACCTTGGTCAGCTGGTTGGCGAACTCGTTGATCTGCTTGTCGGTGAGGTGCATCGGCCCGGTCTCGAGCCAGTGCTTGATCTGCAGGATGCCGGTCTGGACGTGGTCGGTGACCTGGTTGAGGTTGGTGCTGACCTGCCAGACCACGAACCAGGCGACCAGCGCGATGCCGATCAGCCCGCCGAGGAAGGTCATCGCGGTGGCCAGGCCGCGGGGGACGCCGTGGCGGCGGAACCACGAGACGGTCGGCTGCAGCAGCGCGCTGATCAGCAGCGCCGCGACGAAGGCGAAGGCGACGATCCGCAGCGTGCCGATGATCCGGAACAGGAAGTACAGGCCCGCGCCGACGATCAGCAGGCGCGCGATGCCCTCGGCGGCCACCCGCAGCGTCCACGGGACGGCCTCGGAGGGGTGCGCGGGGCGCGCCGGATACGGCGGCTGGCCGTTCACCGCGCCGCCGTTCACGCCGCCGTTGACGCCGCCGTTCACCGCGCCGCCGTTGACGCCACCGGTCACGCCGCCGTTCACGCCGCCGTTGGCGCCGTTCACCGCGCCCGCGGGCAGCCCGCCGGATCCGTCCGCAGTGCCCTCGACCGAGGCGGCCGGCACCGGGATCGGATGCGGCTCGGCCGCGCGCACCTCGATCGGGTGCGGCTCGATCGGGACGTGGACGACCGGGTCCGGCTGCGGGGACGCCTCGGCCTCGGCGCGCCTACGGGCGAGACGCCCGATCAACGCCGACCATCCGCCGCCCTCGCCCGTCATTCCGTCCGCCCCTTCTCCCTGTCGCACGTACCGGTGTCGCACATGCCTGTGTCGCACCTGTCGGTACGGCCTCGAACGCTACCGGGTGCAGCGGGTCACCGGGGCAACGGCACCCGTGGATCGGGGAGACATCAGGGAGATGTCGGGGATCAGATCAAAATCTTTCGGACAAATCAGGAGAAAGAGGTTTAGCCCTGCTGGGGCGCGGGGACGGTGGTTCACGAGGCCGTCCCGCACACGCGGCCTCTCCGTGGGAGAAGTAGGAAGCCCCCGATCGGACAGGGATCGGGGGCTTCCACACGTTCAGCGCCAGGCCGGAACCGGCAACGCCGGCTGGACCGGATCAGTACCAGCTGTGGGCCTGCCAGAAGGACCACGCGCCGCAGGGGCTGCCGTAGCGGGAGTTCATGTAGTTCAGGCCCCACCGTATCTGCGTGGCCGGGTTCGTCTGCCAGTCGGCGCCGGCAGAGGCCATCTTGTCGCCGGGCAGCGCCTGGACCAGGCCGTACGCGCCGGATGACGCGTTGGTCGCCTGGTAGTTCCAGCCGCTCTCACGGGTGACGATCTGGCTGAAGCACTCGAACTGGGTGGTGCTCCCGATGATCGACGCGGCCAGCGCCTGGACGGAGCCGGGGCTGTAGGAGACCAGTTGGGCACGCTGCGCCGCAGCCTCGCGGCTGGCGGCCTCCTGCGCTGCCGCGGCGGCGGCACGAGCAGCCGCTGCGGCCTCCGCTTCCGCCTTGGCGTGGGCAGTCTTGGCGGCCTGCAGGCGGGCTTCCTGGGCGGCGACCTTCTGTGCGGTGACAGTGGCCGCTGCCTGCTGGGCGTCACTCTGGCGGTACAGGTTGTCACTGACGACCTGAGCCGAGTTGCCCGACGGGATTGCGGAGAGGAGGGTCGAGCCTGCGACGTCGGACACCTGGGCAGGCTTCGCCTCACCCGAGGCGACGCCGACAACGGCGCCGACGGCAGTCACGGCAGTGGCGGAGGCCACGGCCATCCCCCGAACCGAAATCCGGTTCACATGGTTTCCTTCCAGCGTCGCCCGCGTGGTGACCGAACGGACGAACCCCGCCCTTGACGCTGGCCTCCCCGGTGCACTGGTCACGGAAGACGCGGGCCCGCTCGCGCCCCGGTTTCCCGGAGCACGTTTCAAAATCGGGCGGCGTGCGGCCTCACGATGTTCAGTTGTTGTGTGTGGATTGCGAGCGGATGGTGCATGTTCCGCTTGCAAGTCGTGCCGCACGCAGGGCCTGACAGATCCCACACACTGCCGCACGGCGGCGCGCAAGCGCAATTCCCCTCTGCGTGGCGAAGCTCACATGGCTCATTGAGCCACCAATTCACGCCAGTCACTCGCCTGACAGATGACGAATCGTTACGCTGCTGTGCCCTCCCGGCGCGGAACCGGGAGGGCACAGGGGTTATGGGCGACTGACATGCGGTTCGGCGGTTTTGAGGCCGCCTCAGCTGCTTCGGGCGCTTCAGGTGGTTAGGGCTGAATGTCCTCCAGCATCTCGGTCACCAGTGCGGCGATCGGCGAACGCTCCGAACGGTTGAGCGTCACGTGGGCGAAGAGCGGATGCCCCTTCAGCTTCTCCACGACGGCCACAACCCCGTCGTACCGACCAACCCTCAGGTTGTCGCGCTGCGCGACGTCGTGGGTGAGCACGACCCGCGAACCCTGCCCGATTCGGGACAGAACGGTCAGCAGGACGTTGCGTTCCAGCGACTGCGCCTCGTCGACGATGACGTAGGCGTCGTGCAGCGAGCGCCCGCGGATGTGAGTGAGCGGCAGTACCTCCAGCATCCCGCGGGAGAGCACCTCCTCGATCACGTCCGGGGTGGTCACCGCGGAGAGGGTGTCGAAGACGGCCTGAGCCCAGGGGCTCATCTTCTCCGACTCGGAGCCCGGGAGGTAGCCCAGCTCCTGCCCGCCGACCGCGTAGAGAGGCCGGAAGACCATCACCTTGCGGTGCTGACGCCGCTCCAGCACGGCCTCCAGACCCGCGCAGAGCGCCAGCGCGGACTTGCCGGTGCCGGCCCGACCGCCCAGCGAGACGATCCCCACCTCCTGGTCCAGCAGCAGGTCCAGCGCCACCCGCTGCTCCGCGCTGCGCCCGCGCAGCCCGAAGGCCTCGCGGTCACCGCGCACCAGCCGGACCCGACCGTCGGCGGTCACCCGTCCCAGCGCGCGCCCGCGCTCGGAGGTGATCACCAACCCGGTGTGCACGGGGAGCTCCCGCGCCGCCGGGATGTCGATCGGATCGCCCGTGAACAGGCCGTCAACCTCCTCAGCACTGACGGCCAGATCGGACATTCCGGTCCAACCGGAGGTGATGGCCAGCTCCGCGCGGTACTCCTCGGCCAACAGGCCGACGGAGGAGGCCTTGACGCGCAGCGGCAGGTCCTTGGAGACGACGGTGACGTCGAACCCCTCGGCCTGGAGGTTCCTCGCCACGGCGAGGATCCGGGTGTCGGCGTCTCCCAGCCGGTATCCGGCGGGGAGGACGGCGGGGTCGGTGTGGTTCAGCTCGACCCTGATCGTGCCGCCGAGTTCGCCCACCGGGATCGGGGCGTCCAACCGGCCGTAGCGGACCCGGTAGTCGTCCAGCAGACGCAGCGCCTGCCGGGCGAAGTAGCCGAGCTCAGGGTGGTGCCTCTTGGCTTCCAACTCGGTCACCACGACCACGGGAAGCACGACCTCGTGCTCCTCGAACCTGGTCATGGCGCTCGGGTCAGCCAGCAGGACACTGGTGTCGAGGACGTACGTGCGCCGGTCGTGCGTACTCCGGCGGCTCTTCGAACTGACCACAGGGCCTCCCGGGCGAGTGGCCCGCTGCCACCCGCGGTTCACCGTCGCCCTCGGCCCCGATGGCCGAGGTCACGGTCTGACTCCGGTTATTCCCCAGGCGTCTCATTCCATGCAGGACGCATGCGGTTGTCGACGGATCTTCACCATGCCGTCATGCTTCGGGGGCGCGTCGCGCGGGTCCCCGACGTGGTGCGACGTCCCCAACGTGCCCTGAGCGGGAATCAGCCGCCGTAGCGGCGGTTGCGGGCGGCGTAGTCGCGGAGGGCGCGGAGGAAGTCGACTTTGCGGAAGGCCGGCCAGTACGCCTCGCAGAAGTAGAACTCCGAGTGCGCCGACTGCCACAGCAGGAAGCCGGAGAGCCGCTGCTCACCCGACGTGCGGATGACCAGGTCCGGGTCCGGCTGGCCGCTGGTGTAGAGGTGGCGGGCGATCTGCTCGACGTCGATCATCTCGGCGACCTGCTCCAGCGGCGTCCCCGCCGCTGCCTGCTCCTGGAGCAGCTTCCGCACCGCCTCGGCGATCTCGTGCCGACCGCCGTAGCCGACGGCCACGTTGACCAGCAGGCCCTTGTGGTCCGCGGTGTCCTGGTCCGCCGCCTTCAGCACCGACGCCGTCGACTCCGGCAGGAGATCCAGCGCGCCGACCGGGTGGACCCGCCAGCGGCCGGAGGCGGCGAGACCGCGGACGGCCTCCTCGATGATGCCGAGCAGCGGCACCAGCTCCTCGGCCGGCCGGGTCAGGTTGTCCGTGGACAGCAGCCACAGGGTGACCACCTCGACGCCGGTCTCCTCGCACCAACCGAGGAACTCCGGGATCTTGTCCGCGCCGGTCTGGTGCCCGTCCGCCGTCGACATGCCCGCCGCGCGGGCCCAGCGGCGGTTGCCGTCGAGCATGACCCCGACGTGGCGCGGCCCGCGCCTGCGGTCCAGATGCGCCTCGACGCGGTATCCGTAGAGGCCGTAGACGACGTTCCGGAGCAGCGGGGAACGCCGGACCCATCCTCCGAGATCCATGTCGGCCCCTCCGTGTGCTCGCCGGTGCGGGGCCACCCTACTCCCCACCGGTTAATGTTCCGTGAGGAGACAAAACCCACGGAGAGGCCCCCATGATCCCCGCTCCCTACCGGCCTGCCGAGAACCGCTACGACGGTTCGATGAAGTACCGCCGGACCGGCCGCAGCGGCCTCAAGCTGCCCGAGATCTCGCTCGGCCTGTGGCACAACTTCGGCGACGACCGGACGCTCGCCTCCCAGCGTGCCATCCTGCGCCGGGCGTTCGACCTGGGCGTGACCCACTTCGACCTGGCCAACAACTACGGCCCGCCGTACGGCTCGGCCGAGGCCAACTTCGGCCGCCACCTGGCGGCCGACTTCCGACCGTTCCGCGACGAGCTGGTGATCTCGACCAAGGCGGGCTACGACATGTGGCCCGGCCCGTACGGCGAGTGGGGCTCGCGCAAGTACCTGACCGCCAGCCTGGACCAGTCGCTGACGCGGATGGGCCTCGACTACGTCGACATCTTCTACTCGCACCGGTTCGACCCGGAGACGCCACTGGAGGAGACGATGGGCGCGCTGGCGTCCGCCGTCCGGCAGGGCAAGGCGCTCTATGTCGGCATCTCCTCCTACAGCGCCGAGAAGACCCGCGAGGCCGCCGCGATCCTGCGCGACCTGGGCGTCCCGCTGCTGATCCATCAGCCGTCCTACTCGATGCTGAACCGCTGGATCGAGGACGACTCCCTGCTGGACACGCTGGAGGCCGAGGGCGCGGGCTGCATCGGCTTCGCGCCGCTGTCCCAGGGCATCCTGACGGACCGTTATCTGCACGGCGTCCCCGCCGACTCGCGTGCGGCGCAGGGCAAGTCGCTGGATCCGGCGTCCATCGACGAGCGGACGCTCGCCAAGCTGCGCGGCCTCAACGAGATCGCGGCCGGACGCGGCCAGTCGCTGGCCCAGCTGGCGCTGAGCTGGCTGCTGCGCGACCCGCGGATGACCTCGGCGCTGATCGGAGCCTCCTCGGTGGCCCAGCTGGAGTCGAACGTCGCCGCGGTGCAGGGCGCTCCGCTGAGCGACGAGGAATTGGCCGAAATCGATCGCTACGCGACCGACGCGGACCTCAACCTCTGGGCGAAGTCCAGCGAGGACTGAGTCGCGAGGGCATTTCTGCACGCCACTGGTCCAGGCCCCGACTGAAGCGAACGCTCCAGTTGTGGTCTGGACCATATGTATGCGGGTCGGCGGCCCAGTCACCCGCACTGAACAGCCAATTTCCTTACGCACCGCGACCTTAACCACGCCTTAAGCGCGTTTCTGACCTCTTGACAGGAGAACTGGTCTAGTCCAACTTGTGTGGCGGGTTTCACTTCCTGTCTTCCCCCGCTTCCCCCACAGTTGAGGACAGACCGCCATGCCATCCCCCCGTACTGTGAACGCCGCGCTGGCCTCCGTGGCCGCGCTGGGACTCGGCCTCACCGGCCTGGTCGCGCTGAGCGGCGGCGCCTCCGCCGCCACCGCCAACCTCGTGGTCAATCCCGGTTTCGAGACCGGGACCCTGGCCAACTGGACCTGTGACCCCGGCACCGCCGCGGTCACCACGACCACCGTCCACTCCGGCTCCCACGCGCTGGCGGCGACCCCCACCGCCTCCGACGACGCCCAGTGCACGCAGACCATCAGCGTCCAGCCCAACTCGTCCTACACGCTGAGCGCGTGGGTCAACGGGCCGTACGCCTACCTCGGCACCCAGGGCGACGGCACCACGGACGTCAGCACCTGGTCGAACACCAACTCCTGGAACCAGCTGAGCACCAGCTTCACCACCGGGGCGTCCACCAGCAGCGTCACCATCTACCTGCACGGCTGGTACGGGGAGTCGACGTACTACGCGGACGACGTGGTGCTGAGCGGCGCGGCCGGTCCCAGCCCGAGCCCGACGCAGAGCGGCAGCCCGTCGCCGAGCGCCAGCGCGTCCCCATCGTCGAGCCCGAGTTCCTCTCCGACGCCGACGGCCACGGCCACGACGCCGACCCCCACGTCCACGGCGACCGGCAGCGGTGGCGGGGGCAACCCGAAGCACTGGGTGACCGGCTACTGGCAGGACTTCGACAACGGCGCGACCGACCAGACGATCGCCGACGTCAACCCGGAGTACAACCTGATCGCGGTGGCCTTCGCCAACGCGGACTCGGCCGGGGACGGCGGCATCACCTTCGCGCTCGACCCGACGCTGCAGAGCAAGCTCGGCGGCTACACCGACGCGCAGTTCAAGGCGGACATCGCCGCCAAGCAGGCGGCCGGCGACAAGGTGATCCTCTCGGTGGGCGGCCAGAACGGCACCATCTCTATCACCAGCGCCGCGCAGGCCACCGCCTTCGCGGACAGCGCGTACTCGATCATCCAGCAGTACGGCTTCAACGGCGTGGACATCGACCTGGAGAACGGGCTCAACCCGACCTACATGTCCTCGGCACTGCACCAGCTGGCAGCAAAGGTGGGGTCGGGCTTCATCCTGACCATGGCCCCGCAGACGATCGACGTGCTGAACTCCTCGTCCGACTACCTGGCCACCGCGCTGCAGGTGAAGGACATCCTGACGATCATGAACACCCAGTACTACAACTCGGGTTCCATGAACGGCTGTGACGGCGGCGTCTACTCCGAGGGCAGCGTCGACTTCATCACCTCGCTCGCCTGCACCGCGATCCAGGCGGGCCTGAGCCCGAACCAGGTCGGCATCGGCGTCCCCGCGTCGAGCAGCGCGGCGGGCAGCGGTTACGTCGCGCCGAGCGTGGTCGAGAACGCCCTGAACTGCCTGGCCAAGGGCACCGGCTGCGGCACCTTCAAGCCCAGCACCACGTGGCCGACCATCGGCGGCGTGATGACCTGGTCGACCGCCTGGGACGCCAGCAACGGCAACCAGTTCGCCACCAACGAGGGCGCGTTCGTCCACGCGATGCCGTAACGCGGCACAGGACGGAGGACTGCCCGCCGTAGCCTGCCCGCCGTGCTTCACGAAGCGCGGCGGGCAGTCGCGCGCTCAGTCGGTCACGGCCAGGGCGTCGATCTCGACCAGCAGACCGGCCGGGAGGCCCACGTAGACCGTGGTGCGGGCCGGGACGTCGCCGTCCGGCAGCTCCTTGGCGAACCACGCGTCGTACACGGCGTTGAGCTCGGCGAAGTGCGCGGTGTCGGTGAGGTAGACGCGCATCATCACCAGGTCGCCCCAGCTCGCGCCGCCCTCGCTGAGCACGGCTCCGATGTTGCGCAGCGTCTGCTCGACCTGCTCGGTGAGGCCGGGGCCGACGGGGGCGCCGGTGGCGGGATCGGCGCCGACCTGCCCGGCGACCTGCAACAGACCGCCCTTGGCCACGCCCTGCGAGAAACTGGCGACCGGGGTCGGGGCGTGCTCGGTCCGGATCACTCGCTTGCTGCTCATGCGGCTTGCTCCTCGGCGCTCTGGGGGTACTCCGACGGACTGCTGTCAGGCAGGATATGCAACGGATGTTGCACACGGTGCAACCACATCGGCATCCGAGGGAGTCGCTTCATGGGCATGGACCAGGCCGCGCTCGACACGCTGGGCGAGACCGCTGTCGACTGGCGCTTCAAGGGCATGCCGCTGGGCACGTCGACGACGACCGTCGACCGGATGCGGGACGCCAAGCTGAACCTCTTCGAGGACGGTTTCGTCACTCCCCTGCTCACGCTTGAGTCGACGGCGCTGGCCCACAACCTGGAGCTGATGGCCTCCTGGGCAGCACGCCACGGCCTGGCCCACGCTCCGCACGGCAAGACGCCGCTGGCCCCGCAGCTGATGCAGCGTCAGCTGGAGCTCGGCGCCTGGGGCATCACCGCGGCCACGCCCTCGCACGTCCGGATGTACCGGCACTTCGGCGTCCAGCGGATCTTCCTCGGCAACGAGCTGGTCGACGCGCCCGCGCTGCGCTGGCTGAGCGACGAGCTGGCGGCGGACCCGGAGTTCCGGTTCGTCTGCTACGTCGACTCGGTGCGCGGCGTCGAGCTGATGGACGCGGCGCTCAGCCACCGCATGGACGTGGTGGTCGAGCTGGGCGCGACCGGCTCGCGCACCGGCGTGCGGACGGCGGCGGAGGCGGACGAGGTGGCGCAGGCGGTCCGCGCCTCGCGCCGGCTGCGGCTGGTCGGCGTCGCGGGCTACGAGGGCACGCTGCCCGACGTGGACGCGGCCCGGACGGTCGTGGCCGCCTGGATGGCGAACCTGGTGGCGACGGCCCACCGCTTCGACGCGGCAAGGCACTTCGCCGACGCCGACGAGATCGTCGTCAGTGCGGGCGGCAGCGAGCACTTCGACCTGGTCGCCGCCGCGCTGACCGAGGAAGCGCTGACACTCTCCCGTCCGGTGCTGCGCCTGTTGCGCTCCGGCGCGTACGTCACGCACGACCACCTCCACTACGCCCGGATCACCCCGCTCACCGACGAGTCGGAGCACTTCCTCCCCGCCCTGAAGCTCTGGGCGCAGGTCGTCTCCCGCCCCGAGCCGGGGCTCGCACTGGTGAACGCGGGCAAGCGGGACGTGCCGTACGACCTCGGCCTCCCGGTCCCGCTGCAGATCCGCACGCCGACAGGGCTGCTGCGCAAGGCCGACGGCCTGACCGTGACCAAGCTGTCCGACCAGCACGCCTTCGTCGAACTCGCCCCGGACGCGGCCCCGCTGGAGGTCGGCGACTGGCTCGCTCTCGGGTTGTCCCACCCCTGCACGGCCTTCGAGAAGTGGCAGTTGATCCCCGAGGTCTCCGCCGACGGACAGACGGTCGTCGACTACATCCGCACCTTCTTCTGAGCCCGGCCACCCACCCCATGCGAACGGTCCTGCGCGGCGCGCTCGTCGTCGACGGCAGCGGCGGCGCGCCCTACCGCGCCGACGCCGTCCTCGACGACGGCCCCGAGGGCGGCCAGATCGCCCGGCTGCACCGCGAGGGCGCGCCCGGTCCCCGGCCGGGCGCGGCACCGGGCAACGGTCGGGTGATCGACGCGGACGGACTCGCGCTCGCGCCCGGCTTCGTCGACATGCACGCGCACTCCGATCTGGCACTGCTCACCGATCCCGGGCACGAGGCCAAGGTCGCCCAGGGCGTGACGCTGGAGGTGCTGGGCCAGGACGGCCTCTCCTACGCACCCGTGGACGACACGACGCTGGCCGGGCTGCGCCGCCAGCTGGCCGGCTGGAACGGCGATCCGGACCCCGCCGATCTGGACTGGAACTGGCGCACCGTCGGCGAGTACCTGGACCGGCTCGACCAGGGCATCGCCGTCAACGCCGCCTACCTCGTCCCGCAGGGCACGCTCCGCGCCCTCGTCCTGGGCTGGGAGGACCGCCCCGCGACGGCCGCCGAGCTGCAGCGGATGCGCGGGCTGCTCGCGCAGGGGCTGACCGAGGGCGCGGTCGGCATGTCGTCCGGGCTGACCTACACCCCGGGGATGTACGCCGACACCGCCGAACTCACCACGCTCTGCGAGGTGGTGGCCGCGTACGGCGGCTACTACTGCCCGCACCACCGCTCCTACGGCGCGGGCGCGCTCGACGCCTACGCGGAGATGGTCGCGGTGGCCGGCGCCTCCGGCTGCGCGCTGCACCTGGCCCACGCCACCATGAACTTCGAGGTCAACCGGGGCCGCGCGGGCGAGCTGCTGACGCTGGTCGACGCGGCGCTCGCGAACGGCGTGGACCTGACTCTCGACAGCTACCCCTACCTCCCGGGGTCCACCACCCTGGCCGCGCTGTTGCCCGGTTGGGCGACCGCGGGCGGACCGGAGCAGACCCTGCGCCGGCTCGGCGATCCGGCGGCACTGACCCGGATCCGCGCCGACCTGGAGGTGCACGGTTCGGACGGCTGCCACGGCGTCGTCGCCGACTGGGACACCGTGCAGGTCAGCGGCGTCCGCACGGCCTCGCTGCGCTCCTGCGTCTCCCTGACGGTCAGTCAACTTGCGGCGCGGGACGGCGTCGAGCCGTTCGCGGCGTTCACGCGCCTGCTGGTCGAGGACGGCCTCGGTACGACGATCCTCCAGCATGTCGGCGACGAGGCGAACGTGCGCGCGATCATGCGGCATCCGGTGCACTGCGGCGGCAGCGACGGCCTGCTGGTCGGCGACCGGCCGCATCCCCGCGCCCACGGCACGTTCCCACGCTATCTCGGCCACTACGTAGGCGAGTTGGGCGTGCTCGGGCTGGCGGAGTGCGTCCGGCACCTGGCCGCGACCCCGGCGCGGCGGCTGGGCCTGCACGACCGCGGGCAGGTCCGCGAGGGGTGGCGGGCCGACCTGGTCCTCTTCGACCCGACGGAGGTCGCGGACGAGGCCACCTACGACCAGCCCCGGCGGCTGCCGCGCGGCATCCCGTACGTCTTCGTCGACGGCGTCGCGGTGCTGGACGACGGGCGGCGCACCGCCGCCCTGCCGGGCCGCTCGGTGCGGCGGTCCGTCATGCGGTAGACCTCAACCCACGTTCTGCGTCGGCGTCGACGGGGTCAGTTGGAGCGTGTGCAGGGTGCCGGGGACGGGCTTCTTCTCGGTGAGCGACAGGATGTGCCGCACCGGGTCCCAGGTGTAGCTGCACGCGGCGTCGAACTCGATCTGCGGCCCGTTCGGGAAGTCCGACGGCGGCAGGTAGACGTCGGTGGAGCCGGTCACCCCGGCCGCGTCGCGGAACTGGAGGGTGAAGACCAGCGTGCCCTTGTCGTAGTCGAACTCCACCGGCACCCCGGCCACCGCACGGGGATAGGCGGTCTGCAGCACACCCGCCAGGTCCGCCTGCCTGCCGGGCGCGGCCCAGGGCGACCACGGGCCGGGCGCGGCGCTCCAGTACGCGGAGCCGACCATCATCTGGTCGAACAGCGCCTGCGTGTGGTCGACGTAGAGGTGCGCGCCGACGGCGTTGCTGTTCACCGTCCAGCCGCCGACCAGCACCGGCGCGTCCAGCCGGGCCGCGGTCCTGGCCACCTGGATCTGCCAGGACGCCGCCGCCCGGTCCGTCATGAAGGCGCTGGTGCCGCTGTACGAGCCGGACGGGTCCAGCGGAGCCGGGTAGAACTGCGGCGCGTAGCCGATCCGCGCGCCCCCCGACCGGGGGTCGGTGAGCGCGGGCAGCGCGCTCGGCAGGCCCCAGTCCGTGGCGACCGCCTCGGGCTCGACGAAGAGCCAGCGCTCGGAGTCGACCGCACGGATGTCGTCGATGACGCGCTGGTAGAAGTGCGCCAGCGGTCCGGACTCGAACGCCGCGCCCTGGACGGAGCCGCCCCAGGGACGGTCGATCAGGTCGAAGCCGAGGATCGGGTCGACGCCCTTCATCCCGCGCTGGTCGAGGTAGTCGGCGATGTGCACCCAGGCGGCGGCGTAGCGCTGCTGCAGGTCGGGCCGGTCGCCGCGGGTGCCCCAGAACTCGTCGGCCGCCTGCGTGGACGCGGCGTCGACGGTCGCGGGCGCGACGGGCGTGCCCGGTGGCAGGCCGTAGGCGTCCTGCTCCATGGCCAGCACGACGTGGTCGCCCTGGGCCGCGTACCAGCCGATGCGCTGGACGATCCCGGCCAGGTAGGCGTCGTCGTACCGGCCGGGCCGGGGCTCGACCCTGCTCCAACTCAGCATGATGCGGGCGTAGTCGTCGCCGAGCGCGTTGTACTCGGCCGCCGCGGCCTGCCCGGAGCTCACCGCGCTGCCGCCGTCGGCGTCCAGGCCGTCGAGGATCAGCGCACGCCCCTGACTATCCGTCAGAAATGGCGGCGCTATGGACACTCCCTGCGCCGCGGGCGTACCGACGTGCACCAGCAACCCGGCCGCGCACGCGATCACGACCAGCGTCACCAGCAGTCGGAGCAGCCGACCACGTCTCCGCCTCCGCATGACGCCTCCCCCCGGACCAGGCAACTGCAGTGATCCTAGATCGCGTTCCTGGGCGCCCACAGGGAGAGGGGTACTGATCGGGTATCAACATCGCCTTGTCGCCCGCACGCATGAACACCCGCGCTACAGTCCGGCCATGTCCGCGTTGCCGCACACCACGCGCTCCCCGCATCCACAACTGGACCGCCCTCGCCTGGTGCTGACCGCAGGCGTCGCGACCGCCCTGCTGCTGGTGCTCGCGCTGGGCACGGACACCGTCTGGCTGGCGCTGACCGATGCGTACGGCGGGCGACTGCTTCGGCCCGCCGCGCTCGGGCTGCCGCTCTTCCTGCCCGGCCTGCGCCCGGACCCGCGCGGCGACACCACCTGGGCCTACCTGTGGTGCGAGGACTTCGCGGCGCTGCTGTTGGTCGGCGCGGTCGCGCTGGTGCTGCGGCGGCACGTGCTGCGGCACCCGTACGCGTCCCGGCTGCACCGGCTGATCACCGGCTGGGGAGCGGTGGTGCTCGGCGGCGCGGTGGCGGGCCTCTTCCGGGGGCTGGTCGAGGCGCGGATGACGGGCGACGGCCCGATCGGCTGGACCGGGTACCCGGTCACCGGGGCGGTCGCCGGAGCACTCTGGGGTGTCGCGCTGGGCTGGACCGTCGGCGTGACCGTCGCGGCGGTCTCGCGCGGCGCGACGCTGCGCCGGATCGCGCGCGGGGTGGTGCGCCTGGGCGGTGTGGGCGGCAGACGGGCGGGGGTCAGGATGGCGGAAATCACCCGGCGTCCCTGATCGCCAGGCACTAAGGTGCATGAGTATGCAGCCGGTGCTTCAGTCCTCCAAGCTCGCCAACGTCTGTTACGACATCCGCGGCCCGATCCTCGACGAGGCGATGCGCCTCGAGGATGAGGGCCACCGGATCCTGAAGCTGAACACCGGCAACCCGGCACCCTTCGGTTTCGACGCACCGCCGGAGATCCTCCAGGACATCGTGCGCAACCTCGCCGGCGCCCACGGCTACGGCGACTCCAAGGGCCTGCTCTCCGCCCGCCGCGCGGTGGTCATGCACTACGAGGAGCGCGGGCTGCCCGGCCTGAGCGTGGACGACGTCTACATCGGCAACGGCGTCTCCGAGCTGATCCAGATGGCGATGCAGGCGCTGCTCGACAACGGCGACGAGGTGCTCGTCCCTGCCCCCGACTACCCGCTGTGGACGGCCTCGATCAGCCTGTCCGGCGGCACCGCGGTGCACTACCGCTGCGACGAGCAGGCCGAGTGGTTCCCGGACCTGGCCGACATCGAGGCGAAGATCACCGACCGCACCCGCGGCATCGTGATCATCAACCCGAACAACCCGACCGGCGCGGTCTACCCGGTGGAGTTGCTGGAGGGCATGGTCGAGATCGCCCGCCGGCACGGCCTGATCATCTACTCGGACGAGATCTACGACAAGATCCTCTACGACGACGCCGTCCACACCTCCACCGCGTCGCTCGCCCCGGACCTGCTCTGCCTGACCTTCAACGGCATGTCCAAGGCCTACCGGGTGGCCGGCTTCCGCTCCGGCTGGATGACCATCTCCGGCCCCAAGGAGGACGCCCGCAGCTACATCGAGGGCCTGACCACGCTGGCCACGATGCGTCTGTGCGCCAACATGCCCTCGCAGCACGCGATCGCGGCGGCGCTCGGCGGACGTCAGTCGATCAAGGACCTGATCCTTCCGGGCGGACGACTGCGCGAACAGCGGGACATCGCCTGGAAGATGCTCAACGACATCCCGGGCGTCTCCTGCGTGAAGCCGAAGGGCGCGCTCTACGCCTTCCCGCGGCTCGACCCGAAGGTCTTCAAGATCAAGGACGACGCCCAGATGGTGCTGGACCTGCTCAAGCAGCAGCACATCTACGTGGTCCAGGGCACCGGCTTCAACTGGCCCGACCCGGACCACTTCCGCCTGGTCACCCTGCCGCACGCGGAGGATCTGACCGAGGCCATCGAGCGGATCGGCGTCTTCCTGAGCGACTACAGCCAGCCGTAGTGCGGCCGTGGTCCAGCCGCAGTCCAGCCGTAGCCCGAGCAGGGCGCCGACCGACACGCGAGACAGGCGCTTGTTTTAGACAGAGTCCAAGTTAGGCTGTTCTCCATGTACGAGCAGCCGAGGACTCATCCTGCGCCGCGCCGCGTCCGCGTGAGCCAGATGTCGAACGCTCCCGTGCGCCCGCAGAGCGGACGGGCCGGACAGCTGGCCGGTCATCTGTCGGCGCTGCTCGACGTCACCAGCGAACTGCACCGCCGGACCGGCGACTCGGCGCTGGAGAGCGCCGTCGCCGCACTCACGGCGCGGATAGCGGAGATCGGCGCGGGCCTGCCTCAGCGCGCCGCCACCGCGTACCCGGACGACCTCGCCACCCTGCACGCCCAGGCCTTCGACCTGGCGGGCCGGGTGCTGGTGGTCGCCGCCGCCCAGCAGGACACCCGGACGGCAGTACTCGCGTGCCGCCGCATGGATGTCCACACGGCGGCACGGGAGTCGGTTGCCTCGTAGCCCCATAGGGGCTCAGCAGCTCAGCAACAAGCTCAGCTCAGTCGCTCGGCGCTGTTGCGCGACTTCCGCTTCGGCTCCGCTGCGCTTCGCCTCAGCTCAGTCGCTCGGTGAGCTTGTTGTACTCGTCCCACAGCGCCTTCGGCGTGTGCTCGCCGAACAGCTCCAGGTGCTCGGGGATGAGCGCGGCCTCCTGCTTCCAGATGTCGCGGTCGACGGTGAGCAGCAGGTCCAGGTCGGCCTGGTCGATGGTCAGACCGTCCAGGTCCAGCGCGTCCTGGGTGGGCAGGACGCCGATCGGCGACTCGACACCCTCGGCGGTGCCCGCAAGGCGCTCGACGATCCACTTCAGCACGCGGCTGTTCTCGCCGAAGCCCGGCCAGACGAACTTGCCGTCGGCGTTCTTGCGGAACCAGTTGACGTAGTAGATCTTCGGCAGCTTGGCGGCGTCGGCGTTCTCGCCGACCTCCAGCCAGTGGCCGAAGTAGTCACCCATGTTGTAGCCGCAGAAGGGCAGCATCGCGAACGGGTCGCGACGCAGCTTGCCGACGGTGCCCTCGGCGGCGGCCGTCTGCTCCGAGGCGACGTTGGCGCCCAGGAAGACGCCGTGCTGCCAGTCGAAGGACTCGGTCACCAGCGGAACCGCGCTGGCGCGGCGACCGCCGAAGAGGATGGCCGAGATCGGCACACCCGCCTGGTCCTCCCACTCCGGGGCGATGGTCGGGCACTGGGCGGCCGGGACGGTGAACCGGGCGTTGGGGTGCGCCGCCGGGGTCTCCGACTCGGGGGTCCAGTCGTTGCCCTTCCAGTCGATCAGGTGGGCGGGCTTCTCGTCGGTCATGCCCTCCCACCAGACGTCACCGTCGTCGGTGAGCGCCACGTTGGTGAAGACCGTGTTGGCGTACATCGAGTCGATGGCGTTGGCGTTGGTGTCGCGACCGGTGCCGGGGGCGACGCCGAAGAAGCCGGCCTCCGGGTTGATCGCGTAGAGGCGGCCGTCCGCACCGAACCGCATCCAGGCGATGTCGTCGCCGATCGTCTCGACCTTCCAGCCCGGGATGGTCGGCTGGAGCATGGCCAGGTTGGTCTTGCCGCACGCGCTGGGGAACGCGGCGGCGACGTACTTGGCCTCGCCCGACGGCGGGGTGAGCTTG
This sequence comes from Streptacidiphilus sp. MAP5-3, assembly GCF_041262505.1. Lineage (NCBI taxonomy): Bacteria > Bacillati > Actinomycetota > Actinomycetes > Kitasatosporales > Streptomycetaceae > Streptacidiphilus > Streptacidiphilus sp. MAP5-3. Next base: position 522,184 of record NZ_JBGCCL010000001.1, read on the forward strand.
AGGACGAGCATGTGCTCGGCCAGCCAACCCTCGTCACGGGCCATGGTCGAGGCGATGCGCAGCGCGTAGCACTTCTTGCCGAGCAACGCGTTGCCGCCGTAGCCGGAGCCGTACGACCAGATCTCCTTGGACTCCGGGAAGTGCGAGATGTACTTGGTCTCGTTGCACGGCCACGACACGTCGGCCTCGCCCTCGGCGAGCGGGGCGCCGAGGGTGTGCACGGCCTTGACGAACTCGCCGTCCTCACCTAGGAAGTCGAGCACGGCCTGCCCCATGCGGGTCATGGTGCGCATCGACACGGCGACGTAGGCGGAGTCGGTGATCTCGACACCGTAGGCAGCCAGCGGCGAGCCCACGGGACCCATGGAGAACGGCACCACGTACATGGTGCGACCCTTCATGGAGCCCTTGAAGATGTCGCCGAAGATCGCCCGCATCTCTGCAGGCGCCTTCCAGTGGTTCGTCGGACCGGCGTCCTTCTCCTCCTCGGAGCAGATGAACGTACGGTCCTCGACCCGCGCGACATCGCGCGGGTCGGAGGCAGCGTAGTAGGAGTTGGGCCGCTTCTCCGGGTTGAGCTTGCGGAAGGTGCCCTTCTCGACAAGCAGGTCACACAGACGCTGGTACTCGGCTTCAGAGCCGTCGCACCACTCGATCCGATCCGGCTGGGTGAGCTCTGCGATCTCCTGAACCCACGCCAGCAGCTTCTTGTGCCGGGTCGGGGCAGCGTTGACCTGGGCAGAGTTCTCGTACGGCACGATCGCTCCGTTTCACATCCGATCGTCCTTGAACGGATGGTGAGGGGTTGAGGGTCTTCGCAGGGTATCTCGCATGTCGGAGAAGTGACATACCGCCCCCCTTGTGAGACCGACAACACTGCAGGTCAGCGTCACAGTGACGAGAAGCTCGACCGACCTACCAGTAGGTAACCTACGGGTCCGTAGCTACACTTCGGAGCATGACAGCTGGGGTGGAAATGACGGAGCGCAATTCCCTGCAAAAACCGGCTATGCGCGGTTGGTTGCACGCGGGCATGTTCCCGGCGACGGTTGCCGCAGGAATCGTGCTGATTTGCCTGGCCACGACCACAGCGGCGCGGGTCGCGTGCGCGATCTACGCCGCAAGCGCTTGGATGCTGTTCGGCATCAGCGCGCTCTACCACCGCTTCTCCTGGGGTCCGCGCGGCGAGGCGGTGCTGCGCCGGCTCGACCACAGCAACATCTTCCTGATCATCGCCGGGACTTACACCCCCGTCACCATCCTGCTGTTGCGCGGCGGCCAGCAGCAGGTGCTGCTCTGGCTGGTCTGGGCAGGCGCTTTGGCCGGGATCGCCTTCCGGGTCTTCTGGGTCGGCGCGCCGCGCTGGCTCTACACCCCCTGCTACCTCGCCCTCGGGTGGGCCGCCGTCTTCTTCCTCCCCGACTTCTTCCGGACCGGCGGCGTCGCGGTGACTGTGCTGATCATCGTCGGCGGCCTGCTCTACAGCGTCGGCGGCGTGATCTACGGCCTGAAGCGGCCCAACCCCTCACCGCGCTGGTTCGGCTTCCACGAGGTCTTCCACGCCTGCACGCTGGCGGCGTTCACGGTCCAGTTCGTGGGGGTGTCCCTGGTCGCCATGTGACACAGCCGCCTTCCGGCAGCTGATAGCGATTGACAGCTCCTAGATTTTGAGAGTTACTGTCAGAAGACAGTAACTCTTAGGGGGCTGCCATGAGCACGCACGCGACCGTGAGCACCACCGCACCACCCGACTCCCCGCCCGTCGACCGCCGCCGCTGGTGGGCACTGGCTGCCATCTGCCTGAGCGTGCTGGTGCTCGGCTTCGACGGCACCATCCTCAACGTGGCGCTGCCCGACCTGGCCGTCCAACTGCACGCGACCACCGACCAGTTGCAGTGGATCGTCGACGCCTACCTGGTCGTCTTCGCCGCCGCGATGCTCCCCGCCGGGCTGCTCGGCGACCGCTTCGGCCGCCGGAGGCTGCTGGTCGGCGGCCTGGTCCTGTTCGGCGCGGCGTCCCTGGTCGGCACGCTGGTGCACTCCGCGGACACGCTGATCGCGGTCCGCGCCGTGATGGGTCTCGGCGGGGCGTTCATCATGCCGCTGGGCATCGCGATCCTGCCGAGCCTCTTCGCCCCGGCCGAACGGCCGCGCGCGGTCGCCGTGATGACGGCGGGCATGGCCGTCGGCATGCCGCTCGGCCCGATGCTGGGCGGACTGCTGCTCAACCACTTCTGGTGGGGCTCGATCTTCCTGATCAACGTGCCGCTGATCGTCGTGGGCATCGTCGCCTGCCTCTGGCTGGTCCCCGAGTCCCGCGACCCCTCCGTCCCGAGGGTCGACATGCTGAGCGCGGCGATCGGCGTCGTCGGTCTGGCCGCGCTGACCTTCGGCATCATCCAGGGCCCGACGGACGGTTGGGGCTCGGCGACCGTGGGCGGCTCGCTGGTCGCCGCGGTCCTGCTGCTCGGCGGTCTGGTCTGGCGTGAGCGCAGCCAGCCGCACCCGATGGTCGACTTCGCCTTGCTGGCCGACCGGGTCTACCGGTGGAGCACGATCGCCTCCGTGCTCGTCTCGTTCTCGCTGATGGGCGCGCTGTTCGTGCTGCCGCAGTACCTCCAGTCGGTCCTCGGCAACGACGCGTTGGGCACCGGGATCCGGCTGATGCCGCTGATGGGCGGCCTGCTGGTGGCGGCGCGGGCCGCCGAGAAGCTGGTGGAGAAGCTGTCGGTGCGGTGGGTGGTCTCGGTCGGGATGCTGATCGTGGCGGGCGCGCTGCTGCTCGGCGCGACCACGGGCGTCAGCGACGGCTACGGGCTCACCGCGACGTGGCTCTCGCTGCTCGGCTTCGGCATGGGCTTCACCATGGTCCCCGCGATGGGCGCGGCGATGGCCGCGCTGCCGGACGACCGGGCCGGCGTCGGCTCCGGTCTGCTCCAGACGCTGCGTCAGTCCGCCAGCGCCATCGGCGTCGCCCTGCTCGGCAGCCTGCTGGCCGGCGCGTACACCGCCCGGCTGGACACGGGCCACCTCCCGGCGGCGCTCGCGAAGACCGCCCAGGGCTCCGTCTCGGCGGCCCAGGCCGTCGCCACCCAGCTCCACGACACCGCGCTGGCCGCGAGCGCGCACGCGGCGTTCGTCCACGGCATGGACCTGGTGCTGCTGGCCTGCGGCATCGGCTCGGCGCTCTCCGCCGCGCTGCTGGCCCTGCGGATGCCGGGCGTGCGACCTGCGGCGAGGACGGAGGAGGAGGTGGGTACGGACACGGCGGGTACGGACACGGCGGGTACGGAGGAGGTGGCCGGGGCAGCCGGGACGGGCGGTGCGGGACAATTCCTGACATGAGTGCCGCCGCCCCTCCTCCCCGTCCTGCAAGCACCGAGCTGGAACACATGCTGGAGGCTCCGCTCGGCCTGCGGGAACGCAAGAAGCTGAAGACCCGCCGGGCCATCCGCTCGGCGGCCTTCAGCCTTTTCGCCGACCAGGGCTACGAGGCGACCACCGTCGACCAGATCGCGGCGGTGGCGGAGGTCTCCCCGAGCACCTTCTTCCGCTACTTCCCGACCAAGGAAGACCTGGTCATCAGCGACGACTACGACCCGCTGCTGGAGGCCGCGTTCCGGGCCCGCCCGAAGGACGAGCCGCTACGGCAGGCCCTGCGGACGGCCATGGTCGGCCCCCTCCGCCAGGTGCTCGCCGCAGAACGCGACGAGATGCTGCTCCGGATGGAGCTGTACCGGCAGGTCCCGGCGATCCGCGCGCGGGCCATGACGGAACAGCAGCAGACCTCCGCCCGCCTCTGTCGACTGATCGCCGAACGCACCGGCGAGGACCCGGCCGGCCTGCACCTCCGTGTCCTGGTCACCACGATCGTCGCCGCCGCGGGCGAGGCGGTCCTCTACTGGTCGGAACGCGGCGGGGTGGACGACATGACGGAACTCCTCGACCAGGCGCTGGACGTGGTCATCGGCCCATGACTTGAGGGCGAGCGCTCTCCGCAAAGGGGACGTTGCACTACCCAGGGGGCGCGGGGAACTGCGCGAGATACCACCCCATGCGGATGGCCCTGAACGTTCGGCCTGCTACCTGCTTGGGTGGCTTGTCGCGCAGTTCCCCGCGCCCCTTGATAGTGCAACTACGCCGTCTGCGGAAAGAGAGAGAGCTACTCCCCCGGCCTGGCGTTCAGGCCCTCGCGGAGCCACTCCGGGTCGGTGACCGGGGCGTCGCAGGTGAAGCGGCGGCAGACGTACGCGGTGGGCCTACCGTCCACCGTGGGCTTCTCCTCGTCCGGGGTGATCACCAGCCCCGGCGCGGTAGCGCCCAGCGCCGCCGCCCGCAGGGCGAGCGTCTCCGGCGCGTCCGGCTCGCCCGCCAGGGCCACGCGGCGGGGGCCGTCCAAGAGGGCCTGGGCCACCGTCAGGCCCCAGCCGATGAACCGGGGCGCGCGGCTCGCGAGCGGGGTGACCACCGTCAACGCCCGCTCCGCGGCCTCGCGGTGGCGTTCGGACTCGGTGAGCGCCGCATACGACAGCAGCGCACCGGCCGCCGCCGACCACCCGGAGGGCGCCGCGTTGTCGGTCGGGTCCTGGGGGCGGCGGATCAGTTGCTCCGCGTCGGCCGCCGTGTCGAAGAGCGCGCCGGACGTCTCGTCGGTGAACTGTGTCAGCACGACCTCCAGCAACTCGCCGGCGGCGTCCAGCCAGCGTCGGTCGCCGGTCACGTTGTGCAGCGTCAACAGGCCCTCGGCGACGTCGCCGTAGTCCTCCAGCACCCCCACGTTCGTGCCCGGACGCTCGTCGCGTGAGGTGCGCAGCAGGCGGCCGGACGCGTCCCGGTGGACGTCGAGCAGCAGCGCCGCGGCGACCACCGCCGCGTCCAGGAAATCCGGACGGTCCAGCAGAGCCCCGGCCTCGGACAGCGCCGCGACGGCGAGGCCGTTCCACGCGGCGACGACCTTGTCGTCCCGTGCCGGACGCGGCCGCAGCTCGCGGGTCGCGAACAGCCGCGCCCGCAGCTCCGGTTCCGGCTCGTCGCCGGGGAGTTGCAGGACGGAGGCGCCCTCCTCGAAGGTGCCCTCCGCCGTCACGCCGAACAGCCCGGCCGCCCGCGCACCGTCCTCAGCGCCGAGCGCGTCGACAAGCTGTTCCGGCGTCCAGACGTAGAACGCGCCCTCGCGGCTGTGGCCCTCCGCGTCGGCGCTGTCCGCGTCCAGCGCGGAGGCGAACCCGCCCTCGGCGGTGCGCAGTTCACGCAGCAGGAACTCGCCGGTCTCCACCGCCACCCGGCGGGCGAGCGCACTGCCGGTGGCCCGCCACAGGTGGGTGTAGACGCGGAGCAGCAGCGCGTTGTCGTAGAGCATCTTCTCGAAGTGCGGCACGACCCACGCCGCGTCGACCGAGTAGCGGGCGAAGCCGCCACCGAGTTGGTCGTAGATGCCGCCGCGGGCCATCGCCTCGCAGGCGTGGACGGCCATCTCCAGCGCCGGGTCGCTGCCGGTCGCGGCGTGGTGGCGGAGCAGGAACTCCAGCACCATCGAGGGCGGGAACTTGGGCGCGCCGCCGAACCCACCACGGCTGCCGTCGTACTCGCGGGCCAGCGCGGCCACCGCGTGGCGCAGCGCGTCCGGTCCGGGCGTCTCGGCACCGGCCAGCCCGGCGTAGACACCGCCGCGTTGGGTCAGCTCGGCCACGATCCGCCCCGCGACCTCGGCGACCTCGTCACGCCGCCCGCTCCAGGCGTCGGCCACGCCGCCCAGCACCTGCCGGAACGACGGCATGCCGTGCCGCGGCTCGGGCGGGAAGTAGGTGCCGAAGTAGAACGGATCCCGCTCCGGGGTCAGGAACACCGTCATCGGCCAACCGCCCTGGCCGGTCGCGGCCTGCACCGCCTCCATGTAGACGGCGTCCACGTCGGGCCGCTCCTCGCGGTCGACCTTGATCGCCACGAAGTTCTCGTTGACGACGCGCGCCGTCTCCTCGTCCTCGAAGCTCTCGTGCGCCATCACGTGGCACCAGTGACACGCCGCGTACCCGACGGACAGCAGGACGGGGACATCCCGTCGCCGCGCCTCCTCGAAGGCCTCCGGCGACCAGGGCCACCAGTCGACCGGGTTGTCGGCGTGCTGGAGCAGGTACGGGGAGGTGGCCTGCGCGAGTCGGTTCGCCATGGTCCCATCCTTGCGCATCCGCCCGACGGAAGCGGGACGACAGGGCCTAGGACGCGAGCTTCGCGGCGATCAGCTTCTTCGCGCTCTCGGGTTCGTCGCTCATCGCCAACTCGTCCCAGTCCAGGCCGAGGGCGGCGATGGTGTCGCGGGCCTCCCTCGTCCTGACGGGGTCGGCGTCGGGGCTGTTCTGGGCCATCCCGTACAGGGCGGCGGCGTACTCCTGACGCTTGCTCGGTCCGGTCCGCTTCCAGAAGGCGAGCGTGCTGCCGAGCCGGTCGCGGACGGCCCGGGTGGGTTTGCCCTCGGCGTCGGGTTCGGCGGTCTGGTCCCAGCGCTTGGCGAAGAACTTCCAGGCCTTGTACGAGGCGAGGCCCAACCCGACGAGGGCGGCGGCTCCGGCGAGCGCCCAGCCGATCGGGGAGGCGACGAAGAGGCCTGCACCGGCGGCCGTTCCCGCCGCGACCGCGATCGAGGTGACGAGGGCGGCGACGCTGCCGCTCGCCCCCAGCGCCCCGCCTGTCGCGGCGATGATCTTCTTGATCCGGCCACGCTGGTTCTTGCGCACCGCGTAGGCCTGGATCATCCGCAGCGAGATCTGCCGGGGCGCACCTGACGTGTGCTGGTTGACCTCCTCGGCGGCCTCCGCGAGCGCGTGGTCCATGGCCCGCCGCACGTCCTCACGTTGCTGCTGCCTCGCCAGGGCCTGCGTCAGTCCCTCCTGGGCCGCGTCGAGCCGGCGCGACCATTCGTGGACCTCCAGCCGGGCCTCCTTCAGGCTCCCGAGGTCGGTTCCGAGCGGGCGGTCGAGGGGCGAGCGGCCCATCTCCGCGAGGTGTGCCTGGTACGTCGCGCTCTTGGACGCGACCAACTCGGTGAGCGCGGCGGCCAGTTCACGGCAGGCGGCGACCTCGCCCGCGGCGGCTTCCAGCGCCTGCTTCGGCTGATCGTCCTCGGTGCTCATCAGCGCGCGCAGCGCCTCGACGCGGGTCTGCGCCTTGGCCGCCTTGCGTGCGTAGCGGGCCGTCTGCACCAGGGTCGCAGGGAGCGCGACCGCACCGCCGGCGGAGAACATGGCGTTGTAGACCGGGGTCGGATAGCCGAGGTAGTTCATCACGCCGCCGGCCCCGCTGATCACGTTGCCGGCCAGCCCGGAGACGCCCTGGCCGACCTCCGCGCGGGCACTGCTCTGCTCGCGGGCGGCCTCCCGGTGCGGTGCGCTGCCCTCCGCGTGCTCGGACAGCTCGTGCTCCGCATGGTGCATCGCCATCGCCCCGGTGACGATCCCGGCCCCGGCGGTAAGGACGGAGCTGAACGGACCCACCATGCCGCCCGCATAGGAGGCGGGCGTGCTGACGCTGGGGTCGACGTACTGTGCTCCCACCGTCGGCGCGGTCCCGGCCGCCACGTTCTGTGCGGCGTTGTCGAGGGTGTCCTTCAGCCTGCCGGTCGTGGTCTCGCCGTCCTCGGTCTCCCGCTGAACGCTGACGTCGGCATGGACGCCGGCATGGGCGTCGGCGTCAACGTCCGCGCCGGCACCCGCGCCGGCGCTGCCGGGTGCCGACCGGAGTGCGGCCGTCACGGCGGTGTTCCCCGCCGTCCGCTGCATGGAGATGACGTCGGCTGCCGACAGGCCGCCACCGCCGCTCAACCGGCGCGTCGGTGTGGTGCTCCTGCGCACGGCCGACGCGCTGCCCCCACGACGTAAGGGTTCGTCCCGTTCCAGACGCCCGCGCACGCTGCCCTCCAAGACGACGCGCCGCGCGCCCTTCGCGGCCGATGCCCCGATCCTCCTTTCGCGCTCCACCGGGGGCAAGGCATTCCCTCGGGGAAAGGGATCAATGTTTCGCTAAGGGGGCAACGCGCTCTTAACACCCCATGCCGCCAGGGGCGTTGGAGGGCGTCCGTCAGGCGGTCGCGCGCGCCTCCCCCGACTCGGCCGTGTCCGCCGCCCTCGCCCGGCGGAGTGCGCTGCGCGGGGTCGGGGCGAGGGTGCGGTCGAGCCGGGTGCGCATGGTGGTGGCCGCGTCGAGGATGTAGTTCTGCCGGACCTGCCAGGGACGCCGGTCACCTTGCTTCGGGAAGGCCGAGATGGACCGCTGGACGTAGCCGGCCGCCAGGTCCAACAGCGGATGCTCGCCGAGCGGGCCGTCCGGGCGCGGAACGACCGCCGCGTAGTCGCGCCTCTCCATGTGGTTGAGCACCTTGCAGACCAGACGGGACGTCAGATCCGCGCGCAGCGTCCAGGAGGCGTTGGTGTAGCCGATGCAGATCGCGAAGTTGGGCAGCCCGGTCAGCATCGCGCCGTTCCAGACGAACTGCCGGGTCAGGTCCACCGCTTCGCCGTCCACGGACGGGTGGATGCCGCCGAAGGCGAGCAGTCGCAGGCCGGTGGCGCTTACGACGATGTCCGCTTCCACCAGCTTGCCGGACTTCAGCCGGACGCCCTCCGGCACGAAGGTGTCGATGTGGTCGGTGACGATCGACGCCCGGCCGGACCGCATCGTCTTGAACAGGTCCGCGTCCGGCACCGCGCAGAGCCGCTGGTCCCAAGGGTTGTAACTGGGCGTCAGATGCTCGCGCACCGCGTCCGCGTCGCCGAGGATCCGGGTGCTGAGGCCGGTCAGCAGCTTGCGCGCGGCCTCCGGGCGTCGGCGGCAGAACTGGTAGAAGCCGACCGCGAAGAGGATGTTCTTGGTCCGCGCCAGTTTGTACGCGGTCCGAGCGGGCAGCACCGAGCGGAGCACGTCCGCGACCTTGTCCCGGCCGGGCACCGCGCCGATCCAGCTCGGCGTGCGCTGGAGCATGGTGACGTGCGCGGCGCGGTCCGCCATCGAGGGGACCAGGGTCACCGCCGTGGCGCCGCTGCCGATGACCACGACGCGCTTGCCGGTCCAGTCCAGGCCCTCGGGCCAGAACTGCGGATGCACCATCCGGCCGCCGTTCTCCGTGAACGACTCGACGCCGGGGAAGTCCGGGGCGTGGCCCTGGTCGTAGTCGTAGTAGCCCGCGCAGGTGTAGAGGAAGTCGCAGGTCAGCGTGGAGAGTTGGTCGCCGCGGCGGACGGTCAGGGTCCACCGCGCCTCGGCGGAGGACCAGTCGGCGGCGACCACCCTGGTGCCGTAGCGGATCTTGCGGTCGATGCCGTACTCGGCCGCCGTCCGCTGCAGGTAGCGCAGGATCGAGGAGCCGTCCGCGATCGACTTCTCGCCGTCCCAGGGCCGGAACGGGAAGCCGAGGGTGAACATGTCGGAGTCCGAGCGGATGCCGGGGTAGCGGAAGAGGTCCCAGGTGCCGCCGAGCGCGTCCCTGGCTTCCAGGATCGCGTAGGAGCGGCCGGGGCACTCGGTCTGCAGCCGGTAGCCCGCGTCGATGCCGGACAGGCCGGCGCCGACCACGATCACGTCGAGGTGCTCGGTCCGGCCGTGGTCCCCTGCGGCTGCCTGTTCCTGCTGCGTCATTGCTCCAGTGTGCGGGCAGGCGTCCGATACGCCTTGACTCTGGACGACAGGTATGTGCCCCTGGGCGACATGCCGGTGATCCGTTCCGCGGCACTGCGCGGCTTCCGCGCCACCGTCGCCGAGCTCGGCGGGAACGCAGACAGTCTGGCGCAACGTCCCACCCGGACGATCAGGCTTCCCTCACCAGGCGAACGCCTCCGGCGCCGGACCCGGGCCGGGGAAGATCTCGTCGAGGGAGGCCAGCAGCTCGGCCGAGAGCGTCAGGTCCAGCGCCCGAAGCGCGGAGTCGAGCTGCTCCTGGGTGCGGGGGCCGACGATCGGGCCGGTGACGCCGGGCCGCGTCAGCAGCCAGCCCAGGGCGACCTCGCCGGGCTCCAGCCCGTGCTTCTCCAGCAGGTCCTCGTATGCCTGCACCTTGGCACGTATCTCCGGGTCGGCCAGCCCTGTCGCCGAGCGGCCCATCTTCGTGCGCGCACCCGAGCCCTCCGCCTCCTTGCGCAGCGCGCCGCCGAGCAGGCCCTGGTGCAGCGGCGACCACGGGATGACGCCGAGCCCGTACTCCTGCGCCGCCGGCATCACCTCCATCTCGGCCCGGCGCTCGAACAGGTTGTAGAGGCACTGCTCGCTGACCAGCCCGAGCCCGACGCGTCCGCCGCGCGTCGCAGTCTCGTTGGCCTGGGCGATCTTGTAGCCGGGGAAGTTGGACGAGCCGACGTAGAGGACCTTGCCCTGCTGGATCAGCACGTCCATCGCCTGCCAGATCTCGTCGAACGGCGTTGCCCGGTCGACGTGGTGGAACTGGTAGACGTCGATGTGGTCCGTCTGCAGTCGCCGCAGGCTGGCGTCGACGGCGCGGCGGATGTTCACCGCGGAGAGCCGGTCGTGGTTCGGCCAGGAGGACTCGAAGAGGGAGCGGCCGTCGTTGGTGGCGTTGGCATAGACCTTGGTGGCCAGCACCACCTTGTCGCGCCGGTCGCCGCCCTGCGCGAACCAGCGGCCGATGACCTCCTCGGTCAGGCCCTTGTGTGCGTCGCGGCCGTAGACGTTCGCCGTGTCGAAGAAGTTGACGCCCGCGTCGAGCGCGGAGTCCATGAGGGCGTGGCTGGTGGCCTCGTCGGCCAGCCCGCCGAAGTTCATCGTGCCGAGGACCAGGCGACTGACCTTGAGTCCGGTGCGTCCGAGCTGCGTGTACTCCATGGCGTTCATCCAACGCGCCTGGAGTGCACTTCAAGCAAGCCCCGAGCGCACCGGACCACAGGTCCTGATGCTGTCAACACCCGGCCGTCAGCTCAGCGGCGTGAAGCCGCGCTCGCGCAGTTGCTCGGCGTAGAGGCTCTGCGGCAGCTGCGGCTTGCCCGAGCCGGTGACCTCGCCGTCGGAGCCGCTCAGCAGCTTGCCGGTACAGCCGAACGCCCAGTTGTGCGCGGTCGGCGGGTTCTGCACCTCGTAGCCGCCGGTGGTCACGCAGTTCCACGCGGTGCTGTTGGCGTCGGACCAACCGTGGCCGGTGCCGCGACTGCCGTTGTTCACCATCAGCAGCGTGCCGTCGACGGACACGTTGTCGTACAACGTGCCGCTGCCCCACCGCTGGTGACCACCCGAGTCGTACGGGGTCTGCAACAGCACGGCGCTGCAGTCGGAGTAGACGTTCGGGCCGGACTGGCGGGCCTCGGTGGTGAAGGCGTGGATCTTGTCCGCTGTCACCTTGCAGTCCTGGATCAGGTTCTCCTGCCCCATCAGCGTGTAGCCGTCGGAGCGGGCGGAGGTGGCGGTGTTGGTGATCATGTCCAGCGTGGCGGTGTGCAGCACGGTGATCCGGCGGCTCTGCCCGCCGAGGCGGGTGACGCCGTCCTGGCCGTAGTCGTACGAGACCACGTCACGGACCCAGGAGTCCTGCACGGCGTCGAACGAGGAGAACGTCGAGTTGTAGAAGTCGGAGGCGTACTTCGGGTCGGCCGCCATGGCCTGGCCGTCCGTGCTCAGCGACTCGATGCCGACGTGGTCGATCCGCGGGAAGCTGTCCCTGAAGACCGTGGCCTGCGTGTACTGCGCCTCCAACGCGGTGGTCAGCGGCGCGTCCAGGGTGAGCTGCCTGCCGTGGATCGCTGTGACGGTTCGCTCGGAGTAGAGGCTCCAGTTGGGCTTCCACAGGCTCTGCATTCCGATGGCGTCGAGCCACGCCTGCGTGGTCGGACGCTGCACCACCACGGACGAACCGACGCCCAGCCCGGACGTGGAGGCGACATCCACCGTGGTGCCGCCGACCGGGACATAACGGTCCGTCACCTTGGTGGGCGTGGTCAGCGCGCGGTAGGAGGAGCTGCCGCCGATGGTCAGGACGGTCCGGGCCGTGGCGCCCTCGGCGACCAGCCGGGTGCCGTTCGTACCGCTGCCGCTGCCGCGCAGCACCACGCCGGAGGCGTCGATGTGCAGCGATCCGGCCATCCGGTACGAGCCCGGGCCGAGCAGCACCGCGCCGCGCAGGCCCTGGGAGTTGGCCGGCAGCTTGGACACCGCGTCGATAGCGGCCTGGATCTGCGTGGTGTCGTCGCCGCCGCTGGGCTTGGCGACGCGGTCACGGACGGCCGCGGTCGGCAGCGGGACACCGCCGCCCTCGTAGCCGGCGTGGGAGTAGTCGGGAACCCGGTTGCCCTGTGCGTCGTGCCCGTACGCGAGCTTGCCGCCGCTGTAGCTCAGCCAGGCGGTCGTGGCGCCGGTCGCCGTGGCTCCGGCGGCCGTGCTCGCCGCGCCGGTCGCCGTGCTTGCGGCGGCACCTGCCGTGGACGCCTGAGGCTCGACCGAGGTGCCGGCCTCGGCGTCGGAGACCGCGAGTGCGATGCCGCCCGCCGCGAGCGCGGCGGCTGCGGAGACGAGGGTGAGGCGCCTGGCGCGGCGCCGGTGACGGATGTTCACAAGGCGGATCCTGTCAAGCACCCACAAGCAAGTAAAGCTTCTTTACCACGTTCGGTGGCACTTCATGCACAGCCTGCGTGGATGTCCCGCACTTGTCACATGGACTCACGTGTCCGGTGCACGGCGGCAAGGGCCGGACCCGTAGGGTCTTGGCGGACAGTCAACGGCCCCATCGACCGCCACCGGCCCGCCACCAGCCATCAACGGCCCGTCACCGGCTATCAACGGCCCGCAAGGAGAACCGGCATGCCACTGCATCAGGGACGCAACGGACACCACAAGCTGCACCTTCCGCCGCTCGTCGGCGATCCCGACATACTGGGCGCGATGGAGCAGCTCGTCCCCAAGGGCCACCTCGGCGAGATGCCGCTGCCGCCCACGGTCGCCCAGCGCCTGATCCGCGACGAGCTGATGCTCGACGGCAACGCCCGGCTCAACCTCGCCACCTTCGTGACCACCTGGATGGAGCCGCAGGCCCAGGAGTTGATCGCGGAGTGCCTCGACAAGAACATGATCGACAAGGACGAGTACCCGCAGACGGCCGAGGTCGAGCGCCGCTGCGTGTCGATCCTGGCCGACCTGTGGCACGCGCCCGATGTGTCCAAGGCCGTCGGCTGCTCCACCACCGGCTCCAGCGAGGCCTGCATGCTCGCCGGGCTCGCCCTCAAGCGCCGCTGGATGATCCGCAACAAGGACCGCTACGCGGCGGGCGCGAAGCCCAACCTGGTGATGGGCGCCAACGTCCAGGTCTGTTGGGAGAAGTTCTGCAACTTCTGGGAGGTCGAGTGCCGACTCGCCCCGATGGAGGGCGACCGCTACCACCTGGACGCCGAGTCGGCGCTGGCCCTGGTCGACGAGAACACCATCGGCGTGGTCGGCGTCCTCGGCTCGACCTTCGACGGCAGCTACGAGCCGGTCGCGGAGATCTGCTCGGCGCTGGACGACCTGCAGCAGCGGACCGGACTCGACATCCCCGTGCACGTGGACGGTGCGTCCGGCGGCATGATCGCCCCGTTCCTCGACCCCGACCTGGTCTGGGACTTCCGGCTCCCGCGCGTCGCCTCGATCAACACCTCCGGCCACAAGTACGGCCTGGTCTACCCGGGCGTCGGCTGGGCGCTGTGGCGGGACGCGGAGGCGCTGCCGGAGGAGCTGGTCTTCCGGGTCAACTACCTGGGCGGCGACATGCCGACCTTCGCGCTCAACTTCTCACGCCCCGGCGCGCAGGTCATCGCCCAGTACTACGCGTTCCTGCGGCTCGGCCGCGCCGGCTACACCGCTGTGCAGCAGGCGACGCGTGACGTGGCCCGTCGGCTCGCCGACGGCATCGAGGAGATCGGCCCGTTCCGGCTGCTGACGCGCGGCGACGAACTGCCGGTCTTCGCGTTCACCCTCAAGGACGACGTGACGAACTTCGACGTCTTCGACGTCTCCCGCCGCCTGCGGGAACGCGGTTGGCTCGTCCCGGCGTACACCTTCCCGGAGAACCGGACCGATCTGGCGGTGCTGCGCATCGTCTGCCGCAACGGCTTCTCCCTGGACCTCGCCAACCTCCTCCTGGAGGACCTCTGCAGGCTCCTCCCGGAGCTCCAGTCCCAACCGGCCCCGGCCAGCAACATCGGCATCCAGCCGCGGACCGGCTTCCACCACTGAGTTGTGACTAGTCCTCGACCGCGACGGGCACCGTCGCGGTCGAGGGCGTCCACTTCTCCTCGACACGGGCGAAGCGCCAGATCAGCAGTGAGACGGCCCAGGTGACCACGAACAGGCCGACGATCACGAAGCCGACGTTGTTGAGGTTGAGCCCGGCGATCCAGCCGATCACGCCGCCCGTGATGTTCAACTTCTGTGCCAGCAGGCCCACCAGCTCGATGCCGCCGATGAGCACGGCCACCGCGACCGACAGGCCGGTGATGGTGATGTTGTAGTAGACCTTGCGGACCGGCCGCGAAAAGGCCCACTCGTAGGCGAAGTTCATGAACGAGCCGTCGATGGTGTCCAGCAGCGACATGCCCGCCGCGAAGAGGATCGGCAGCGTCAGGATCGCGTACCAGGGCAGCGAGAAGGCCGACGCGCCGCCCGCCAGGACCAGCAGCGAGACCTCCGTCGCGGTGTCGAAGCCGAGGCCGAAGAGGAAGCCCACCGGGTACATGTGCCACGGCTTGTCCACGGCCTTGGTGACCCGGCCGAGAATGCGGTTCATGAAGCCGCGCTTGCTGAGGTGCTCCTCGAGCTCCGCCTCGCTGTAGCTGCCGGACTTCATCCTCCGGAACACCTTGACGATGCCGACCAGCACCACCGCGTTGATCACGGCGATCAGCATCAGGAAGACCCCGGAGACGGTGGTCCCGACGGTGCCGGCGACGGTCTGCAGCGTGGAGCTGCCGTTCTGCACCTGGCCTGCCAGCGCGCGGACGCCGAAGGAGAGCAGCAGGCAGAGACCGAAGACCACGGACGAGTGGCCGAGCGAGAACCAGAAGCCGACCGAAAGCGGTCGCTGCTTCTGGCTCATCAACTTGCGCGTGGTGTTGTCGATCGCCGCGATGTGGTCGGCGTCGAAGGCATGGCGCATCCCCAGCGTGTACGCGGTCAGTCCCATGCCGAGGCCGAAGAACTGCCCGTTCACGTTGTAGTGGCGCGGGGCGACGATCAGGAGGAGCACCCCCCAGCCGACGATGTGCAGGGCGGCCACAAACGCCGCCATGCCACCGAGCCGGGCCCACTCGCCTCGGGTCAGAGCTCCCCTGATACGCGCGATCGTCCCCATGCGACACCCCTCCTGGATCCGTACTGCCGATCCAAGGTAGGGGCTGGTCATATTTAGTTGCAAGTCGTTCGCAATAACGAGTGAAAGGCAGGAACCTTGCCGCAGAAGGATCGGCCTCGCTTCGGCGGAGGGGTTACTTCTCCGCCGAGACGCTCGCTACTGCCGCCTCACCGGCCTCCGGCTCCTCGGCGAAGTCGACCTTGCCCAGGGAGCGGTTCATCGCCTTCAAGATCCACCAGGTGCCCGCGCCGAGCGCGGCGAAGATCAGGAAGCCGAGGATGCCCGGGGTGACCTTGTTCTCGTCGAGGGCCAGCAGAACCGTGGCAGCGGGGTGCATCGCAGTGTTCACTCGTCCATCGTCTCAGGAGGCGTTCGGGATCTTGGCGGCGATCCCCTCGAAGAGGTCGTCCTCGGGCAGCGAGGAGTCGACCAGGGAGCGCGCCAGCTCGTAGTCCTCGGTCGGCCAGACCTCGCGCTGGAGCTCCAGCGGCACCCGGAACCACGGGCCGTCCGGGTCGATCTGGGTGGCGTGGGCGAGCAGCGCCTTGTCCCTGATCTCGAAGAAGTCACCGCAGGGAACGTGGGTGGTGATCTCGCGCGGGGTGCGGTCGGACTCCTCCCAGCGGGCGATCCACTCCTTGTAGGGGGACTCCATGCCGCGCTCGTTCATCGCCGCGTCCAGGGCCTTGATCCGCGCCAGCGAGATGCCCTGGTTGTAGTAGAGCTTGAGCGGCTGCCACGGCTCGCCGGACTCCGGGTACGCGTCCGGATCACCGGCGGCGTCGAAGGCGGCCATGCTGATCTTGTGGGTCATGATGTGGTCCGGGTGCGGGTACCCGCCGTTCTCGTCGTACGTGGTGATCACGTGCGGACGGAACTCGCGGATCAGCCGGACCAGCGGCTCCGCGGCCTCCTCGACCGTCTTCAGCGCGAAGCAGCCCTCGGGGAGCGGCGGCAGCGGGTCGCCCTCCGGCAGCCCCGAGTCGACGAACCCCAGCCAGGCCTGCTTGACGCCGAGGATCTCCCGCGCGGCGTCCATCTCCTTGGCGCGGACCTCGTGGATGTTCTCCTCGATCCATGCGTCGCCCTGGAGCTTCGGGTTCAGCACCGACCCCCGCTCGCCCCCCGTACAGGTGGCGACCAGCACGTCGACGCCACGCGACACGTACATCGCCATGGTCGCCGCACCCTTGCTGGACTCGTCGTCCGGATGCGCGTGCACTGCCATCAGTCGCAACTGCTCAGTCACTGCCCCTGTGCCCTTCGTCTTCGGTACCGACTCCTATAGTGACGGACGAGGGTGTGCGGTTGATTCCGCGAGGAGCCCCCGTTGCCCCTGAAGGAGGCCAAAGTCCGATGGCGGATACAACCCAGGGCGTACGCCCCGCCGAGCAGCCTGCCGACGACCGACCTGCCGACGGGCAGCCCGCCGAGCAGTCCGCCGGCCGGCCCGGCACCCCGCTGCGCCCCCCGGCCGGCCGCTACGGCACCCGGGACGTGGCGAAGGCGCGTCGCCGCGGCAAGCGCATCTACTACCTGACCGTCAGCCTGGCGCTCGCGCTGGTTGCCGCCATCGCCTACAAGTACATCTCCGGCTCCTCCGTCAGCGGCGAGGTGCAGACCTTCCAGGTGGTCTCCGCCCACGAGGTGCGGATCACCCTGGATGTGAGCAAGCCCAGCGGCCAGGCCGCCAGCTGCACCGTCCGCTCCCGCGACGAGAACGGCAGCGAGGTCGGCCGGGTCACCGTCGCCATCCCAGCGAGCGGCGGCGAGCAGCTCGCCACAGTGCTGCTGAAGACCACCTCCCGCGGCACCACCGGCGAGCTCGTCGGCTGCTCCTGAGTCCACGCCCGAGGGGTCGGACTCCTGACTCCTGGCGTCGGAATTGTTAGGGTTGGGGTTTCGCCCGTTCCCACCGGACGGGCGATGATTTGTATCCCCAGTACCTACGAGGAGCACCAGTGACCCAGACCAGCGACAACGTCACCTGGCTCACCCAGGAGGCGTACGACCAGCTCCGTGCCGAGCTGGAGCACCTGTCGGGTCCCGCACGCACCGAGATCGCCCAGAAGATCGAGCAGGCCCGCGAGGAAGGCGACCTCAAGGAGAACGCCGGCTACCACGCCGCCCGCGAAGAGCAGGGCAAGATGGAGCTGCGTATCCGCCAGCTGACCCAGCTGCTCGAGCGCGCCAAGGTCGGCGAGGCCCCTGCGGACAACGGCGTGGTCGGCCCCGGCATGGTCGTCACCGTCGCCTTCGACGGCGACAAGGACGACACCATGAACTTCCTGCTCGGCTCGCGCGAGGCGGCCTCAGGCGACCTGGAGACCTACTCCCCGCAGTCGCCCCTGGGCCGCGCCATCGACGGCCGCAAGGTCGGCGACGACGTGACCTACGAGCTGCCGAACGGCCGCAAGGCGAACGTCACCATCATCGAGGCCAAGCCCTACACCGGCTGACGTCCGCCTCGCCGCATCGTTCCAGGTACCGCTCCGCACCCCACGCCGACCCCCGGCAGACCACCCGAAGTCAGCCGGTGGCGGAGCGGTACCTGCGTACGGCCAGCCACGAGAAGACGGCCATGATCAGCAGCGACCAGCCTATGGACACCCAGACCGCGTGCTCCATCGGCCAGACCTTGGCCGGGGCTCCCGTCGGGTTGCCGAAGAGCTCACGGCAGGCCTGCACGGTGGCGCTGAACGGGTTCCAGTAGGCGATCGCCTGGAGCCAGCCCGGCATGCCCGCGACCGGCACGAAGGCGTTGGAGACGAAGGTCAGCGGGAAAAGCCAGATCAGCCCGGCCGAGGTGGCCGCCTCGGGGCTGCGCACCGAGAGCCCGATCAGCGCGCCGATCCAGGAGAAGGCGTAGCCGAGCAACAGGAGCAGCCCGAACGCGGCCAGGGCCTTGGGGACGCCGTTGTTGATCCGCCAGCCGACGATGAACGCGACCACGGCCAGCACCAGCACGGTGAACCCGGTCTGCACCAGGTCCGCCCAGGTACGGCCGACCAGCACCGACGAGCGGGTCATCGGCAGCGAGCGGAACCGGTCGACCAGGCCCTTGGTCATGTCCTCCGCGAGCCCGGCCGAGGCCCCGGCCACCGCGAAGGTGACCGTCTGCGCGAAGATGCCCGCCATCAGGTACTGCTTGTAGGCGTCGGCCCCGGCCGCCCCGCTCATGCCGGGCACCGCGATCGCGCCGCCCATCACGTAGGTGAAGAGCAGCACGAACATGACCGGCTGCATCAGCCCGAAGACCACGATCTCGGGGATCCGGGTCATCCGCCGCAGGTTGCGCTTGGCCACGACCCAGGAGTCGTGCGCCATCTGCCCGAGGCCGCCCTTGGCGGGACGCGGCAGCGCGCCCGTGGCGAGGGCGGAGGTGGTCACGGTCATACCCGGGCCTTCTTCCTGCGCGCGTCGGCGCCCTCGTCCCCGTCCCCGGACGGGCGCTCGCCGTCGGCGGAGCGGTCGCCGGAGCCGTCGCCTGCGCCCGCCCCGGAGCCCGTGCCGGAGTCGTCGTCCTCGCTGAAGGTGGCGTGACCGGTCAGCGAGAGGAAGACGTCGTCCAGCGTCGGGCGGCGCAGGCCGATGTCGTGGATGACGATGTCCCGCGCGTCCAGCTCCCGGATCACGTCGGCCAGCACCCGCGCGCCGCCGCTGACCGGGACGGTGATCCGCCGGGTGTGCGGCTCCAGCGTCGCCTCGCCGATGGCGAACGGCGCCAGCGCGTCCATCGCCACCGTCAGCACCGCCGGATCGTTCACCACGACCTCGACGCGCTCACCGCCGATCTGCGCCTTGAGCTGGTCGGCCGTGCCACGCGCGATCACCTTGCCGTGGTCGACCACGGCGATGTCGTGGGCGAGACGGTCGGCCTCCTCCAGGTACTGCGTCGTCAGCAGCAGCGTGGTGCCCTCGGCGACCAGCGTCTCGATGACCTCCCACAGCGCCATCCGGTTGCGCGGGTCGAGGCCGGTGGTGGGCTCGTCCATGAACATCACCGGGGGCCGCACCACCAGCGCGGCTGCCAGGTCGAGGCGGCGGCGCATGCCGCCGGAGTACGTCTTGGCGATGCGCCCGGCCGCGTCGGTGAGGTTGAACCACTCCAGCAGCTCCTTGGCGCGGGCCTTCGCGTCGCGCGCGGACATCTGGTAGAGCTCGCCGACCATCTGGAGGTTCTCCTGGCCGGTCAGGTACTCGTCCACGGCGGCGTACTGGCCGGAGAGGCCCATCAGGCTGCGTACCTCGTTCGGATGTTTCAGCACGTCGACGCCGGCGACCGTGGCCCGCCCCGCGTCGGGCTTGAGCAACGTCGTCAACACGCGGACGGTGGTGGTCTTTCCCGCGCCGTTCGGGCCCAGCAGCCCGAGCACGGTGCCCTCCGGCACGTCCAGGTCCACGCCGTCGAGCGCTCGGACGTCACCGAAGGTCTTCACCAGACCCTCGGCCGTGATCGCCCCTGTCATCGGCCTCGCCTCCCGCCGGGATCGTCACAGGTTCTCCCAGCCTCACCCGTTTGCGATCCTTTGGCACCTCGGACGGTGTGTGGATCACTCCCGGACAGGCTGCTCACAACCTACGGCACAGCACTGACAATCCGGCGGGCTTTTCCGCAGGTGCGGCACTACGCCTGGCTCAGCACCCGATAGCCCTCGGCGCGCAGCTCAGCGACGACCGCCGCGCAGTGCTCCGGGCCCTTGGTCTCCAGCCGCAGGTCGACGTCCGCCTCGCCGAGGCCGAGCTTCGGGTCGGTGCGCACGTGCGCCACGTCGACCACGTTGGCGTCGGTGCGGGAGAGCACCTCCAGCAGCCCGGCCAGGACGCCGGGGCGGTCGTTGATCCGCAGCCGCAGCGACATGTAGCGGCCCGCCGCAGCCATGCCGTGGCGCAGCACCCGCTGCATCAGCAGCGGGTCGATGTTGCCGCCGGAGAGCACCGCGACGACCGGGCCCTCGATCTCGTCGCCGTGCTCCAGCAGTGCCGCGACCGTGCTCGCGCCCGCCGGTTCGACCACCAGTTTGGCCCGCTCCAGGCAGAGCAGCAGCGCCCGTGCCAGCGCGTCCTCACTGACCGTCAGCACCCCGTCGGCGAGCTGGTTGATGATCTCGAAGGGCACGTCGCCCGGGCGGCCGACCTGGATGCCGTCGGCCATGGTCGCGAACCGGTCCAGCGTCACCGGCCGTCCGGCGCGCAGCGACGGCGGGTAGGCCGCCGCGCCCTCCGCCTGGACGCCGATCACCCGCACGTCCGGCCGCACGGACTTGACCGCCGCAGCGATCCCGGCCAGCAGGCCGCCTCCTCCGGTGCCGACCAGGATGGTCCGCACCTCGGGGCACTGCTCCAGGATCTCCAGGCCGACCGTGCCCTGCCCGGCGATGATGTCCGGGTGGTCGAAGGGGTGGATGAAGACCGCGCCGGTCGTCTCCGCGTACTCCAGCGCGGCGGCCAGCGTCGCGTCGAAGTTCTCGCCGACCAACCGGACGTCCGCGCCGTAGTCGCGGGTCGCGGCGACCTTCGGGAGCGGTGCGACGACCGGCATGAAGACCGTCGAGCGGACGCCCAGGGTGCTCGCCGCCAGCGCCACGCCCTGCGCGTGGTTGCCCGCGCTGGCCGCGACCACGCCCGCCGCCCGCTCGACCGGCGACAGCCCGGCGATCCGGACGTACGCGCCACGCAGCTTGAACGAGCCGGTGCGCTGGAGGTTCTCGCACTTCAGCTGAACGGGCGACCCGATCAACTCGGAGAGATGGCGGCTGCTCTCCATCGGAGTGACCCGAGCGACCCCGGCGAGCATCTTGTGTGCGCCGCGGACGTCGTCAAGGGTGATGGGCCAGACGCTCATAGGGTTCAGCCTAGGGCCTGGCGGGGCTAGGCTCGGAAAGCTCAGTCGAACGAGAGATCGCGATTCTCCGATGCCAACGCCGATGCCCGAGAACGACCGCCTCGACCCCGCGGAGGGGCCCGCCGATCCCGGCACCCCTGCGGATCTGCACGACCAGTTGCAGTACCAGGTGGCCATCTTCGCCCGCCGGGTCGAGCAGGCACGCATCGGCGGCCTGGGCGAGCAGCGCAACTCGATGGACCGGGCGGCGTTCCTGCTGCTCAACCGGCTCAACTGGAGCGGCCCGGTGGGCGTCAAGGCGCTGGCGCAGGCGATGGGCATCGACTCGTCGACGGTCACCCGGCAGGTTGCGCCGCTCGTCGACTGCGGCCTGGTGGAGCGCGTCCCCAACCCGGACGACGGCCGCGCGGTGCTGCTGGAGCTCTCCGAGCAGGGCCGCGCCCGGCTGGAGGAGGTCCGGGCCTCGCGCCGGGAGCTGATGCGGATGCTGACGGACGACTGGTCCGAGGAGGACCAGCAGGCCTTCTGCACCCTGCTGACGCGGTTCAACCTCGCGATCAAGGCGCATCACCGGACGTCCTGACCAGCCCTGACCAGCCCTGACGTCCGGCGGCACGCCGGATGTCGTACGAAGGCGCGCGTCAGCCCAACGCGCGCTGCAGGTCGCCCAGCAGGTCGTCGACCGACTCGATGCCGACGGAGAGACGGACCAGGTCGGCGGGGACCTCCAGCGCCGAGCCCGCGGCGGAGGCGTGCGTCATCCGACCCGGGTGCTCGATCAGCGACTCGACGCCGCCCAGCGACTCGCCGAGGGTGAAGAGCTGGGCACGGTTGCAGACCTCGACCGCCGCCTCCTCGCCGTCCCGGTGCCGGAACGACACCATGCCGCCGAAGGCGCGCATCTGCTTGGCGGCGATCTCGTGGCCGGGGTGCTCCGGCAGACCCGGGTAGAGCACCTGGGCGACCTTCGGGTGGCCGGTCAGGAACTCCGCGACGCGGGCGGCGTTGGCGCTGTGACGGTCCATCCGGACGCCCAGCGTCTTGATGCCGCGCATCACCAGCCAGGCGTCGAACGGCCCGGCGACGGCGCCCATCGCGTTCTGGTGGTAGGTCAGCTCCTCGCCGAGCGCGGCGTCGTCGGTGACCAGGGCGCCGCCGACCACGTCGGAGTGGCCGCCCATGTACTTGGTGGTCGAGTAGACGACCACGTCCGCGCCGAGCGCCAGCGGCTGCTGCAGGTAGGGGCTCGCGAAGGTGTTGTCGACCACCAGCAGCGCGCCGGTCTCGTGCGCGATGTGGGCGAGCGCGGCGATGTCGGCGATGCCGAGCAGCGGGTTGCTGGGCGTCTCGGTCCAGATCACCTTGGTGTTCGGACGGATCGCGGCGCGCACGCTGGCCGGGTCGTGGGTGTTGGCGACGGACCACTCGACGCCCCAGCGGCTCAGCACCTTGGCGAAGAGCCGGAAGGTGCCGCCGTAGGCGTCGTTGGGGATGACGATGTGGTCGCCGGGCTTGGTGACCGTGCGGAGCAGGGTGTCCTCGGCCGCCAGTCCGGACGCGAAGGCGAGGCCTCTCCGGCCGCCGTCCAGCGCGGCGAGGTTCTCCTCCAGCGCGGTGCGGGTGGGGTTGGCGGAGCGGCTGTACTCGTAGCCGCCGCGAAGTCCGCCGACGCCGTCCTGCTTGTAGGTGGAGACCTGGTAGATGGGGGTGACCACCGCCCCGGTCTGCGGGTCCGCCTCCTGACCGGCATGGATGGCCAGGGTCTCGAAGGCGTAGTGCTGCTGGTGCTCGCTGT
Source organism: Streptacidiphilus sp. MAP5-3 (assembly GCF_041262505.1). NCBI lineage: Bacteria > Bacillati > Actinomycetota > Actinomycetes > Kitasatosporales > Streptomycetaceae > Streptacidiphilus > Streptacidiphilus sp. MAP5-3. The sequence continues at coordinate 545,128 of NZ_JBGCCL010000001.1, forward strand.
GCTCGCTCATGAGGCCTGAGCGTAGTCCGGGTTGGTCGCGTGACGCCTGATCTGGGGCGACTCCACAAACTTCGGCCTAGGTCAACTCCCAGACCCGGCGGTAGAACGCCGTGCGCACCGGATCGGGGTCGACGCCGTAGGCGTCGAGCAGCAGCGCGTCCCACCCGGGGCCGTAGTTCCACTCCAGGCTCCAGGTCGCCACGGCCAGATCGGCCCAGCGGTTGGCGACACCCAACCGGTCCAGGTCGACGTGTGCGGAGAAGCTGCCGTCGGGGTGGATGAGGGTGTTGGGCGAACACGGGTCACCGTGGCAGACCACCAGCCCGTCGACCGGCGGCGGGTCGGCAAGCTCCGGGTGGGCGGCCGGGTCGACGCCCGCGTCGGCCAGGCGGTCCGCGACGGACCAGGAGAACGGGCAGTCGTCCACCGGCAGCCGGTCGTGCAGCGCGCGCAGCCCGACTCCGATGGCGCGGACGGCGGTGGCCGGGTCGGCCGTCCAGCGCGGCGCGACCGCGCTCTCCCCCGGCAGTCCGGCGGTGACGAGCCACGCGCCGTCGGCGTTCGCGCCCGCATCGAGCACCTTCGGCACGGTCACGTACCGGGCGGCCCAGCGCAGGCGCACGGCCTCCGCGTCGAGGCTCAGGCCGGAGCCGGTCGGTGCCCACTTCACGAAGGTCCGCGCCTCCCCCTCGCCCAGTTGGAAGGCCACTCCCCCGGCCAGGTTGACCCAGACCGGCGTGACCGGCAGGTCCCCGGCGAGCGCCGCGACGGGCGCGGGGACGGCGACGGGGGTGACGGGCAGTCCCGAGGAGACGGTCATCTGCGCATCGTGCCCGCACGGCCCGTCGGCAAGCCACCGTATTTCCGCCGCCACCCCAGGATCCGGCGGGCGCCGACCCCTCGACTCGTGCCACAGAATGTGCCCCGCTATGAGGTATGGCCACATCGATCGAAGAACCCATGCAGAACGCGGTCGACACCCGTCGCGTCGCCCAGACGGCGATCGCCCTGGCCGTCCGCGAGGCCCGCGCTGCGGACTGGTCCTGGGACCGCATCTCCACCGCCCTGGGCGGCTCCCCCAACGGCGAGACCCTGCGCCGCAACTTCGGCGGCGAGGCCGGAGGCCGCCTGGAGCAGCTGATCCCCTTCGGGGCGAGCACCGCTCGGCCGGGCACCGCCCGGGCGACGTGCGCCGAGTGTTCGATGCGACGCCGAGCCATCGGCTAGTCTCACGCGGTGACCCTGACTCCCGCTCCGCCGGCCGCCGGGCAGCCGACCGTTCCGGTCGAACGCCCCAGGACCAGCGCCGCCGCCGTCATCGCCCTGATCGCCGGGGTCCTGGCCCTGGTCCCGGTGGCTGTCGTGCTGGGGATCGTCGCGCTCTTCCGGACCCAGCGCCGGGGACTGCGCGGCAAGCGGCTCGCGGTCGTCGCACTGTCGTTCAGCGCGGCGTGGACCGCGCTGGCCATGATCGGGATCATCGGCACGGCGGCCTACGTCGGGTCGCAGTCCGGACCGGTGGAGACCTTCTCGACCGGCACCTGCTTCAGCTACAGCGACGGCGTCGACGCCAACTCCGGGGTCGACGTCGACGCCTGCGGCAAGCCCCACGACGGCGAGATCGTGGGCGTCTACGGCCTGGGCGGCAGCTTCCCCGGCGCCTCGGCGTCCGAGGTGCAGTCCGCACTCGGCTGCGTCCGGACCGCGGCCCAGGTCGTCGCCGACCCCGGCGGGTTCGGCACCGCGGCCCGGCTCAACGTCTACTTCCCGCCGTCGCAGGCGGCTTGGGACTCCGGCATCCGCTCGGCCACCTGCGTGCTCAGCAACGCCGACGGCAGCGCGCTGACCGGCGACGCGCGCGACGGAAGCAGGCTGACGGCGCAGCAGAAGCAGGTGCTGGCGCTCACCGCGGAGTCGGTGCTGCTGCGGATGAAGCTCGACTACCTCCCCAGCGCGCACTGGCAGATCGCCGCAGCCCTGGAGTCCCGCCTGGCTGCGGTCGACCGCAGCGAAGCGCCGGCGCTGCAGGGCCTCGCGGCCCAGTCCCCTGGCGGCGCGAACGCGGACGGCCTTCCGTCGCTCCTCGCCGCGCTGGCCGAGGCTGAGTCGACCGAAGCCGGGCACGCGAGCGCGAACGCGACGGCGACGACGAGCGCGGCGGCGTGGCAGCGGATCTCGAACGCCCGCACCGCGACGGACCAGGCCGCGGAGAACGCATACGCGGATCTGCGCACCGGCCTCGGGCTCAGCGACCCGGACTGAGCAATCCGGACTGAGCAACCCTTTGCCGAGAGGGGAGTTGCAACCGTCGGGGCCCGCGCCCCGCACGGTTGCGACTCCCCCGCCCGTGCAGCTAGACCGCGCTGCCGGCCTTCCAGCTGGCCCAGTCCACGTTCCAGCCGTTGAGGCCGTTGGACGGGTCGACCGTGCGGTCGCCGGAGTTACGGACCACGACCACGTCGCCCACCATCGAGCTGTTGTAGAACTGCGCCGCGGCCGTCTCCGGGTCGCCCGCGCCCCGGACGTCGTGGAGGCCGACGCAGCCGTGGCTGGTGTTGACGACGCCGAAGATCCCGGAGGACCAGTAGTTGCCGTGGATGAACGTGCCCGAATTGGTCAGCCGCTGGGCGTGGGGGACGTCGGGGATGTCGTACTCGCCGCCGAGGTTGACGGTGCGTGAGTCCATCCGGGTCTGCAGCAGCTTCTCGGATATCACCATCGTGCCCGCCCAGGTGGTGTGCTGGGGACTGCCGCCGGATATCGGGAAGGTCTGGGTGACCTTGCCGTCGCGGGTGACCGTGAGCTGATGGCTGGACAGGTCGGCGACGCTGGTCTGGCTGCGGCCGATCGTGAAGGTGGCCGTGCGGGTCTGGGTGCCGAAGCGGTCCGGTGCGCCCTGGACGTCCTTGAGCGCGATCTTCACGGTGACCCTGGTGCCGGGCTTCCAGAACTCCTGCGGGCGGAAGTCGATACGGTTGTCGCCGAACCAGTGGCCGACGATCTCGACGGGCGGCTGCGAGGTGACCGTGATGGCCCGCTGCACCGCCTTGCGGTCGGATATGGGGTTGTCGAAGCGGATCGAGACCGGCATCCCCACGCCCACCGTGGCCTTGTCGTCCGGCGTGTAGGTGCCGACGAAGGTCTTGGCCGGCTTGCCGGTGGTGAAACCGGCGGCCGTCGTGCCGCTGGTCCCGGAGCTGTCCTTGGCAAGGGCGGAGACCTTGTACGAGGTCAGCGACGACAGCGGGGCGTGGCTCGTCCACGCGGTCCGTTCGGCGTTGAGCTGACCGGGTATCCGCCTGCCGTCGGGGCCGGTCAGTGTGACCGACTCCAGGGTGCCCTGAGCAACCCTCACGGTGACCGGGACGGTCATGTCCGCACCGGTCGTGCCGTCCTTCGGGGTGATGGTCACCGAGGCCTGGGAGGCCTTGGGTGAACTGCCGCCGGACCCCGATCCGGAGCCGGAACCTCCGCCGGTGCATGCCGCGAGCAGCAGCACCGGAGTCCCCACCATCCCGGCCACCACCGAACGCCGGGTCCACTGTGCCGCCGTCGTCATGCCGCCTCACTCCTGCCCTCGACCGTCGCTTCTTTCGCCTCTCGGCACATCACCCTAAAACGGACAATTGAAAGAAGCCCAATCCGGACTTTCCAGGCCAAGCACAACGGATCCGGCAGCAAGCGGCAACAGGCGAACGGATGATTCGACGGAGCGTCACCAACCACCCGCCCGCCAACAGCCAGGAGGAGGGCCCACTCAAGGCCCTCCTCCTGGCCCTGCTCGGGCCCTGATCGAGCCCTACTCGCGGCTTACTCGTCGTCCTCGCCGAGCAGCTCCCAGTCCTCGTTCTCCTCGTCGTAGTCGACCGGCTGGGTCTCCCAGCCCGCCTCGGCGAGCTCGACGCCGGGGATGGCCTCCAACATCGCCACCGGGTCGATGAAGTGGGCGATCGCGCCGCTGGGGTCGACGTTGATCGCCTCGACCGCCTCCGCGCGCTCGTCGTCCTCGAGGTACCCGTCCTTCTCGACCTGCTCAAGCGCCGCTGCCTGCAGCGCCTTCTCATCCACGATCTCCACGATCAGCTCGATCTGGAGGCGGATGTACCGCGGTCCGCCCTCGTCCGGCAGACCGGCCGCGCTGCTCTCAGTAGTCATGGCCCGAGCCTATCCAAACCCGACGACGCTGATTAGCATCGTTCGCGTCGGTACTGGCATGGTCAGTGCAGGAGCACAGCGACGTACGACGCACCTCAAGGAACGGGAGCGCCCGTGGGCGGCCGTCACCTCACCACCACCGCGGTAGCCGCGGGAATCGGCATCGCCGCCTCGGTGGCGCTCATCCCCTTCGCCTCCGCCGCCGCGCAGGGCGACAACCCCACCCACGTACAGGCCGTGACGACGGCAGCGGCCGTCCAAGGGGCGACCCGGGCGCCGGACGCCGTCCCCTACATCGGCGGAGCGGCGGGCTTCCTGCTGGCCGGTGCGGGCCTGATCCTGGTCCGCCGCAACACCTGACGCGGCGTCGGGCGTTCGAACAGCACCAGCTGCAGAAAGCACCAGCAGGGCCGGCCCGATGGGCCGGCCCTGCTGTCTCCGTCCATCCCCCACCCGGGAATGCGGAGCTGGTGCCGCGGGGCCGCCGCACCCCGTCGGCGTAACCGACAGGGGCGGGACGACGGCGTTCCCCGCGGGCGGACGCGGCCGGCCGGGTCAGGGCCGTCCGACGCGTCCTGGTGGCCGCGGGATCCGGGAGCCGCTCCGGACCTTCGCCGCCACCACGCTCGGCTTTCTTGCCGTCGAGAAGAACAATGCCGGAGCCTTGTTAACCACGTGCTGCCGGAACATGACGCCTACGTACCGTTTGAACTTATTTCTCGATCCTGCGTCCGGCTCACGTCGGCGGGCTCAGGTCTCCGAGCTCACTTTGCCGAGCTCACTTCTCCGACATGAACGTCAACAGGTCCTGGCGGGTCACGATGCCCTGCGGCTTGCCCTCGACCAGGACCACCGCGGCGTCCGCATGACCCAGCACCGCCATCAGGCTGGTGACGGACTCTCCGGAGCCGACCACCGGCAGAGGCGCGGACATGTGGGCGCCCAGCGGGTCGTCCAGACCGAAGGACTTGGCGAACAGACCCTCCAGCAGGTCGCGCTCCACGATGGAGCCGATGACCTCGCCCGCCATGACGTCCGGGTGACCGGCGCCCTGGGAGACGACCGGCATCTGCGAGACGCCGTACTCGCGCAGGATCTGAACCGCCTCGCCGACCGTCTCGTTCGGGTGGACGTGGACGAACTGCGGGATGCCGCCGTGCTCCAGCGCGTCCTTGCGGACCAGCACGTCGCCGGCGACGGCCTCGTCGCCGCCCTCCTCCAGGAAGCCGTAGTCCTGCATCCAGTCGTCGTTGAAGATCTTGCTCAGGTAGCCGCGCCCGGAGTCCGGCAGCAGCACCACGACGACGTCGTCCGGACCGAGGCGCTTGGCCACCTCCAGCGCGGCCACGACGGCCATGCCGCAGGAGCCGCCGACCAGCAGGCCCTCCTCCTTGGCCAGGCGGCGGGTCATCTGGAAGGAGTCCTTGTCGGAGACCGCCACGATCTCGTCCGCGACCGTGCGGTCGTAGGCGGTCGGCCAGAAGTCCTCGCCGACGCCCTCGACCAGGTACGGACGGCCGGTGCCGCCGGAGTAGACGGAGCCCTCCGGGTCCGCGCCGACGACCGTGACCTTGCCGTCGGAGATGTCCTTCAGGTACCGGCCGGTGCCGGAGATGGTGCCGCCGGTGCCGACGCCCGCGACGAAGTGCGTGATCCGGCCGTCGGTCTGCTCCCACAGCTCGGGGCCGGTGGACTCGTAGTGCGAGGCCGGGTTGTTCGGGTTGGAGTACTGGTCCGGCTTCCAGGCACCCGGCGTCTCCCGGACCAGGCGGTCGGAGACGTTGTAGTAGGAGTCCGGGTGCTCCGGCGCGACCGCGGTCGGGCAGACCACGACCTCGGCGCCGTAGGCGCGCAGGACGTTGATCTTGTCAGTGGACACCTTGTCCGGGCAGACGAAGATGCACTTGTAGCCCTTCTGCTGGGCCACGATGGCCAGGCCGACACCGGTGTTGCCGCTGGTCGGCTCGACGATGGTGCCGCCCGGCTTGAGCGCGCCCGAGGCCTCGGCGGCCTCGATCATCTTCATGGCGATGCGGTCCTTCACGGAGCCGCCGGGGTTGAAGTACTCCACCTTGGCCAGGACCGTGGCGGAAATGCCTTCGGCCACCTTGTTCAGCTTGACCAGGGGGGTGTTCCCGACCAGGTCGATGATCGAGTCGTGGTACCGCACGGGGTCCTCCGCGGATGCATGACGGAAATACGCGGGACCAGTCGGTTTGTCGACCCCGCGAGAGCCAGCGTAGTGGGGGAGACTCGGTCAGGCGGAGGAGCAAGGGCCTGGACATCGGACGAACGGCACCGGACGAACGACACTGAACGAACGGCACCGGACGGACACCGGTACGTCCGGGCCGAAACCCGAGCGAGTCCGTGCACGTTACCGGGTATTGACGCAGTGATGCACTGATACCGGGTCGCCCGGCCGTGCGGGACCGGCACCACCCGCGGCCGAACGATCCGGACCGACCCACATGGGGGTGGTCATGTCTCGTGAACGAGTCGCCCGACGGATCGCCGCAGCGGCGGCCTACGGCGGAGGAGGTATCGGCCTGCTCGGCGTGGGATTCGTCGGGCTGCTGCTGGCCGAGGCGAAGATCGCCGAACACACACTGGACTCCCTCAAGGGTGAGCCGCCGCATGCCGACGGCCGGTACGGCACCGCCTTCGCGGCGCAGGACGCCGAACCGCTGCGCTTCGCGGTGCTCGGCGACTCCACGGCGGCCGGCTTCGGCGTCGACCGGGGCCGCGAGACGCCGGGCGCCCTGCTGGCCCAGGCGATCGCCTCGGTCGCCGAGCGGCCGGTGGACCTGATGGTCACCGCCGCCAACGGGGTGACCTCGCAGGACCTGGCCCGCCAGGTCGACACGGTCCTCGAAGCCTTCGGCCCGGACGGTCCGGAGGTCGCGCTGATCATGATCGGCGCCAACGACGTGACCCAGATGGTGAAGCCCGCCGCCTCGGTCCGGTTGCTCGGCGACGCGCTCAAGCGGCTGCGGGCCAACGGCACCGAGGTGGTGGTGGGCACCTGCCCGGATCTCGGCACCATCGAGCCGGTACGCCCGCCGCTGCGCTGGCTGGCGCGGCGGGCCAGCCGTCAGCTGGCGGCGGCCCAGTCGATCACGGTGGTCGAGGCGGGCGCGCGCAGTGTCTCCCTCGGTGACCTGCTGGGTCGGGAGTTCCGCGGGCGGCACGAGATGTTCGCCTCCGACCGCTACCACCCCTCCGCGCGCGGCTACGCGACGGCGGCGATGGCCATGCTGCCCACGCTCTGCGCGGCGCTGGGGATCTGGCCCGAGCTCCCGGTCAAGGCCCGGACCGAGGGCCTGCACACACTCGCCAAGGCGGCGGCCGTCGCCGCAGGTCACGGCGGCACGGAGGTCGCCCCCGCCGGCCACTGGGCGCAGCTGCTGCGCCGGGCCCGACGTCCGCTGAACGCGACCGGCGCCAACGGGGCCCACGTGGAGGGGACCGCTCCCGCGCCGGGCGTGTCTACGTCAGACACCTCACACGTGGGCAGCGCTGACGCGGCGGCTACCTGAGAGTAGCTTTCTCAGGTGGTCTGCCTGCCCGGCGGCTCCACCCACACGTTCACTCCCCCAGCAGCTCAGGAGCAACGATGCCCGAAGCCGTAATCGTCAGCGCCGCCCGTTCGCCGATCGGCCGGGCGGGAAAGGGCTCCCTGAAGGACATTCGCCCGGACGACCTGACCGCGCAGATCGTCGCCGCCGCACTCGCCAAGGTGCCGCAGCTCGACCCGCGTGACATCGACGACCTGATGCTGGGCTGCGGCCTGCCCGGCGGCGAGGCCGGACACAACCTGGGCCGCGTGGTCGCGGTGCAGCTGGGCATGGACCACCTGCCCGGCTGCACCATCACCCGCTACTGCTCCTCCTCGCTGCAGACGAGCCGGATGGCGCTGCACGCGATCAAGGCGGGCGAGGGCGACGTTTTCATCTCGGCCGGTGTCGAGACCGTCTCGCGCTACGTCAAGGGCAGCTCGGACGGCCTGCCGGACACCAAGAACCCGCTCTTCGCCTCCGCCGAGGAGCGGACCGTGACCCGCGCCGGGGCCGGCGCGCCGATCTGGCGCGACCCGCGCGAGGACGGCGAGCTGCCTGACGTCTACATCGCCATGGGCCAGACCGCGGAGAACCTCGCCCAGGTCAAGGGCGTCACCCGCCGCGACATGGACGAGTTCGGCGTCCGCAGCCAGAACCTGGCCGAAAAGGCCATCGCCGACGGCTTCTGGGCCCGCGAGATCACCCCGGTGACGACGCCGGACGGCACGGTCGTCAGCAAGGACGACGGCCCGCGTGCGGGCGTCACCCTGGAGGGCGTCGAGGGCCTCAAGCCGGTCTTCCGCCCCGACGGCCTGGTGACCGCGGGCAACTGCTGCCCGCTGAACGACGGTGCGGCGGCGCTGGTGATCATGTCCGACACCAAGGCGAAGCAGCTCGGCCTGACCCCGCTGGCCCGGATCGTCTCCACCGGTGTCTCCGGCCTCTCCCCCGAGATCATGGGCCTCGGCCCGGTCGAGGCCTCCAAGCAGGCCCTCAAGCGCGCCGGTCTGTCGATCTCGGACATCGACCTGGTCGAGATCAACGAGGCCTTCGCGGCCCAGGTGATCCCCTCCTACCGCGACCTCGGCATCGACCTGGACCGCCTGAACGTCAACGGCGGCGCGATCGCGGTCGGCCACCCCTTCGGCATGACCGGCGCCCGCATCACCACGACGCTGATCAACTCCCTGCAGTGGCACGACAAGCAGTTCGGCCTGGAGACCATGTGCGTGGGTGGCGGGCAGGGCATGGCGATGGTCATCGAGCGACTGAGCTGAGGCGTAGCGCAGCGGAGCCGAAGCGGAAGCGCGCACCAGCATCGAGCGACTGAGCTGAGGCGCAGCGCAGCGTCCGAGGCTTCTCAGATTTCTCTCATAATGACCCGTTTGGGCCAATAGCACGTGGGTAAGGGTTGGGTCACGTTCCGACGCGGCCCAACCCGTTTTCTTTATACAACGCTCACAACCGATCGACAGAGTGCAACCGAGCGACTGCATTCCGTCGACTTCTGCGTTCCGGGCAATTCCTGCAATGTCGGACGTCACAAATTAAAAGGACATTACGCACTGCCAGGATTGGCCTCGGTGGGGCACTGTTGTCGTGACCGCTCGTACGACTCCTCGCAAGGGGTGCCTCCCGTGATCGTCGCCCTTCTCGTTCTGCTCGCGCTGGTTGCCGCCCTCGCCGCTGCCGCGCTGCTTTCTGCGCGCGCCATGTCCCGGCGCCTGGAGTCGACCGTCCGTCGCGCGGTCGGCATCGCGCTCGCCGAGGACCGGGAAAGGGAAATAGCCGAGGCCCGCACGTTCTGGGCCGAGCAGGAGGCCCGCGCCGCGGAGGATTCCGTGGACATGGACCCGGTGTCCGTGGACACGCTGATGGCGGAGAACACCATGTTCCTGCCCGCCCCGCGCGGATTCGTCGACGAGACCGGTGAAATGGACCCGGAGTTCGCCGACGCACTGCGCTCCGCGCTGGAGGAGATGATCTCCGAGGGCGACCGCGCCCCGCTCCCCGCCCACCCCGCGCAGCCCGGCTTCGTCCCGCAGCCCACCCCCACCCCCGAGTGGACCGACCTGCGCCTGCTGGAGCTGGTCGAGGTCGGCACCACGCTGAAGGACGTCCGCCCCGGTCCGATGGGCACGCTCGACGTGTACGTCTTCGAGGACGAGACCACGCTCTGTATCGCGCCTGGTGATCAGGCGACAGGCCGTCGCATCCGCGAGGCCGTCGCCGACGGCACCGACGTCCGCCTCCTCGGCACCTCGCGCCTCCCCGGCGCGCACGCCCTGACCTTCGCCCTCTCGGACACGGAGACGGTCTACGTCCTGGCGGACCGCGTCGTCGCGAGCCTGTAGCAGGAGTTCTCCAGCACAGGGGAAGGTGCACTATCCAGGGGCGCGGGGAACTGCGCGACAAGCCACCCGGTCAGGTAGGGCCCCGAACGAACAGGGCCATCCGCTCATCGATGGTTGTTCGCGCAGTTCCCCGCGCCCCTGAGGTGCTGCAACGCACCGAACTGCCTACAGTGCGGCGACCTCGGCTATCTCAGCCAACGTGTCGGCCAGCACCCGCTCCGCGTCCGGCACCGCGCCCGCGGCCAGCGCGAGCGCCAGATCGTGGGCCGTCGCCGCGATCTGATCCCCCACCACGAACGCCCCCGCGTCCGGCACCTCCGTCGGCGCGCCGGCTGCCGAAGCCATCGCGCGGGCCAGCGCGAGCCCGGCGGGCGCGGTGCGCGCGAGCCTACTCTGGGGGAGCGAGCGGAAACGGTCCGCCAAACGCTCAGCGGCAGCGACAAGTGGAGTCGGATCGAGCATGGAGCGAGCGTATCCGCGCATCAGGGATGGAGCCACGCGCCCCTGGGTACGCAAGCCTCGACGCAGACTGTTGCCATCGCCCCCACCCTGCGGCACAGTCGTGAAACGGACCGCTCCATCGGAGGCGCCTTGTGACCCTCATGTACTCCGCAGAGACCCACCAGAACCTGATCTCCCGCATCCCCGGCGTGACCGGCCGCACCATGGACGACTGGCTCCACGTCGTCGCCGACGGCCCCTCCCTCATCCGCTGTGAGGAAAAGATCGAATGGCTCCGCCGCGAGTACGAGCTCTCGTACGGCTACGCCAAGGCGATCATCCACGAGTTCGACCTGCGCCGGGCCGCCGCGCGGATGACGCACTGAGCCTGCTCCGCCAGCCGGCCGCGCAGCACCATGGCCTGACCATGTCAGGCCATGGTGTGCACACGTGCCCGGAGCCGGATTCGAACCGGCACGGCCTGGCGGCCAGCGAGGTTTAAGCTCGCCGTGTCTGCGTTCCACCATCCGGGCGCAACCCCACGGGGAGAGCCTATCCGGAGCAAGCCTGACCTTGCTCCCGCATGGGTGGAAGTTGACTTGATTTGCTGGACTCTGACAAATCGTCAGGCCTGAACGAGGGTCTGGAGCGGTGCGGGTCAGCGCGTTCGACGCTGACCCACACCCTGACCCACGCCGGCGTCCGGCCCTGAGGGGATCCCCGAGGAGACGGAGTCGGGGTCATCCCGGAGAAGGAGCATCGGTCAGGTCCTCGGAGCGACTTCCGGGGCGGTCGGGACCACGAGGATGAAGAAGCGGTGAGAAGCCGCCTTCCCTCTGTTGTCCCGAACCTCGGAGATTCCACCGTGACGACCACCGCTCTGCGCACCGCCGCAGCCCGGGCCACGGACCTGTCGAAGGTCTACGGCACGGGCGACACCCGCGTCACCGCACTGGACCACGTCTCGGTGGAGTTCTACCGAGGCGAGTTCACCGCCATCATGGGCCCCTCGGGCTCCGGCAAGTCCACCCTGATGCACTGCCTGGCCGGCCTCGACTCGGTCAGTTCCGGCTCGGCCCGGATCGGCGAGGTCGAGTTGGGCGGGCTGAAGGACAAGCAGCTGACCAAGCTGCGCCGGGATCAGATCGGCTTCGTCTTCCAGGCGTTCAACCTGTTGCCGACGCTGACGGCGCTGGAGAACATCACGCTGCCGATGGACATCGCCGGTCGCAAGCCCGACCAGGCGTGGATGCAGCAGGTCATCGCGGCCGTCGGCCTGGCCGACCGCCTCGGTCACCGGCCCAGCCAACTCTCCGGCGGCCAGCAGCAGCGTGTGGCCTGCGCCCGCGCCCTGGCCTCCAAGCCGGAGATCATCTTCGCCGACGAGCCCACCGGCAACCTCGACTCCCGCTCCGGCGCGGAGATCCTGGGCTTCCTGCGCTCGTCCGTGCGCGACCTCGGCCAGACCATCGTGATGGTCACCCACGACCCGGTCGCCGCCTCGTACGCGGACCGGGTGGTCTTCCTCGCCGACGGCCGCATCGTCGACGAGCTGCACGGCCCCACCGCCGACGGCGTGCTGGACCGGATGCGCCGGTTCGACGCCAAGGGCCGGACCAGCTGAGGCGCGAGACGCCGCGAGACGAGAGCCCATCACCCATGTTCAAGACCGCACTGCGCAACGTGCTGTCCCACAAGGGACGCCTGCTGATGACGATGCTCGCCGTCGTCCTGGGGACCGCCTTCGTGGCCGGGACCCTGGTCTTCTCCGACTCGGTCAGCACCGCGCTGAAGAACAGCCTTTCCCACGACTACGACAACGTCTCCGTCCGGGTGGACAACCAGGCCACCGGTATCGAGCGGAGCGAGAAGAACAACAACAGCGCCGCCGATCCGCTCACCGCGCAGACGCTGCACCGGATACAGGCTCTGCCCGGCACGGCCTCGGCCGTGGGCACGGTCAGCGGCTTCGCCGGGATCGCCGACGCGAACGGCAACCTGGTCGGCGACGCTGGCAGCACCAACGGCGCCAACTGGAGCCCGGGCAGCGGCGGTAGCGACCCGCGCTACCCGATGGTCCAGGGCACCGGCCCGGCCACCGCGGGCCAGGTCGCCGTCGACCAGAAGACCGCCGCCAAGAACGGCGACAAGGTCGGTGACACGATCCGGATCGCCGTCAACGGCCCGGTCATGCGGCTGACGGTCACCGGCATCTTCACCACCACCGACCCGCAGGTCACCTCGGGCGGCTCGCTGGTGCTCTTCGACACCCCGCTGGCGCAGCAGCTCTACGCCAAGGCCGGGCAGTTCGGCACCATCGACGCCACCGCCAGGCCCGGCACCAGCCAGGACGCGCTGGCGAGCGAGATCGAGCAGGTGGTCCCGCGCAGCGCCAACATCACCGTGCACACCGGCGCGCAGCTGACCGCCGACGCCAAGACGATGGTCGAGAACGGCACGTCCACCATGAAGACGGCGCTGCTGTTCTTCGCCGGGATCGCGCTCTTCGTCGGCGTGTTCCTGATCTCCAACACCTTCACCATGCTGATCGCCCAACGCACCCGTGAGCTGGCACTGTTGCGCGCGCTCGGGGCGAGCCGGCGTCAGGTGCGGCGCTCGGTGCTGATCGAGGCACTGCTGGTCGGGTTCACCGCCTCTGTGGTCGGCCTCGGCGCCGGGGTCGGGATCGGCGCGGCGCTCAAGGCCTGGGCCGGGACCAGCGGCAACCTGCCGGGCGGCGGCCTGACGGTCAGCGCCTCCACCGTCGTGACCACGCTGCTGGTCGGCACGGTGGTCACCTCGCTGGCGGCGCTCTTCCCCGCGCTGCGCGCCTCCCGGGTCGCCCCGGTCGCGGCGATGAGCAGCAACGAACAGCCGTCCTCGCAGCGCAGCCTGGTGATCCGGAACAGCCTCGGCGGCGTGCTCGCCGGTCTCGGCATCGCCGCGGTGCTGATGGGCGTGAACCAGGGCGGCAGCAACGGCCGGCTGCCGGTCGGACTCGGCGCGGCGCTGCTGGTGCTCGGCGTCTTCGTGCTGACGCCGCTGCTCTCCCGCCCGATCATCGCGGCCACCGGCCCGGTCTTCCGCGGCCTGTTCGGCGTCAGCGGCAAGCTGGCCAAGCAGAACGCGATCCGCAACCCGCGTCGCACGGCGGCGACCGCGTCCGCGCTGACCATCGGCGTCACGCTGATCTCGGCGCTGACCGTCATCGGCTCCTCGGTCAACTCGGCCGTGGCGGGCCAGGTCACCGCCAACATGAAGGCGGACTACGCGGTCGAGATGCAGATGGGCTTCCCGGTCTCCCCCACGCTGGCCGACGAGCTCCGGAGCGCCCACGGCGTCACGGCCAGCAGCGTGATGGACAGCCAGTACCTGCAGACCGCCGGTGGAGCGCTCTCCGTCAACGGCTTCGACGAGACCACGTTCGACCAGCTGGTCGCACCGGTGATGACCACGGGCTCCGCGACCTCGCTGAGTCAGGGTCAGATACTGCTCTCCGCCGACGAGGCGAGCACGCGTCACCTCGGCGTCGGCAGCACGATGCAGGTGCAGTACCCGAACGGCACCAGCGGCACGGTCACCGTCGGCGGCGTCTACCAGAAGAGCGGTCTGCTCGGCCCGGCGATCCTCGGCGAGCAGGCACTCGCCCCGCACACCACGGCGCCGCTCTACAACGCCGTCCTGGTGAAGTCCGACGGCGGCGCCACCACCGCCAACGAGCAGGCCCTGCGGGACGCGACCGGCCGCAACCCGCTGGTCAAGGTCGAGTCGCAGCAGCAGATGATCGACCAGTTCAGCTCGACCATCTCGATGATGCTCACCATCCTCTACGCGCTGCTGGGCATGGCGGTCCTGATCGCCGTCCTCGGCGTGGTCAACACGCTGGCGATGTCGGTCTTCGAGCGCAAGCGCGAGCTGGGCATGCTGCGGGCCATCGGCTTGGACCGCCGCGGCGTCAAGCGGATGGTCCGGCTGGAGTCGGTGGTGATCGCCGTCTTCGGCGCGGCGATGGGCGTCGCCATCGGCACGTTCCTCGCGTGGGCGGCGAACCGTCTCCTCGCGGCGGACCTGTCCGGGCTCACCACGGTCCTGCCGTGGGGCCAGTTCGTCCTCTTCATCGGCATCGGCGCGAGCGTCGGCCTGCTGGCCGCGCTCTGGCCCGCGCGTCGGGCGGCGAGGCTCGACATCCTCGGGGCGATCAAGACCGACTGAGGGACGTTGCGGATGCCTCGCCCCTGGAAGTGAAAATGCCAGTGCCCCTGCCCGTCGATGACGGGCAGGGGCACTTCTTTTTACGGCAGCGGTGCCGGTTATGAGCACCACGGGCTGTGGTCCGGCGACGCTGCCGGGCTTGGGGAGCAGCTGACCCGTGAGGGGTCGGCCGGCGTCAGGCGGAGACGGTTTCCTTGGCGGGCGCAGCCGGCGCCGCGGGGAGCGTCTTCGCGGGACCAGCCGCCTCGACGAACACCTCGCGCGGCTTCTCCATCTCCACCAGGGAGACGGTCTCACGCTTGAGGAACATGGCCAGCGTCCAGTCGGCGAACACGCGCACCTTGCGGTTCATGGTGGGCACGCGGCTGCCGTGGTACAGGCGGTGGAACCACCAGGCGGGGCGGCCCTTCAGCTTGTACTTGCCGAAGAGGATCGCCACACCCTTGTGCAGGCCGAGACCGGCGACCGCACCCAGGTTCTTGTGCTTGTACTCCTTCTGCGGGAAGCCCCGCATGCCGGAGATGACGTTGTCACCCAGCACGAGGGCCTGACGCACGGCGTGCTGCGCGTTCGGCGGGCACCAGGCGCCCTCACCGACGGCGAGGTCCGGCACCTGGGCGTTGTCGCCCGCGGACCAGACGTTGTCGAAGCCCTGGACCTGCAGGGTCGGCGCGGTGTCGACGTGGCCGCGCGGGCCCAGCGGGAGGCCGAAGTTGGCCAGCGCCGGGTTCGGCTTGACGCCCGCCGTCCACACGATGGTGGAGGCGTCGACCTCGACACCGTTCTTCAGGACGACGTGCTTGTCGACGCAGGACTCCATCGAGGTCTCGATGTAGATCTCGATCCCGCGCTCCTCGAGCTTCTCCTTGGTCCACAGACCGAGGTCCGGGCCCATCTCGGGGAGGATGCGGTTGGCTGCCTCGACCACGATGAAGCGCATGTCCTCGCGCTTCACGTTGTGGTAGATCTTCGCCGAGTCGCGGGCCATGTCCTCGACCTCGGCGATGGTCTCGATACCGGCGAAGCCGCCACCGATGACCACGAAGGTCAGCGCCTGCTTGCGCACGGCCTCGTCCGTGGTGGACTCGGCCATGTCGAGCTGGGCCACGACGTGGTTCCGGAGGCTGATGGCCTCCTCGACCGACTTCATGCCGATGCCGTGCTCCGCCAGACCCGGGATCGGGAAGGTGCGGGACACCGAGCCCATCGCGACGACGAGGTAGTCGAAGGGGATCTCGTAGGAGTCGCCGGCTGCGGGCTGCACGGTGGCCACCTTGCGGTCCTGGTCGACCGTGGTGACGTGACCCGTGAGGACCTCGGCCTTCTTCAGGACGCGGCGCAGCGGGGCGACGAGGTTGCGGGGCGCGACGTTGCCGCCGGCCGCCTCGGGGAGGAAGGGCAGGTACGTCATGTACGACCGCGGGTCGACGACCGTGACGGTCGCCTCTCCGTAGCGCATCTTCTTGAGGATGCGCATCGCGGCATACAGGCCGACGTAGCCACCGCCGACAATCAGGATGCGAGGACGCTCCGTGGTGCTCATATCCGAAAGTATCCACCCCCTCCTTGCCTGGCATTTGTCGGCCTACTCACAGGGGTCTGGACAGCACCTGCTACACTTCGCGCCCCCACGTGCGCGGCCGATGCCCCTCCTCACGCACCCCACCCGGCAACCGTGAGAATCCGCAGCTCGACGGCCACATTGCGATTGTGTGTGCGACTGGGACGCGCGACCTGGGATCGGGCTGGTCAGCCCGCCGGAGCGCCTTCAGTCCCACAATTCGGACGAAGTGCCCCGAGAGGTCATCCCTGGGACGGGAACTCCATGTGAAGAAATTCACGAACATTTCCGCGCGACACGAACCCGACCGGTCCGACAGGCCCTGATGTAGCCCTGATGTGGGCCTGCCGAACCGTCAGAGCCCCTCAGAGCACCGTGCTCCAAGCGATGCCGTCGAGGATGTCGTGCTCGCTGACGACCACCTCTGCCGCGCCGGTCCGCTCCATGATCGCGAGCAGCACCAGCGCCCCCGCCGTGATCACGTCGACGCGCCCCGGGTGCATCACCGGGATCGCCGCCCGCTGCTCGTGAGTGGACCCCAACAGCCGCTCGGTGACGGCCCGGACGTCGGCCAGCGGGATCCGGGAGTGGTGCACCGCCTCACGGTCGTAGGCGGGCAGGCCCAGCGCGATGGCCGCCACCGTGGTGACCGTTCCGGCCAGGCCGACCAGAGTCGCTCCTGTGTCGAGCGGGACGACCTCGGCCGCCTGGTCCAGCGCCTTCTTGATGTCGGCGCGCATCGACACGAAGTCGTCGCCGTGCCGCTCGGTCATCCGCACGCAGCCGATGTCGACCGAGCGGGCCGCCTCGACCCGGTCGGTGCCCAGCACGAACTCGGTCGAGCCGCCGCCCAGGTCGAAGACCAGGTAGGGGCCGTGCTCCCCGCTCAGCTCCTTGGTCGCGCCGGTGAAGGAGAGCTGGGCCTCCTCGTCGCCGCTGATGACCTCCGGGTCCACGCCGAGGATCTCGCGGACCCCGGCGGTGAACTCGTCCCGGTTCTCCGCGTCCCGGGAGGCGCTGGTGGCGACGAAGCGGAGCCGGGCGGCGCCCAGCTCGCGGATCACCGTCGCGTAGTCGCGGCAGGCGGCGAAGGTGCGCTCCAGCGCCTCCGGGGCCAGGCGGCCGGTGCGGTCGACGCCCTGGCCGAGCCGGACGATGGTCATCCGCCGGTCCAGCTCGTGCAGCTCGCCCGTGGCCGGGTCGAGGTCCGCGACGAGCAGACGGATAGAGTTGGTGCCGCAGTCGACGCCGGCGACTCGGGTCAGGCTCACGCGGTCTCCCCCGCTTCCTCGGTCTCAGCGTTCTCGGTGTCCTGGGCCCCGCCCACGTTCTCGGCCCCGTCCACGTTCTCGGCCCCGTTCTCGGCCCCGTCCACGCAGACGCACGGGCCCTTGCGCCACCACTCCGGCAGCGCGGCCAACGCCTCGTCGCCCAGCGGGTTCACGCCCGGACCGGCCGCCAGCGAGTGGCCGACCAGCACGTGCAGGCACTTGACCCGGTCCGGCATGCCGCCGGCGCTCGGGAAGCCCTCCAGCACCTCGATGGCGTCGCGGCGGGCGATGTAGTCCTCGTGGGCCCTGCGGTAGCCGTCGGCGAGCTCCGGGTCCTCGGCGAGCCGGGCGGTCTGCTCCTTCATCATCCCGTCCGCCTCCAGGGTGCCGATCAGCGAGGCGGCCCGGGGGCAGGTCAGGTAGTAGAGCGTCGGGAACGGCGTGCCGTCCTCCAGCCGTGGGGCCGTCTCGACGACGTCCGGCAGGCCGCAGGGGCAGCGGTGGGCGACGGCGCGGAGGCCGCGCGGCACTCGGCCGAGCTGGGCCTCGACGGCGGCGCGGTCGGCCTCCGACACGGGTGCGACGGGCTCGGCCGGCATTGCGGAGGTGGACTGGGCGGGACTCTGAGGGTCGTGCGACATGTCTCTATTCTTCAATGTTTGTCGGGGTTCCTCAGCGTCCCGGCTGCGTGGTCCGGTCGGCGGAGTCGAGCGAGCCGAGCAGGCTCTGGTACCAGGGCTGCGCCGCCGCCTGCTGCTGCGCCGAGGGCGAGGCGGTCGCGGTCGGGGTGGGCAGCACGGAGCTGAACGGGGTGTCGCCGGGGAAGCCGTAGTGCAGCCGCTGCCGCGCCTGGGCCTCGACATACGCCGGGTCCTCCCAGCGGGCCCGCTCCCGGCGCAGCTCGTCGACCTGCTGCTGCGCCTGCTGCTGGGCGGCGCGCTGCTGGTCGATCTGCGAGCGCTGGGCGATGAACTGCCGCATCGGATACGCCAACGCCGCGACCAGGGCGCAGACCACGAGCGCGAGCACCGCCGCACGGCCGGTCAGCTTCGGCCGCCGCCGTGCCTGCTTCTGCCCGTCCTGCTTGTGCTCGGCCTGCCGCTGCTTGGCCACCGCCACCCTCGTCGTCCCTCCCTGGCTGTCGGGCGCTCAGACGCCCCACCGCCCCCACCCTAGAGGGTGAAGACAGCGGGGCGTCGGAGGAACCGGGTGAGCTTCGGTCAGCCGTTGAAGCGCGGGAAGGCGCCGCGGCCGGCGTACTCGGCGGCGTCGTCGAGGATCTCCTCGATGCGCAGCAGCTGGTTGTACTTGGCGACGCGCTCGGAGCGGGCCGGGGCACCGGTCTTGATCTGGCCGCAGTTGGTGGCGACGGCCAGGTCGGCGATGGTGACGTCCTCGGTCTCGCCGGAGCGGTGCGACATCATGCAGCGGAAGCCGTTGCGCTGGGCCATCTCGACGGCGTCCAGGGTCTCGGTCAGCGAGCCGATCTGGTTGACCTTCACCAGCAGGGCGTTGGCGGCGCCCTCCTTGATGCCGCGGGCCAGACGCTCCGGGTTGGTGACGAACAGGTCGTCACCGACCAGCTGGACCTTGTCGCCCAGCTCGGCGGTGATGGTCTTCCAGCCCTCCCAGTCGTCCTCGAACAGCGGGTCCTCGATGGAGACCAGCGGGTACGCGGCGACGAGCTCGGCGTAGTAGGCCGTCATCTCGGCGGCGGTGCGGGACTTGCCCTCGAACTCGTAGGCGCCGTCCTTGTAGAACTCGGACGCGGCGCAGTCCAGGGCCAGGGCGATGTCGCGGCCGGGGGTGTAGCCGGCCTCCTTGATCGCCTCGAGGATCAGGTCCAGGGCCTCACGGTTGGAGTCGAGGTTCGGCGCGAAGCCGCCCTCGTCGCCCAGACCGGTGGAAAGGCCACGGGCCTTCAGCACGGCCTTGAGCGTGTGGTAGACCTCGACGCCCCAGCGCAGCGCCTCGGAGAAGGACTCCGCGCCGATCGGAGCGATCATGAACTCCTGGATGTCGACGTTGGAGTCCGCGTGCGAACCGCCGTTGAGGATGTTCATCATCGGGACCGGCAGCACGTGGGCGTTCGGGCCGCCCAGGTAGCGGAAGAGCGGCAGGTCGCTGGCCTCGGAGGCGGCGTGCGCGACGGCCAGGGAGACGCCCAGGATCGCGTTGGCGCCGAGCGAGGACTTGTCGGCGGTGGCGTCCAGGTCCAGCATCGCCTGGTCGATCAGCCGCTGCTCGGTGGCGTCGTAGCCGACCAGCTCCGGGCCGATCTGCTCGATGACGGCGAGCACCGCCTTCTCCACACCCTTGCCGCCGTAACGGGACTTGTCACCGTCACGCAGTTCCAGAGCCTCGAACGCGCCGGTGGAGGCGCCGGACGGCACGGCCGCACGACCGGTGCTGCCGTCGTCGAGGCCGACCTCGACCTCGACCGTGGGGTTGCCTCGTGAGTCGAGGATCTCCCGGGCTACGACGACGTCGATGGAGGGCACAACTGTCTCCTCAGGGGGATGCGGGTTGTTACGCACTGAGCCTAGCCGCATTGTCCGTGCGAACCACTCAGGACCTTTGCACCGTCTTGACTGACGAACACCAAGGACAAAACGGGCGGGCAATACGGACGGAGCCCCTACCCGCCGGTAGGAGCTCCGTCCACCGCTCAAGTGGCGCCTCAGAACAAGGTGCTTCAGAACGAGAGCCTCTCGCCGACGAGGATCAGGTTCGGATTGCCGCCGACCGTGGCGCGGTTCTTCGCGTAGAGCGCGT
The DNA here is from genome assembly GCF_041262505.1 of Streptacidiphilus sp. MAP5-3. NCBI lineage: Bacteria > Bacillati > Actinomycetota > Actinomycetes > Kitasatosporales > Streptomycetaceae > Streptacidiphilus > Streptacidiphilus sp. MAP5-3. The sequence goes on from NZ_JBGCCL010000001.1 coordinate 565,457, forward strand.
GCCAGCCGCCCTGGATGTCATGGGACGCGGCGATGCCGGAGAGGGTGTCGCCCGGCTTGACGGTGTAGTCGCCCGTGCCGCCACCGGACGTGTGGCTCGGGGCGTACTGCGGCGTATCGCTCGTCGGCGCACTGCGGTGGTGCGTCGTGTGGTGGGTGCTCGACGTGCCGCCCGAGGACGAGGACGAGGACGACGTGTAGGACGAGTCCGAGCTCGAAGAGTGCGACGACGAGGACGAGGAGGTGTTGGTCGCGGGGGCCGGGCCGCCCTGGCTCAGACCGGCCTGCGGGCCGCAGACAGGCCAGGCGCCAGGCCCCTGACTGGCCAGCACCTTCTCGGCGACGGATATCTGCGCGCCCTCGCTCGCCTGGTCGGCGGTCGACGCATAGGCCCCACCGCCGTAGGCACGCCAGGTGCTCGCGGAGAACTGCAGGCCGCCGTAGTAGCCGTTGCCGGTGTTGATGGACCAGTCGCCGCCGCTCTCGCACTGGGCGACCTTGTCCCAGATGGAGACCGAGGCGGCGTGGGCGCTCGAAGCGCCGAGGATCGGGAGCGCGACGGCCGCGCCTGCCACGCCGGTGGTGGCGACGATGGCCTTGGCCTTGTTGACACGGATGCGGCGATGACGGCCGGTGCCGGAGAACCCCATGCAAATGTTCCTCTCCGACGCCTGCGAGGTGAGCTGTCGGGTTCGGGCCGTGAGGTAGCCCGGGCGCTCTCGCGCCTTCACCCCTAGCCGTGAACCGAGTTCACGGCGACTTACCTGGGTCCCCCGCTCCTGTCCGGTCGTCAACTCGACGTTGCCGCCTCGCGGTGGACAGGACTCGGCGTCCCGCGCGGCGGTGTCCGCTTACGCGGACGACAGGGAGGCTAGGCAGATCTTCATACGAATCTCAACCTCCGACACCGGGACGTATGTTGGCGAACCACCCGTTCCTACGGCGGCTCGCTCGACGCTGACCAGCCGCTTCACGGCCGCCGTGACGTCGAATCGGGCCGGATGGGGAGCCCGTGTGAGGTCCGTTACCCCGCTGTTATTTGACTTTCCGACAGACCTGACGACGTCGCAGGTCAGCGCGTCGGTACGGACTGACACGGGTCAGCGATGCAGGGAAACGCCGTACGGCTCGCCCTGGGACCACCACGAGTCGAAGAAGACCTGGGCGGCGTCGACATACGCGGAGTCGACGTGATTGGGCAGCGAGTGGCGGGTCCTGACGAAGAGCGGAGTGCTCAACCCGGTCAGGTCGGCCAGCCTGCGCCGGTGACCGCCGACCTCCACCTGACGCTCCCGCAGTTCGTACCAACCCTCCAGCACCTCGTCGTCGTTGACCAGGTAGAGCTGGGCCATCGGCGGGAACGGCAGCGTCCGCGCCTCGATCAGCGGCTCGTTCTCGACCAGTCGGAAGGTCTGCAGCGAGTTCGCGGCGGAGCGCAGCATGGTCACCTGGTCCTGTCCGATCCGCCGCAGCCGGGCGATCGGCCGGTGGTCGTCCGGATCACCCAGCACTCGGGGGAAGGTCGGCAGCCCGCTGAAGTCGCAGAAGAGCAGACGTACCCGGAACTCCTCCAGCACCGGCCCGCGACGGGCACGCAGCCCGAGCAACTGCTGCTGGAGGGCCGCGACGAAGGACTCGGAGGTCGCGGAGAGCACGTCCACCCGGAGCCTGCGGCTGCGCAGCGCACGACCGAGCCGACGCTCCAGGACATCGACCACATCGACCGCGCCGTCGGAGGGTCCGCCCGCGTATCCGTCCGCGGGCCCGTTCGTCTCCTCCTCCGTGCCGGCGTCCGCGTCGGCTGCGGGTCGGCGCGGGCGGGCGCCGGTGAGGACGGCGGGCTTGCCGGCCCGGGTGACGATCAGGCCGTCGCGCGCGAGCGCGGTCAGCGCCTTCTGCACCGTGAGCCGGGACACCTTGAGGTCCTCGGCGAGCTGCTGCGCCGAGGGCAGGGACTCGCCGGGCTGCCACGTGCCCTCGGCGATCCGCTGCTCCAACTGCTCCTGCACGCGCTTCGAGACCATCGGAGCACCACCCCCTCCGCCGACCGACCCGCAGCGTACTCCCGTGCTGCGGACGGAACTTGTCTACCCGTCAGTTTTACAGGTTCCCATCCTCCATTACCTGGAAATCATCTTGTACATACACAGGAGGTGGATAGATGGAGATACGAGACAGGCTGTTCGAGTGGCTGACAGGCCTGCTCTTCCAGAACGTCGGCGTGCAGACGTCGTTGGTCCTGGTCGCGCTCGTCGCGCTGCTCGTCCCGCGCGACCGGCGCTCGGTCAGCAGCGTGATCCTGGCCATCGGCATGGTGATGTTCTTCGGAGGCCACCTGGTGCTCCGGATCACCCTGCCGGGCGAGCGCGCGGCCTGAGCCGCAACACCGGCCGGGCCGGGCCCTTTCCCCCTACGCCTGCACCCCCGAAGCGCCACCGACAGGCTCGAACTCCACCGGCAGTTGCCGCAACCCCCGCATGATGAGGCCGCCGCGCCAGCGCAGTTCCGCTGGGTCGGCGGCCAACGTGATGTCAGGGAGCCTGCGCAGCAGCTCGCCGATCGCGTACTGGGCTTCGAGGCGGGCCAGCGGCGCGCCGATGCAGTAGTGGACGCCGAGACCGAAGGCGATGTGCGGGTTGTCCCGCCGGGCCAGGTCGAGCAGGTCCGGGTCCGCGAAGCGGGAGGGGTCGCGGTCGGCGGCGGCGAGCACGACGAGGACCGGGTCGCCCGGGGCGATCTCCTGGCCGCCGACGGTCAGCGGCTCGGTCGCGAACCGCCAGGTGGCGATCTCCACCGGCCCGTCGTAGCGCAGCAGTTCCTCGACGGCGGACTCCAGCAGCGCGGTCTCACCCCGGTCGAGCGAGGCCTGGAGCAGCGCCCGCTGCTCGGGGTGGGTCAGCAGCGCGTACATGCCGTTGCCGATCAGGTTGACCGTGGTCTCGAAGCCGGCGAAGAGCAGGATGAAGGCCATCGCCGCGGCCTCGTTCTCGGTCAGGTGCTCACCGTGGTCACTGGCGCGGATCAGGCCGGAGATCAGGTCGTCGCCGAGGTCGGCGCGCTTGCGGTGGATCAGCTCGGCCAGATAGCCGCGCATCTTCTTCACCGCCCGCCCGACGCCGCCGCGCGGCGCCTGGCCCATGTGGATCATCATCCCCGCCCAGTCGCGGAAGTCGTCCTGGTCCTCCGGCGGGACGCCGAGCAGGTCGCAGATCGCGTAGATGGGCAGCGGGAAGGCGAACTCGTGGATCAGGTCCGCGTGCCCGCGCTCCGCGAAGGCGTCGATCAGCCGGTCCGTGATCTCGCGCACACGCGGCTCGAAGGCCGCGACCCGGCGCGGGGTGAACGCCTTCGACACCAGACTGCGCAGCCTGGTGTGGTCCGGCGGGTCGATGTTGAGCAGGTGCGTCATCAGGTCCGCGTTGCGCTCGCCCGGGATGCCGACCCGGCCGCTGCGGTGCGCCTGCCCGCTGTGGCGGGCGGGGTTCTTGCTCAGCCTGGCGTCCGCCAGCGCCTGGCGCGCGTCGGCGTACCGGGTCACCAACCACGCGTCGACCCCGCTCGGCAGGGTGGTCCAGTGGACCGGCGCATGGTCGCGCAGCCAGGCGTACGCCGGGTAGGGATCGGCTGCGAACGCGGGCGAGAAGAGCGGGGGCTGGACGAGATCGGGCACGTCTCGACGTTAACGGTTCGGAAAGGTGGGCAGAGACACACTGTCGTACCAACGGGTAGTGAGCTTACGATCGCCCGCAGCGATCGGGCCGTGCGGGGGTCCGATCCGTCGAGTGCGGACAAAGGGGTTCGGGCATGGAGCTGGAAGGCGCGGTAGTCGTCGTCACGGGCGCGGCCGGGGGCATCGGCACGGCACTGGCGCGGCGGTTCGCCGCAGAGGGCGCGCGGGGCCTGCTGTTGGCCGACCTGGACGGGTCGAAGGTCGAGGACCTCGCCCAGGAGCTGGACCGCCACGGCTGCCACACCGTCGGCGTGGCCAGCGACGTCAGCCGCGAGAGCGACGTGCGGGCGCTGGTCGACACGGCCGAGAAGCACCTCGGCCCGGTCGACCTGTTCTGCAGCAACGCGGGTATCGGCAGCGGCGCGGGCATCGACGCGTCCAACGAGCTGTGGCAGGCCAACTGGGACATCAACGTCATGTCCCACGTCTACGCGGCGCGTGCGGTCCTGCCCGGGATGCTGAAGCGCGGCCACGGCTACCTGCTCAACACCGCGAGCGCGGCGGGCCTGCTGCAGATGCCCGGCGACGCGGCGTACACGGCGACCAAGCACGCGGCGGTCGCCTTCGCGGAATGGCTCTCCGTCACCTACGGCGCGCAGGGCATCCGCGTCAGCGCGCTGTGCCCGCAGGGCGTCCGCACGGCGATGACCGCGCGCGAGGACGTCCGCGCGGTCCTGACGGCGTTCGGCCCGCTGCTGGAGCCGGAGGACGTGGCGGAGTCGGTCGTCCGCGGCCTGGCGGAGGAGCGGTTCCTGATCCTCCCCCACGAGGAGGTCGCCACCTACGAACAGCAGCGCGTCTCCGACCGGGACGGCTGGCTCTCCGGTATGCGCAAGGCGGTCGCCTCGCTCCCGCAGTTGGGCGCGTAGGGACGCCGTTCGCCGTTCTGCCGATGAGGTCGTTGCAACCTCCGGGGGCGCGGGGAACTGCGCGATGAGCCACCCACACACGTGGCAGGCCGAACGAGCAGGGCCATCCGCTCGTCAGTGGTTGTTCGCGCAGTTGCCCGCGCCCCCAGGTAGGTGCAACATCCCGTCTGCAGAAGGGCTCAGGCCGGGCTGACGGCCTTGATGGCCGCCGCCAAGGCGTTCGCGCCCTGCTCGGGCACGGGCAGCAGCGCCGGGACCGGGACGGTAACACCGTTGGCGACGTACTCGTGGAGTCGCTCGCGGACCCGCTCGGCGGGGCCGTGGACGATCAGGTCGTCGACCACCTCGTCCGGAACCGACGCGGCCGCGGCCTTGCGCTCGCCCGCGGCCCAGTTCTCCCACAGCGGCTTGAGAGCGTCCCCGCGGCCGAGCCAGCGGTGGAACTCGGCGTAGGCCGGGACCGTCAGGTACGCCGCGATCAGACGGCGGCCCAGGGCGCGGGCGTACTCCGCGTCCTCGGTCGGACAGACGAAGACCCGCGCGACGACGTCCTTGCCGTGGTCCGGGCCCGCCGCGGCGTCGAACTCCGCGCGTGCGGTACGAACGTCGTCCGGGGAGAGCCAGTTGAGGATCACGCCGTCCGCCTCGCGGCCCGCGAGCCGCAGCATGCCGGAGCGCAGCGCGGCCAGCAGCACCGGCGGCACCTGCGCGGGCACGCGGTCCAGCCGGAAGCGCCGGACGGCGAAGGTCTCGTACTCCTCCGTCACCGGCTGACCGGTGAACGCCGCACGCAGGAACCGCAGTACGTCGCGGCTGCGCTGGAACGGCTGCTCGAAGGGCACCGCGTTCCAGTCCTGCACGATCACCGGCGACGACGACCCGAGACCGAGCGCGAACCGTCCCGGCGCCGCCTCCGCCAGTGCCGCGGCCTGCATCGCCAGCAGCGCCGGACCGCGCGTGTGCACGGGGACGATCGCCGTGCCGAGGTTGAGCGTCGGGGCCCAGACGGACGCCAGCGCCAGGGGCGTGAAAGCGTCGGCTCCGGCGGTCTCCATCGACCAGAGGTCGGTGAACCCGAGATCCGGCAGCGATTCGACGAGCGCGCGCTGCGCGCCCAGGGGGATCCCGTCCAGCGGGAAGGTGAGGCCCCAGCGCGAGGGGGAGGGTGGCGTCACTGTCATGGGGCGATGCCACCATGTCCCTGGGCGGCGGACAAGAGGGGGAATCATGAAGGGCACCCAGTCGGACGATTTCGAGCAGGGCCAGGCCCGACCGGGGTGGGGCCCGCCACCGCAGGGTGCCTACCCGCCTCCGCCGCCCGGCGCGTATCCCCCGCCCGGTTGGCCGCGGGCGCCCGAGCCGACGTCCGCACGGCAGCATCCCGTGCTCGCCGTGGTGGTGGCACTGCTGGCCGCCGCGTTCACCGTGTTCTTCCTGGTGACCGGCGCCGGGAGCAACTTCGCCTACGACGCCGGGCTGGCCGGGACGCCTGGCACCTACACGGCGACCAGTTGTCAGAAGGTCGGCTCCGCCAGGAGTTACAGCATCTACTGTCAGGGCACCTTCACCTCGACCGACGGCTCCGTGGTGGTGCGTGATCTCCAGCTGAAGAACACCCGTGCCTCCGTCGGCCACCCCGTCACCCTCCGACGCGAGACGGACGGCGCCGAATACGCCCAACCCGGCTTCGCCAACGCCACGATCGACATCGCCGTGGGCCTCGCGGCCCTGACCGTTCTGGGCCTCGTGCTGTTCCGGATCGGCGTCGGACGCCGGTACGTCAACGCCGCAGAGCGGCGACGTCAACAGCAACTGCGGCAGCAGCGGCGGCTGGAGAGACGTAAGCAGCCGATCGATCAAGCAGCTGTGAGGAACGTGATCCTGGGCAAGGACCAGGTGCCCGGGCAGAAGCCCGAGAAGCGCTCCCTGGCCTCGACGCGCCCGACACCGTGGCGGCAGATCGCCAATGCCGGCCTGTGGCTGATCGCGTTGTCGTTGCCCTTCGCCCTCCTGGTGGGCGCGGTCGGCGTGATCGCCGAGGTCGTCAGTGGCAACTGACCTCCTGCCACGCGACACAGTCCCCGGGCCGCGCGGGAGGGGCGGGTGACGGCGCGGATCAGCGGCGATGGCAGCATGGTGGGGCAAATCGCACACGGGGGAAGCAGATGACGAACACCCAGCCCAGCCAGCTCACGACCGATGCGCGCCCCGCGCCCTCCTTGACGACCACGGCGTTCGGCCTGCTGGCAGCAGCGGTCGCCGTGGCGTTCGCGGGGTGGGTGATGCTGGTCGGCCCGTTGGCGAACCTGCCCTACGACGTCGGCCACGCCGGGACCCCGGGCAGCTTCACCGCCACCAAGTGCTGGACCACCGGCGGCGGGAAGAGCTCGCACAACTTCTGCGACGGCACCTTCACCTCGACCGACGGCTCGGTCGTGGTGCGGGATCTCCAGCTGGAGGACACCCGGGCATCCGTGGGCCACTCCCTCACTGTCCGACGTGAGGCCGACGGCACCGACTACGCCCAACCCGGCCTCGACAACGCGGCGATGGACGTGGCGCTGTGCCTGCTGATCCTGGTCTGCCTGGGCTGCGCCCTGGCGGTGATCGGTGGGTGGCCGAGCTCCGTCGGTGTCGGCGTCGGCGCCGGGAAGAACAGGACCGCCCCCCACGGCAACCATCGCGCCCCCGGCACCGACGAGAAGCCGAAGTCGCAGAGCCCATCGCCCTGGTGGCAGATCGGCGCCATCGGCTTCGTGCTGGTGATCGTCACGCTTCCGCTCAGCCTCATCGCCGGCGTGGTCGGCTTCGTCGCCAAACTCTTCATTCGCTACTGACGCCTGTGCCGGCTCCGGACTCCTGCAGGGCGACGCGGCAGAGCCGGTCGGCGAGGCGCGTCGTCTCGGGCAGGCGGTAGCGCGGCGCGGCCTGCAGCACCAGGTCGGTCGCGCCGTCGAGGTCGATCAGGTGGCCGATCGAGACCGTCACCGGCTTGACGCCGGTCTGGGTGCGCACGACGCGGGCGACGACCTCCCCGCCGTCCGTGACCTCCGACGTGGACCCGCGCTCGGCGGCCGGCTCCGACCACTCCCCCAGCAGCGGCGTCTTGGCGACGCCGAGCGTCGGGCGGCCGGTCAGCACGCCGAGGTGGCAGGCGAGGCCGAAGCGGCGTGGGTGGGCCAGACCCTGGCCGTCGCAGAGGAAGACGTCCGGGGTGACGGTCAACTGCTCCAGTGCCCGGAGCAGCACCGGCAGCTCGCGGAAGGCGAACAGGCCGGGCAGGTACGGGAATCCGGCCCGCCCGACCGCCGTGGCCTGCTCGACCGGTTCCAGCGTCTCCGCGTCCAGGACTACGACGGCCGCGGCCACCTCGTCGTCCGCGCCGCCGTGCGCACCCGCGTATGCGACATCCAGCCCGGCGAGCGTGCGCGGACGCGGGCCGAGCGGGACGGCACGCACCAGCGGGCGCAGCTCGGCCTGGACCGCCAGCGCCGCGTCCTGCGTCGTCGGCCAGGCGTGCAGCGGCCGGATCTCCATCTGTCCTCCGTGATCCGCGAGTTCGCGGGCTTCGGTCAAGGGCGGGCTTCGGGCAGGATCAGGCGTCGGACTCGGCCGCGCGGATCGCGTCCCGGTAGACGCGCGCGGCGGCGCGCAGCGCGGCCTCCGGGTCGACCCCGGCCTCCTGCGCCTCGACGGCGAGCCGGAGCAGCCGGGCACCGAAGTCGCCGGCGCCCGCTCCCTGGTCCAGCAGAGCAGCGGAGACGCCCGCCTTGGTGGCGCGGGAGTGCAGCTTGGCGGCCAGGGCCAGCGCGGGCTGGGCCAGCGGGACACCGTCCACCGCCGAATCGCGCTGCTTCTCGGCGGCCTTGAGCTCCTCCCAGTTGGCCTCGACCTGCTCGGACGTGGTGGCGTCGGCATCGCCGAAGACGTGCGGGTGACGGTACATCAGCTTCTCGACGATGCCGCCGGCCACGTCGTCGATCGAGAACGGCTCCGTCTCGTGCTCCTGCGCGATCCGGGCGTGGAAAAAGACCTGGAGCAGCACGTCGCCGAGCTCCTCGCGGAGCATCGTGCGGTCGTCCTCCTCGATCGCCTCGACCAGCTCGTAGGCCTCCTCGACCAGGTACTTCACCAGCGACTCGTGCGTCTGCTCGGCGTCCCAGGGACAGCCGCCGGGCGAGCGGAGCCGGTCCATCACCCAGGCCAGATCGAGCAGCCGCGCGCCGGGCAAGTCGTAGGAGCCGGGCAACAGCTCCAGCTCCGGAACGACCACGCCGGGCGTCTGCGCGCCCTCGACGGCCAGCCGCGCGAGCGAGTCGGTCAGCCCGGGATCGCCGTCCGGCCCGACCACCCAGACCACCACGGCCCCAGCCGCCGCCACGGCCAGCGTGCGGGCCAGCGCGTACGAGGGGACGTCGAGCACCTCCGCCGTGACACCGGCCTGCGCCAGCGGCGCGAGCTGTGGATGCGCCGCGTCGCCGACCAGGACCCGGTCGGCCGCGTGCAGCGCCTGCCAGGCGGGCCAGGACAGCAGGCCGGGAGCGACCCGGTGGGTGCTGCCGAGCAGGATCAACCGGCCCGGCGCGGCGGGGAGGTCAGGGGCGGGGACGTCAGGGGCATGGGTCTCGTTCTGTGCCACGCCCCGAACCTACCTCGCCGGACCGACAGCTCGGCTACCCGCTTCCTCGCCTGTGGACAACTTCTCGGAGAACTTCCCGGGCAACTTCTCGGGCAACTCCTCGTGTCCTCAGGTGGCCTTGAGCCACGGGCGCGCGACCGCGCCCAGACCGCCCGTCGCGGCATCCCAACTGCCGTAGCGGGGGTTCACGTCCAAACCGATCTTCGCCACCTGCGCGTCGAGCGCCTTGGCCACGTCGGCGTCGTACTCCTGCTTGGTCGCCTGGCTCACGCCGGTCGCCTGGACCAGCTTCGTCTCGCCGACCACCGTCCGGAAGTACGCGTCGAGGTCGCTCGGCGGCAGCCCGGTCCCGGCGACGAACGCGGACGACAGCTGGGCCGACCCGCCGAGCTGGGCGGCGTTCTGCGACTCCACGGCGGTCACCTCACTGGCCGAGACCGAGAGCCCCTTCGCGTTCAGCGCCGACTGGACCACCTGCGACTGGATCAGGAACTGCAGCACGGCGGTCGGCACACCGGGCGAGTCCTGCCCGTACACCTGCCCCTGCCCCGCCGTCGCCGGCTGCCCCTGCGCGGGCGCCGCCGCGCGGAACGCGTTCACCTGGTCCTGGACCGTGGCCACGCTGATCCGCTGGCCCCCGACGACTGCCGCCGAACCGGTGTGAGCGGTCCCACCGTCCGCCGATCCGCCGGAACACGCGGAGAGCCCGGCCATCGCGGTGACCGCGAGCAGAGCAGCGACCGCCGCGCGACTCGCGCGCCGAGGGCGCGCCCGGGGCGGCGCAACCGCAGAATTCACGCGCTCTGCGGTGCTCACGGCGTTGCTCACGAGGTTCACAGGGCCTCCTGCGACTGACGATCCGTCCGATGCACGTGCCGGAGATCACCGTGCCACGCGCACGCCCCGCGCACCAGAGCGTCGACCGGATGCCTCGCGCGCGTCGCTCGCCTCAGTGGTGCTGGTGCTCCACCCGGGCGCGGGTTGCGCCGACCGGGCCGTGGCTGTCCGGGGCGACGGAGGGGCTGGTCGGGCTGGTCCGGCCGTCGAGGGGCGCCTCTTCGGCGTCCCCCTCCGGTGGGGCGACCTCGCCGAAGCGGGCCAGGGCCAGGGCGCCCGCCACGGCTACGGCGAAGCCGAGGACGGCGAGCCAGACCAGCCCCGGGCGGGTGCGGTCGCCGAGGAGGATCACGCCGAGCAGCGCCGGCAGGGCCGTCTCGCCGAGGACCATCGCGGCCGTGGCCGTGGTGACCTTGCCGCCGCGGACGCCCTCGGTCATGAAGACGAACGCCACCGCGCCGCCCGCCAGCAGCGCGTACGTCGCCGGATCCTTGAACAGCGGGGTCAGGTCCATGCCGTGGAAGGAGGGCAGCAGTCGGACGGAGATGCCGACGACGCCGAAGCCCAGGCCGCAGAGCGCGCCCATCACGGCCGCGCGGGCCGGTTCGCGCACGCGCCAGACGGCCGCACCGGCGACGGCGATGACCAGGATCGAGGCGAGCAGGATCCAGTGCAGCGCGCTGCCGGGATGCTTGGTGCCCTCCTTGCCCGCGGTCGCGCCGAGCACGGCGAGGCCGACGCAGACCCCGGCCACGCCCATCCACTCGGCGCGTCCCAGCCGCAGGCGCAGCATGGCCGCGCCCAGCACCGCCGTCACCGCGAGCGCGCCCGCCAGCGCCGCCTGGACGACGTAGAGCGGCAGCGAGCGGAGCGCGACCAACTGGGCGCAGAAGCCGAACAGGTCCAGCAGCAGACCGGCGGCGAACGGCAGGTTGACCATCGCCTTGACCGTGCCGAGCAGGCCGGAGTCCGGGTCCGCAGGCGAGTGCTTCTGCGCGCCCAGCGCCTGGAGCACCATCGCGGTGCCGAAACAGAGGGCGGCGAGCAGGGCCATGCAGAGTCCGAGGAGCATGTTTCGAGCGTAGCGGGACCGGGCACGCGACGACGCCTCGACCGGGCGTGATGCCCGCCCGAGGCGTCGCGTACGTGCGCGTCGCGGCTGGTGCCGCGCCCGCCGCCGGCCTCACCGCTTGGCGGCGAGCTCCTCGAACATCGTGGAGAGGAACTCCGCGCACCAGGTCAGCAGCTCGCGGCCGACGACCGGCTTGCCGCCGATCCGCGCCGTGCTCGGACGCGGGACCAGCACCAGCTTGGTCGCCGCCTTGACCTGGCTGCGCGGGTAGAGCCGGGTGAGCCGCAGCTCCTGCGACTCACGCAGCTCGATCGGGCCGAAGCGGATGAACTGCCCCTGCAGCGTGATGTCGGAGATACCGCACCGCCGGGCGAACAGCCGCAGGCCCGCCACCAGCAGCAGGTTCTCCACCGGCTCGGGAAGCTTGCCGTAACGGTCCGTCAGCTCGGCCCGGACCTGGGCGATGTCCTCCTCGGAGTTGACCGCCGCGATCGACCGGTAGGCCTGGAGCCGCAGCCGCTCACCCGGCGCGTAGTCGTGCGGGACGTGGGCGTCGACCGGCAGCTCGATCTTGACCTCGAGCGGCGCCTCCTCCGGGGCCTCGCCGCCGTTGGCCAGCTGGTCGCGGAACTCGGCCACGGCCTCGCCGACCATCCGCATGTAGAGGTCGAAGCCGACCCCGGCGATATGCCCGGACTGCTCGCCTCCCAGCAGGTTGCCCGCGCCGCGGATCTCCAGGTCCTTCATCGCCACATACATGCCCGCGCCCATCTCGGTGTGCTGGGCGATGGTGGCGAGCCGCTCGTGGGCGGTCTCGGTCAGCGGCTTCTCCGGCGGGTAGAGCATGTAGGCGTAGCCGCGCTCGCGGCCACGGCCGACGCGCCCGCGCAGCTGGTGCAGCTGGCTCAGGCCGAAGGTGTCGCCGCGCTCCACGATCAGTGTGTTGGCGTTGGAGATATCAATGCCGGACTCGACGATGGTGGTGGAGACGAGGACGTCGAACTCCTTCTCCCAGAAGTCGACGACGACCTTCTCCAGCAGCTGCTCCCCCATCTGGCCGTGGGCCGTGGCGACCCGCGCCTCGGGGACCAGCTCCTTCAAGCGGGCAGCCGCCTTGTCGATCGACTCGACCCGGTTGTGGATGTAGAAGACCTGGCCCTCGCGCAGCAGTTCACGCCGGATGGCGGCGGCGATCTGCTTCTCCTCGTAGGGGCCGACGAAGGTCAGCACCGGGTGGCGCTCCTCCGGCGGGGTGGTGATCGTCGACATCTCGCGGATACCCGTGACGGCCATCTCCAGCGTGCGCGGGATCGGCGTTGCGGACATCGTCAGCACGTCGACGTTGGCCCGGAGCTTCTTCAGCTGCTCCTTGTGCTCGACGCCGAAGCGCTGCTCCTCGTCAACGATGACCAGGCCCAGGTCCTTGAACCGGGTCTCTGCGGAGAAGAGACGGTGGGTGCCGATGACCACGTCCACGCTGCCCTCGCGCAGCCCCTCCAGCACGGCCTTGGCCTCGCTGTCGGTCTGGAACCGGGACAGCGCCTTCACCACGACCGGGAAGTTGGCGTACCGCTCGGAGAAGGTGGAGAAGTGCTGCTGCACCAGCAGCGTCGTCGGCACCAGCACGGCCACCTGCTTGCCGTCCTGCACCGCCTTGAACGCCGCGCGCACCGCGATCTCGGTCTTGCCGTAACCCACGTCGCCGCAGATCAGCCGGTCCATCGGGACCGTCTTCTCCATGTCCTCCTTGACCTCGGCGATGGTGGAGAGCTGGTCGGGCGTCTCCGCGTAGGGGAAGGCGTCCTCCAGCTCGCGCTGCCACGGGGTGTCCGTGCCGAAGGCGTGGCCCGGCGAGGCCATGCGCGCGGAGTAGAGCTTGATCAGGTCGGCGGCGATCTCCTTGACCGCCTTCTTGGCCCGTGCCTTGGTCTTGGTCCAGTCCGCGCCGCCGAGCCGGTGCAGCGTCGGGGCCTCGCCGCCGACGTACTTGGTGACCTGCTCCAGCTGGTCGGTCGGCACGAAGAGCCGGTCGCCCGGCTGGCCACGCTTGGCGGGGGCGTACTCCAGTACCAGGTACTCACGGGTCGCGCCCTGGACGGTGCGCTGCACCATCTCGATGTAGCGGCCGACGCCGTGCGCCTCGTGGACCACGAAGTCGCCCGCCTTGAGCGCGAGCGGGTCGATCGCGTTGCGGCGGCGCGAGGGCATCCGGCGCATGTCCTTGGTGGAGGACTTCTGGCCGGACAGGTCGGTCTCGGTGATCACGCAGAGCTTGAGGCCCTCGTGCACCAGGCCGTGCTCGAGCGCGCCGCAGGCCACCTGGATCACGTCGGTGGCGGGCTCGGTGGTCAGGTCCGGCGTCAGCCGGGCGCCGATGCCCTCGCTGCCGAGCATCTCGGCGATACGCGCGGCCGGGCCCTGGCCCTCGGTCACCAGGACCACGCGCCAGCCCTCGGCCAGGCGGCCCTTGCAGTCGGCGATGGCGCGGGCGGTGTCCCCGCGGTAGGCCTCGACCGGGTGCATGCCCAGGTGCAGCACGTCCGGCCCGGTCGCCTCCGCCTCATCGGCGGCAAAGGGGCTGACCGACCACCAGGGCAGGCTGATCTCGGCGGCGTGCTCGCGGATGTCCGCGATCGACCAGAGCGAGGCCGCGCCGACGTCCAGCGGCGCCTTGCCGCCCGAGGCGGCGGCCACCCAGGAGGCCTGCAGGAACTCGGCGCTGGTGGCCACCAGGTCGGCGGCCCGGGTCCGCACCCGCTCCGGGTCGCAGACGACGGCGACGCTGCCCTGCGGCAGCACGTCCATCAGCAGTTCCATGTCGTCGACCAGGACCGGCGCCAGCGACTCCATGCCCTCGACGGCGATGCCCTGGGCGATCTTGTCCAGGATCTCGCTGAGCTCCGGGTGCTCCTCCGCCAGCTCCGCCGCGCGGGCGCGGACCTCGTCGGTCAGCAGCAGCTCACGGCAGGGCGGAGCCCACAGTCCGTGCGGCGCGATCTCCAGCGAGCGCTGGTCGGCGACCTTGAAGTAACGGATCTCCTCGACCTCGTCGCCCCAGAACTCGACGCGGAGCGGGTGCTCCTCGGTCGGCGGGAAGACGTCCAGGATCCCGCCGCGCACGGCGAACTCACCGCGCTTCTCCACCAGCTCGACGCGCTGGTACGCGGCGGCGGCGAGGCGCTGGACGAGGTCGTCGAGGTCGACCTCCTGACGCTGCTTCAGACTGACCGGCTCCAGCTCGGCCAGCCCCTTGACCTGCGGCTGCAGCACGCTGCGCACCGGCGCGACGACCACCTGCAGCGGACCGGCCGCGGGGTCGTCCACCGCCGGGTGCGCGATCCGGCGCAGCACGGCGATCCGGCGGCCGACCGTGTCCGAGCGCGGCGAGAGCCGCTCGTGCGGCAGCGTCTCCCAGGCCGGGAACTCGGCGACGGAGTCCGGCGGCAGCAGCGAGCCGAGCGCCGCGGCCAGGTCCTCGGCCTCGCGCCCGGTGGCGGTGACGGCGAGGACGGGACGGCCCCGGCCCCCCTTGGCGGCGTCCGCGAGCGCACGCGCCAGCGCGGCCACGGCGAACGGGCGGGCGGCCGGGGGGCCGACGAGGTCCAGGTGCCGGCGATCCCCGGCGAGTGCGGCTTCAGCGGCCTCGGCGAGCGCCGAGTCCGAGGCGACGATGTCGAGCAGGCCGGTCAGGCTCATCTACTTCTCTCAGCCGAAGGCAACGCGAACACCCGGACAGCGCGGCGGCCCGGGGGTTTCCAGCGTACGCCGCCGACTCGAACAACGCGTGGCGGTCAGACATGCGCGATCAGAGAGTCGTCGAACACCTCGATCACGGCCACCACCATGAGCGCGTGCGCGATCAGGTACTCGATCATTATCCCGGGCGCGACCTGCGCCTTCCGGTCCGCTTCATTGATCCCGACATGCGTCGTGGCCTCGTGGTAGGGATCCTTCGCCAGCACTGCGAGACCCTGATCGAGCAACTGCTGCCGCTCGTGTGAGAGCGCGTCGCGGGTCGCCTGGGCCTCGACCGTGTAGGTGACTCGGTACATGCCGCCAGTCTGGTGGACCGGAGCCCTCAGTGGTGTCCCTCGTTCGGGTTATCCACAGCCTCGGGGATGGTCGGGAGCTCCGAGGTGTCCGACTCGCTGTCGACCTGCGGGGTGCCCGCGTCCTCCGCCTCGGCCTCGACGTCCGCCTCGTCCGCCTCGTCGGCCTCGGCCTCGCCGCCCGCGA
This sequence comes from Streptacidiphilus sp. MAP5-3, assembly GCF_041262505.1. Classification (NCBI taxonomy): domain Bacteria; kingdom Bacillati; phylum Actinomycetota; class Actinomycetes; order Kitasatosporales; family Streptomycetaceae; genus Streptacidiphilus; species Streptacidiphilus sp. MAP5-3. The sequence continues at coordinate 580,839 of NZ_JBGCCL010000001.1, forward strand.
CCGTTCCCGTCAGGGCGATGAGCGTCTGGCGGATGTGGTCGAGCTGACCCTGGATCTGGTCGCGGCGTTCCTCGAACGCCCGCTGCTCGCGGTCCGAGCCCTCGGCGATGCGCGCGGCCTCGCGGCGCGCGGCCTCCAGCAGGCGCTCGGCCTGGGTCGCCGCGTCGGCGTCCATCTCCGCCGCCTTGGCCTCCATCGCCTTGTGGTGGCGCTCGCTCTCGTTGAGCTTGCGGTCGCCGACCGCGGTGATCTCGGCCTCCCAGGCCACTACCTTGACGTCGTGTGCGGCGAACTCCTGTGCCGCGGCACGCTGCTGGCCGGTCAGCCAGGTCTGCGCGTCCTCCGTGTGGTTTTCCGCCCGCGAGCGGACGTCGCCCGCGTACGCTGCGGCGTCCTCGCGCACCGCACGGCCCTCGCGGTCGGCCTCGGCGCGCTCCGCCTCCGCGCGGGAGCGGGCGCGGTCGAGCTCGCGGCGGTGGGACTCGTCGGACGCCGCGCGGAGCTGCTCCGCGTACTGCCCGGCGGCAGTGGCCTCGCGCCGCGAGGCCGTGCGGGCCTCGGCGTCGATCCGGGCGGCCTCCTGGACCGCTCCGGCGCGGACCGCCTCGGCCTCCTCCTCCGCGGTGACCAGCAGGCCGGCGGCGCGCGGGCTGAGCACCTCGAAGTCCGGGACGGTGGCGTCGGCCACGCCCTGGGCCTCGCGCATGTCCATCAGCTGGCGCTCCAGGCCCCGCATCCGGTCGCCGAGCGACGAAAGGCCTTGCCAGGCCTCGTCGCGGGCGGCCGTCAACCGGACGAGAGCCTGCTCCACCTGATCGACGTCGTAGCCCCGGCGCGTCAGGGTGAACTCTGTGGCGTTGGGAGTCGTCGGTTCGCTCATACTCTGCTTCCGTTCCTCCGCTGGCCGGGCCTGATCGGTCGTCGTCCTATTTTGAGCAGATTAATTCTTCTTCAGACGGTACCGACACAGCAACGGAGGTCGGCCACCGGGCCGACCCCCGTCAGCTGCGGACAGCCGGCGACGGCTGCAGCGTGCTACAGCAGCCCGTCCCAGAACTGCTCCAGCACCACGGCCCACCAGTTCTCCGGCGACGAGAGCGCCGCCGGGTCGATGGTGGCCAGCTCGTTCTGGAAGTCCGTGGTCCAGTGCCCGGCCTGCTCCTGCGTCAGCCCGTAGCGGAACCGCCAGAGTCGACCGAGCACGGCCAGGCTTCGGACGAACTCGGGCACGCCGCTGTTGACGAAGCGCGGCTGGCTCGCCTCGGGGCCGGCGGGCTGACCCGGCGACCCCAGGTCCACCGCGACGACCGCGTTGGTGCCGTACTGCACGCACAGCTGGCGGCCGTAGTCGTTGCCCAGGACCAGGTAGGTCGCCGCGTCCGGCCCGGCCGTCAGACCCCGCTCCGCAGCGAGCTCGGCCAGCGTCGGCACCGGGCGCCCCGGCTCGGCCTGCGCCCAGAAGAAGGGACCGAAGTCACGCGGCAGGCCGACCCAGGTCAGCGTCCCGGAGACGACCTCGGGCAGGCCCGGACGGGCGACCGCCTGCGCCTCGTAGCGGAACAGGTTCTGGTCGCCGAAGGCCGCCTGGACCTCCTGCGCCAGCATCTGCGGGGGCGGTGGCGGGGTCGGCGCACCGGCCGGAGGCAGCGGCGCGCGCGAGGGTGCGACCGGCTCCGGTCCGGCGGCATGCGTGTGCAGCTCCCTCAGGTGGTCCAGCAGGTGCTCGACGCCGGAGCGCCGGGCCGCAGCGTCCCGCCCGTAGGGGGCGGTGTGCGTGATCCGGACGTTGGGCCAGGCCTCCTTGACCATCCGCGCGCAGTAACCGGCCGGCAGGTCGCAGCACTCCAGCTCGGTGTGCAGCTCCAGCACCTGCTCCGGCGGCACGTTGAGCCGACGGACCTCCTGCAGGATCTGCCACTCCGGGTGCGGCAGACCGAGCGCGGAACGCTGGATGACCTGCTGCTCGGAGCCGTCCGGCCCGCGGTAGCGAAGCACGGCCATGTAGCCGGGCCCGACGGCCGACGCACCGCTCGGCGCGCCGGGGGCGCCTGGCATGCCGGGAGCACCGGGCAGTCCGGGCATGGGCTGGCCGCCCATGGAGGCTCCGGGGGGCGGAGGCGGCATACCGGGCCCGCCCATCGGCGCACCGGGCGGCGGGGGCGGAGGCATACCGGGGCCACCGGCCGGGGGCGCCCCGGGCACGACGGCGGGGCCGGACAGCATCGTCGGCGCGAACGCGATCCCGGCGTCGTCCATACCCCCGGGCGGAGGCGGCGGCATACCTGGGCCGCCCATGGGCGCTCCAGGCGGAGGCGGGGGCATCCCCGGACCACCCATCGGCGCACCAGGCGGAGGCGGAGGCATGCCGGGGCCACCCATGGGCGCGCCCGGCGGAGGCGGCGGAATCGGCGGCCCACCAGCCGGTGCCTGCAACGCCGGACCCGACAACATCGTCGGCGCGTACGCAATCCCGTCAGCATCCGGACCCGCACCCGGACCACCCGGGAATCCATACCCACCGGAACCGCCCGGACCACCCGGCGGAGGCGGCGGCATACCCGGCCCACCCATCGGCGCACCCGGCGGAGGCGGAGGCATACCCGGGCCACCCATCGGCGCACCGGGGAAGCCGCCCTGCGACGGACCCGACGATCCGTCAGCGCCGAACGGCGGAGGCGGCGCAGAAGGTCCCGGGAGGCTGGCCGCAGACGGCACCGGCGGAGCAGGCGGCGCGGACGGCGCCGCGTCGGGCTCGGGCAGGGAGTGCACAGCGGGGGGTGCCGAGAGCATCGTCGGCACCTCGGCGGGCGGGCCCGTCGAGACCGGAGGGGCGACCTGGAGGCTGGCGGCCTCCGCCTCACGGGCCTTGGCGGCCGCCTCCTCCAGCCACTGCGGCGGGCTGAGCAGGAAGGACGTCGCCTCCATCAAGTCCATGTCCGGCGGGGCCGGGTTCTGGGTGGGCGTCGCGCCGACCGGGCGGCCGTAGGCCTCCTCGTAGCGCTTGACCACCTCGTTGATCGGCAGGCCGGGCCAGAGCGTGGTCGTGCCGGTGTCCCGGGCGATCACCATCCGGGCCGCGCCACCGTCCGACGACGGCCCGTCGGTGCGGTCGACGGCCCAGGCCACGAAGCCCAGGTCGAACTCGCGCACCCGCACCTCGCGGCGCCGGTATCCGGGCACGCCGCCGTTGATCCACTCCTCGGCGCGCTCCTGCGCCTCCGCGTACGTCACCACGTCGACGTCATCCCTCCACCGGAACGGCGCGGGCGAAGCCGCCGTCCACCATCAGTTCCGCGACCGTCTGCAGCTCGGGCGGGCTGCCCGCCAGGCGCAGCAGGAACGCGTCGAAGTCCTCGCCGCACGGCAGCAGCAGGCGGTCGACGCGCTGCTGCGGCGTCAGCCCGGCGTCGCCGTCGTCGCGGGCGTCGTCGTAGGGGAGGAACCCGACCGTGCCGATCCGGTCGCCGCGCACCTTGAGCGCCAGCAGGCCGCCCTGGACGTAGGCGATGCCCAGGTAGTCCTTGGTGATGTGGTCGCGCAGACACTTGTTGACGTACGCGAGGTCGTCCAGCGAGCGCTCGTCGCGGAACGTGAAGAAGGGCTGGTCGACCAGGACGCCCAGCTCGGTGTCCAGGCCGAGCCCCTTGGGGGCCCGGCCGCCGGCCGCCTTGAGGAAGGTCCGGTACGGGCCCGGGAGGGTGTAGCCGAGGGACTCCTCGACCCCCTGGATCCGCTGCTCGACCTCGGCCGGAGTCGCCTCGGCGACCTGCGGCTCCGACTGCCCGTCGGCGCCTGTGCCGCCGTCAGCGCCCTCGGCCGCCTCGGCCGCAGGCGACGGCAGCTCGAAGTGGACCGGGCGCCGCTCCTGCAGCGGGCGCGTGCCGCGCTTGGCGTGGTCCGCACCGGAGGTGGCCAACCCGGCGTGGTGCCGCAGCAGTGCCTTCACCTCGACCGGGACGAGCTCCAGTCGGCGACTGCCGGGCGTGGCCGCGGTCACCGAGTGGTGCCACGTCCAGCCGACGGGCGTGCCGACCGGGCTGTCGACGTCCGCCCAGAGCTCATGGCCCTGGGCGCGCAACGCGGCGTTGGCCGACACGTAGTCGGTCAGCCGCAGCTCGTCGACGCCGAAGCCCGCGGGCGGGTCGGCGACCTCGGCGGCGGCGCGCGCGTAGGGACCGAGGTCGGGGTAACCCCCTGCGTCGACCTTCACCCCCGAGGGATAGCGCTGCGCCCGCAATGGATCGGGAAAGTGCACGACCTGCCTGGCGTAGGCCGCGTTCGGTCGACCTGTCGTCATGGAGATTGCCCCCTGCTGGAACTGGCTGCCGGGAGCCAAGCCTAGGGGTTGGGCGCGCCTGGCGGATCTCCCCGGTCGTCACAGCACCCGTGACGACCGGGATCCGAGCTTGAACAGACCCCCGATTTCGTGACCCTCCAGGGTATTTGGCACTCTGATCATCGCTGGGTTCACGGGGGTTCACACGGGGGAAGGGCAGAACGCGATCATGGAAGCGCTGGGTAACCAACGCAGACCTTCCCCGGCGCCGCTGCTGCGGCACCGCCGGGACAGCCTCATGCCCATCGTCGCGGCGGCGTTGTCGGTGCAGGGTGATACGTATACGCATGTGAGCGAGAAGGGGGATCCGCCGCGGCTGCACCCGCTGGTCGGCGGGTTCCTGGACGGGCTGCCGGTGGAGGCGCTGGAGCGGTTCACCGGACGCTGCCCGGAGGCGGTGCTGCTGTCGCAGTTCCTCGACCAGGCCGAGGCGGACCGTTCGGGACGCGCGGCCCGCAAGGTCTTCGGTGAGGGCGAGGCACGCAAGGCGCTGCGCGGCGCGAAGATGACGACGGTCCGGATCCGCGAGGAGGGCGACCCCGCCCACGGCACCCACCAGCCGCCGTGCCGGTCGTGCACGCCGCTGCTGGAACACTTCGGGGTGAGGACGATCTCGTTGCAGGAGAAGTCCGGAGGCAGGCTCAAGCGGCGCTGAGCAGGCGCGGGAGAGGGGAAATCGGGGGAGATATCGGGGAGAAGAGGAGAAGGACATGGAGGCTCGGTTCCCGGCGGAGGTCGCGTCGGTACTGACCAAGTCCGGCTGGTTCCCCGGCCGCAAGCGCTTGGACCGCGCGGCGGAGTGGGCGCAGGCGCTCGACGGTTACGCGTCGCCGGAGGGCCACCGTCACACGGTCTTCCCGGCCGCGGTCGAGGCGTGGGCGGAGTTCGGCGACGTCACCGTGGGCCTGGAGGGCGCGGGCGCGCAGGTCGCCCGTACGTCCTTCGTCATCGACCCCCTCCGCGGGCTGCACCAGCCACGCACCCTGGCGGACCTGGGACGCGCCCTGGAACTGCCGGTCTGCCCCCTGGGCGAGGAACGCGACGGCCAGGCCCTGCTCGCGCTGGACGCGGCGGGACGCGTCTACAGCCTGGACCACACGGGCGAGTGGTTCCTCGGCCACTCCATGGACCAGGCTCTGACCACCCTGATCTCCGGCTTGCGCGCGGAGCGCCTGCGCTTTCTGACCGACGCGCTCTGACTGCCGGTGGGCAGAGCCCCGCGCCCCTAACGGTGCAACGCGCTCGTGACAAGAAGAGCTAAGCGCCGTAGATCTCGCGGAGCGCCGTCTCCACGAGCGTCCGCGCCTCCGGCGCGGAGAGGCCGAGCGCTTTGGCTCGCCGTGCGTACGCCGCCGCGGACTTGGCGATCTCGCCGTGCGCCGCATGGCCCGCCGCAGTGATGACCGTGCCGGCGCGGCCACGGGTCTCGACCACGCCCGCCGTTTCGAGCTCGCGGTAGGCCTTGGCCACGGTGTTGACCGCGAGACCCAGCTCCTCGGCCAGCCCGCGGACCGTCGGCAGCCGCATGCCGACCGGTGCCTCACCGCTCGCCGCCGCCTCGGCGACCCGCGCGCGGATCTGTTCGTACGGCGGAACACCGGACGCCGGGTCGAGCACGATCCGCACGGGCTACCTCCTAGGACAAGCGCAGGGACAGCCTAGCTACCGCGCGGCCAGCAGCCGTGCCTCCACGCGGAAGCCGCCCTCCGCCGTGGGGCCCGCGGTGAACGCACCGCCCAGCGCGGTGACCCGCTCCCGCATGCCGACCAGGCCGTTGCCGCCGCCGGGCAGGACTGCCGCGTCCCGCTCCTCCCCCGCCTGCTCGGGCGAGGGGCAGGTGTTGGAGACCGCCAGGGCGACGCCGCCGGGCACATACGCCACCACGACCTCGACGTCCGCGCCGGGTGCGTGCTTCAGCACGTTGGTCAGCGCCTCCTGGACCACGCGGTACGCGGTCTGCTCCGCCTCGGAGGTAAGCGCGCGGCGGGCGCCGCCCAGGGTGAACCGCACCCCGAGGCCCGCCGCGCGCGACTCGTCCACCAGCTTGGGCAGGTCCGCCAACCCCATCGGCACGTACGCCGAACCTGAACGCGAGGCCGAGGCCGACGACGAGGCGGCCGACGCACCTGCGGTCGACGCCGCCTGACCAGCGTCGGCGACGGCCTCGGCGGCATCGTCGTCGGCGTCGGCGTCCGGCTCGACCGTGCGCAGCACGCCCAGGATCTGGCGGAGTTCGTCCAGCGCCTGGCGGCCGATGTCGCCCATCAGCTTGGCGCTGGCCGCCGCCTTCTCCGGGTCCTTGTGGACCACCCGTTCGAGCGCGCCCGCGTGCACCACCATCAGGCTCACCCGGTGGGCGACGACGTCGTGCATGTCGCGGGCGATCCGGGTCCGCTCCTCGACGCGGGCGCGGAGGGCGCGTTCACGGGCCTGGTCGGCGAGCAGGCCCAGCTCCGTCTCCAGGCCCTCGGCACGTTCGGTCAGGGCGACCCAGAGTCGGCGCTTCGCCCCCGTGTAGAGGCCGAGCATGGTGGGCGGGACGGTGATCGCGATGGCCGCCAGCGCCGAGAAGAGGATCAGCACCCACTCCGGCACGCCCTGGTGCAGCGCGTCCTGGTGCTGCGTGCCCAGGGTGAGGGTCGAGACGAGGACCGTCTCGCAGATGGCCACCGCGCAGAGCGCGCTCATGGCGCGGCGTTCGGCGAAACGTCCCGCCGCGCCCTCCGGGCGGTACGCGCCGAGCGTGTAGAGGCCGATCATCAGCAGCAGGTAGCCCGCCGACAGCGGGATCGTCGACAGCGCCGCCGCGACCGGGACCAGCGGCCAACGCCGCCGGACCACCAGCGTGGCACCGGCGATCAGCGCGTACACCGCCACCGCGACACGCGCGGCGGGGCCCAGCCCCTGGTGGGCGGTGAAGGTGTACGCCGAAGCGGCACACTCCAGCGCTGCGGCGGCGGCCAACGCCAGATCCAGCCACATGCTCCGTCGTCGCTGCCACGCTCCCACCCTCATGGCGTCAAGCGTAGACAAGAGGAGCCGACGGTCCGCCGCACACTCCCGTACCCGCCCCATACGCGCCCCGTGCCCGCCACGTACCCGTGAACGCGGCACCCTGTCCCACGCGGAGTGTCCGCATGGCGGCATGGTCATGGACGGTCACGCCCCGCAACCTATGCTGGACCGCGAAAGATCAGAAGGATCAGCAGCACGCAACAGGGGCGGACAACGTGGTCCGCGCACGTCCTTGTCGTCCCCACTCCACCCCGCAAGGGAGTACCAGCGTGAGCGACGCACGCGAGGCAACCGTCCCCGCCGTCCCACCGACCGTCCGGTCGACCGAGCCCGACAACAGCGCTCTGCGCGCCGACATCCGGCGTCTGGGTGAGCTGCTCGGCGAGACCCTGGTCCGGCAGGACGGGCCCGAGCTGCTCGACCTGGTCGAGCGGGTCCGGCTCCTGACCCGCACCGACGGCGCCGCCGCCGCGCGGCTGCTGGAGCAGACCGACCTGACCACCGCGAGCAAGCTGGTGCGGGCCTTCTCCACCTACTTCCACCTGGCCAACGTCACCGAACAGGTGCACCGCGGTCGCGAGCTCAACGCCAACCGCGCGGACAACGGCTCGCTCCTCGCCCAGGCCGTCGACAAGCTCGTCGACGCGGACCCGGAGCACCTGAACGCGGCGCTCGCGCACCTCAACGTCCGCCCGGTCTTCACCGCGCACCCGACCGAGGCCGCCCGCCGCAGCGTGCTGCAGAAGCTGCGCCGGCTGGCAGAGCTGCTGGAGCAGGAGGACACCCCCTCGCGTCCCACCGGCCGTCGCCAGGCCGACCGGCGGCTGGCCGAGGTGATCGACCTGCTGTGGCAGACGGACGAGCTGCGCATCGCCCGTCCCGAGCCGACCGACGAGGCCCGCAACGCCGTCTACTACCTGGACGAGCTCTACAAGCGCGCGGTCCCCGACGTGCTGGAGGAGCTGAACGAGGAGCTGGCCCGGGTCGGCGTCACCCTCCCTGAGGGCGTGCGTCCGCTCACCTTCGGCACCTGGATCGGCGGCGACCGCGACGGCAACCCGAACGTCACCCCGGCGGTGACGCGCGACGTGCTGCTGCTCCAGCACGAGTACGGCATCAACGACGCGCTCGACGTGGTCGACGAGCTGCGCGCCACCCTCTCGTCCTCGGTCCGGCTCTCCGGTGCCAGCGAGGAGCTGCTGCAGAGCCTGGCCGCCGACCTCGAGCGGCTGCCCGAGATCAGCCCGCGCTACAAGCGGATGAACGCCGAGGAGCCCTACCGGCTCAAGGCCACCTGCGTGCGCCAGAAGCTGATCAACACCAAGGACCGGCTGGCCGCCGGCACCCCGCACGTGCCGGGCTGCGACTACCTCGGCACCAGCGAGCTGCTGGCCGACCTGGAGCTGATCCAGGCCTCGCTGCGGGCCCACAAGGGCGAGTTGATCGCGGACGGCCGGATCAGTCGCGCCATCCGCACCATCGCCGCGTTCGGTCTGCAGCTGGCGACGATGGACGTGCGCGAGCACGCCGAGGCGCACCACCACGCGCTGGGCCAGCTCTTCGACCGGCTCGGCGAGGAGGCCTGGCGCTACACCGACATGCCGCGCGAGTACCGGCAGCGGCTGCTCGCCAAGGAGCTCAAGTCGCGCCGCCCGCTGGCGCCGACCCCGGCCCCGCTGGACGCGGCGGGCGCCAAGACGCTGGGCGTCTTCCAGACCGTCCGCGACGCGTTCGAGCGCTTCGGGCCGGAGGTCGTGGAGAGCTACATCATCTCCATGTGCCAGGGCGCGGACGACGTCTTCGCGGCGGCGGTGCTGGCCCGCGAGGCCGGGCTGATCGACCTGCACGCCGGTGTCGCCAAGATCGGCATCGTGCCGCTGCTGGAGACCACCGACGAGCTGCGCGCCGCGGACACCATCCTCGACGAGATGCTGCGCGACCCCTCCTACCGCCTGCTGGTCTCGCTCCGCGGGGACGTGCAGGAGGTCATGCTGGGCTACTCGGACTCGTCCAAGTTCGGCGGCATCACCACCTCGCAGTGGGAGATCCACCGCGCCCAGCGCCGGCTGCGCGACGTCGCGCACCGCTACGGCGTCCGGCTGCGGCTCTTCCACGGCCGCGGCGGCACCGTCGGCCGCGGCGGCGGCCCCTCGCACGAGGCGATCCTGGCCCAGCCCTACGGGACGCTGGAGGGTGAGATCAAGGTCACCGAGCAGGGCGAGGTGATCTCCGACAAGTACCTGATCCCCTCCCTGGCCCGGGAGAACCTGGAGTTGACGGTCTCCGCGACGCTGGAGGCCTCCGCGCTGCACACCTCCCCGCGCCAGTCGGACGAGGCGCTGGCCCGCTGGGACGCCACCATGGACACGGTCTCGGACGGCGCGCACTCCGCCTACCGGCGCCTGGTCGAGGACCCGGACCTGCCCGCCTACTTCTTCGCCTCGACCCCGGTCGACCAGCTCGCGTCGCTGCACCTGGGCTCGCGACCGTCGCGCCGCCCCGACTCCGGCGCGGGCCTGGACGGTCTGCGGGCGATCCCGTGGGTCTTCGGCTGGACGCAGTCCCGGCAGATCGTGCCGGGCTGGTACGGCGTCGGCTCGGGCCTCGCGGCGGCCCGAGAGGCGGGACTCGGCGACATCCTCGACGAGATGCACGCCGAGTGGCACTTCTTCCGCAACTTCCTCTCCAACGTCGCGATGACGCTGGCCAAGACGGACCTGCGGATCGCCCGCCACTACGTCGAGCAGTTGGTGCCGGAGGAGCTGCAGCACGTCTTCGGGCAGATCGAGGCCGAGCACGCGCTGACCCTGAAGGAGGTGCTGCGGGTCACCGGCGAGTCCGAACTGCTGGAGCACAGCCCGGTGCTGAAGCAGACCTTCGCCATCCGCGACGCCTACCTGGACCCGATCTCGTACCTCCAGGTCGCCCTGCTGCGCCGTCAGCGCGAGGACGACGCCAACGGCGTCGCCGAGGACCCGCTCCGCTCGCGCGCGCTGCTGCTGACCGTCAACGGCGTCGCGGCGGGCCTGCGCAACACCGGCTGACGCCGGGCCAGGTGCTGCGCGACAGATAACGATTCAACGTTCAGCTGCGGCCGTTGTCCCCACCAAAACGGGACAACGGCCGCGGCATTTCACGGGGTGATCACTAGGCTCACACGCACACCACCCAGGTGGCCCACAGACGGCCGACATGGGTTCCTTTTTCCATCAGGGGGACTCTCAGCGTGAGACTCCGCTCCACCCTTCCCGTCGCCGCAGCAGCGCTGCTGGCGGCGACCCTCGCGGTTCCGGCCCAAGCGATGGCCGACACCTCCGCGAGCCCGACTCCGGCCGACACCTCGTCAGCCACCCCGGCTCCCACGGACTCGGCCACGCCGACTCCGACGCCGACGGACAGCTCGACCCCGTCCCCGACGGACAGCGCCTCGGCCACGCCGACGGCTTCGCCGAGCGACACTCCGTCACCGACCGCCGCTGCCCCGACTGTCAGCGGCATCACCACGGTCCGCACGGCCACCGGTGCCGAACTGGGACTGGCGATCTCCGCACCCAGTGACGTCACCCAGGTCAGCGCGACCTTCACGCCTGTTCAGGGCAACGGCTCGCCCGGCACCGTCGGGCCGGCCACGGTCACCACGTTCTCGCTGATCAGCGGAACGGCACAGAACGGCGACTGGCAGTCGACGGGCGACCTGGCCCTGGCGCGCGGCGTCTACGACGTCTCGGTCACCGCGACCGACCAGGACGGACTGCAGGGCACCGCGACCGCGAGCCGTGGCATGTCCTACGTGCCGTCGCCGGACTTCCACAACGTCACCTTCGCCCCGACCCACCTCGGTCTGGGCAACGAGGCGTTGACGGTGACGGGCAACGCCACCCTGTTCGACCCCGCCAAGGGCGACACCGGGACCCCGTTCCACGACACCACCGGCTCCTTCGGCGTCTACCTCACCTGGTCCAAGGGCGAGGTGACCGGCTTCCCCGACTGGAACACCGGGAACTTCACCCTCGTCGCCCACCCGGGCCCGATCGGCAGCGACACCTTCACCGTGTCGTCCGACCCGTACTGGGTGACCTTCGACGGCCCCTCCGCCGTGGTGACGACCGACCCCGCGTCCGCCACCCGGATCGTGCTCGACCGGACGTCCGCGAGCGGCCTGATCAACGGCAGCAGCGTCAACGTCACCGGCACCGTGCAGATCCAGGCCGTGGACGGGACCTGGCACCCGCTGCCCGACACCCCGATCACCTGGACGGACGGCACCACCCCCTGGGGCGGCCAGATCTCCGCGACCTCGGGGGCCGACGGGCGCTTCTCGATCCCGATGACGGTTCCGGCCGCCGCGACCACCTGGCACTTCGCCACGCCGGCCGCCGGTGGTGCGGGACTCGACGGGTTCGCGACGGCGTCCTCGGCGGCCTTCGCCGTGCAGAACGTCGAGCAGCAGGTCTCCCTGCAGCTCAGCAACCCGAGCATCGACGAGTACTCCGACCTGACCTTCTCGTACTACGTCGGGAGCACCACCACGGCGGTGCCCGGCAACAAGATCTACGTCCTGCAGTCGAACGACGGCCGGACCGGGTGGACCAACCTCGGCTACATCCCGATCAACGGGCCGGTCTACTCCGCGCAGATCAAGGCGTGGGTGAACAACCCGCACGGGTACTGGAGGCTCTGGTACCCCGGGGCGCCCGGATACCCGGCCGCCTACAGCGGCGTGATCCACACGTTCCGGTTCGGCACCCTGATCACCGGTGCCAAGCCCAACACCACGTGGGCGAACAAGGGCCAGGTGCTCCGCTTCAGCGGCGGCCTGTGGGACCAGGGCTACGGCGCCTGGGGCGCGATGCGGTCCACCCCGGTCTACCTGTACTTCCGGCCCTACCGCAGCACGACGTGGACCTACGAGGGCTCCGGCTGGACGAACAGCGCCGGCTACTTCAACCTCTACGGCCGCGCCGAGACCGGCGGGACCTGGGAGGTCGCCTGGTTCACGGGTAGCAGCCCGTGGTACGTCGACGCCTACGGTCCCGGGACCTACGTCCACGTCGGGTAACTGAAGGTCCGCCAAAAGAGGAGCGCGTTCAGCCGTTGTAGACGGACTGGGCCCGCTCCAGGCCTTCCTGGACCAGCGACTCGACCGCGTCCGCGGCACGGTCCACGAACCACGGGAGTTCCTTGCGCTCCGTCGACGAGAAGTCGCGCAGGACAAAGTCGGCGACGTCCATCCGGCCCGGCGGGCGGCCGATGCCGGCGCGGACGCGGAGGTAGTCCGGACCCAGGGACTTGGTGATGGACTTGAGGCCGTTGTGGCCGTTGTCGCCGCCGCCTCGCTTGAGGCGCAGGGTGGCGTAGTCGACGTCCAGTTCGTCGTGGATCACGATCAGCCGGTCCACGCCCGACTTGTAGAAGTCGCGGAGCGCGACCACCGGGCCGCCGGAGAGGTTCATGAAGGACATCGGCTTGGCCAGCACCACCCGCTGACCCGCCAATCGGCCCTCGACGACCTGCGCACGGCTCTTGTGCGTCTTGAACTTCCCGCCGACGCGCTCGGCGAGCAGGTCGGCGACCATGAAGCCGATGTTGTGCCGGTTGCCCTCGTACTGCCCACCGGGGTTGCCGAGGCCGACCACCAGCCAGGGACCCTGCTCGCTCATCTGCGAAGACTCCTGTCGGGATGTGAACGCGTGTCAGTGTCGGTTCAGTGCCAGGATGCGGCACTGCCCCGGCCATCAGCGCGGACGACCGGGGCAGTGTCGGAGGAACTACAGCTGCGTCGAGGCTCAGGCCTCGGCGGCCGCCTCGCCCTCGGCGCCCTCCTCGGCCTCCTCAGCGGGGGCCTCGGCCTGGGCACCGATGATCTGCAGGACGACGGTCTCGCCGTCGACCGCCAGGGAGGAGCCCTTCGGGAGCACGATGTCCTGGGCGAGGACGGAGGCGCCGGCCTCCAGGCCCTCGACGGAGACGGTGACCGACTCGGGGAGGTGGGTGGCCTCGGCCTCGATCGGCAGCGTGTTCAGGACGTGCTCAAGCAGGTTGCCGCCCGGGGCCAGCTCGCCCTCGGTGTGGACCGGAACCTCGACGGTGACCTTCTCGCCACGCTTGACCAGCAGCAGGTCGACGTGCTTGATGGTGCGCTTGATGGCGTCACGCTGGACGGCCTTCGGCAGCACGAACTCCTGCTTGCCGTCGATCGGCAGGGAGATGAGCGCGTTCGAGGTCTTCAGCGCCAGCATCAGGTCGTGGCCCGGCAGGTTCAGGTGGACCGGGGCGTGGCCGTGGCCGTAGACGACGGCGGGGACCAGGCCGGCGCGACGGGCGCGGCGGGCGGCACCCTTGCCGAAGTCGTTACGGGGCTCGGCGGCAAGGCGGATCTCAGACATGAAGCGCTCCTTGAAGTGCGTGAAACGGGCGAGCGCTCGGCGGCCATCTCACACATCTTGGAACAAGAAGCGCGTCGATAACGGAGCTCACGCATGCACAGGCATGCAAAAGGCTCCCTCGCCGGGCAGGATTCAGAGTCTACCCAGGCCCGGCGAAGGAGCCAAAACGATCACGCAGTCACACCCGGGCAGTCACACCCGAGCAGTCACCCCGGCAACGCTCAGGCGTTGTCGAAGAGGCTGGTCACCGAGCCGTCGTCGAAGACCTCGCGGATGGCGCGGGCGATCAGCGGGGCGATGGAGAGCGTGGTGACCTTGTCGATCTCCTGGGCCAGCTCGCCCGGGGTCGGCAGGGTGTTGGTGAAGACGAACTCGCTGGCGCGCGAGTTCTTCAGGCGGTCCGCGGCCGGACCGGAGAGCACGCCGTGGGTGGCGGCGACGATGACGTCCTCCGCGCCCTGGTCGAACAGGGCGTCCGCCGCCGCGACGATGGTGCCGCCGGTGTCGATCATGTCGTCGACCAGGACGCAGACGCGGCCCTTGACGTCACCGACGACCTCGGCGGACATGACCTTGTTGGCGACGTTCGGGTCGCGGCGCTTGTGGATGATGGCCAGCGGCGCACCCAGGCGGTCCGACCACTGGTCGGCGACGCGCACGCGACCGGCGTCCGGGGAGACCACGGTGAGCTTGTCGCGGTCCACCTTGGAGCCGACGTAGTCGGCCAGTATCGGCAGCGCGAAGAGGTGGTCGACCGGGCCGTCGAAGAAGCCCTGGATCTGCGCGGTGTGCAGGTCCACGGAGATCAGCCGGTCGGCGCCGGCCGTCTTCAGCAGATCGGCTATCAGGCGGGCGGAGATGGGCTCACGACCGAGGTGCTTCTTGTCCTGACGGGCGTACCCGTAGAACGGCATGATCACGGTGATGGTCTTGACTGACGCCCGCTTGAGAGCGTCGATCATGATCAGCTGCTCCATGATCCACTGGTTGATCGGCGCGGTGTGGCTCTGCAGCACGAAGGCGTGCGCACCGCGGACCGACTCCTCGTAACGGACGTAGATCTCGCCGTTCGCGAAGTCCAGCGCCTTGGTGGGGACCAACTCGACACCCAGCTGCTCGGCCACCTCCCGCGCGAGGGCGGGGTGGGCACGGCCGGAGAAGAGCATCATCTTCCGCGAGCCGGACGATTTGATCCCGGTCACTGCAACCGTCTCCTTGTTGCTGGTTCGCCGCAGGCGGACGTCTGGCCTGCTGCGGGCCTGCTGCGTGTGGATGTCCACAAGGTTACGCGTCCGTGGGCATCGCCGTCGCCCTCGGGTCCGGCGAAGGAGTGGTCCGGGCAGGTCCGGATGGTGGCGCCGGGGGCACCCGACGTGCTCCGAGCGCCCCCGTCCGCGCCGGTTGCCGCCCGCTCCGGGCGGCGCACGCCTAGGCCCTGTCGTCGGCCTCGGCGGCGTCCGCGCGCTCCTTGGCCGCAGCGGCGGCCTCCGCCGAGACCGTGCCGGGACGCTTGCGCCCGACCCAGCCCTCGATGTTGCGCTGCTGCGCCCGCGCGACGCCCAACGCCCCTGCGGGGACGTCCTGGTAGATGACCGAGCCGGCCGCCGTGTAGGCGCCGTCCCCGACCGTCACCGGGGCCACGAACATGTTGTCGGAGCCGGTCCGGCAGTGCGCACCGATGGTCGAGCGGTGCTTGTTGACGCCGTCGTAGTTGACGAAGACCGAGGCCGCGCCGATGTTGCTGCCCTCGCCGATCGTGGCGTCGCCCACATAGCTG
This sequence comes from Streptacidiphilus sp. MAP5-3, assembly GCF_041262505.1. Classification (NCBI taxonomy): domain Bacteria; kingdom Bacillati; phylum Actinomycetota; class Actinomycetes; order Kitasatosporales; family Streptomycetaceae; genus Streptacidiphilus; species Streptacidiphilus sp. MAP5-3. The sequence continues at coordinate 596,353 of NZ_JBGCCL010000001.1, forward strand.
AGGTGCGGCACCTTGGCGCCGTCGCCGAGCTCGGCGTTCTTCGTCTCGACGTAGGTGCCGACCTTGGCCTTGGTGCCAAGGACGGTGCCCGGACGCAGGTAGGCGTAGGGGCCGACGCTCGCGCCCGCGCCGATCACCGCACCGTTGGCTGTGGCGTTGCTCACAACCGCGCCCGCGCCGACCTCGGTGTCCCGAAGTGTGCAGTTCGGACCGATCTCGGCGCCCTCGCCGACGACCGTGGTGCCGTGCAGTTGCGTGTTCGGGTGGATCACCGCGTCGCGGTCGTAGGAGACCTGCACGTCCACCCAGGTGGTGGCCGGGTCGACCACAGTCACGCCGGAGCGCATGGCGGTCTCGAGCAGACGGTCGTTCATGATGCGGCGGGCCTCGGCCAGCTGCACCCGGTCGTTGATGCCGAGGATGTCGCGGTAGTCGGCGGCGACGACCGCTCCGACGCAGTGGCCCGCCTCACGCAGGATGCCGAGCACGTCGGTGAGGTACTCCTCACCCTGGCTGTTGTCCGTGCGCACCTCGGCCAGGCCCTGGACCAGCAGCTTGCCGTCGAAGGCGAAGACGCCCGAGTTGATCTCGGCGACGGCGCGCTGCTCGGCAGTGGCGTCCTTGTGCTCGACGATCGCCTGGACCGAACCGTCCGCGCCGCGCAGGATCCGGCCGTAGCCGGTCGCGTCGGGGACCTCGGCCGTGAGCACCGTCACGGCGTTGCCGTCGGCGGCGTGGGTGGCGGCGAGCGCCTGGAGGGTGGCACCGGTGAGCAGCGGGGTGTCGCCGGTGGTGACCACGACCGTGCCGTCCAGGGCGATGCCGTCGGCGGCGAGCGCCTCCAGCGCCACGCGGACGGCGTTGCCGGTGCCCTTCTGCTCCTCCTGGACGACGGTGCGCACGCCCGGGTCCACCTCGGCGAGGTGCGCGGCGACCTTGTCGCGCATGTGGCCGATGACCACGACCAGGTGCTCCGGCGTCAGCTCCCGCCCCGCGGCCACGGCGTGGCCGACGAGCGTGCGCCCGCTGAGCGGATGCAACACCTTGGGCAGCACGGCCGACTTCATCCGGGTGCCCTCGCCGGCGGCGAGGACGATCACGGCGGTGGGAGACATGGAAGCAGGCTCCTCTGCAGGGGAACGGTGAGGGTCCGCCGGGCTCGCCGAACACCCGACCTAGGGATCCGCACAAACGCGCCCGAACACTGTGAGGATAGCCAGCCGTCACGAGGGAGAGCCTTCGGAGGCTGTGAGAGACCGTGCTCCGCCGCAAGGACTCGAACCTTGAATACTGACACCAAAAGACAGCGTGTTGCCAATTACACTACGGCGGATCGCCCGTCCGCGGCTCACCGCCGGACGGCCGCTACTACTATGCCGTACCACCGGCCCTCCACGCGACGGTATAGCGCGACACCGCGTCGTCCATCGACGGGCCCAACCGCCTGGCCTCGCGAATTCACCCTCCCGCCACGCCCGGGCGGGGTGTACTTCCTCAGGGACGGGAAGAGAACCTACGATGCCGTAAGTTACGGTTCCGTAGGCCGAGGGGCGACCTGTGACCATCCCGACCAGCAGCACCGCCGAAAGCAGCGGCACCGCCCGGACCATTGCCGCGTCCGCTGACGCGTCCGCCAGTGTTCCCGGCACCCGTGAGCCCGTACCGGGGACCAGGGGCGGTGAGAAGCAGAGCGTGGCGCAGCGGATCGCGCTGGGGCTCTTCATCGTCGTCCCGTTCCTCGCCGTGCTCGCCGCGGTCCCGGTCGCCTGGGGCTGGGGCATCGGCTGGCACGACATCGTGATCGCGGTGGCGATGTACTTCACCGCCTGCCACGGCGTCACCGTCGGATTCCACCGCTACTTCACCCACGGCTCGTTCAAGACCGGCCGGGTGCTGCGGATCGCCATGGCCGTCGCCGGCAGCCTGGCCGTCGAGGGTCCGGTGGTGCGCTGGGTCGCCGACCACCGTCGGCACCACAAGTTCTCCGACCGCGAGGGCGACCCGCACTCCCCCTGGCGCTACGGCGAGTCCGTCCCCGCGCTGCTGCGCGGCCTGTGGTGGGCGCACATGGGCTGGCTCTTCGACGAGGAGCAGACGCCGCAGCAGCAGTACGCGCCGGACCTGGTCCAGGACCGGGACATCACCTGGATCTCGCGGCAGTTCTTCCTCTTCACGCTGGTCTCGCTGCTGCTGCCGCCACTGGTCGGCGGCCTGTGGTCGTGGTCCTGGCAGGGGGCGCTGACGGCGTTCTTCTGGGGTTCGCTGGTCCGGATCGCGCTGCTGCACCACGTCACCTGGTCGATCAACTCCATCTGCCACGCGATGGGCAACCGGCCGTTCCGCTCGCGCGACCGCAGCGGCAACGTCTGGTGGCTGGCCGTCCTCTCCTGCGGCGAGTCCTGGCACAACCTGCACCACGCGGACCCCACCTCCGCGCGCCACGGCGTGCTCCGCGGTCAGGTGGACTCCTCGGCCCGATTGATCCGCTGGTTCGAGCAGTTCGGCTGGGCCCACGACGTCCGCTGGCCCAGCCGGGATCGGTTGGCGGCGCGGCGCGCGGCATGATGGTCCTGTGAACGAGAGCAGTGGCGACAGGGATCCGGTGACCGACGCGCCCTCGTCCAAGCGGGGGGCAGCGGGAAACAGTGCACGCACCACACGCCGGGCCACCCGCGTGCGGATGAGCGGCAAGGAGCGCCGCGAGCAACTGCTCGACATCGGCCGCACGCTCTTCGCGGAGCGCGGCTACGACGCGACCTCGGTGGAGGAGATCGCGGCGAAGGCGGGCGTCTCCAAGCCGGTCGTCTACGAGCACTTCGGTGGCAAGGAGGGCCTGTACGCGGTCGTGGTCGACCGTGAGATGCAGCTCCTGCTGGACATGGTCACCGGCTCGCTGACGGGCGGTCACCCGCGCGAACTCTGCGAGGAGGCGGCCTTCGCCCTGCTCGACTACATCGAGACCTCGACGGACGGCTTCCGGATCCTGACCCGCGACTCGCCGGTGACGCAGTCGACGGGGACGTTCGCGTCGCTGATCGGCGACATCGCGAACCAGGTCGAGGACATCCTGGGCCTGGAGTTCAAGTCGCGCGGCTACGACCCGAAGCTGGCGCCGATGTACGCGCAGATGCTCGTCGGCATGGTGGCCCTGACGGGCCAGTGGTGGCTCGACGTCCGCAAGCCGAAGAAGGCGGAGGTCGTCGCCCACCTGGTCAACCTGGCCTGGCACGGCCTGGAGGGGATGGAGCGGAGGCCACAGCTCGTCGGCCGCCGCAAGTCCTGACGGACGTTGCACCATCAGGGGCGCGGGGAACTGCGCGACAAGCCACCGCGGGCGGATGGTCCTCACTGAACAGGGCCATCCGCGCAGGGTGGTTTCTCGCGCCCCTGGGGTGGTGCAACGTCCCGCTTGCTTCAGCTGAACGGTTCGAGGAACTCGATCCGGTTGCCGACCGGGTCGAAGCTGTAGAAGCGGTCATGGCCCGGGAGGTTGTCGTCCCAGACGACCTCCGCGCCCTTCGCGGCGATCTCCTCCGCGAACCCACGGATCCCCCGCACGCGCACAGCAGGATGCGCCTTCTTCGCCGGGACGAAGGGGTCCTCGACCCCCACGTGGATCTGGACCGAGCCGTCCCCCGTGGCGAACCACGCCCCACCGCGGGCAGCCAGCACCGGCGGCTTGGGGATCTCGGTCAGGCCGAGGACGCCGATGTAGAAGGCCCGCAGCGTGTCCTCCGTGCCGGGAGGCGCGGCCAGCTGGACATGGTCGAGTGCGACGATCATGGTCTTTTCCCTTACATCTTCTACATCTTCACGGCCACCGCGAACACGCGGCGGAAGGGCAGAACGGTGCCGAAGTCCTGACGCGGGTACGCCGCGTCGAGCAGTGCCGCGTACTCCGCGAGGAACGCCTCGCGCTGCTGCGGGTCGGGGAGGAGGTCGAGGGTGGGCCGCAGGCCGGTGCCGAGCATCCAGTCGAGGACCGGCTGCTCCCCGTGGAGGACCTGGTGGTACGTGGTCTCCCACGCGTCCACCGCGCAGCCCAGCCCCGACAGCGTCGCCAGGTACTGGGCGGGCTCGGGGATCGCCGCCCGGTGCGGGCCGCCGACCGTGTCGCGCCAGCGCGGGCTGTTGCGCAGCTCGGTGAGGAGCGCGTGCGAGGGCTGGTCGAAGTTGCCCGGGACCTGGAAGGCCAGCACCCCGCCCTGCGGCAGCGCCTCGATCCAGCCCGGGAAGAGCTTCAGATGTCCGGGCACCCACTGCAGCGCGGCATTGGAGAGGATCAGGTCGGGCTCGTCCTCGGCCGGGTCGTAGGTGACGATGTCGCCGACCCGGAACGCGACGCCGCTCTCGGCGTGGTCGCGGCGGGCCTGCTCGATCATCTCGGGTGAGCTGTCGACGCCGACGAGGGTCGCGTCCGGCCACCGCTCGGTCAGGCTGATCGTCACGTTGCCCGGGCCGCAGCCGAGGTCGACGACGCGTCGCGGGGTGCCGGGCACCCGGTCGACGAGTTCGAAGAACGGTCGACTGCGCAGGTCGGCGTGCCGGAGGTACTGCTTCGGGTCCCACGAGACGGCGTTCATCGGTCGTCCCTCCACTTCATTTATCTTGACGTCAAGATACTTCTAGCATGCCGTCCAGAAATTCTTGATGTCAAGAGACTTCATGTCGATAGATATCCGACTACACTGATCACCATGGAGGACGAGGTCGATCGGCTGGTCGCAGCATGGCGTCGCGAGCGCCCCGACCTCGACGTGGAGCCACTGGAGGTGCTGAGCCGGATCAGCAGGCTCGCCCGCCACCTCGACCGCGCCCGCCGCACCGCCTTCGCCGAGCACGCGCTGGAGCCGTGGGAGTTCGACGTGCTCACCGCACTGCGCCGGGCGGGCACGCCCTACCAGCTCTCCCCCGGCCAGCTGCTGACGCAGACGCTGGTCACCTCGGGCACGATGACCAACCGGATCGACCGCCTGGCCGGCAAGGGCCTGGTCCAGCGGCTGCCCGATCCCGACGACCGCCGCGGCGTCCTGGTCCGGCTGACCCAGGCCGGGCAGGAGCGGGCTGACGCCGCGTTGTCCGGGCTGCTCGACCACGAGCGGCAGATCCTCGCCGAACTGCCCGACGGCCAGCGCAAGGAGCTGGCCTCGCTGCTGCGCCAGCTGGTCGCACCGTTCGACAACGACCCGGACTGACCCGGGCCGACCTGGGCTGAACCGGTCTGAGCCGGACCGCCCCGGACTGGGCCGAGCCCTCCGGGTTCTGACGGTGCTTCAACTTCCGCCTCGTCAACTGCCGTCTGCACAGGTATTGCCAGGCGTTACCGACGGGTTGTCTACTCCGTTGCCGGGGACCGCAAACGGCGGCCTCCGGAAGGGGGGACCGCCCGATGACCGCACGCAGCAGGCTCCCGCGCCTCGCGCGCACCCTCGGCGCCGTGACCGGCGCCGCACTACTGGCCTTCAGCCTGGCCGGCCCGGCCGCAGCCGCGACGCACACCACGACCCTGGGCCTCACGACCCAGCCGGCGGCCGCCGACCACCACGGTGCACCCGACTACTACGTCTCGCTCGGCGACTCCCTCGCCGCCGGGTACCAGCCGAACGTCGGCCACAACACCGACGTCTCCTACACCGACCAGCTCTACGCACAGCTCAAGCAACACGACCCGGACCTGGTCCACGTCAAGCTCGGCTGCAGCGGCGAGACCACCGAGACGATGATCGACGGCGGCATCTGCAGCTACCCCGGCGCGAAGTCCCAGCTCGACGCCGCCGTCCAGTTCCTGCGCGCCCATCGCGGGCACGTCCGCTACGTCACCCTGGACATCGGCGCCAACGACGTCGACGGCTGCCTCAGCGGCGGCTCGATCGACCTCGCCTGCGCCGCCAAGGGCATCGCCACGGTGGCGGTGCAGGTGCCGGAGATCACCGCGGCACTGCACGCCGCGGGCGGCGGACGGCCGCAGTACGCGGGGATGAACTACTACGACCCGTTCCTGGCCGTCTGGCTGACCGGCCCGTCCGGGCAGCAGGCCGCGCGGCTCTCGGCCACGCTGGGCGTGGCGCTCAACGGCGCGATCGAGGTCGGCCTGAAGCTCGGCGGATTCCACGTCGCGGACGTGGCCACCGCGTTCTCCACGCTCGACTTCACCGACCAGGCGACCCTGCCCGGCGTCGGCCAGGTCCCGCTGAACGTGGCCCGGATCTGTGAGTGGACCTGGGAGTGCACGCCCTACCACGACATCCACGCCACCCCGACCGGTCACGCGGTGATCGCGGGCGTCTTCCGGGACGTGTTCCGCGACGTGTTCCGCCAGGACCAGCACCACTGAGCCGAGCGGCCCAGGCACACACTAAAGCTCGCCTATTCGTCCCGTTCTGGTGTGTAATCATGAGGATTCGCCCAGAACGGGATGGATGCGTACGTGCCTACCGAGAACCCTCCCCAGACCAGCGAAACGACCCGCGACAAGACCCCCAGCAAGAACCGCGAGGCCTGGCAACGGCGAGCCGCCTGGGTGGCTGTCTGGTATCTGCGCATCGCCGCCGCGCTCAACCTGCTCGGCGCCATCTCCGCCCCGTTCCGACGGCAGGTCACCGAGCACAACACCGGGGACCTGTTCACGCCCTACCTGCTGACCGCCGGCTTCACCTCGGCCGCGCTGGCCTGGTTCCTGGCGATCATGATGCGGCGCGGCAAGCGGGCCGCCTGGATCTTCAACCTGATCCTCTCCGGCGCGTACATCGTCCTGGTCATCCTGCTGATGGCGGTCGACTCCGACGTCCGCGGCCACAGCTTCAACTGGGTCTCCACCGGGATCAGCCTGGTCTTCCTGCTCGCCCTGGTCGTCGGGCGGCGTGAGTTCCACGCCAAGGGCGACCGGTCCAACCCGCTGCTCGCACTCGGCACGCTGATCATCGGCGGGGCGGTCGGCATCCTGATCGGCACCGCGCTCGTCACCATCACCAACACCGCCGCCGGTTCCACCTTCTGGGACCGGATGGACTACGCGATCATGCGCGTCTACACGCTGGCCCCGGCCGGCTCCGGGCACGCGGGCGTGCGGATCCCGCACTGGGTCGACATCGCCATCAACGTGCTGAGCGTGATCCTCTTCCTGCTGGTCCTCTACGCGCTCTTCCGCGCCCCGAAGGGCAAGGAGTACCTCTGCCCCGAGGACGAGGCCCGACTGCGCGAGCTGCTCGACCGGAACGGCGAACGCGACTCGCTCGGCTACTTCGCGCTGCGCCGGGACAAGAGCGTGGTCTTCTCCCCCACCGGCAAGGCCGCCGTCGCCTTCCGCGTCGTCGGGGGCGTCTCGCTCGCCTCGGGCGACCCGATCGGGGACGTCGAGGCGTGGCCCGGGGCCATCGACCAGTGGCTGGCGCAGGCCGAACTGCACGCCTGGACACCGGCCGTGATGGGCGCCAGTGAGGAGGGCGGCACCGTGTACGCCCGCCACGGGCTCAACGCGCTGGAGCTGGGCGACGAGGCGATCGTCGAGGTCGAGGACTTCAGCCTGGACGGCCGCGCCATGCGCGGCGTCCGGCAGGCACACAAGCGCGTCGGGCGTGCCGGGTACACCGTCCGGATCCGGCGGCACGGCGACATCCCCGAGCAGGAGATGGACTCGCTGCTCAGCCTCGCCGACCATTGGCGCGACGGAGAGACCGAGCGCGGCTTCTCCATGGCGCTCGGCCGTCTCGGCGACCCGGACGACGGCCAATGCATGATGCTCGAGTGCCACGACGGCGAGGAGGAGCTGCGGGCGCTGCTCAGCTTCGTCCCCTGGGGACGCGAAGGCCTGTCGCTGGACCTGATGCGCCGCGACCGCGAGTCCGACAACGGCCTGATGGAGTTCATGGTCATCGAACTGATCCAGCAGGCCGAGAAGCTGGGCGTGCAGCGGATCTCGCTCAACTTCGCCATGTTCCGGGCGGTCTTCGAGCGCGGCGGACGCCTGGGTGCCGGGCCGGTGCTGCGGCTCTGGCGGGAGGTGCTGATCTTCTTCTCGCGCTGGTGGCAGATCGAGTCCCTCTATCGGGCGAACGCCAAGTACCGGCCCATCTGGGAGCCGCGCTACCTGCTCTTCGAGCGCACCAGCGACCTACCGCGGATCGGCATCGCCTCGGCGCGGGCCGAGGGGTTCATCACCGCGCCGAGCCTGCCCGCGCTCTTCAAGCGGCGGCACGCTCCGCCGCCGCTCCCCGCCGAGCTTCCGGAAGCGACGTCCGAAACTCCTTCATCCGAATGATCCTGGTTTCGACCCTCTGACCCACAGGCTGCACTTATTTCAGGCTTAACGTGGAATACGTACGAATTCTGTGGACGACTACGGACGAACCAGATATTCCGTCGGAGGACGTGCGCATGCCTTCGATACCTTCGATACGCACCGCCGTCGAGCGGGAGTTTGGCGCGCTGGCCCGGGCGATACGGGACGGGGTACGCCGCAACGGCTTCCCCGCGATCCCGATGACCCTGGCCGCGACCCTGGCCATCGTGCTCTTCCAGCTCTGGCAGCGGACGTCCTCCGGCGCGGGGATCGTCGAACGGCTGGGCGTCGTCCGCGCTTCGCTCCCCCTCCGCGTCGAACTCGCCCGGACTCCCCTCTCGCTCTTCGTCCCCGCGCCCGACCTGCCGGTCTGGGGCGCGGCGGCGCAGGTCTTCTTCGTCTTCGGCATCGCCGAACTCACCTTCGGCCGCCTGCGCACGCTCGGCATCGCCTACGCGTCCACCCTGGCCGCGACCATGTACGCGCGGCAGGGCATCGAGATGGGCCACGGTCGCTTCTTCGGCCTCTCCTACGCGGCGGAGTTCGGCCGCGACACCGGCCCCTCCGTCGCCGTCGTCGCACTCGCGATCTGCATCGCCTGGCGCTACCGCACCGTTGTGACCGGCTGCCTGGTGGGCGGCGCGATGCTGGTGGAGGCCTTGCTGGTGCCCAACCTGGCCGGGCAGGAGCACCTGGTCGCCATCCTCACCGCGCTCACCTTCTCCGTCGGCGCCGAGCTGCTGCGCCGCCAGGCGCTGCGCACGGGCGCGGCGCTGGACGCGCTGGAAGGGCTCGACGGACTGGAGCACGTGCCTCACTGAGGCAGGTCGACCGGGCCGACCCCGGCGCGGCGGGCCAGCGCGACGGCGGCCAGCGTGGAGTGGACCCCGAGCTTGCCGAGGACGTTCTGCATGTGCGTCCGCACCGTGTGCGGGGAGAGGAAGAGCCGGTCCGCGACGGCCTGCCGTCCCAGCCCCGCCACCATGCAGCGCAGCACCTGTTTCTCGCGCGGCGTGAGCATCTCCACCAGCCGCTCGCTCTCGGTCCGGTCCCGGCGGGCGGCGGTGAGCTCGCGTATCACCCCGGTGAGCAGGCCCGGCGGCAGATGCGTCTCGTCCCGCATCACCCCGCGCACCACGGCCATCAGCCGCCCGAGCGAGCTCTCCTTGGCAACCCAGCCGCCCGCGCCCGCCTGCAGCGCGCGGACTGCGCGGTGCGGGTCGTCGACGGTGGCGAGCACGATCACGCGCAGCTCCGGATGCACGGCGCGGGCGCGCGTGATCAGCGCGATCCCGTCGGCCTGGCGGTCCGGCGAGACGCCGGCGGGGCCGGGCGGAGGCGGAGGCGGAGGCTGTGATGGTGCGGCAGGCACGGCGGGCACGGCAGGCGCGGACGCGCCCAGCGGGCGCCGCTGCGCGGGCACGTGCGGAGCGGAGGCGCCCGCGCCGAGGTCCGCGTCGACCAGCATCACCTGGAACGCGCGGGACTCCCCGGCGGCCCGCTCCAACGCCCGCTCTGCGGCGCCTGCGCTCCCAGCCGCCGCGACCTCCACATCGGGCTCGGCGGCAAGCGCCGTCGCCAGCGCCTCCGCGAATATCCGGTGACCGTCGGCCACCAACACCCTGATCCGCCCCACGCCCCCACTCCCCCCAACGCAGCACCAGCCCCCTACACCAACCAGCGTAGGCTCGCGCGCCGCGCCCGGACCCTTTCATGTCAACCGTTCACCCGAACGGAACCTTCGGGGAGGCAAGCGGGAACACCCCAGGGGCGCGGGGCTCTGCTGATGTGCGGCTCCTCCCCCTGCCTTCGACGGGGGGACCCCCAGCGTGGGCGCGCCAAGCCACGCTGCGAGGTGGAGCCCCGAACGTACAGGGCCATCCGGTCATCAGTGGTTACTCGCGCCCACGCGGCGGAGGCGCAGACCAGCAGAGCCCCGCGCCCCTGGGCAAAGTGCAACTTCCCCGGCTGCACAGGGTTCAGCTACGCCCCTGACGCGTCAAGCATCTCGTCGCGCGAGACGACCTTCACCCGCTCGCGTCCCTGCGGCTCGCCAAGAGCACGCTCGTGCGCGTCGAGGCGGTACCACCCGTCGCGCGTCGTGTAGCGAACACCCCGCTCCGCGAGGAACCGCTCGACCGCCTCCGGCTCCGGCTGCGTCGGGGCCGGGAGGAGGCCCGCCGCGTGGTCGGCCAGAAGGGAGGCGACGGTCTCGTTCGCGTCGCCCTTGGTGTGGCCGATCAGACCGACCGGGCCGCGCTTGATCCAGCCGGTGACGTACGTCGCGGGCTCGACGCGGCCCGCCTCGTGCGGGACCGTCCCGGACTCGACGTCGAAGGGGAGCTTGGGCAGCTCCTCCGAGTAGTAGCCGACCGCCCGGTAGACGGCCTGCACGTCCCAGTCGCGGTGGACGCCCGTGCCGCGGACGTTTCCGGTGCCGTCCAGCTCCGTGCGCTCCGTGCGGAGGCCGACGACCTGGCCGTCCTCGCCGAGGATCTCCACCGGGGACTCGAAGAGGTGCAGGTGCAGCCGGTGCGGGCGGTCGCCGACGTCGCGGATCGCCCACTTCTCGAGCGTCGAGGCCACCATGTCCGCCTGCTTGTTGGCCCGGCGGGTGGCGATCGAACCCTCGTCGTAGTCGATGTCCTCGGGGTCGACGATGACCTCGATGTTCGGCGAGTGGTCCAGCTCGCGCAGCTCCATCGGGCTGAACTTGGCCTGGGCCGGGCCGCGTCGGCCGAAGACGTGGACCTCGACGGCCTCGTTCTGCTTGAGGCCCTGGTGGACGTTGTCCGGGATCTCGGTGGGCAGCAGCTCGTCCCCCGTCTTGGCGAGGATCCGGGCCACGTCGAGCGCCACGTTGCCGACGCCGAGGACGGCGACCTTGCGGGCCGTCAGCGGCCAGGTGCGCGGGACGTCGGGGTGACCGTCGTACCAGAAGACGAAGTCGGCCGCGCCGTAGGAGCCGTCGAGGTCGACGCCCGGGATGTCGAGCGCGCGGTCGGCGTTGGCGCCGGTCGCGAAGACGACCGCGTCGTAGAACTGGTGCAGGTCGTCGAGGGTGAGGTCGGTCGGGTAGTCGACGTTGCCGAAGAGACGGATCTGCGGCTTGTCGAGGACCTGGTGCAGCGCGTTGATGATGCCCTTGATCCGGGGGTGGTCGGGCGCGACGCCGTAGCGGATCAGGCCGAAGGGCGCGGGCATCCGCTCGAAGATGTCGATGGACACACCGGGGTCCTGCGCGGCGTCGGACTTGAGCAGCGCGTCGGCGGCGTAGATACCGGCAGGGCCGGATCCGACGATGGCGACCCGGAGAGGGCGTGTCATGGCAGCGAGGTCCTTCCTCGGACGGGCGCGAGCACGGGCGGGCAGCACGCAGCAAAACGCGGGTAAGGCGAGCCTCACCCGCGTCCGACTGTCACAGTAGTCGGTCTGGCTTTATGACCTCATAAGAGGTGCTTATGTGTCCGTACTCGGACAACAGCATGCGGAGCAGGCTGCGCAGTCGGCGGCGATGCAGCCTCCGGAGCAGCCTTCCGAGCAGCCTTCAAAGCAACCTTCAGAGCAGGCGGCGCGCGCCGGCCGCGGGCGTCGCCGTGAAGCAGGCCGGAGCGTTCCAGCCCTGGGCAGCGTAGTGGGCCTTGATCGCGGACGCGATCACTCCGATCCGGTCCGGCTCGGTCAGCACGATCACGCAGCCGCCGAAGCCGCCGCCGGTCTGCCGCGCGCCGAGCGCGCCCCCAGCCAGGGCCAACTCGACCGCCGCGTCGGACTGCGGGCAGGAGATGGCGAAGTCGTCCCGCTGCGATGCGTGACCCTCCGTCAGAATCCGTCCGAGCGCGGCGAAGTCGCCCGCCGCCAGCAACTCGGCCGCGCGTAGCACCCGGGCGTTCTCGGTGACGACGTGGCGGGTCAGGCGGCGCAGTTCCTCGTCCGGCAGCATGGCCAACGCCTCGTCCAGCTTGTCGGCGTCGACGTCGCGCAGGGCGCGGACACCGAGCAGCGCGGCCGAGCGCTCGCAGCCCTCGCGGCGGTGCCTGTAGGCGCCGTCCGCGTGGCCGTGCTCGACGCGGGTGTCGACGATCAGCAACCGCAGCCCGGCCGCCAGCAGATCGAGCGGCACCTGACGCTGCGTCATGTCCCGGGTGTCCAGGAAGAGCGCGGCGCCCGCCGTGCAGCACAGTGACGCCGTCTGGTCCATCACGCCCACCGGCGCGCCCACGTAGTCGTTCTCGGCGCGCTGTGCCAGCCGGGCCAGCGTCGGGCGCGGGATGCCGAGACCGAGCAGGTCGTCGCAGGCCAGCAGCACCGCGCACTGCAACGCGGCGGACGAGGACAGCCCCGCACCGAACGGCACGTCGCTGTCGAGGTGCAGGTCGAGGCCGGGCAGCGGGTGCCCCTCCTCACGCAGCACCCACAGCGCACCGGCCGGGTATGCGGCCCACCCCGCGACGGATCCCGGCCGGAGCGAGGCGAGCGTGAACTCCGTCACACCACCCGCACCGCCCACACCGCCGTCGCCCTGCGCACTGTGGACCCGGACCAGGCCGTCGTCGCGCCGCGCCACCGCGATCCGCGCGGCGCTGGGAAGCGCCATCGGCAGCACGAAGCCGTCGTTGTAGTCGGTGTGCTCGCCGATCAGGTTCACGCGCCCCGGCGCCTGCCACACGCCCTCGGGCCTGCGGCCGTAGAGGGCCGCGAAGGCGTCCGCGTACATGACGGCGTCCGGTAGCTCCGTGGTGGCGCTGCCTGTGGCCTGGTCCGGTCGGGTCACTGCTTCACCTGGTCCTTTCGTCCTTTTCGGAGGCGAGCGAGAGCGCGAAGTTCCATGCGTCGCGGACGATCCCGTCCAGGTCGGCGCGGCGCGGACGCCAGCCCAACGCGTCGTGGGCGCGCGCCGCGGAGGCGACCAGCACGGCCGGGTCGCCCGGACGGCGCTCGGCCATGACCGCCGGGATCTCACGGCCCGTCACCCGGCGGACCGCCTCGATGACCTCGCGGACTGAGAAGCCCTCGCCGTTGCCGAGGTTGCAGATCAGGTGCTCGCCCGGACGCGCCGCGCCCACCGCCAGCAGGTGCGCCTCGGCCAAGTCGGCGACGTGGATGTAGTCGCGGATGCAGGTGCCGTCCGGCGTCGGGTAGTCCTCGCCGTAGACGGAGATGTGCGGGCGCTTGCCCAGCGCGGCCTGGATGACCAGCGGGATCAGGTGCGACTCGGGGTCGTGGCGCTCGCCCTGCGCGCCGTACGCGCCGGCCACGTTGAAGTAGCGCAGCGAGACGGCGGCCAGCCCGTGGGCGTTGGCCTCGCTGGTGATCATGTGGTCCATGGCCAGCTTGGTCGCGCCGTACGGGTTGGTCGGCGCGGTCGGCGCGGTCTCCTCGATCGGGGTGGTCTTCGGCTCGCCGTAGACGGCGGCGGTCGAGGAGAAGACCAGGCGGCGCACGCCGGTCTTGCGCATCGACGCCAGCAGTTCGAGCGAACCCGCGACGTTGTTGCGCCAGTACTTCTCCGGGTCGGCCACCGACTCGCCGACCTGCGAGCTGGCCGCGAAGTGCAGCACGCCGTCGAACGACCCGCCCTCCAGCACCTCACCCGCGTCCTGGATCCGACCGTGGACGAACTCGGCCCCCACCGGGACGGACTCCCGGAAGCCGGTGGACAGATCGTCCAGCACCACCACCTGGTGGCCGGCCTCCAGCAGGTGGGCCGCGACCACACCGCCGACATAGCCGGCGCCGCCGGTGACCAGGTACTGACTCATCGCTTGACCTCCCGCAGGCGTCGCGCGGCATCCTCCGGCGCGACGTCGTTGATGAACACGTCCATGCCGGATTCCGACCCGGCCAGGAACTTGAGCTTCCCCACCGTACGACGAATGGTGAACAGCTCCATATGGAGGGCGAGCTCACTGCCGTTCCCGGGCGTGTGCCGGACGGGTGCCTGGTGCCAGGCGGCGATGTACGGGGTGCGGTTCGCGCGGCGGTCGGCGCGGCGGGGCGACTCCCGCCCAGGGACGGGCTCTTCAGCTGCGAAGAGGAGATCGAAGCGGTTCAGCAGGTCGAGGTAGAGCGTCGCGAACTCGGCGCGCTCGGCGTCATTCAGGGCGCGCAGATCGGCCACGCGCCGGTTGGGATACAGATGAACCTCATAGGGCCAGTGCGCCGCGAACGGCACGAAGGCCGTCCAGTGCTCGCCGGACAGGACGACGCGCCGCCCGTCGGCCCGCTCGGCGGCGAGTTGGTCCTCGAAGACGTTGCGCCCGGTCCGGCGGCGGTGCGCGGCAGCGGCGGCGATCATCCGCTCCGTGCGCGGGGTGACGAACGGGTACGCGTAGATCTGCCCGTGCGGGTGCGCCAGCGTGACGCCGATCTCGGCGCCGCGGTTCTCGAAGCAGAAGATCTGCTCGACGCCGGGCAGCGCGGAGAGCTCAGCGGTGCGGTCGGTCCACGCCTCCAGGACCGTGCCGACCTGGGCGGGCGTCAGGTCGGCGAAGGAGGCGTCGTGGTCGGAGGTGAAGCAGACCACCTCGCACCGGCCCGCGCCGGGCCGGATCGTCTGGGGCGCGGGCGCCTGCACCTCCTCGGGGTGCGGGTGCGCGGCCAGCGAGGGGAAGCGGTTCTCGAAGACGACGACCTCGTAGTCCGCCTCCGGGATCTCGCTCAACCGCCCGTCGCGGGACGGACAGAGCGGACACTCGTCCGCCGGCGGGTGGTACGTCCGCCCCTGTCGGTGCGCGGCGATCACCACCCACTCGTCGAGGACGGGGTCGTAGCGCAGCTCGGACAGCGTCTCGGTGCTCGGCAGCGGACGCCGGTCCCGCGCGGTGCGGGACACGTCGTCGCGGGAGTCGTAGTAGATCAACTCACGGCCGTCGGCCAGTCGCGTGCTGGTCTTCTTCACTGCCGGGTTCTCCCCACTGCGCCTGCTTCGCTCTTGGTGAGTCGGTCGCAACATAATCAAACATAACTCAGCAGTAGTCAACAGGAGATGGCGAGCCGAGTCGCACCAGCGAACAGCAGATACCACGGATGGGTCACGTGAGCAGGGAGCTTGTTCGGATCTGTTCGGTTACGGTCGACCGCGTCACCCGCTCAGCGGGCGTGCGGGGTAGGTCCGCTCAGCGGGTGCACCGGATTCGCTCAGCAGGCGTGCAGGGTCCGCACGCTCAACGCGTGGCGCGGCCGACCCGCTCCAGCAGCCCCGTCCGCGCGGCCACCGCAGCGGCCTCCAGGCGCGTCCGCGCACCCAGCTTCACCAGGACGCGCTGCACGTGCGTGCGGGCCGTGCTGGGCGCGATCTGCATGCTGTCGGCGATCTGCTGCGTGTCCTGCCCCTCGGCGATCCGCGCCAGCACCTCGGCCTCGCGCCGGGTCAGCAGTCGCAGCAGCCGGACCGCCTCGTCGTCCGACTCGACGGCGGGGCGCAGCAGTTGGTCGAAGGAAGCGCGAAGCAGCTCCGGCGACACGGCCGCCTCCCCCGCGCGAACGCGACTCAACGCCCGCTCCACGACGTCGATCCGCTCGTCCTGGCGCACATATCCCGCCGCGCCCGCGGCGAAGGCGGAGGCCACGCCGGCCAGGTGGTCCGCTGTGCCCATCACCACCACGGCCACCTCGGGCCGCTCCTGCCTGATCCGCCGCACGACGTCGAACGCGGCCGGATCCTCCGGCTGCGAGACGCCGAGCAGGCAGGCCTCCGGCCTGCGGTTGACCACCAGGTCGGCGGCCACGCCGGTCGGAGTCCCCACGGCCAGCACGCGATGCCCGCGCAGTTGCAGCGCAGCCGCGAGCGCCTCGGCCAGCAACCTGTGGTCGTCGACGACCACCAGCCGAACACCCACAGCGCCTCCGCCTCCCCCAGGCACGTCTTGTGACGCACCATCACAACGCATTCCGCCTACGAAGCGCCACACGCCCGCGCTCGTTCGCGCCCGTTCGCGCTCATTCGCGCTCGTTCGCGCTCGTTCGGGGGATCGCCGGACGTTTTGCCCCCAGCCCCCACAACCCTCCGCGCCCGCTGCGGGAACGCCGAAGGCCCGTGTCCACGATACGGACACGGGCCTTCTTTGCAGAGCCCCCATGCGGAATCGAACCGCAGACCTTCTCCTTACCATGGAGACGCTCTACCGACTGAGCTATAGGGGCGAACGAGGAAGACCATACCTGGTCAGAGGCCCTGATAGGAAATCCGCGCGAGCGGGTCGCCATGCATGCACACAGCGTCACAGCGACCACAGGCGTCGGCGGACCTCAGCATCGAGCCCACCATGTCCTTGGCCACGTCACATGGCTGCGGACAGGGTGGGCTCGCTCACCCCGGCGATCAGTGATGGAGTGTCACTGCGGCGGGTTGTTTCCGTAGGGGTCCGGCAGGTTTCCGTACGGCGCGTTGGGGCTCTGCGCGCCCGGCCCGCCCTGGTTCGGGTAGCCGACCGGGCCCTGACCCTGTGGGTTGCCCTGCGGCTGGTAGCCCGGCGCCGGATACCCGTACTGCCCCGAGCCACCGGCCGGTCCGGCACCCGGAGGCGGCGGCCCGTTCCGGTCGCCCTTCTTCCTACGCCGCATCAGCGCGAACGCGGCACCGCCACCGCCGAGGACGACCACGGCGGCGCCGACGCCGATGTACAGGCCGGTGTTGCTGCCTCCGCTGCTGCTCCCGCCGGACGCGACGGGCGGAGCGCTGGCCTTGCCGGACGCAGGCGCCGACGGCTTGGCCGACGGCGAGCCGGACGCGGACGCGGGGATCAGCGGGTTCACATCCGCCGGGCCGGGGTCACCGGGGTTCGTCAGCGCGATGCGGGGACGGACGACGCCGTACCCGAAGTGCGGATCCCGCTTCCCGTTGCCATCAGCGGTGTTGATCAGCACGCGCATGACCTGATCGGCAGTCCAGGTGGGATGCGCGGACCAGACGAGTGCAGCGGATCCAGAGGTGATCGCCGTGGCATCACTGGTCCCGTGAGACTCGCAGTAGCCAGTAGGGCCAGGACAGGCGTCGTACATGTCCCAGCCCGGTGCTGTGATCGCAACCTGCGGGCCGTACTCCGACTCTTTCGTCACCTGCGCTTGCTCATTGATCGCAGCTACACCAAGCACCCCGGAGTATCCGGCCGGGTAGTCGACCGGGTCGCCGGCAGCGCCGTCGTTGCCCACGCCGACAACTAGCAGCTTCCCCTTCGACTCGGCGTAGGCGACCGCAGCCTTGACGGCAGGAGCGTCCACTGGCTGCCCCTGGGAAAGGTTGATGATCTGCGCGTTGGAGTCGGCCGCATAGTTGATCGCAGCGGCGAGCTGCGCCGAGTAGTCCGCCGAGAAGGTCGCTTCATTAGTTCCTTGGCCTACAACGCGAAGAGGCAGGATCTTGACCCCGGGGGCCAGCCCTTGCGCGCCTTGGCCACCGCCGTTCTTCGCTGTCCCGGCGATGAGCGAAGCCATCTGGGTCCCGTGGCCATCCTTATCCACGTCCGTGTCAGCACCACCCGGCAACGCCGAGAAGTTCTTCCCCGGAAGAACCTGGCCCACGAGGTCGGGAAGGTCGGCCTGCACGCCACTGTCGATCAGCGCGACGGTGATTCCAGAACCCGTGGTCTCCTGCCACATGGTGGCGGCCTGCATGGGGCCGAGCCACCACTCCTCGGCCTTGATGCTCGTAGCAAACGCTGGTTGGGCCGCTGTGCTCAGCCCAAGTGCCAACGCGCTGGCTGCAGCCAGCGCAGCGACCCAACCCCGTGCCATCGACTTGTTCCCTTTCGCCGAGCGATCGGTTGGAGGACTACTCGATCACGGCCGGGTTCGACTGCCCCTTAGCCGCATTCCAGGTCTCCTCATCCTCGGCAAGATAGCCTGCCCGGCTTCCGCGCTTACGTCCACGGCCCGCCGCGTTGGCCAGACCACCCATTCCGCCGCCGCCCATCATTCCGCCGGACGTCGACGACTCACCCGCAGCCCCGCCTGCAGCGGAACCGCTCCCTTCGGACGCGTACCCGGCTTGCGCCGTGGTCGATCCGCTGACGCCGTCTCCGGCGACAGCCGACTCGGACGAGGCGCCAACCGAACCACTAACGGAGCCACCTAGGCCACGTCCGCCGATTCCGCCACCCACGCCTCCGGACCCGAGCCCGGACTCAGCCATGCCCCCGGAGATCCCACTGTCGCCCTTCAGGCCACCGCTGATCCCGGACTCACCGCCCGAGCCTCCGCCCTCTCCTCCGGCACCAACGCGCCCACTGCCATCGCCAAGGCCGCCGGGTGAGCCGGAACGCCCTGTCCCAGAGCCGCCACCGAGCCGCCCGGTTCCGCCCGATCCGGGCGGCGGCGCGATGACACCACCGCCACCACCGGACGTACCACCGCCCCCGGCACCGCCCGTGGGTCCGCCACCGGGCGTGTGAACGGTCCCGGTTCCGGTTCCTGTGGTGGGCGGATTCACCCCCTGGAGGGTGCTACCGGGGCCGCGTCCGGGCGCTGTTGGCTGACGGGCGACCATGCCGCCACCGTTGTTGCCGTTGTTCGTGGAGCCGGTGACAGAACTCGTCCCAGTCACGGAGCCAGTCCCAGTGACTCGCCTCGTGGTGGTCGTCCCGCCTCCGTTCGGCCCCTGGACATACGTGCTGCCTCCGGTAATTCCGCCTCCCTGAGGCGGCATCACATTCGCTGGCGGCGGCGGGAAGACCGGCTCCGCGTTGAGGTCCATCGTCTGCGTCGCGCCGACGTACGCGCCGCCAAGGCGCTCCATCTGCGTGATGGCTTCCTGATGCGCCTGGTCCACGGCAGTCTGGGCAGCGTACGCCTGAGCCTGGGTGATGCCGCCACCGAATTGCGGTGTCGTGCTGACCGCGGCCGGTGGTTGGACTCGGCCACCGACGACCGTGGGCAGCTGGCCAGGGTTCGCAGTTATCAACTGCTGCCGCTTGTAGGCCGCGATCAGCTCCATCTCCTTCTGCGGGACGGGCGGCATCGCGGCCTTGACGGAGGACAGCGTGGATCCGGCCGTCTGAACGGCCAGGCCCGCGTTGTTGTGGAAGACGGAGAGGTCGTCCGCCGCCTGGACGATCTGACGCGCCCAGGTCTGGAATGACTCCGCCGCTGCGCCGCTCCACTCCAGCTTCGAGAGATGGGTGTTGAGGTCGTCGGCCACAGACTGCACCTGCGTGCTGGCGGTGCTGAGCGTGTCGCCGATCGACTGCACGCTGCTCGGATTCGAATTCGCGACCATGTCGTACAGCTGCTGGTGCGACATGGTCTCGAAGTTCGTGGTCGCGCTCCAGCCGCCACCTGGATCCTCAATCCGCATGATGAGCGCTCCCCTCTGCGCCTGGGACTGCTGCGTCAGAGCCCATGGTGTGCCCCGCCGGTGTTGCCGGTTGTACCGGTCGTGCCCGTGTTGCTACCGGTCTGCGTGACAGCCGGCGGCTGTGCCGCAGCGCTTGCCTGGTCGTGGATCTTCCACAGCAGTGCAATCTGCGTGGCTTCCACGTTCTGGTAGCCCTCCTGAGCGCACTGGACACTGATGACTATGGCGTCGATCATGTTGCTCAGCGTCTGCGAGAGCTGCGTCAACTTGTTGTACGTCTCGTGGTAACGGGCGGTCAGCGCGTCCGCTTCGCCGAATCCCGTGCCGAGATGGTCTGCACCCATGATCTGGGCCGAGATGCTCTTCGCCGACCCCTTGCCAGCCTCAAGGTCCTGAAGTACTTGATCGACCCTGGAGCGGAAGTTTCCGAGTGTCTCCAACTCAGCCGAGGCCTGAGCGCTCGTCATACCTCCAGCCACGGTGTCCCCCTTCCATGTGGCTCTGACAACTGCCGATAACTTTACTCATCGTCTCTGACAT
The DNA here is from genome assembly GCF_041262505.1 of Streptacidiphilus sp. MAP5-3. Lineage (NCBI taxonomy): Bacteria > Bacillati > Actinomycetota > Actinomycetes > Kitasatosporales > Streptomycetaceae > Streptacidiphilus > Streptacidiphilus sp. MAP5-3. The sequence goes on from NZ_JBGCCL010000001.1 coordinate 616,464, forward strand.
CCGTACGGAGGGTCAGCGGGTTCGCATCACACTTATGCCACAGTCTTGGAACCAACCGAAGCAGGCCTTCCGCGGAACGCAAGAGTCCGCGTTTGCTGTTGTAGCCATGAGAGTTGGAGTCCGTCGGCTACTACGTCAGCCCGGCGGCCACCCGGGCGCCGGATGTCCCGCCAGGGACACGCCCGTCCGCTCCGGCCAGCAGTCGCGGGTCAGTCGATCAAGGACGTCCCGCCAGGCATTCTGTCGCAAGGTCACCGTGGCCCGCAGCCTCCACCACAGCCCGCAAGGCCACCCGCGGCCACGACCGAAACCACGGCGGCGCCCCATAGTCGGGACTTCTCCATCCCCCACCATCTCCAATTTCACGACTCCTGAGTCGCTAACCTCAGTACTGTGGTTCAGGCTTCAGCTCGGGGACCGAGGCCGGGAAGTCCAAGTGATTACTGCAGGGGACCTTTGTCGCCGCGACCTTCGCCAGCTTGAGCGCGATGTTCGCGAACCCGTTTCGCGTGGTCTCGGACGTAGAACCATTCGAGTCGACGCCGCCGTTCATGATCGTGACCTGCAGGTCACCGTACGTCGAACCGTTGGGGATTCCGACGCAGCGGAAGTAGAGATCCACTGAAGAGGAATCAGCAACCAGAACAATCCCCTGGGCCAACGTTACGGGCGTGGAAGAAATCGCAGCCTCACTGAGGGCACTACTATTGGCGGCCCCTAGGCCGGCAGAGGCCACGTCCCTTCCATTCCACTTGAAGTAACAGGAATTAAGGCCGAAGTACCCCCCGCCCGGAGAGTTCGAATTCGGCGCCAGGGCGCCGAGACTCACAGTGGTGGCCGTCCCGTCCGGTCCGACCGCCGGGCGAATGTCGTTCTGGTCGAGGATTCCCCAGCAACCGCTCTTCGGCAGCGTGAGCGCCCCCGACTGCCACGGCTTCCACCACAGCCCGACGACCGCCCCAGCAGCCACGACCACGATTGCGGCGATGGCCCCTGCCCGGGTCCGCTTCATATTCAGCCTCACTGACCCTGCGTCGTCGTGCCCGTGCCGTCACCGGCCGAGAAGCCGGACTGCGCTCCGCCTCCCGCCGACTGAGCGATTTCAGTTCCATCCGGGCCCTTGTACCACTGCGTGACTGCCAGCGATGCAGCGTTCTGAGTAGCGACCGAGGCATCGTGGTAAGCGTCCGTGCCCTGCGTGATTGCTTGCGCACTGTTGTCCACCTGATAGCTACTACCCACCGCGTTGATGTAATCCGATACGCCACTGTTGACGTATCCCCCGACCACAGGGATCTTCCCGACAAGCGCACCACCGGTCATGGACCACACAGTGTTGGCGATTCCTGTATTTCGGGAGATCGCCGCATTGTACTGGGCGTCGCTCGCGGCGCTGTTCTGCTGGATTTCCTGGACCCTGGACTGGGCCAGAATGCCGTTGGTAAACGCCCCGCCTTGAGCAAGATTCCTCACCTCACCGTCCAAGTGCGGGTCGTTCGGATGCTGCTGAACGTAGCTCTGGATCTGGGCACCGGTATAAGCGTTCTGCGCCTGGAGCACGACACCGTAGGCGTTTGGATCCCGACCCAGAGCATGAAGCAGTTGAATTGCGTTCGCCCCGTTTACGTTAGCCGCAGTGCCGAACGCCGGCGCGCTGGCGACGGATGGATTCATGGCGTGATCCACATCTCCGATGTAGGAGGCGGTGATGTGGCTGACGCTGTTGTTCAGCTGCGAGAAGTACGCCGTCCCGTGGTCGCCACTGAGTAACGACGGCTTTCCCCCGAACGTGTTCATGACGTTGGTGGCAACTTCGGCCATGCCGGGCGAGTGCTGCGGGATCGGCGTGCCACTGGGAGCGTCGAAGGCCATGCCGGTGGTGGCCGACTGCAGTGCGTCTCCCATTGCGTTGATCTGGTCCGCATGCGCGGCCTTGGCAGCGTCCGGCCCGGGAGCCGTCGAATCTGTGAAGAGCATGACGTTGTTGTCGGTGGGGTTCGTGAGGTAGGCCAGGTTCCCCTGGGTATTGAAGTAGTCCGTCGACGCCTGCGGGCTGCGTCCCAAGCCCAGGAGAACTCCGGTCATCGGGTTGTAACCAGCAGTGGAGTCAAGGAAGTTGAGTCTGTCATTGGTTCCCTGCAACGACTCGTTGACCCAAATGCTCGAGTTCTTCTCGGACATGTTGGTGATGTCCTGGGCCACCGGCAGCAGAAAGTGCTCGTCATACTTGCCGGTCCGCAGGTAATTGCTCAGGATCTGGTAGCCGTAGACCTTGCCCTGTGGGTCGTTCGGGTCGTTCGTGTCCAGCTGCAGTTGTTGCCCGCCGACCTGGCGCAGCTGCGCCTCCCATGTGTCGGTCAGGTGTGGCCAGTTGCCCGTGTTCGTGGCCGTGGCCAGTGACGTGCCGAGTTGGGCCTCTAGGTCTTTCAGCACCGCCACACGGCCAGGATCGTTGGCCGCTCCGTTGCCCGCGCTGCCCCAGGCGAGCTGACCGTAGAAGAGGAGCGACTCCTTGGGGCCGAGGTCCTGATAGAACGCGGTGGTGAAGCGCGGGTCGTTGGCGTTCGCCTTCAACAGCGCGTCCAGCTGGGCGAGCTGGGCATCGGTGAGGTTGTTGCCCTGCGCGGCCAGAGCCGCAGCCTGCTGGGCTTCCTCCTCCGCGATGCCGCCGACCGGCTTGGCGTTGAACGACGTCGTCGAGGAGCCGGTGTCCGCGGCGAGTGCGGAGGCGACTTCGTCGTCGGCATCGCTCGCCGCCTTCACCGCAGCCGCGATGCGGTCGGCGATGGGGCTGGCTATCTCCGAGTAGCTGCTGGCGTAGCCCGGGTCGTGGCGCTCAGCCGGCGTCGAAGGCGGCGGCCAGTGCACACCGCCGTTGTCGTCGACGGTCAGGCCCTGCGCCTGGGCGTCGGTGACCGCCTGCTGAAGGCTCTTCTGCGCCGACGCCAGTTGGTCATGCAGGTCACGTAGCGCGCGAGCCAAGGAGCTGGCCTCGTCGAAGGCGTCGACGATCTGGGTGCGCGTCTGCGTCAGTGTGCCTGCGGCGGCGTCCGCAGCGGGACCCTGCCAGCCGGCACCGGTGAGGGGCCGGATCACGTCGCTCTCGTAGCTCGAGTCGAGATCCCACGTGCGGGTCATCTTCTCGAAGGAGGAGGCGACGGCGTCCACCGTGTCCAGCCTCAGGTTCGCGAGTTGGTCGTAGGTCACCATGGCGCATCCCCCGATTACTGGAGCCGCATGTGGGCGGCGATGTGCTGATCCGTCTCGGCCGTGCCGTTCGCGTTGTCGATGAGGTTCTGGCCGATGGTGCCGAGGGTCGACGCCAGGTTCTGGTACTGCTGCTGCCAGACGCTCCACCCCGTGTTGAGCGCAGCACTGGAGGAGAAACCCATGAGGGCAGTCACGGCATCGGTGACATCGAGTTGAGGAGCCCCGAGCTCGACAGTCACACGGCTGCTGAGAGCCTGCGCCTTGTTCCCGCACGACGCGAGGACAGCGGTGTCCATCTGAACGACACCGGATGCACCGGAACTGGTGGTGATCGCCGCTGGAGTTCCGTTGAGGTCCGGAAACTGCTGCTGAGCTGCCGGTGTCATGTTCCCGGACTTGTCGAACATCCAGGGATTGAGCGCACGATCCAAGTCCCCCATGAGGCCCCCGCCACTTCGTCACGTCGCCATTCCGAAGGCCCGACCGTACCTGGACGAAACAGCGGTGTCATGAAGTTGAGGCAAGTGGTCAAGATCTTTTATGTCGACCAGCCGTCCAATTGACGACAGAGCAGCACCATGCCCATCTGCCACCGACCAGGAAGTTGCGAGTCCCTGAGGACCCGCGCTCCCGCGGCCGGAGAAACCAATCGATATTGAGAAGCTCTCAGGCCCTCGGGATCAGCTGAAGTTCGGCCCGAAGTGGCCGTCGTCGGCGACGTGCTGGATCCAGGCAGCCTTCGCGCCGGGTGAGGAAGCGACGCTTTGGACCGCTGCGAAGCCGCCGAGGAGCACGTCGACGTAGTAGGCGTTGCTCTGGCTTGGCGTGGTGGTCCAACTCCCGTTCAGCTCCTGGCCGGTGCGGATGTCGTCGCAGTGGGCAGAGAGCGAGAGCGGGTAGCTGACCCCGCCCGGGTCGGTGTACCAGTCCGACGCCGTCGCCTGGCCGGGGCCGCTGGGCTCGCACTCGAGGACCTGGCCGCTCGCGGTGGTCCTCGTGAGGATCCCGCGGATCGATCCGTCGAGTTCCGGGAAGACGTAGAAGGTCGTGGCGGAGCCGTCGGCGTTGACCGATTGGGCGTAGTAGTAGCCGTTGTGCGGGGCCGGCACGATCGGCGGAGCGCCGAGTTCGAAGCTGCCGGACTCCGTCTCCTGCTCCGCGCCCCAGTTCGTCACGGTGGTCCTGGTCGTCTCGCCGGGGAAGATGATCCAGCCGTTGACCGTTCCGGTGCCGATCGACTGGTTCCAGAACGAGGTCTGCCCGTCCCAGATCGTCGGATCGGCCAAGCCGCCGACGGGGCCGGAGAACCACAGGTCCGCGACCACACCGAGGCTTACGTTCAGTGTGATGTGGTAGGCGCGGCGAGCCGGATCGTAGACGGCCGATCCCTCCGGGGAGGTGATAGACGGCGGGTTGTCCGAGACCGCGTAGCCCAGCGGTACCGGAACGGGCTCCTCGAACCAGCCGTTGGAACCCTGCAGGGCCTGGTCAGCCGGGGGAACCGACCCGACGACGGCGATCGCGGGAACCGGCGATCCCAGTGCCGGGGTGGTGTTGTAGCTCAGGAACAGCTTCGCGCGGCTGTTCGGGTCCTGGGCGGCGAACCAGACTTCGTTGTCGGCCTGACCGGCCCGGTCGACGATCCCGGACGTGGACCCGATCCCGAAAGCGCTCGGAGGCTCGGCCGCCCACGCCCCGACGGCAGCGAGCAGCGTCGTGGCGAGCGCCGCCGCGAGGGCGCCGATCATGCGACGAACAGGCACTTTCCGTCTCCTCCGATGGACCTAGAGGCTAGGGGAGCAATGGGGACGAGCGACAGGCAAGGCCCCGCACCCCGATGGTGATGACACGTCAAGTATTCATCCTTATGGTTGAGTTGCCGTATGTCGACACCAAGCCGGGGGCGGTGGCCAGCCCGCCACGAAGCCGAGCGCCGACGAAGGGAAGGGCGCTGACGGTCGCCCGGATCGCCGGTCACGGTGTGACGGCGGCGGCTGGGAGGCCGGGCGGTGATCCGTGCACTCGCGTGGACATGAACGCACCCCTGCCGTACGCGCAGGTGCCGGACACGACGGCGGGCCTACCCCCGCGCAGGGCAGCGCGGACGCGGGCGATGCCGCGGGCGGTGACGGACGGGCCGATGGCGACGTCGATGCCGCCGACGGGTGTGCGCGGGACCAGGCCCGCGCAAGCGCGGCAGATGCCTGGTCGCGGGATCGGGACGGCGCATTTGCCGCACTCGGGTGGCCGCCGTTGCGCCGGGGCGGCGAAGCAGGGCCCGGGCGGGCGCTTGCGGGTGAGACGGTTCCGCAGCAGCGCGACCGGGGCGTAGATCGGCGTGGGCAGATCCTGCAGCAGCGCGGCGGCCAGGTCGCGTTCGGTCGCGCCGAGCGCCAACCACTCGGCGACCAGGGGCGCGAGGGCCAGGGCCTCGGGCTCGCCGAGGCGCAGGCGCGGCTCCGGGCACAGGACGCGGAACAGCGTCGCCACGGCCTCGCGGGTCTCCGGCGAGGTGTCCTCCACGCCTGGCGAGGCGGGCACGCCGTCCGCGTCCGCGTCCGCGTCGGCGTCGGCGTCGGCGTCGGCGTCGGCGTCGGCCTCGGACCCAGCGTCAGCGGGAACCGGGAGGGAGGGTGGTTCTTTCTCTCCGTACTTTGTCTCCCGGTTCTTTGAAAGGACGTCAGCGCCGCCGGTGAGTGGTTCACCGGATCCCGACGTTCTGGCATCCGGCTTCCTGCCGTTGCCACCAGGGTTCTTGCCGCCGGGCTTCTTGCCGCTCAATGTCTTGCCGCCACCCGGCCCCGGCAGCGATGACATCTGCGGCCGGTCGAAGACGTGCGACTCGCTGATGATCGTCCCGTCCGGCTGCCGGACCTTGTCGACGCGGTAGTACCCCACGTGCGTCAGCTCGCGCAGCCCCCGCGCGACCGAGCCTCGGCCCGTCGGGCTGTTGTCGGCCATCTGCCGACCGTCCTCACGCCACCGGTCGGGGCGCGAGAGCATGTCGACCAACAGGCCCTTGGCGTTGTACGACATCCTGCGGTCCTGCAACAGGCTGTTGGGAAGGACGGTATAGCCGCTGTTCCAGCGGGTACGATGTACGTGCACGGGAGTTCCTGCTCCTTGTGCCGGACCCCGGGGTGTTAGCCGCACCGCCGGGGTCATCTATTCGGTTGGTGGACTAATGACGCTACCACCCCGCACGGACACCAATCACTGTTTTCTGCATACTTTGTGATCGAACATCAGCGTCTGCGTCAGCGACGCCAGACCACGAATCCCTGGGCCGGGTTCGCCTTGGCGACATGCCAGCCGTGGGGTGCGCGGGACCAGCTCGCCGTCGCAGGGGCGCCACGTCGGGTCGGCAGCACGGCGACGTCCGCCGTCGGCGGGACCGGGGCCCGGGCGAAGTCGACGATCCACATTCGCTCCTGGTAGAGCTCGAACGGCTGCTCACACTTCAGAACCCACGGCAGGCTGTAGCTCATGGCGACCCGGTCGCCGCTGCGCAGGGCCGCCGCGCGGAGAAATCCCGTGGTCAACCAGCGCGGCGCCTGCTGCGGCTCGGAGACCTCCGCGGTGATCACCGTGGTCGCGACCAGCGCGAAGCCGACCAGGAGGACCACGGCGCTGCGGAGCCCTCGGCGGCGTCCGAGCAGGCAGGTGCCCGCCACACAGAGAGCGAACACCACGACTGCGGCGATTGTCGTCCGTGCCAGGTGGAACGCGTGGTCGTCGCCGGCGAGGAAGGAGGAGTCCGGCAGGCCCCACAGCACGAACAAGTCGTGGCGCAGCCGCGTCGCAGCCAGCAGGAACACGCCTCCACCGCACACCCCGATCAGCGCGAGAGTTGCCGCCGCGTACCGGAGCAGCGCCTTGCGCCCGAGACGGTACAGGGCCGCCATACCGACCACGAACAGCGCCGGGGCGAAGATCGAGAGGTACCGGGCGTAGACGTTGTCGTCGAGCCGGTGGTCCTCGGGCAGGGCGGTGGCAGCCGCGCCTGCCACCAGGACCACGGTGGTCAGCAGGACCGCGCTGACCGCACGGTCGGCCGGGGTTGCCCGGCGGCGCGCTGCCACGGCCGCGCACACCACGGCGCCCAGGCCGCCGATCCCCCAGGTCGAGGTGACGAGGTACCAGATCTGGCCCAGCACCCGGCCGGTGCTCCGGCCCAGCAGCGAGGTGTTCAGCAGGCCGTTCAGCGCGAACTGGCCCACGGTCGCAGGAGAGGCGTCGGAGAACCGTTGCTGCAGGTAGGCGGCGAGCACCTCGGCCCCCAACACCCCGACGGCAAGCGCGGCACCGGCGGCAAGCGCGGCCAGCCACGGCACCCAGCGGCGGACCAGGGCCACCAGGAGCACCCCGATGCTGACCACCACCAGCACCACGCCGCGGTCGTGCACCGACATCGCATAGCCCGCCGCGAGCCCGAAGCCCACGCCGCACCGTGCACGTGGTTGGGTCTGACCCCCCGTCAACAACCCGTGCAGGCACAGCAGCCAGGCCAGCACGACCGACGGCAGGACCGACTCGGTCATCGCGAACTGCGAGTAGAAGACCACCGGCGGGAGCAGTCCGACCGTCCCCGCGACGACCAGCGCCGACCGGCGTCCGATCCGCTCCCGCCCGATCCGCCGCAGCGCCGCGTAGGCGAGCGGCACGATCAGCGCGCTGACCACGGCGTTGATGACCAGCACCAGCCGGTAGGCGGCCACCGGGCCGCCCGCAACCGCCAGCGCGGGCGTGATGAGCAGGGGATAGCCGCCCGGGACCACCACCCCCGCCGGACTGGCGGTCACCGTCCCGCCCGCCAGCACGCGGGCGACGACCAGGTACGCCTCCTCGTCCGGGTGCACGCTCGGCGCCGTCTGGTCCCTGACCAGGTACAGCCGGAAAACGACCTCGGCGAGGTAGACCGCCAGGACCATGGCCGCCCAGAAGAGCCGCCGCCGAGCCTCCGGCCGGTCGAGCGCCGACCCGAACCTGCCGAGCATGCCGAGCCTGCCGGAGCCGCCGACTCTCTCGACCCCGACGGGTCGGCGTTGGCGGTTGGCCAACTGCGCGAGTTCCGGTGCCTCGGTGGTCGTGTCAGGCATGCAGGTTCACTTCCGCCAGAAAGGGGCCACAGTTGCGCCGACCGTTCCGGCGCACAGCCCATTCTGCGCTCTGCACAGCAACCCGATAGGCACCTCCGTGATCGGGGTTTCGGATGAACGGAGCTCAATTGCAGGTCAGATATCGATAATCCCCCGGCTCCTTTCCAGACTCTCACCAGAATGAGATGCAAATGGCACTCCCAGGCCATCGAACGTTCACGCATGACCGAGGGTTCGCATCTGCTGACCTCCGCATCTATGACGGGGCACCAGAACCACGCCCGCAGGGCGCATCCCGCGCTGCGGTTCGACGAGGCGCGGATGAAGGCGCTGCCGATCGAGGACGGCGCGCTCGCGCACTACTCGGTGATCCACACCTCGCCGAAAGAACTGCTGTCCTGGGCCGGACTCGTCCCGTTCGCACGCAGCGACTGGTCCACGATCCAGCCTCCGAGCGTGGTTTCCTCGACGCGCACGTGCTGGCCCGCCGCAGCGCCACCACCTGAGACAGCCCCCACATCCTCCACGCTAGAGTGCCAGCAGTGACAGGTGTACATCACGTCAATCACGGGGGATTGCTGTGGCACCAACGCGGAACCCACGTATCTGCAATACGACTGCCGCGCTGAGCTGGGGCGTCGTCTCGGGGCTCGGCTTCGCCGCTGCCCTGCTCTACGAGCAGACGGGCGCGCAGGCAGCGGAGAAGCGGGTGTACCCGCAGGGCGTCCTCTACCTCACGTCCGTCCCGCTGGGCGAACAGATCGCGGGAACTCTCGTGCTGGCAATGGCCGGTGTGGCGCTCGGCATCGTCGTCCTGCTGCTGCGCCGACGGTGCTCGCCGCGGGTCAGGCGGGCTGCCGTGCTGGTCATCATGGTTCCCGCCGCCGCCACCATCCCGCTCTGCTTTTCCAACTTCTCAACTCCGCACGGCAGCCCGCTCTTCGCACTCCTGCTGGCTGCTGGATTCCTCTCCGGGGCCTACGGGTTGGGCGTCCAGCTGATCAAACCGCTCGACCTCGCCCCGGGGGCGGTGAACGCGCTCGGCCTTGCTCTGACGCCGGGGAGCAGCGCGAGCCCGCTGGCGCAGACTCATCAGCAATTGGCCCTGCACATGCTCGCCTTGGCACCACGGGTCAGCTACAGGGCCCGGATCTCCGAGGCGCCTCTGCCCTTCTCGCATGCCGTCTGGCTCGGGCACCTCTACGGGTACGTCTACAGCGGGACCTTCAACCCCGTGATGGGCATGGGGCTTCGCGAGAGCAGCGTGATCGGCTACGAGTTGGTCTTCACGCGCGACGACCGTCCCGACGCCCGCCGTCGCGCCGAATGGATGCGCAGCCCCGCCGCCGACCCCGCCTACCCGCCACCCGTCGCCTGGCACCACAACGGCGGCTTCGGCTTCTGCCCGCCCGGCTGGGACCCGAACGCGCGTCTGATCATCACCCATGAGGTGGCGGCATCCCTGCACAACAGCGACGACCAGCTCATCCGGACGCTCAACCTGCCTCGGAGCGCGGAGAAGCGTCGCTCCGTTCCGAGTCCCCTCCCGTAGAGGGCCTCCCGTCGCGGGTCTCCTCGACGGCACCCGGTGGGAGCCAAACAGGTGCTCCACGCCATGGCGGGTCCCTACGGTGCCGGCGCCCACGGCCCCAGGAGTTACGCCCTTCCGAGGGCAGAGCCGGTGGCGTCGGCCGCCTTTGGGGCGGCGGATGGGTCGTCATACTTCCCCGTCACCGTGTTCCGCACTCAACCGCGCCGGTATCCGCGGACCGCGGAACGTGGGGAATGAGAACGGGGAGACGCAGTTGCTCATCCAGCAGCAGTACGAGGTGAATCCGGAGGCTCTCCTGGGCCTCGCCGGGATGTACGACGGCGAGGCGGCCGCGCTCTCCGGGCAGAGCCAGTCCTTCGCGGGCAGCGCCGAGTCCATCCGGCAGGCCTTCGGGCTGCTCGGCATCCGCGACGGGGCGCTCCAGAAGTACGTCTCGCTGCTCAACAGCACGGTCAAGGCGCTCGGGCTCCAACGCGTGCGTCTACACGGAGGCGGAGCGCCAGATCGCCACGAACATACGCTCCGTGGGTACGGACGCTGGCGCGGGTACCGGCACGGGCGGGCCGGCATGAGCGTCAACAGCTGGATCGACGGCAAGGTCCTGGAAATCCTCCAGGCGTGCGGCGTCGAGCTCCCCGGTGGCGACGGTGCCATGCTCCGCACCATCGCGAGCGGCTGGGACAGCATGGGCGAGTACCTCACCTCCATGACGTCCGCCATCAGCCGCAACGTCGCCGACACCGACCAGCAAGACTGGTCCGGCCCTGCCCGCATGGCGTTCGAGCAGCATTGGCAGTCCCAGGCCTCGTCGATCGACGACATGGCGAACAACTTCCACAAGATCGCCGACGGGCTGCGCGCCTACGCGCAGGAGATCGACAGCATCAACGAGTCGATCATCGACATCTGCGTCCAGATCGCCGAGATGGAGGTCGGAGGCGCCATCCTCTCCATCTTCACGGCGGGCATCGCCGACCTTGTCGCCAACACGGCGGTGGTGGCCAAGGTCATCGACCTGGTGAAGCTCTTCACCACAGCGGCGGAGAAGGTCGCCAAGCTGCTGGAGGACTTCTTCGAACTGAGCGAGGAGACCGCGGCGACGCTGGCCAAGGTCCTCGGCACGGTGGCCAAGTTCAGTGCGAACTTCATGAAGACGGGCTTGGAGAGCTTCGTCACGAACTTCGCCGCCGACACCGGCAGCCAGATAGCAAGCCAGGCGCTGACCGGTCAGAAGGTCAAGTGGGGATCGGACGCGACCAGCGGCGCCTGGGACGCGGCGGGCTCCGCCGTGTTCACCGCGCGCGGCGCCGGCATCGCCGAAGGTGCCGGGATGACCGGCCGCATCGGGCAGATGCTCAGCGGCAACGGCCTCATGGGGACCACCGTGAACGGCGCCGTCGGCAACATCGTCGGTGGCGTCACCATGGACGTGGCCAACGGCTCCAACTTCAACACGATCGCCGCGGACGCCGCCACCAACGCGGCGACCGGCGCGCTCGGCAACGCGGCCAACGACAAGATCTTCGGCGCGATGGAGGACCACGGCAGTCTCGGCGGCGAGAACCTCAGCGACCGGGGCAAGCTGGCGGACGCCGCGTTCAAGGACGGCTTCAGCACCGGCCTCAACACGGCCATCTACACCGGCGGTTCAGGCATCGAGTCCGACATGCAGAACCTGGAAGGCCAGGATCCGAAGCTCACCGTGGGCGGTAAGTAGAGATGCACCAGCAGGTAATGACGCTCGCCACGGGCACGATCAACCCGAACCATCCGGCGACGATGCACGGGTTCGCCTCCGTGCTGCTGTTCCTCGCGTCGCTCGTCTTCCTCGTGCCGGGAGCGATCCTGCTCGTCAAGCTGCCGCGCATGGAGCAGACGGCGAAGGCGTTCGGGCCCGGTCTCGTCCTGCTCGTCCTGGGCGTGCTCGGCGGGGTCGCGCTGCTGTAGCCCTGCTCTGGAGGAACGGCGTCAGCCGTACAGTGAGGCCCGGTTGGCGTAGAGGTCCCTGAGGACGCCGACTTTGGCGGCGTGGTGGATGACCTCGTCCAGGGCGTGCATCGCCAGGCCGAAGGTGTTCGCCCTGGCGAACGATCCCCAGCTCGGTCCCGGCGGGTCCGCCCACCCGCTGGGGCCGAGCCCGTCGAGCCCGGTGTACCAAGCGCGGTAGTGCTGGTCGAGGAAGGTCTGCACGTCGGCGGCGCGGGACGGGTACCTGATGTGCCGGGTGGTCAGCGTCCCGTCCCCGAAGCGCCGCATGGCGAACCCGCCGACCGCCATCCCACCCAGGTACCCGAGCCGCCACGCGATGGTCGTCACCGGCACCGGCACCGGCTCCGGCGCGGGCCCGCCGCCTCCGCCTCCGCCCGTCCTCACCGTCGCGCTGGACCTCGCGCAGCGACCAGCATCCGTCGACGGGCTCCCAGAAGTAGTCGTCATCCGTCAGACCAACGAGCCTCCGGGTCAAGCGCTCCCACACGTAGTCGAACGTCGTGATCAGCGAGGCCGCGGTCGCGGCGGTCACGTCCATGCGCCGATCCAACCGTAGCGAGGCCGTTCGCAGTGCGCGGCGCGCAGTGCCGACCGACGTCGAGAGATTGCATCGCCTGTTCTCGTCGCTGCACGTGTAAAGCTGCTCATCGCCCGAAACACGGTGCTGCGAGCCGCAGCCAGATACCTGGTGATCTCTAACCGTCGCCTCGAACGGCTCCGGCACCGAACACCCGCCGCCAATTAACGGGTCACCACGCATTTCCAAGTGAGAAACTACCGCCCCACACGCGCAGCCTTTTTGGCGTCGGCCTTCGCCCGCCTCGAGACAGCCTTGGGAGATTCGCCGAGCCACCACCAGGTGTAGCTGGCAAGACCACCCGAGACCAAGACCACAGCCACTCCGGCTACTTTGAAGACGGTAGGGGGCCATTGACGCAGTGCCAACGCAAACACGGTGGGGACGCCTACGATGACGACGCCCCTCCAGGCAGCGGCAAAGGTCAGTCTTCCACGGTCTGACATGTCGCGAACTCCAAGACGCTGGTCTAGCAAAAAGAAATCAGGGCCTGAAATATCCATATGTACACGAAATTCAGATCTTTACTGCCACCGGCCAGCGACCAAATAGAAAGGCAGTGCCGTCCACTGCAAGACCGAGCAGCGTCGAGACCTGACTTACCTCCGATCCAACAGCGCAGCACGGCCCAAGAGTCTGTCAGTCGGAGTGCGCGTGAGACAGACCGCGATACGATCACCAACGGGGGCACGACGGCCCGAGTTCCCAACCGACTGGCCACCGGCGGCGAATCTGAACTGGTCACCAAGGAGACCGCGTTTGCCATACCTAGTGTCAGCAATTGGCACTCGGTTCTGCGCCGCGAGAGTCTCCGTTGACAGCGACTAGCGTCCGCCGCGCGCAGCCCTCTTCGCCACGGCCTGCTCGCGCAGAGCAACGGCCTTCGGAGAATCGCCGTACCACCACCACGTGCAGCCGGCGAAACCACCCACAATCGGGACAACAGCGACCATGGCCACTAGGAAGATCGTCGGCGGCCACTGGTGCAAGGCCAGCGCCCCACCAGAGAGAAGAAGGATGATTACGACGCCCCTTAGGGCGGCAGCAAAGGTCAGTCGTGTGCGGTCTGACATGTGACGAACTCCAGGATGCAACAAAAGAATGTAATTATCACAGCCTCGCCAAGGCGCAAGATTCAGATATTTGCTGCCACTGGCCAGCGGCCGAACGGGAAAGCGGTACTATCCACCGCCAGGCCGTGCAGCGTCGACATTTGAGTGGCCATCGTCGCAATGAAACTGACGATCAAGGAGACAGCACCAAGAAGGAGGGCCAACGCCCCGGCGCCTCCACCCAGGCCTGCCAACAATCCAGGAGCAGTACCAACGACTGTAGCGGCCCCAGCAACAGCTGAGGCCTCTGCCGAGATGAATTGAACGAGGCTAGCCGCAACGGCAAGGTAGAAGGCAGCACCAGCTTCGGCAGACGTCGTGAGGGAGCTGGACACCGAATCAGCAATACTAGCCAGCTGAGCTGCCGCACCCGCCTGAGGGCCGACCGCAGTGCTGTAGGCCGATGCCGCACCCCCCGACCAGTTGCCAATCGAACCCAGCGCATTCACATCGACTGCAGTGCCACTCGCTACTCCGCGTAGCGTTTCCCAGCTATAGGAGTTCTGCCACATTTTAATGGGAGCCCCAATGCCTTCGATGACCTCGTGCATGATATGCAAAAATTCTTCAGCAAGCTTAATTATCTCATTCTTTGCATAAATGATAATACTCGCAACCTCTGGAGGGAGGAGCAAATCATTGAGGATCCGACACACTTCCTCATCAATCTTTGATGCCTTTCGAGCAACCTCTGGGGTTTTTTGATTTACCCTCTGGACAACTTCGTCAAACTGAGAGGCATTGAACATTTCAATTCTCCATTTCCCTGATCAGGAGTGAAGCATTCGGAACGACTGCGCCGTCGACGCCTCGTGCGCTTCGTAGCCGTGCGCCGAAGTACGCAGAGCTTTCGCAATGTTCTGCATTTCCTCGCAACCCTGCATTGCGCGAGCCTGCACAGCCCCTACCACCGCATCCAGCCCAGAGGTGATAGGAAGGAATATTCCGGCAGTTATACCGCCCATGGCAAGAGTTCGAACTTCGGCACTGATGCTCGAGAGCCTTTCTCCCTCACCGTCCCACTCATTGGCAGCCCGGAGGAGGGCATCCGCGGTGACGGAGTAGCCTGAGGAACTCATCAGTGAATCCCCCCGCCGCTCGAAGCCCGTTGAACCATGCTCAGCCCATTAGCCATCTGAGCCATCAATTCTGTCACCAATGCAGTGCTCCTATCGCGAAACCCCGCCCCTCGCATAACCGAATCCTGTCGCGCCTCTTGAAGCGCCGAACGGATGGCGGCCTCGATCCGATAGTCATCTTCGTGTTCTGCCCACCGGGGATCAATTGTGCAGCTTTGCATGGCATGCTCGGTCAAGATTATGGACACGCTCCTTTGCGGTCCCCTATCAGGTGCGCTTCCAGCGATAGAATCACCCTGACCTGTTTGGTCAAAACTATCTAGAAGGGACAGCACGTCCTCGGCTATCACCGATAGTTCGCGCGGCGGATCCGAAGCGATCTGCACATTCTTGAGGTAGACGTCACGCCAATCCGTACTAGCAGCTCGGTCGTCCCCTAGCCCTTCAAGGTCTGACATCATGGCCGTGACACCCTCGGCATCGAGTGCCTGCCCCCATGCGGTCATACGCTTTCCTGTCGCTTCTTGTGCAGCCGCGATGACGGCAGCGGAAAGCCTCGTAGCGCCACATTTGTTGCGCCAGCCCGGCAGGAGCCGAATGCTCTCTGGGAGGCCATCCTCTGCCAGGCGGATGCGTATTGATCCCGACTGGTCCTCTGCCTCGAAGGAGCCAACTGATACTTCGCTGGCCCGTTTGGTCACATCCATCAGCTGGGCCAGGCGTCCTTGTGTTCGCGACAACTGCTCGATCAGATGCTGCACGTTCTCCCCAAGTTGTGGTCGATTCGTACGGACTGCATTCACGGCCTCTGAGTGCCGAGAAGCCCTTGGCAAAGGGCTCCAGGACAATTGACACTGGGACAACCGTCTGGCCGACTCCTCGTGCGCGCGAGATCCGTGCGCAGCCTCACGGATGCGCAGTCCGCCTCGGCTAACCCTGCCTATGCGGCATCATCCGCACACAGTCAGACCGCTCAACTGCACGCCAGGAAGCGCTAGATGTGTGTCGTCGCCTGCGCCAGGACCGCCCATTGGGCTCTCCAACTGAGCACGGCTCGCAAAGCCCTCATGGGCACCCACCACAACGTTCCCCCGTTGCTGTCAACATCTGTGGCTCTACGGCGCAAAGCTGCGTCGCACGGCACAGTTCGGGCAGGTGTCCCGGCGCCGTCCCCACGGATCTAGCTTGGCAAGGGACTCTACACTGCGTGGCCGACGGGACATCAGGTGGCTGATGCTCACATCACAGACTCGAAGCCGAGTCCTGCCTTGCTTCCCCGGTGCTTGCGCTCCCTCCACCAACCGATGCAAGGTCACGTTGTGTACACTACAACGCCCAGCGGGTTCGGGAGGACGGCGATGATGGGCTCGGAGATGAGAATCGGGTTCAGCAGGCTACCCCTTTCAAGGCTCATCCTGAGCCAGGCCGCCCAGAGGGCCTGCACCGCTGGTGGGTTCGATGAAACCTGGCGAGCCCGCCCCGCCAAAAACCACGCAGCGCACGGCACAGGCTGATGCACGTCGACACCCACGAAGAGTTTGCCGCCCGCCTGCCGGTAAGTACACCCGTGGCGACATATATCGGCAGGGATCCAACGGGCCATCCCTCGGATGGCATCCCACCTCGCTCCGACCCAGCGGTCCACTCTCACCAGCGCACCCTGACACCATCGCCTGTCCAGACGGGCCAAGGACGACATGAATCTGGAAGAGCTCGCAACTGAGTTGCTGCGCCTGACGCCGAGCTTCACTCGCCCATGGCGGGGTAACCGCCATGACTATGCCCTGGCAGTCTGGATCTGCAGGCTCTACGGCTGTGACATCCGTGTCCGCCAGGACGACTGGAGTCAGCGTTACGGTAGCGACATCTGGCTCGACGTGGACTACACGCGCATCGACGAGCCGGGCGCACGACGCCGAGCCGAATGGATGCGCAACCCGGCCGGGGATCCGACCTACCCGCCACCTGTGACCTGGCAATTGAACGGCGGCTTCGGATTCAACCCGCCCGGCTGGCACCCTGCCGCGCGGTTGGTGATCACCCCAGACGTTGAACGCTCCCTCATCTACAACGAGGAGGTGTACAGGCAACAACTCCACGAGCGGTTCGGGGGCTGGAGCCGCTCGACACGTCGCCCTGATCCGAACCTGCCGCCTGCACCGCCACCGCCTCCGCCGCCGGACACCATCACCTATCCCGACGAGGAAAGACACCCATGACCGACACCGTCGACATCGAAGTCGAGCTCGAGCTGCCGCCGGACTTCCGCGCGTTGACCATCGGTGCCAGCCGCGACGAGGCGCGCACCAAGCTGGCCGAGCAGCTCGACGTGCGGGCCCTGAAGGCGTCCGCCGCCGCCTTGGACGCGTTGGCGAACGAGTACGCGGCCACGTCACAGTGGCTCGCCAGAAGCGGGGTGTTCTATGCCGCCACGTGTCTCGGGCTGCTGGACGGGGAGTTGACGCTCGCCACGCTCACGATGGCGATGGCACCGATGGACTGCAAGGATCTGGACACCGCCGTGGACGGGATCGTGGAGATCCTCGGCGCGGCCGACCCCGAGGAGCGCGCAGCAAAGCGATATGAGCTGCCGTGCGGCCCCGCCGCCGTGGCGGTCGGGGCGGCGGTGGAGATGGTGCTGCCTGCCGCCGAGGCCGGAACGGAGGAGGACTTCCCCGTGCAGGTCGCCTCGTTGGAGGCGTGGATCCCCGTCCCCGCGGCGGTCGACCCGACCCAGCAGAGCGCGATCGTGCTGCGCTTCAGCACGCCGAGCATGCACCACTGGGAGGCATAATGCCCCGTCCTCGTCGAGGCACTGCAGACGCTCCGCTTCCCCACCGCCGGAGACGGTGCTGCGCCAGCCGATCCGTTCGCCGCCGCCCCTAACGCAGCGGAAGCCGACCCGTTCACCGGGGCAGGCACGAGCAACAGTGCCGGTGCCGTTCCTACCCCCGCCGCCAGCGCAACCGGATCGCGTCCGCACTGGGCTAAACCGGCGGGAGCTCAGGCACCCGACTCGCCCGGGGCACGATTCGTAGGGCCAGCAGTGGCAGGCATCGGAACACGCCGTTGGCAAGGGAGAGGAGACTATCGGCATCGTGACAAGTGAGGGCCATGCGCACTGACAGCCACGAGGAGTTCGCCGCCCGCTTGTTGGCGTGTGCGCCCAAGGCGACATACACCGGCAGGCACCTCGTCAGGGACTACTCGCTCGCGATCTGGATCGCCCGACGCTACGGCTACCGCTACCCGGACATCCACCGGGGCTGGGGCAACAGCTCCTCCCTCACGGGCGCGGGTCACGGTCGCGTTCTCGAGTTCTGGCGCGACGACGACCCCGCGGCGCAGCGCTCGGCTGCGTGGATGCGCAACCCTGCCGCCGCACCCACCTTCCCGCCGCCCATCGCGTGGACCACCACCGGCGGGTTCGGTGGGTTCCACCCACCGGGCTGGCACCCCGCCGTCCACCTCCTGATCACTCCGGAGGTCGAGATGGAACTGCGTGATCTGGACCGGACCATGGCCTACACGCTGGACATGCATACGTGGAACGGAATCCCGCGCCACCCCGAACCGGTCCGTCCGCCCGCGCCGCTCCCTCCACCGCCCCCGGACACCATCACTTACCCAGACGGACAGTGAACGCATACATGAGACAACCCATCATGAATTTGCCCTGCAGATGCTGTCCCTGAAGCCAAGCATCAGGTTCGCTGCCCTCATCTCTGCAGCACCCCGACCCTTCTCTCACGCTGTCTGGCTTGGGCGCACGTACGGATACAACTACAGCGGGGCCCACACACCCGTGATCGGAGGTGGCCGCGTCCAAACCGAGGAAGGCCACGAGCTGATCTTCATGCGCGACGACGAACCCGGCGCTCGACGTCGCGCCGAATGGATGCGCAATCCCGCAGGCGACCCCGCCTATCCGCCGCCGGTTGCCTGGCATCTCAACGGCGGCCAGGGCTTCTGCCCGCCCGACTGGCACCCCGACGCGCGACTGATCATCACGCAGGAGGTTGCCGCAGGCCTGCACTACAGCGATGACCAGTTCATCCGCACGCTCGGCCTGCCGCTCTGGACCGCCAAGCGGCACCGCTCCGTCCCCGGCCCCCTCCCCTCACAGCCACCGGGCACCATGCCACATCCAGGCAGGCGGTAATGTCATGCAAGAAACCCCCCTTCCCGTATTCGCCCGGAAGATGCTGTCTTTGGCGCCTTCCGCCAACTGCTCCGTGAGCAGCAGCGCAGGTCCTCGGTCGTTGGCCTTCGCTACCTGGATCGCCAGCCTGTACGGGTATACCTACTGGAGGACGGACGAGATTCCCGGTGGACGCTATGAGATGCCGGGACACGACCTGATCTTCGTGCGCAACGACGACCCTGGCGCACGCCGTTGCGCCGAGTGGATGCGCAACCCAGCCAGCGACCCCACCTACCCGCCGCCCGTGGCCTGGCACCTCAACAGCGGCATCGGCTTCTGCCCGCCCGGCTGGCACCCTGCAGTGCGGCTCATCGTCACCCCAGAGGTCGAACGCTTTCTGCACGGCGAAGACGCCGAGTTCGTCCAGAGGCTCCACCTTTCGTGGCTCAACAGATGAACGTCTTCGGCCGGGCGCGGTGTCCCGCCGACGTCGTCTCCACCATTGCCTGGCAACTCCGCCTACCCTGGACAGCCCCGTGAACCCGACCGCAGGACTCGAAAGTCTCGCCGCCCGAATGCTCACTCTGGAGCCGAGGTTCACCACCTTTGCGGGTTCCTCTCCACGAGAATGCGCACTCAAGGTCTGGGTGGGACGCATGTACGGCTACACGTACGACGAGGGCCTGAGTATCTTCGCCTTCAACAAGGGGGTCGGCTCTCTGCTTGAACTGGGCTTCGTGCGCGAGGACGAGCCAGCCGCGCGTCGGCGTGCGGAGTGGATGCGCAACCCCGCCGCCGATCCCACATACCCGCCACCCATCGCCTGGCACCTCAACGGGGGCGTCGGCTTCTGCCCTCCTGGCTGGCACCCCGCCGCTCGGGTCGTCATCACCGTTGAGGTGGAGCGTTCACTTCGCTACAACACGGCACAGTTCGCCAGGAAGATGCGGGCCAGGGACATATACGCGCCCGGCGAGGAGGATCTCTCCTTCAAGGACCTGCCCCCGCTGCCGCCACCTCCACCCCCGCCGAGCACCATCGCCTACCCGGACGACGAACGGCAGCGGTGAGGCGACCCCCCGCCGGGGACGCTCACGCGTCCTCGGCGAGCTCCAGCCACTGCATCTCCAGCTCGTCGCGCTCGTCCTTCACCGCCCGCAGCTGTGCGTCGAGTTCGGCGATCTTGCCGAAGTCGGCGGCGTGCTCGGCCATTTGGGCGTGGAGCTTGGTCTCCTTCTGCTCCAGCTTGGAGAGCTGACGCTCGATCCGCTGGAGCTCCTTCTTCGCCGTGCGCGTGTCGCCGCCGGCCTTCTTCGGGGCCGGGGCCGGGGCCGTGGCCTCGACCAGGGCGGCGCGGCGCTCCAGGTACTCGTCGATGCCGCGCGGGAGCATCCGCAGGCGGCGGTCGCCGAGCAGCGCCCAGACGGTGTCCGTCGTCCGCTCGATGAAGAAGCGGTCGTGGGAGATGACGACGAGCGAGCCGGGCCAGCCGTCGAGGAGGTCCTCCAGCTGGTTGAGGGTCTCGATGTCGAGGTCGTTGGTCGGCTCGTCCATGAACAGGACGTTCGGCTCGTCCATCAGCAGACGCAGCAGCTGAAGTCGGCGGCGCTCACCGCCCGACAGGTCGGAGACCGGCGTCCACTGCTTCTCCTTGGTGAACCCGAAGGTCTCGCAGAGCTGGCTCGCCGACAGCTCGCGCCCCTTGCCGAGGTCGACGCGTCCGCGGATCTGCTCGACCGCCTCCAACACGCGCAGCGTGCCGGGGAGTTCGGCGACCTCCTGGGAGAGGTACGCGAGCTTGACCGTCTTGCCGACGATCACCTTGCCGCTCGCGGGCTGCGTCTCGCTGTCGGTGGCCCACGCCTGCTGCATCGCGCGCATCAGTGAGGTCTTGCCCGCGCCGTTCACGCCGACCAGACCGATGCGGTCGCCGGGGCCGAGCTGCCAGGAGAGACGTTCCAGCAACAGCTTGTCACCGGCCTGGACGGTCACGTCCTCCAGGTCGAAGACGGTCTTGCCGAGCCGCGAGTTGGCGAAGCCCATCAGCTCGACCTTGTCACGCGGCGGCGGCACGTCCGCGATCAGCTCGTTGGCGGCCTCGACGCGGAACCGCGGCTTGGAGGTGCGGGCGGGCGCGCCGCGACGCAACCAGGCCAGCTCCTTGCGGACCAGGTTCTGCCGCTTGGTCTCCTCCGTCGCCGCGATCCGGGCGCGCTCGGCGCGGGCGAAGACGTAGTCGGAGTAGCCACCCTCGTACTCGTGGACGGCGCCGGACTGGACGTCCCACATGCGGGTGCAGACCTGGTCGAGGAACCAGCGGTCGTGGGTGACGACGACCAGCGCCGAGCGGCGTGCCTGCAGGTGGCCGGCGAGCCAGGCGATGCCCTCGACGTCGAGGTGGTTGGTGGGCTCGTCGAGGACGAGCAGGTCGTGGTCCTCGATCAGCAGCTTCGCCAGCGCGATGCGGCGGCGCTCACCACCCGACAGCGGGCCGATGACGGTGTCCAGGCCCTGCGGGAAGCCGGAGAGGTCCAGGCCGTCGAACAGGCCGGTGAGCACGTCGCGGATCCTGGCGTCGCCCGCCCACTGGTGGTCGGCCTTGTCGCCGACGACCTCGTGGCGGATGGTGGCCTTCGGGTCCAGCGCGTCGCCCTGGGCCAGCACGCCGATCTGCAGGCCGGTCACGTGCGTGACCCGGCCGCCGTCCGGCTCCTGGCTCTTGGCCATGATCTGCGTCAGCGTCGACTTCCCGTCGCCGTTGCGGCCGACGACACCGATGCGGTCACCTTCA
This sequence comes from Streptacidiphilus sp. MAP5-3, assembly GCF_041262505.1. Classification (NCBI taxonomy): domain Bacteria; kingdom Bacillati; phylum Actinomycetota; class Actinomycetes; order Kitasatosporales; family Streptomycetaceae; genus Streptacidiphilus; species Streptacidiphilus sp. MAP5-3. The sequence continues at coordinate 638,017 of NZ_JBGCCL010000001.1, forward strand.
CTCACGCCGACGGACACGCCGTCGAGCACGGCTCGGGTGCCGAAGATCTTGCTGACGTCTTCGACGGTGACGAGGTTGACTGCCACTGGTGCTGTACTCCTGAGCGACTACGCGTACGACGGACGGCCGACGTCCCAGCCTAGTCGCCCCGCGCCACCCCCGTCCGCGCGGTTGTTCGCGGCGTGCCCTCGGACCGTGCGTATCGTTGGACAAGGCAACTGTCCGTACCCGTGCGGCAGCGGGGAGGAGCCACGGTGACCATCGCACTTCACGACGACAGGACCGACATGGCCGACGAGAGCGAAGAGCTCACCCTCGACGCGATGTTCGAGGCGCTGGAGCGGATGCCAGTCCCCGAGGGCTGCAAGGTCGAGATCGTCGAGGGGGCCGTCTACACGACGCCGCAGCGGGACGTCCACTGGGACGTCATCCTGGACGTCGTCGAGCAACTGCGGACGAAGTACGCCCGAGCCCGGGTGAAATCGGACGTCCGGATCGACTTCCCCGGTCGCCTCAACGGCTTCACGACCGATGTGACGGCGCTGGCGAAGGATGCCACCAAGACCGAAAAGGGCCGTTGGCGCTACCGAGACATCGAGTTCGTCGCCGAGGTGATCTCCAGGGACACGGCGGCGAACGACTACGGCCCGAAGAGGTCCGTGTACACGGTCGCGAAGGTCCCGGTGTGCCTGATCGTCGACCCCTACACCGCCCAGTGCCACCTGTTCACCCTGCCCAAGGACGGCGAGTACCGGAACGAGCTCACGCTCGACTTCGGCGACCCGGTGGATCTGACCGGGACGGTCGTCGGCCTCGTCCTCGCGACGGACGAGTTCCCCCGCGACTGAGCGTCGCCGTTCCGCTTTCTCCCCGACCCGCCGCGTGACTTCGGTGAGCAGGCGGGCGAGGAGGTCCGTCAGGGCTGTGCGTTCGTCGGCGGTCAGGTCGGCGACGAGAGCGGCCTCGCGGCTGAGGACGGCGTCTACGGATTGCTCGATCAGGGCGTGGCCCGCGTCCGTGAGGCTCACCAGAACCGCGCGGGAGCCGGGTTCGGCGGAGGGGCTGCGCACCACCAGGCCCTCGCGCTCAGCGCGGGCCGGGGAGTCCGGGAAGGTCACTCAACGCGCAGTCGGACGGTCGCGCCGTCCGGCAGGTCGTGCACCTGCTGAGCGATCGGGCCCCGGATGCGCATCGCCGCCACCGCGTCGTGCGCGACGAAGTTGTCGAAGTCGTAGCCCCCGCCACCCACGAAGAACGTCCGCGGAACCAGCCGGTGGGCCGGGTCGAGCGGGCCGTTCTCCTGCTGGTACGCGTAGGCGAACGACGCCGCGCCGTTCACGTCCGGGTCCGCCAGCAGCCAGGCGGCCCAGGCCTCCAGGCTGTCGCCGAGCACCTCGCGCCCAGCGGTCTCCGGGTCGAAGCGGACCACCTCGCGCCCTTCGACGACGGCGAACTGCGTGCCGAAGATGTCCTGCGCGAAGCAGAACAGGTCGTCGGCCAGGCCGTCGTAGGTGTCCTTCCAGATGTCCTCGCGGTTCCACGTCAACACGTCGTGGCCGAGGCCCTGGTCGCCCGCGCGGAAGACCTGGACGCCGGCGTTGAAAAGGAAGAAGCCGTTGATCCGCGACAGCACGGCGCCCAGTTCGGCGAGCGGGCCGCCCGTGGTGCCGAAGTCGAGCTCGATCGACGGGCCCATCGGGCCACGGGCGCGGCCGAGCAGGGTCTCCAGCGCGTTCGAACCGGTCGCCTCGGTCATCATCAGATCCTGTTCTCGGTTCGCGTGCCGTCCTCGCGCCGTGCTTCGGGGCCGATCGCATGGGTCGGGGCAAGTAGTCAGTCACGCACCCTATCCGTCGCGAGCGATCGAGCGATCGAGCGGCCGGCCGGCCTGAGGCTTCGCCGGAGTGACCGGATGACGATCGGTCAATTCCGGCTTCAGGCCAGGGAGGCTCCGGCAACAGGGCCGACCGCTGTCCTGACGTTACGACAGGTACCGGACGCGGCAAGGGCGTTGGCGACGGCGGCGGCGTCGGACGCGTCCTTGGTCAGGAAGGCGCAGGTCGGGCCGGAGCCGGAGACCAGGGCGCCGATCGCGCCTGCATCCGTGCCGGCGCGGAGGGTGTCCGCGAGGGAGGGGCGGAGCGAAAGGGCCGCCGCCTGAAGGTCGTTGGTGAGTGCCGCGCCGAGCGCGGCCGGGTCGCCGGTGGCGAGGGCGTCCAGCAGCGCGCGGTCCGCTGCGGGCGTGGGCACGTGCGACTCGTCCGCGCCGCCCGGGCCACCGGCCTGCTCGCGCAGGCGGTCGCACTCGCCGTAGACGGCGGGCGTGGAGAGGCCGCCGTCGGCAACCGCGAAGACCCAGTGGAACGCGCCCTGCGTCGGAACCGGCGTCAGCTGCTCGCCGCGTCCCTCACCGAGGGCGACCCCGCCGTGCAGCGAGAACGGCACGTCGCTGCCGAGCTCGGCGGCCAGCGCGAAGAGCGTCTCGCGCGGAGTGGAGAGCCCCCACAGCGCGTCGCAGGCCAGCAGCGCCGCCGCGCCATCCGCGCTGCCACCCGCCATGCCGCCGGCGACCGGGATGTCCTTGGCGATGTGCAGCCGCACGTCCGCCGGGACGCCGTGGTGCGCGGCCAGCGCCTGCGCCGCGCGGGCGGCGAGGTTGGTGCCGTCGGTCGGGACGACGGCGGCGTCCGGGCCCTCGACGGTGATCGTCACACCCTCCCCCGGCTCCCCCGGACGCGCGGTGACCTCGTCGAAGAGGCCGACCGCGAAGAAGACCGTGGCCAGCGCGTGGAACCCGTCGGCCCGCCGACCGCCCACCGCGAGCTGCACGTTGACCTTGGCGGGCACACGGACGGTGACCGCGGCGGTGACAGCAGCAGCGGTGCCGGTGTCGGCCCCGTCCGTCACGCGGGCGGCGTCGGCGTGGTGGTCGGCGGTCATGGCGGAGGCACTCCTGGCACTCAGGGTTGACGGGTGGACGGGTTGACGGGTGGACGGGTTGACGACTGGGCGGGTTGGTTGCGGAACAGCCGCTACAGCGGCGGGTGTTCGGCCGCGGGCTTCGCCGGTTCCGGCTTGTGCTCGGCGATCGCCACGAACTGTTCCACCGTCAGCGCCTCGCCGCGCAGCCGGTGGTCGACGCCCGCCGCGCTCAGCGCCGCCTCGGCGGCGGCCGGGCTGCCCGCCCACCCGGCGAGCGCGGCGCGCAGCGTCTTGCGGCGCTGTGCGAAGGCCGCGTCCACCACGGCGAAGACCTCCTTGCGCGAGGCGGTGGTCTTCAGCGGCTCGTCGCGGCGGATCAGCGAGACCAGCCCGGAGTCGACGTTGGGCGCGGGCCAGAAGACGTTCCGCCCGATCGCCCCGGCACGCTTGACGTGCGCGTACCACTGGGCCTTGACCGACGGGACGCCGTAGACCTTGTTGCCCGGCTGCGCGGCAAGCCGGTCAGCGACCTCCTTCTGCACCATGACGAGCGTCCGCTCGATGCTCGGGAAGGTCTCCAGCATGTGCAGCAGCACCGGAACCGCGACGTTGTAGGGGAGGTTGGCGACCAGCGCGGTCGGCGCGGGGCCGGGCAGCTCGGTCACGGTCATCGCGTCGGCGTGCACCAGCGCGAAGCGGTCCGCGCGCCCCGGCATCCGGGAGGCAACGGTGGTCGGCAGGTGCTGCGCGAGCAGCGAGTCGATCTCGACGGCCGTCACCCGGTCGGCCACCTCCAGCAGCCCGAGCGTCAACGACCCGAGCCCGGGCCCGACCTCCACCACGACGTCCTCCGGCCGCACCTCGGCGGCCCGGACGATGCGGCGCACGGTGTTGGCGTCGATGACGAAGTTCTGCCCACGCTGCTTGGTCGGCCGCACACCGAGCGCTCCGGCCAGCTCACGGATGTCGGCGGGGCCCAGCAGCGCGGAGTCGGCGGTGGCAGGCGCAGACGGGGCGTCGGCGGGCTCGGCGGCCTCAGGGGCGGGATCGGTGGTGCTCACCCGCCAAGGATACGGGGCCGGAAGGTGCGGTCAGAGCTGCAGCAGGGCGGTGAGGTCGATGCTGATGGGGAAAGGAAAGTCAGTCCGGAGGTAACCCTCGTGCGCGGTGACCGGCGTGTAGACGCCGCTCTTCTCGTCTCGTCGGAACTCGTGCACCACGGGCTGGTCGTCGCTCCCACGCTCGACCCGCCAGAAGGCAGGCACCCCGGCCTGGGCGTAGAGCCCCGGCTTGGTCAGCCGGTCCTGGGCCCGACTGCCATGCGAGACCACCTCGACGCAGAGCGACACGGCGGAGACAGGCAGGCACTCCACCTCGAAGAAGTCCAGGTCGGTCGGGTCGAACACCAGGACATCGGGCTTGAGAACGGTGTCCTCCGCAAGGAGGGTGCAGCGCTCCACTCCGGTCGCGTACGGCTTGGCCCGCGTGCTGCGTAGGGCAAAGTGCAGCCCGTCCCGCACCTCGTCGTGCCACTGTGTCGTCATACCCCTGGGCACGATGACTCCATCGATCAGCTCCCAGTCATAGGGCAGGTCCAGGTCCTTGGCCTGCTCGTACGTCCACCCATATGGAAGCTGGGTCGTGTCGTCGACCGTCATCGCGGTCATCCTCCTCGCCTCCCTCGCCCCGGTGCGGATGACATCGCTATTCAGCCCAGGGGCCAGGGTGAGGTGCCGAATCGATTCTCTATCAGCCGTATCCGTCGAGCCAAGGCGCACTGCTCACGCGCGCTCCCATTGTGCTCCCACGCGCTGCGCGTAGGCGGAAAGGATCAGCGCTCGGCGCGGCGGCCGCAGGAGGGCCAGGGGGAGAGGCCGCGTTCGCGGTAGAGGGCGCGGGCGCGGGTGGTCTGTTCCGAGGGGGAGGCGTCCTGGGGCAGGCCGTGGCCGCCGAGGCTGTGCCAGGTGTGGGCGTCGAACTGGTAGAGCCCGCCGTAGTGGCCGCTCGGGTCGGTGACGTGCGGGTTGCCGCCGGACTCGCACCGGGCCAGGGCGAGCCAGTCCATGGCGCCGGTGACGTGGATGTCCTCCTCGGATCTCCCGCGATGGCGTCCACGTGGCGCGAAGCCGTCGCCCCACGCACTCGCCGCGTCCGCGCCCAGGGGGTCCATCGAGCGGCGGTGCGGCCTGGCGTGCCGGGCGCGGTGTGCCGCCTTGACGGTGGCGGGCGGGTTGGAGTGCTGCGGGGCGAGCAGTTCGCGCAGCAGCGGCGTGGCGGCGGGCGCGATGGGCATCACGGCGCTCTGGCTCAGCTGCTGGGTCTGGGTGGGCACTTCGTCAGCCACCGTGTCCGGCGTGGTGTCCGACGCCTCGCTGACGCGGTCGGCGTCGCCCGCGTGCGGCGGCTGCTCCGCGAGGAACGCGCCGGTCCCGCCCACCAGGAGGGCGAGGATCAGCGCCTGCTGCAGCGCGCGTGGCGAACGGACAGCGGTCGAGGGCTTGTTCACGGGTTGCCCAACGAGCGCGTCGCGACGGCGGTCACTGGGCCGGTCGGGTGGTGACGAGCCCGTTCACCGTTCGAGTTCTGGGCTCAGCATTCGACTTCTGGGCTCAGTAGTCGAACGCACGCGCGGTGTTGGCGGCAACGGCGGCGGCCATCTCGTCCTCGCCGATGCCCCTGACCTCCGCCATCGCCCGCAGGGTCACCGGGATCAGGTACGGCGCGTTCGGCCGCCCACGGAACGGCGCGGGGGTGAGGAAGGGCGCGTCGGTCTCGACCAGGATCCGGTCCAGCGGGGCGACCTCGAGCGCGGCCCGCAGGTGCTTGTTGGCCGGGAAGGTGACCGGCCCGGCGAACGAGAGGTAGTAGCCCGCGTCGGCGCAGACCTTGGCCATCTCCTCGTCGCCCGAGTAGCAGTGGAAGACGGTCCGCTCCGGCGCGCCCTCCTCGACCAGGATGCGCAGCACGTCCTCGTGCGCGTCCCGGTCATGGATGACCAGGGCCTTGCCGTGCTTCTTCGCCAGGGCGATGTGGCGCCGGAACGACTCCTGCTGCACCTCGACGCCCTCGGGCCCGGTCCGGAAGTAGTCCAGGCCCGTCTCCCCCACGCCACGCACCTGCGGCAACGCGGCCAGCGCGTCGATCTCCTCGATCGCCGCGTCCAACGCGGCCATCCCGCCGGGGGCGCGCTTCTGCCCGCTCCACCCGTCCGGGTCGCCGAGGACGATCCGCGGGGCCTCGTTGGGGTGCAGGGACACGGTGGCGTGAACGTTGTCGTGTTGAGCCGCGAGCTCCGCGGCCCACCGTGACCCCGGGATGTCGCAGCCGACCTGGACGAGGGTGGTCACTCCGACTGAGGCGGCCTTGGCGAGGATCTCCTCCGGCGTCGCGTCCTGCATGTCCAGGTGCGTGTGCGAGTCCGCGACGGGCACGCGGAGCGGCTCCGGCACCGGAGGCGGCGTGCTGTTGTCGCTCTTCGAGCGGGCCACGGAGGGTTCCTTTCGATCTTCGAGTCAGTTGCAGCATTGAGGGGCGCGGGGCTCTGCTTGATCAACTGCGCGCGCGAACAACCACCCTCCCCCGGCCGAAAGGCTGGGGGATTGGCGCGCCCACGCGGCGGAGCGGCAGATCAGCGGAGCCCCGCGCCCCTGATTGTGCAACCACCTGCGGCAGCACGGGCTCGACCACTCGTGCCCACGCCGCAGAGCCGCAGAGCCGCAGAGCCGCAGATCAGCACAGCCCCGCGCCCCCGGACAGTGCAACTACCTGCGGGAGCTCAGAGCACCCGTCAGTCCTTCTTCTCCTCAAGGCGCGGGAAGAGGATCTCGCCCTTGGTGACGGTCACCCCCGCCGGGAGCGTGCCCCACTGCGCAACCGCGTCGATCCGCTGGTCGGCGAGCGCACCCAGCGCTGCCTCCGCGCCGAGGGAGTCCCAGAGCAGGCCGGCGACCCGCGGCATGACCGGGTTCAGCAGGACCGCCAGCGCGCGCAGCGACTCCGCCGCCGCGTAGAGGATCGTGGCGAGGCGGGCCTGGCCCTCGGGCGACTCGTCCTTCGCGACCTTCCACGGCTCCTGCTCGGTGAGGTAGCCGTTGACCTGCTTGACGAAGTCGAAGATCGCGCCGATGCCGCCCGCGAAGTCCAGCTTCTCGCCGATCCTGTCGTCCGCCTCGGCGACGGCCTTGGCCAGGCCCTCCGCCAGCGCGGCCTCGGCCGGACCGGGCGCCGTCGCCTCGGGCAGCACGCCGCCGAAGTACTTGCCGACCATGGCCGCGACGCGCGAGGCGAGGTTGCCGAAGTCGTTCGCCAGCTCGGACGTGTAGCGGGCGGAGAAGTCCTCCCACGAGAACGAGCCGTCCGTGCCGAACGGGATCGCGCGCAGGAAGTAGTAGCGGTAGGCGTCCACGCCGAAGTGCGAGGTCAGGTCCTGCGGCGCGATGCCGGTGAGGTTGGACTTGCTCATCTTCTCGCCGCCGACCATCAGCCAGCCGTTGGCGACCACGCGCTTGGGCAGCGGCAGGCCGTTGGCCATCAGCATGGCGGGCCAGATCACCGCGTGGAAGCGGAGGATGTCCTTGCCGACCAGGTGCACGTCGGCCGGGAAGGTCGCGTCGAACTTCGCCTGGTCGGAGCCGTAGCCCACGGCCGTGGCGTAGTTGAGCAGGGCGTCGACCCACACGTAGATGATGTGCTTCGGGTCCCAGGGGATCTGCACGCCCCAGTCGAAGGTGGAGCGGGAGATGGAGAGGTCCTGCAGGCCCTGCTCGACGAAGCGGACGACCTCGTTGCGCGCGGACTCGGGCTGGATGAAGCCCGGGTTGGCCGCGTAGAACTCCAGCAGCTTGGGCCCGTACTCGGAGAGCTTGAAGAAGTAGTTCTCCTCCTTCAGCATCTCCACGGGCGTCTTGTGGATCGGGCAGAGCTTCTGACCGGCGAACTTGCCCTCACCGTCCAGGAGTTCACCCGGGGCCTTGTACTCCTCGCAGCCGACGCAGTACGGGCCCTCGTAACCGCCCTGGTAGATCTCGCCCTTGTCGTAGAGGTCCTGGACGAACTCCTGCACCCGGGCCGTGTGGCGGTCCTCGGTGGTGCGGATGAAGTCGTCGTTGGCGATCTCCAGGTGCTGCCAGAGCGGCTTCCAGGCCTCCTCGACCAGCTTGTCGCACCACTCCTGCGGAGTGACGCCGTGGGCCTCGGCCGTGCGCATGATCTTCTGACCGTGCTCGTCCGTGCCGGTGAGGTACCACACCTGCTCGCCGCGCTGGCGGTGCCAGCGGGTCAGCACGTCGCCTGCGACGGTGGTGTAGGCGTGGCCCAGGTGCGGGCGGTCGTTGACGTAGTAGATCGGCGTCGAGACGTAGTAGCTCTTGCCGGGGTTCTGGACGGCGGTCATGCCGTAATGATATCGGCCCGAGCCCTGCCCCTCGTCCGCGTGATCAGCCCTTGAGAGAGACGCGGACAGAGGCCCGCACCGAGGCCCGGAGAGACCCCCGGACAGAGACCCTCCTCAAGGGCAGGGGCAGGGGCAGGACGGGCCGGGGTCAGCCGTGGCGACGGCGCAGGTGCCAGTGGAACGGGAGGTGCAGACGGCGCCTCGGCCGGGGGTCGGCCAGTGCGAGCGGCGTGGGCTGCTCGGCCGTCTCCGTCGCGTCTGGAGCGTCTGCGGAGTCTGCCACGTCTGTGGCATCGGTGGCGTCGGTCGCCTTCACGGCCGCGCGGGGCCGGCGCGGCTCTCGCCGCTTGGCGGGGGCCGCGGGCTGGGGCGCGTGCCAACTGGCGACGGCCGAGGCCACCCGACCGGCGGCCATGATCCGGACGTGCTCGCCGCCGCAGCCGGGGCAGGACGGGTGGGTCAGCGGAGACGGGACCGGCAGGCCGTTGGCCAGGTAGCGATAGACCATCCGGCCGTTGCGATCGACCGCATGCTCGATCTCGTACGCCTGTTCCCAGCCGTAGCCGCAGCTCAGGCAGGCGAAGGAGTAGGCCTCGTGGGCCGTCTCCATGGGCGGTCGGCTGCTCGGCGCGGAGGTTTCGCTCATGACATGCTCCCGTTGCCCGCCGGAGCCCTCGCCCCGGCCGGGACTTTCTCGTCCCCATGGTTTCCCGGAGAAATGCCGTCGATCACGGTGACGCGAATTCTTTGGGGAGAGTTGGGACTTCTTGACGCAGCCCGGGATCTGCACAGAGGAATTCCGGGGCGTTTCTTTAGCCGCTATTTGCCTGTTCCGATACGGTACGCCCGTTTCACCCGGGACGTAAGCCGGTACGTCGCACCCCGAGCCGCACTCGAACGGCCGAGGGCGCCACAGAACAGCACCCCTCCGTATACAACTCCGTACACGGCGCATGCGCCGTGCGCATGCCCGCGCCTACGCGCTACGCACGCCCCGGGGCGGCGCTCTTCGCGGCCACCACCGCGTCGAAGACCTCGCGCTTGGGCAGGCCCGCCTCCGCGGCCACGGCGGCGATCGCCTCCTTGCGGTGCTCGCCCGCGTCCACCCGGAGAGCGACCCGGCGGGCCAGCTCCGCGGCGTCCACGGCGGAGGGCACCGCGGGCGGAGCGCCGGAGACGACGACGGTGATCTCGCCCCGGACGCCGTCCTCGGCCCAGGCGGCGAGCTCGGCCAGCGTTCCGCGCTTGACCTCCTCGTACGTCTTGGTCAGCTCGCGGCAGACGGCCGCGTCCCGCTCCCCGCCGAACGCCTCGGCCATCGCGGCCAGCGAGTCGTCGATCCGGTGCGGGGACTCGAAGAAGACCATGGTCCGCGGCTCGGCGACGAGCTCCCGCAGCCGGGCTGCGCGTTCCCCGCCCTTGCGGGGCAGGAAGCCCTCGAAGCAGAACCGGTCGACCGGCAGCCCGGACAGCGCGAGCGCGGTCAGCACCGCGGACGGGCCCGGGACGGCGGTGATCCGCACGCCCGCGTCGACGGCCGCCGCGACGAGCCGGTACCCGGGGTCGGAGACCGAGGGCATCCCGGCGTCGGTGACCAGCAGCACCCGGGCGCCGCCCTGCAGGGCCTCGACCAGCTCGGGAGTCCGGCCGACCTCGTTCCCCTCGAAGTACGACACCACCCGCCCGGTCGGCGCCACGCCCAGTGCCTGCGAGAGCCGCCGCAACCGCCGCGTGTCCTCGGCGGCGACGATGTCGGCCTCGGCCAGCTCCTTGGCGAGACGCGGCGGGGCGTCCTCGACGTCGCCGATGGGGGTGCCTGCGAGAACGAGTAGACCAGTCACCCGCCCATCGTCCCATCCCGGGGCCGATCCCCCGCGCCCCGACCTCCGCGCGGTGATCTCGGCACGACTCGACACGACCCCCTACGACGCCGCACGACTCCCCACGAATCGCGACAAGATCCCCACCAGCCGCACTCCAGCCCCACCCGTCCCACCGGCACAGGAACAGCCAAGCCCTCGCGTCGACAGGTTCCGCCCCTACGATGCTCGCGTGGATGAACACAGGACGGACATGCTGACCGCTGCGGCGCCCGGGGACGCCCGGGACGACGGCATGCCCGGTGCGAGCCCGCGCCGTCGCCATCCGCTGACCACCTGGCAGCGTCGGCTCGGCCGGTACGGCTACCACGCCGCCGACCGGACGCCGCTGCGGGAGCGGCTGGTGCCGCCGATGCCGGACGGCCCGGGCGTCGCCGTCGGCGCGCCGTCGCCGGTGCTGGCGAGGCTGGGGCTGCGGATCCCGCCGGGGCTGTGGCTGTTCCTGTGCCGGTGGGCCGGGTGGATCGGACCGCTGGCGATCACCCTGGTCGCCGGGGTGACGATCTTCTGGAACCTGGGCAACCCGCACGCGATCATCTTCGACGAGACGTACTACGCCAAGGACGCCTGGTCGATCTGGCACTTCGGATACGAGCGCAACTGGGCGGACAACGCCAACACGCTCATCATGCAGCACCATCAGCAGATCCCCACGCCGACCGGCGCCGAGTTCATCGCGCACCCGCCGGCGGGCAAGTGGGTGATCGGCATAGGCGAGATGATCTTCGGGCTCAACCCCTTCGGCTGGCGCTTCATGGTCGCCGTGCTGGGCACCCTGGCGGTGCTGATGGTCTGTCGGATCGGCCGTCGGCTGTTCCGTTCGACGCTGCTGGGCTGTGTCGCCGGTCTGCTGCTGACCTGCGACGGCATGCACTTCGTGATGAGCCGCACCGGCCTGCTCGACCAGGTGGTCATGTTCTGGGCGCTGTGCGCCTTCGGGCTGCTGCTGATCGACCGGGACCGCAGCCGGGCGCGCCTGGCCGACCTGGTCGGCGCGACCGTCGACAACCTGGACGCGGCGCCGAACGACGCCCTGGCCACCGCCGCGCGCCTGGGCTGGCGTCCCTACCGGCTGCTGGCCGGCATCTGCCTCGGCCTGGACTGCGCCACCAAGTGGAACGGCCTTTGGTTCGTCGCCTTCTTCGGCGTGATGACGGTGCTGTGGGACGCGGGCGCCCGCAAGGCCGCCGGTGCCCGGCGTCCCTACCGGACCGCGTTCCTGCACGACACGCCGCTGGCGTTCGTCTGGATGGTGCTGGTGGCCCTGGTCACCTACGTCGCCGCCTGGTCCGGCTGGCTCTTCACCAGTGGCGGCTACGACCGCACCTGGGCCGACGGCCGCAAGGGCCTGTCACCCTCCTCCATCGGCCCGCTGCACAACCTGCCGCAGTTCGACATGAGTTGGATGCCCGCGCCGCTGCGCAGCCTGTGGCACTACCACTCGGAGATCTGGGCCTTCAACACCAACCTGCACACCCCGCACACCTACATGTCCAACCCCTGGAGCTGGTTGGTCAACGGGCGCCCGGTCTCCTTCTACTACGAGTCGCCGACCAACGGTCAGAGCGGCTGTCACGTCGCGCAGTGCTCCAGCGAGGTGCTGGCGATCGGCACGCCGCTGCTCTGGTGGACGGCGACCTTCGCGCTGGTCTACTGCCTGTACCGGTGGCTGCTGCGCCGCGACTGGCGGGCGGGCGCGATCGCCTGCGCCATCCTGGCCGGCTACCTGCCGTGGTTCCAGTGGCAGCAGCGGACGATCTTCCTCTTCTACACGATCGCCTTCGAGCCGTACCTGGCGCTCGCGGTGGCGTTCCTGATCGGCGCGCTGCTCGGCTCGGCGAGGGCGCGGGGCGACCGGCGGCTGCTGGGCGGCATCGCGGCGGGCGTGCTGGTCGTGGCCATCATGGCCAACTTCCTCTACTTCCTCCCGCTCTACGACGCCCAGGTCATTCCGATCGACAGCTGGCGCGCGCGGATGTGGTGGCCCACCTGGATCTGACGGGCTGGATCTGACGGTTTGGCCGTTTCTGACCCACCATCGGCCTCCCAGCCCCGTTCCGGCGAGCACGAACAGGTCACAGAGTCCGCACAAGTTCACCGATTCCCCTGCTCCGACCGGCACGCACACATACGATCCGATTGATTGGGTCATATGTGTGCCCTCGTCGCGGGGGGATTCGGCAGACAATGAACAAAGCGGCGAAAATAGCTGTCGCCACCACGGTGGCGGCCGTCCTGGCCGGCGGCGCCTACGCCGCGGTCAACGTCGTGCACGCCGTGGTGGGGAGCGGCAGTGACAGCGGCGCCGGGAGCGCGGCGGCGACCTTCGATCCGACCGCACTGGCCACCAACCCGCCCAGCAGCGCGGACGCGCAGAAGCTCGCCACCGCCTTCCTCCAGTCCTGGCAGAGCGGCCCCGGCCACTACGGCGGCGCGGCCAGCGACACCGACTCCCCCACCACCGCGCAGGCCGCGCTGCAGAGCTACCACGACGGGCTCGCGCTGACCGGCGTCACCTTCACCGGCATCACCCCCGCCGGCCCCGACCCGCAGCTGACGGGCGCGACCAAGGTGAACTTCTCCGTCGCGGCCCAGGTCAAGGGCGGCACCTGGAGCTACCCGGGCACGCTGGACGTGGTGCAGAGCACCAACGGCACGTCGGCCGTGCACTGGGCGTCCTCCGTGCTCTACCCGAAGCTGACGGATGGTCAGAACGTCCAGGCCGGAGCGGTCACCGCCGACCCGGGGGCGACGACCGTCACCGACCGGAACGGCACGCAGCTGACCGCAGCCCAAGACCCCTCACTGAGCGACATCCTGGCCACCATCGCCAAGAACGGCCAGGCGAGCGGGGGTTCCGGCGGCGCGGGCGTCGAGGTCATCGACAGCTCCAACAGCCCGGTCGCCCCCGCGACCGTCTTCACGGCCCCCAAGGCCGCGACCATCCAGACCACCCTGGACGCGCACCTCCAGCAGGTCGCCGAGAACGCCGTGCGGCAGTCGGTGCTCCAGGGGATGGCGACCGGCGTGGTGGTGATCGATCCGCAGAACGGCCACATCCTCGCGATCGCCAACACCGCCTCCGATGTGAACCTCGCGATCAACGGCTCACAGCCGCCGGGGTCGACCATGAAGATCGTCACGTCCACCGCGCTCTTCGACAACACCGGCCTGACTCCGTCCAGCGTGCTGCCCTGCCCGAAGACCCTGGAGGCCTCGTCCGAGAGCTTCAACAACGAGTCCGACGTCCCGGACTCGGCGACCTCGACGATGACCCAGGCCTTCGCGGAGTCGTGCAACACCGCTTTCATCAAGGCAGCCGCCGACAACCTGACCCAGAACGGCCAGCCCGCCTCGGCGCTGCACGACACGGCGACGCAGGTGTTCGGCTTCGGCGACTGGTCCATCGGCGGCGGCGTGGCGACCCAGGACCCGAGCGTCCCGGCCGACCCCTCCGGCGGCGACCGTGCCGCCCAGTACATCGGCCAGGGCCAGGTCGTCGTCAGCCCGCTGGTGATGGCCTCGGTCGCGGCGACCGTGCAGAGCGGCAGCTTCCACCAACCGATCCTGATCCCGGGTCAGGCGCAGACCCCGGCCTCCACTGCGCTGTCGTCACGCGACGACGGCTATCTCCAGCACATGATGAGCGCCGTGGCCCAGTACGGCACCGCCGCACCGCGCCTCGGCGACCTGTCCGGCGTCGGCGCCAAGACCGGCACGGCGGAGGTCGCCAACGGCACGGACGGCTGGATGGTCGCCTACAACAGCAACATCGCTGTCTGCGCCCTGGTCCAGGGCGGCAGTTCCGGCGTCGACTCGGCCGGGTACGTGGTCCGGCCGCTGCTGCTCGCCGACGGGTCGTGAGCCACCGACCGAGCCGGGGACCGAGCCACCGAGCGAGCCACCGAGCGAGCCACCGGCGCTCATGATGCGACGTCAGGCGCCCGAGCCGTAGACGTCCTGGAGGTTGTCCTGCGGGGCCGGGCGGTGGTTGGCCGCCGGGCCGAGGGCGAAGGCGGTGAGCAGGTTCTCCGTCGTCCGCGTCACGAAGCGGGCCGTGCGTGCGTCCATACCGTGGTCGTCGTAGTCGTCGTGGCCGCCCGCCATCAGGCCCTCGACCCAGCGCATCGTGCCGGAGGCGAAGACGCCCGCGCCGCTGCGGGCGGTGTAGTACGCGGTGTCCGAGTGGCTGTGGTTGCCGTTGCAGACCAGCGGGGAGTGGGCCAGGATCTCGATCGGCCGCGGCGTCGGCGCGCTCGGGGTGACCCGGTCGTACTCGACACCGATCAGGTGCGCGAACGAGTCGCCCGCCTTCACCCCCGTGCCCGCGAAGAGCCAGTGGTCAGCCTGGTGCACCACGTAGGGGGCGTCGGTCGGGTAGCCCTCGTAGAAGACGCCGGTCATCGACGACTCCGGGTCGGGGGCCGGGCCGGAGCGGAAGTCGGTGGTGGTCAGCGCCCGGTCGGTCCAGTAGACCGGGTCGTCGCGGTAGTCCGTCTTGTAGCAGACGACCGTCCGCCCGGCGTCCTCGATCCGGATCCGCCGGAAGCAGGTGTTCGCGCCGAGGAAGGCGACGTTGGTGCCCGTGTCCCGCGCCTTGGTGACGTAGCCGCGCTGCTCCGGGGTCCAGTACTCGTCGTGGCCGAGGGAGAGCACGGCGGTCGCACCGCTGAGGATCGACGGGTCCGTGTGCACGTCGATGCCCGTCGTGTACGCGAGCGGGAGGCCGAGCCGCTCCGCGAGGACGACCAGGGCGCGCTCGTAGACCAGGAACTTGACCGCACCGTTGTCGTCGTAGGGCCGGTCGAAGGAGACCTTGAGCGCCCGCGCGTCGTAGCTGCCGTCCGCGCCCTGGTAGAGGCTGGTGCCGCCCCAGGTGTTGTACGCCTGCCAGGTCGCGGTGCCGTGCATCACCAGCACCTTGCCCTCGGCGGAGGCCGACCGGACCACCAGCGGGATCCAGCGCTGTGCCCGGTTCGCGTGGTTCTCGGCGTCCAGGCGCAGCAGGTACGCGCCCTCCGGCCAGCCGGTGGTGTCGACCGTGAGGCTCGGCTTCCACTGGGCCTGGACGGTGCGGGTCGCGTCCACGATCTGCGGCGGCGGCTGCCGGTGCCCGGCGATCCGCCCGGACTTCCAGACCAGCCGGGCCTGGTCACCGCCGTACCAGCCGACGCGGTAGGCCGAGACGGTGAAGCCGGGCGCCGTGGTGGAGACCCGCAGCGTCAGCTTCTGGCCGGGGCGGAGGGACGCCTGGTCGGCGTAGCCCTCGACAGCCTCCGCCGCGCCCTGGTGGGTCATCCGCCAGTCGGACGCGCCGGGCTTGGCGTTCTCGCGGGCGGTCGCGTTCGCTACGGAGGCAGGCGAAGCGTGCACCGATTCGGCGGACGTCGCCGCGTGCGTGGCCGGGCCCGAGTCGCACGCGGCGAGTCCCAGCCCGGCGCCGGCGGCGGCTGCCGCCCCCAGCACCGTTCGTCGTCGCACTCCCCGTCGACCTTCGTCCTGCACCGCCGGTTCCCCTTCCCGCAAGCATTCCTACGAACATTCCATGTGTTCCCTGAATGTTCGACTCCCCGCGACGACGATACGCCGCGGTAAGAACGCCAGCGTCCGGGAATCGGCCGCATGGAACAGCGCCGCAGGTGGGAAGAGGTGGCCGCAGTTGCCGCGTCAGGACTCGCCGACGCCCGCCAGGACCTCCGCGGCGTCGAGCTCCTCCGGCTCGTCCTCCGCCGCCTCCGCGCCCTCGTGGAGCGCCAGTCTCGGCCACAGGAACAGCAGCGCGGGCAGCTGGAGATAGCCGAACCGCCCGGCCGGGGCCAGCAGGAACGCGGTGGCGACGCCGAGGGCCAGCCGGTCGCACGCGGCCCGCGCGTTCCGCGGCGGGCGGACCGCCAGCCAGACGCAGATGGCCAGGCCGCCCAGCCCGAGCAGGGCGAGCGACCCCATGCGCCCGGCCGGGCCCAGCTCTGCCAGCAGATGGCCGGGCAGCGGGCTGTCCGCCGGGGTGCGCACCGAGGAGAGGCCGAGCGGGAAGCGGATCACCTGCTCCAGCATCGTCCCTGGGAAGGCGACGGCGAACGGCACCACCAGCACGCCGCCCACGATCGCCGTCCACAGCGCACTGCGCCGTACCGCGCGCCAACCGCCGACCTGGTAAAGCAGCAGCAACCCGACGGGCACCGCAGGCCAGGCGGTCCACTTGATCGCGCAGACCAGACCCAGCACGACGCCCGCCCGGGCCGCGTACCCGCGCCCGGCCAGCGCCATGGCGAAGCAGCAGCCGCCGATCATCGGAAGGTCGACGCCACTGACCGCCGCAGGCAACGCGACCAGCGGCGAGGCAAGCACCGCCCCCAGCGGCACGGCCAGCCCCGCGGTGCTGCCGCCGCGCAGCAGCTTCCAGGTGGCGACGAGGAAGCCCAGGAAGGCGAGCAGGAACCAGATCCGGACGTCCCCCAGCGCCCCTGGCAGCACCAGGTGCGGCAGGCCGAACAGCGCCATGCCGGGGAGATAGGGCGTGTAACCCCGCCAGTCCTGCGGGTGGAGTATGTAGGGCGACCCGGTGTGCAGCAGCCTGGTCGCCGACTGCTGGACCACCCAGATCTCCGACTGGCCCTCGTTGCGGGCCAGCAGCACGGCCATCGGAACGACCAGCGCGAAGGTCAGCGCCAGCGCGACGGCCACCCGGAACGCACGCGCGCGCGGCAGCAGCGCCGCCGCCAGCGCGGCCAGACCGTAGCCGATCGCGGCGGACCAGCCCCAGTAGCGCTGGGCCGGAATGTTGGAGATCAGCGGGAACCCCAGGGCCCAGCCGGCGCAGACAAGGGCGCCAAGCACCCAGAGAGCGCGACGCACCCGCCAGGGAGCCTCCGGACCGACGAAAGCCGCGGTGAACCGCTCGACTCTCAGCCGCGGCACCCTGAGCCGGGTGGCGGCTCTCCTCGCCTCCCTCACACGCTCCCTCGAACGCTCCCCCGAACGGGCATGAGTCGTCGTCACGATCCCAAGCCTAGGAAGGGACGTACCGCGCTGTCGTCACACTGCAGGGTTGTTCACCCATCCACCCCCAGGTAGGGGTCCGCATGGTCCCGTAAGCCCACCACGATCGGGTTCACTCCCCGGTCCACTCCCCGGCTCGCTCGCCGGTCCACTCCCCGGTTCACTCCGCGGTCCGGTCCACGCCCCGCGCCGTTCACTCGGGCTGGTCGTTGCCGCCCGCGACGCCGTGCTCGTAGGCGAAGACCACGGCCTGGGTGCGGTCGCGCAGCTCCAGCTTGGCCAGGATCCGGCCCACATGGGTCTTGATGGTCTGTTCGGAGAGGACCAGCTCGTCCGCGATCTCCGAGTTGGACAGCCCACGGGCCACCTGACGCAGGACGTCCAGCTCGCGCGCGGTGAGCGCGGAGACCGCCTCCGGGCGGAGGTTCCCGGCGCGGCGACGGCGTGCCACGTCGGCGATCAGACGCCGGGTCACCGACGGGGCGAGCAGCGCCTGTCCGGCCGCGATCACCCGGACGGCGTTGATCAGATCCCGCGCAGGGGCGTCCTTCAGCAGGAATCCGCTGGCCCCGCGCGCCAGTGCCTCGTACACGTATTCGTCGAGGTCGAAGGTGGTCAGGATGAGGACGCGCGGTCCGTCCTCCCCGGCCGCGTCGATGATGGCGCCGGTGGCCGTCAGGCCGTCCATGCCCGGCATCCGGATGTCCATCACCACGACGTCGGGCCGGAGTTCACGCGCCAGGCGGATGGCCCGGACGCCGTCGCCCGCCTCGCCGACCAGCTCGATGTCGGACGCGGTGCACAGCAGCGCGCCGAGCCCGTCCCTGACCATCTCCTGGTCGTCCACGAGCAGCACCCGGATCGGGTCGCCCGAGCGGTCCCGCAGCTCCTGGGCCCGCTCCGCGCCTGGCACTGCGCCCGGCTCTGTGCCCGGCTCTGCTCCCGGCTCCGGAACCGCCTCAGCCATCGCCCCCGCCCCGGTCATCGATCACCTCGCCCGTCAGGCCGCCCGTGCGGCGGTTCGTCTCCGATTCTCCATGGTGATGCCGCCTCCAGAGCCTCTGGCCGTCCACCGACACGTCGGAGAGTTCACGCGCATCGTCGTCCTGCCCGGCTTCGGCCTCCGGCAGCTCGGCGGGCGCGAGCGCCTCGTCCGGGGTCGCGTCGAGGAGCCGTTCCAGCCGTTCTTCGAGGCGGCCGTCGAGACCGGCGACCTCCAGGCCGCCGTCCACCGGCCCGTCCGTGGGAAGTTCGGCGCTCACCTCGAAGCCACCGTCGGCGCGCGGCCCCGCGCGCAGCGTGCCGCCCAGCAGCGCGGCGCGTTCGCGCATGCCGGTCAGTCCGTGCCCGCCGTTACCGCCGGGCGGGGCCGCGTCGGCGCGGGCGACGGTGCGGCCGTCGTCGGCGACGTCGACCCGGACGCCGGACCGGGTGCGGTGCACCTCGATCGCAACGCGGGCCCCGGGCGCATGGCGGCCCGCATTGCTCAGCGCCTCCTGGACGATCCGGTACGCCGACACGTCGACCACGCCCGGCGTCCGCTCCGGGCCGCCGGTCAGGGTGAGGTCGACCTGCATGCCCGCCTGGCGGGCGGCACGGACCATGTCGGGAATGCTGTCGATCCCCGGCTGCGGCGCGCGCTCGGCGCCCTCGTCCTCCTCGCGGAGCAGTCCGATCACCCGGCGCATCTCGGTCAGCGCGGTGGTGGACGCCTCCCGGATGGCAGCCAGGGTGCGCCGGGTCTGCTCGGGCAGGCCCGGCTCCTTGTACGGCGCGGCCTCGGCCTGGATCGCGATCATCGACATGTGGTGGGCGACGACGTCGTGGAGTTCGCGGGCGATCCGGCTCCGCTCCTCCAGCACCGCCTGGCGCGCCAGCCCGGCTCGGCGCTGCTGCTCGGCCTGCTCCAGATGGCGTTCCGCCTCCAGCCGGGAGTGGATCGACTCCCCCAGCACCAGCACCAGCGTGACCGCCACCACCGCGACGCCGAAGACCACCGGCGGCATCCCGACCAGCAGCGTCGGGGGCAGCAGTACGGCGCACGCGACCAGCACGTCCACCGCGAAGGCGATCTCCCGGCCGTAGCGCTGGGCGACCACGAAGAGCAGCACCACGTAGCCGCAGCAGGAGCCGACCGGCCAGGGCCAGAACGGCGTGGGAACGTGACCCACCTCGGCGAAGGTCGCCAGCGTCATGCCGAGCGTGCAGATCCGCCAGGCGGCGAGCGGCCGGGCGACGACCAGGAGCAGCGGCAGCGTCTGCACCGCCGCCAGCGCCCACGCCAGGCTGCCGGGCACCAGCCCGGTCAGCTGCTCGTTCGCCGTCACGGCCAGGACCGCGACCACCAGGGAGCCGGCCACCGCGAGGCCGATCCGCGCGGGCAGGTTCAGCCCCGGGGCCAGGGCCACCGGCCGGTCCGGCGCTGCCCACGCGGCATCCCGGATCAGCCGGGCGCCGCGGCAACCCCGCCGCCAGACCCGCGCTGCCTGCTCCTGCAGTGCTCCGCCCATGACGCCTTCAGCGTAGATCCTGACGGGCCACGACGGCCGGACGACGGACACTCCGGCCGTGCGCGTCCTACCTCCGCTCGGGGGCGACGCGGCGGTCCACCCGAGGCGCCGGGACCCGGCCATTGACCCTTCGCCGGATTGGCCTATACCTTCCCTCTCATTGGTCTATGCCAATACCGCTGCTCCGCGCCACCCCGCGCTCCTCCCCGCACCGCCTCTGCACGTGCCCAGTGCCCGCTCGCACCACACCGCGCAACTGTGTCCGCACGCTCCAGGCGCTCCACGCGCCACGCACCACGCGAGCCGTGCGACTCCTGCGCACCACCCCGCCGAGGAGAGTTCATGCCAGCGATCCGTCGCGCCTCCGCCAGAAGAACCGCCGCCAGAAGAGCCGCCGTCGCCACCGCTGCGGCGGCCTGCGCCGTCGCACTGCTCGGCGGTGCGCCCGCCCACGCCGCCGCCCCCGCCTCCAGCGGCGGCGACCGGGGCACCGGCCAGAAGCAGTTGATCGGCTACTTCACCCAGTGGGGCATCTACTCCGGCTTCGACGAGAAGAACCTGGTCACCTCCGGCGAGATGAAGAACCTCACCGAGCTCGACTACGCGTTCAGCAACATCTCCACCGACGGCCTCTGCGCCAGCGGCGACAGCTGGGCCGACTACCAGCGCCCGTTCTCGGCCGCCGAGTCCGTCAACGGCCAGGCCGATGCTCCCGGCCAGGCGCTGATGGGCAACTTCAACCAACTGCGCGAACTCAAGGCCGCCTACCCGCATCTGAAGATCGTGATGTCGATCGGCGGCTGGTCCTGGTCCGGCAACTTCTCCGCGGCGGCCGCGACCGCCGCGTCGCGGCAGAAGCTCGTCGCCTCCTGCGTCGACCAGTATCTCAAGGGCGACATCCCCGGCCTGCCCGCAGGGGCCGCGGCCGGCATCTTCGACGGCTTCGCCATCGACTGGGAGTACCCGGACGAGCCCGGCAACGGCAACCCCTACGGGCCGCAGGACACCGCCGACTTCACTTCGCTCATGCAGGAGTTCCGCACCCAGCTCGACGCCGCCGGAGCGCAGAGCGGCGAGCGCTACCTGCTCACGGCCAACACCTCGGCCAGCCCGACCGTCGCCGCCAAGGTGCAACTCCGGCAGGTGGCCAAGGTCGTCGACTGGTTCAACGTCATGACCTTTGACTACCACGGCAGTTGGGAGCCGACCGGCCCGACCGACCTGGCCTCGGCACTCACGCAGGACCCGCGCGACCCCAACCCGGCGAACAACCAGTTCAGCGTCAACCAGGCCGTGCAGTACTACGAATCCCAGGGCGTCGAGCCGAGCAAGATCGGCATCGCCATCCCGTACTACGCCCACGAGTGGACCGGCGTGGCCCCGGGCCCGCGCGGGGACGGCCTGTTCCAGACGGCCACCGCCGGTGGCGGGACACCGAACTACAACCAGGTCGTCACCGCCCCCGGCAAGACGTACTGGGACCCGCTGGCCCAGGAGCCGTACAAGTACGACGCGGCCTCCGGCACCTTCTACACCTACGACAACCCGCTCTCCGTCTTCATCAAGGGCCGTTACATCCAGGAACAGGGCCTGCGCGGCACGTTCGTCTGGTCCATGGACGGCGACACCAGCGACGGCAGCCTGACCGCCGCCCTCGGCGCCGGCCTCGGCATCGGTTCCAGAAACTGACCCCGCGCGGCGCGGACCGACGCCCGGCCGCCCGGACGGCCCGGCCGCTCAGTCCGCGCCGCGCAGGCGCGAGTGCTTGATGCTGTACCCGAACTAGATCAACACAGCCCCCGTGAGCCACGCCGCGAAGAACCCGAAGGTCAACGGGTGCAGCCCCGTGATCACATGGATACACGCCGCCACTGACAGCAGCGGCGTGACCCTCAGGCTTCGCCGAGCTCCCTGGCCAGCTCCTCGCGCGTCGGCAGCGACGGCTGCGCGCCCGCGAAGGTCGTGCTCAGCGCGGCGGCGACGTTGGCCCGCCGGACCGCTTCGTGCAGCTCGCGTCCCTCGACCAGGCCGGCGGCCAGCGCCCCGCAGAACGCGTCGCCCGCCGCTGTGGTGTCCAGCGGCCGGACCGGGTGCGGCGGCACCAGCAGCACCGCACCGTCCTCGCAGAGCAGCGCGCCTTCCGCACCGAGGGTGACCACGACCGCTGCCGGGCCGCGCAGTTGCCGCGCCGCGTCGGCGACGGCGTGCAGGTCGGCGAGCGGATGGCCGACGAGCGCGGCCAGCTCGGCGCGGTTGGGAACCAGCAGGTCGACCATGTGCAGCAGGTCGACGCTGAGCTCCCGCGCGGGAGCGGGGTTGAGCAGCACCAGGCCGCCCGCGAGCCGCGCCGCGGCGGCCACTGTCTCCGGCGGGATCTCGTGCTGCAGCAGAGTGACCGTGGCGTCCCGGAGCAGGGATCCCTCGGCGGCGCAGTGCTCCGGGGCGAGCGCGTTGTTGGCGCCGGGGCTGACGATGATGGAGTTCTCGCCGGTCAGCTCGTCGACCGCGATCAGCGCGCGTCCGGTCGACAGCCCGTCGACGGGCTCGACCCGGGTGACGTCCACGCCCTCGCGCTCCAACGCACCCCGCATCCGCGCGCCCGCGTCGTCCGCGCCCACCCGGCCCAGCATGGCCACGGCCGAGCCGAGGCGCGCCGCGGCGACGGCCTGGTTGGCACCCTTGCCGCCCGGATGCTCGGCCAGGTCCCCGCCCAGCACGGTCTCCCCCGGCAGCGGATGCCGCGCCACCGGGACGACCAGGTCGAGGTTGAGGCTTCCGACGACTGCGATCTTCGGCATAGCGCCCACCTTAGAACGCGCGGTGCGCGGTGGGGACGATCAGCCATGCGGACGATCAGCGGTGCGGACGATCAGCGGTGCGGACGATCAGCCGCCCAGGACCGCCTGCATCACGGCCTTGGCGATCGGGGCCGCCAGGCCGCCGCCGCTGATGTCCGCTCGGTTGGCGTTGCCGTCCTCGATCACCACGGCCACCGCGACCGGCGAGGGCGAGGACGGGGTCGGCTTGGCATAGGAGATGAACCAAGCGTAGGGCGTACCGGAGTTGCCGACGCCGTTCTGCGCCGTCCCGGTCTTGCCGCCGACGACGACGCCCGGGATCTGTGCGTTGGTCCCGGTGCCCGAGGCGACCACGTCCACCATGGCCTGCTGGATCTCGGACGCCACCTGCGGCGAGACCGGCTGGCTGAACTTCTGGTCGCCGAAGGTCTGGACGGTCGTGCCGTTGCCGCGGGTGATCCGGTCCAGCAGCCGGGGCTGCATCAGCGTCCCGTTGTTCGCGACGGCCGCCGCGACCTCCGCCATCTGCAACGGCGTGGCGGCCGTGTCGTACTGGCCGATCGAGGAGAGCGCGAGGAAGGCCTGGCTGGTCAGGCCGGTGTCGAAGTTGCTCTTCACCACACCGACGGGAATCGTCTGGTCGTTCTGGTTGAACCCGAAGGCCTCCGCCGTCTTCACCATGTCCGCCTCGCCGACATCGGCGCCGACCTTGGCGAAGACGGTGTTGCAGGAGACCTCCAACGCGTAGTCGAGGGTGGCGTTGCCACATGGCAGGCCGGGGTTCTCGTTGGTGATCGCGTGGTTCGTGTCGTTCGGGGTCCACGGATCGGGCGAGTTCGTCGGCACGTTGATGCCGCTGTAGAGACCGTTCTGCAGCGCCGCCGCGAGCGTGACCACCTTGAAGGTCGAACCGGGCGGATAGGTCTGCCGCAGCGCGCGGTTCAGCATCGGCGCGGTGCTGTCCGCGTTGAGCGTGGTCCAGTCGTTGACCGTGGACTGGCCCGCGCCGGTCAGGCCGTTGGGGTCGTAGGAGGGTGTGCTGGCCAGCGCCAGGATCCGCCCGGTCGCCGGGTCGACGGCGGCGACGGCGCCGCGCTTGTTGCCCAGCCCCTGGAAGGCGGCCTGCTGCGCCTGGGGGTTGATGGTGGTGAAGACGTTCCCGCCCGGCACCTTGGTCCGGGAGATCTGGTCCCACAGCGCGTTGGTGGACAACCGGCTGTCCTGACCGGTGAGCACGTCGTCCTCGACCCCCTCCAGCAGCGTGTTGCCGTACGTCTGCGAGGAGAAGCCGGTCACGGGCGCGTAGAGCGGGCCGTTGGCGTAGGTGCGCTGGTAGTCGTAGAGCCCGCCGGTCGCCGTGGACCCGGTGACGCGTCTGCCGGCGACGTAGATGTCGCCGCGCGGCTGGCCGTAACGGGCGATGATGCTGCGCTGGTTGGCGGTGTTGTCGTTCAGCGACTTGGCCTGGAAGACCTGAAGCCGGGTCATGTTGACCAGCAGGGCCAGGATCAGCACCAGGCAGAACAGGCCCGCCCGACGACCGGTCCGGCTCAGCGACAGCCGGACCGCTCCCCGCGGTGGTGACGGCTGCCCTTCGGGGGCGGGTGTGGGGTTACTGCTCATACCTGCGGCACCCCCTGTGTCTCCTCGCCGTCCGGGCCCTCGTCGTCCGGCTCATCCGGTTCCGTCCCGTCCGATTCCGACTCGTCCGGTTCCGACGCGTCCCGCCCAGGTCTGCGGGCCCACCTGGGCCACCTGGACTGCCGGCTCTCCAGGGCCTCCTGGATCTCCTCGATCTCGTCGAGCTCCAGCGGGGCGACCGGCGCCTCCGGGCGGCGGGCGGCGTCGCTCAGCCGGATCAGCAGGGCGATCAGGATCCAGTTGGTGACCAGCGACGAACCGCCCTGCGCCAGAAACGGCATGGTCATCCCGGTCAGCGGGATCAGGTCCGTCACCCCGCCCGCGACCACGAAGACCTGCAGCGCCAGCAGCGTCGCCAGGCCGATCGCGAGCAGCCGCCCGAACGGGTCCCACAACAGCCGCCCGGTCCGGTAGCCGCGGACGACCAGGATCGCGTAGAGCAGCAGCAGCGCGGCCAGGCCGACCAGGCCGAGCTCCTCGCCGAAGGTCGCCAGGATCCAGTCGGACTTCATCGCGAAGCCGATCAGGTAGGAATGGCCGAGGCCCAGCCCCGTGCCGAGCAGGCCACCGGCCGCGAAGGCGAACATCGACTGTGCCAACTGGCTGGGCCCCTGGCCCTGTTGGATGGTCCGCATCGGGTTGAGCCAGTCGACGAAGCGGACGTGCACATGTGGCTCCCAGAGCGCCACCGGCACGACCGCGAGCCCGACCAGCACCAGGCCGACCGCGATCCAGCCGATCCGGCCGGTCGCCACATAGAGCATGACCACGAAGAGGCCGAAGAAGAGCAGCAGCGTGCCCAGGTCCTGCTCCAGGAAGAGGATCGCCGCGCTGGCCAGCCAGATCAGCACGATCGGGCCGAGGTTGCGGCCCCGCGGCAGTTCCAGCTTCCACACCTTGCGGCCCGTCAGCGCCAGCGCGTCCCGGGCGACGGCCAGGTAGGCGGCGAAGAAGATCGCCAGCGCGATCTTGGCGATCTCCCCCGGCTGGAACGAGAGCGGACCGATCTTGATCCAGATCTTCGCCCCGTAGACCGCGGGCAGGAAGATCGGAACGATCATCAGCAACAGCGTGGCGAAGGCCAGCACGTAGGCGTAGCGCTGCAGCACCCGGTAGTCACGCAGCAGCAGGACGACACCGATGAAGCAGAGCACCCCGATGGCCGACCAGACCAGTTGGGTGGGCGCGGAGGCGCTGCCGGGCGTGGCCCGGTCCAGCCGGTAGATGACCACCAGGCCAAGGCCGTTGAGCAGGACCGCGATCGGCAGCAGCAGCGGGTCGGCGTAGCGGGCCCGGAACCGGACGACCAGATGGGCCGCCAGCGCGAGCACGCCGAGGCCCACCGCGTACTTCACCGTGTCCGACGGGACCATGCCGTCGATGTCGTAGCCGACGTCGGCGTACCCGTACGCGGAGATCGCCACGGCGACCAGCACCAGGGCCAGTTCGACCCAGCGGCGGGAACGGGGCTGTTGGGCGGCGTCGGGTGCGGGGGTCGTCCGGGCGGCGGTCGCTGCCATCGAGGAATTCTCGGTCGCTTCGATTCGGTCAGTCGATAGGTCGGTACATCGGTGGGTCCGTCAGTCGACAGGTCGGCACAGGAAGCGGCCACAGCTGGACAGACGGCTGCCTGAAGCGGGCCGGGCGGACGTGCGTGTCGGCGCGAGGAGTCCGAGCGGTCAGGCGTCGGCCGTGGACCGGGCGGCGGCCACGGCCTCCTTGAGGTGCTCCTCGTCGGCCGGGCTGAGGGAGGTCTGGATCAGCCGGCCGCCGAAGGGAGCGAGCTCCGGCAGGACCTTCTCCGTGACGGCGTCGCTGACCAGGGTGAAGACGGCCGCTGAGCCCGGGGTCAGGTGCTGACCGACCTGGCGCATGAAGTCGTCGTCGACGCCGAAGTCCCGGGCCGAGCCGACCGCCGCGCCGGTCGCGCCGCCGATGGCCGCGCCGAGGAACGGCATGAAGAAGAGGAGACCGATCAGGCCGCCCCACAGGGCACCGCCCGCGGCGCCCGCGCCCGTGGTGCTGACGGCCTGGTGGAGCTTGACCTTGCCGTCGGGGCGACGCTCGACGACGACGGCGTCCTCCACCTTGATCAGCTTCTGCTTCTGCAGCTCGATCAGCTTGTTGCGCACGTGCTCGGCGGTGGCCACATCGGGGTACGCGACGGCGATGAGGTTGCTCACAGAGGTTCCTTCCCAGCGTCCAGGCGTTGGTGCCTCCAGGGAATCTACCGAGCTACTCCTGATTTGTCCGATTTGTTCTCCGCGTGTCGGGCCCGCAGCCCGAGGGTCGGCAGATCCGGGCGACCGAGCACCACAGGGGCGGGCTGGGGCTCGCGCAGGGTGAAGCCGATCTCCGCGCCGCCGCCGACCCGGTTGCGGGCGAAGACCTCGCCGCCGTGCTCCTCGACCACCTCGCGGACGATGGAGAGCCCCAGACCCGAGCCGGGCAGACTCCGTGCGGCGGTGGCCCGGTAGAACCGGTCGAAGATCCGGTCCAGATCCTCCTGGGCGATGCCCGGACCGCGGTCCAGGACGCTGATTCGGTCGGCGCGGACCACGACCAGGATCTCCTCGGGTCCGCCGGAGAACTTGGCCGCGTTCTCCACCAGGTTGGTCAGCGCGCGCTGCAGCGCCTGCGGACGAACCGTGCGCACCACCGGAAGCGCGTCCACCACGATCTCGCGCCCGGTCCGACGGCGCGTCAGGTCGGCGACCCGCTCGGCCAGTTCGTCGAGCTCGGTCCCGGTGGGCTGCTCGGTGCTGCGGCGGTCGTTGGCCAGCTCCACCAACTCGTTGACCAGGACCGTCAGCTCCCGCGTCTCGGTCTCCAGATCGTCCAGCAGCGCGGCCCTCGACGCCGGGGAGAGCCGGTCCATCCGGCGCAGCGCGGCGATGTTGGTACGCAGCGAGGTCAGCGGGGTGCGCAGCTCGTGGCCCGCGTCCTGGACGAGCCGCCGCTGGTCGTCCTTGGAGCGGGCCAGTCTGCCGAGCATGTCCTCGAAGGCGCGGGCCAGTCGTCCGATCTCGTCCCGGCCCCGCTGCGGCACGTCGAGCGACAACTCCCCGGTGATCGCGACCTGCTCGGCGGTCGCGGTCAGGCGCACCAGGCGCCGCGTGATCCGGCCGGCCACCCACCAGCCCGCGGCACCGGCCGCCACGATCACCGCACCGGCCAGCAGCGCGATGCGCAGCATCAGGGAGTCGAGCAGCGCGTCCGTGGCGCTGAGCCGCTCGGAGATCATCACCGCGCCGCGTCCGCCGCCCAGCGAGACAGTGACCACCCGGTAGCGGTCGCCGCCGGTGAACTCGGTGATGTCACGGCTCCGGCCGGGCTGGTGGGCGCCGGCGAGCTCCTTGTCCTCCTTGTTGACCGGGAGCGGGTCCGGCTTGCCCCACTGCAGCACCTCGCCACCGTTGCCCAGGACCTGGATGCCGATGTCACCGGACTGGGTCACCTGGTCGGAGAGCTGGTCCTTGCTCTCCTCCTTGGCGAGGAAGTCGTTCGCGTTGAGCGTCATCGATCCGACGTCGCTCTTGAGCGTGGCGAGCGACTGCGAGAACTCCTTCGCCCGGTCGTTGCGGATCAGCGCCGCGGCGGAGCTGTAGCCGAGCGCCCCGACCAGCACCGCGACGAGCGCCGCCAGCGCCGCGAAGGCGACGGCGAAGCGGACCCTCAGGCCGACGTCGGCCCGCACCCAGTTCATCCCTGGACCTTACGGCAGTTCATCCCTGAGCCTTACGGCTCGCGCAGCGTGTAGCCCACCCCGCGGACGGTGTGGATCAGCGGCGTGCGCTCGGGCGTGTCCAGCTTGCGGCGCAGGTAGCCGATGTAGACGGCCAGGTTCTTCGAGCCCGGACCGAAGTCGTAACCCCAGATCCGGTCGTAGACCGTGCTGTGGTCCAGCACGATGCCGGCGTTGCGGGCCAGCAGCTCCAGCAGGTCGTACTCGGTGCGCGAGAGCTGGATCTCCTCGCCGCCGCGCCACACCCGGCGGGCGGTCGAGTCGATCTTGAGGTCGTCCACCTCGATCAGGTCGTGCCCGGCCAGGATCCCCTCGGCCTCGGACCCGTTGTCCTCCGAGGTCACCGCGGGCGCGGCGGCGCGCCGGAGCAGCGCGCGGAGCCGGGCCAGCAGCTCCTCCGCCTCGAAGGGCTTGACCATGTAGTCGTCCGCGCCCGCGTCCAGACCGGCGACCCGGTCGGAGGTCTCCACGCGCGCCGTCAGCATCAGGATCGGCACGTTGTCGCCCTCCGCACGGAGGACCCGGCAGACGGCGAGTCCGTCGATTCCGGGCATCATGACGTCCAGCACCACCACGTCCGGGCGTTGCTTGTGCACCGAGGCCAACGCCTCGATGCCGTCGGACACCGGAGTCACCTGGTACCCCTCCAGCGTCAGCAGGCGGTCCAGCGAATCACGGATGGCCCGGTCGTCCTCGGCCAGCAGAACAGTCGACGTCACGACACCGATTGTCCACGACAGAATGAGGAAGGGGTAAGAGACACCCGTTCACCAGAGGTTCACCCCTGTCCCGGCCGAACCGCGGCAGCTGGGAAAACCGATGTCGGACTGTCGGAGCAGAGTGGTAAACATCCGCCGTGGAAGAGACTCTGGAGTTCCCCGTCCTGCTGCAGCTGATCGACGACCGGTCGGCCGCCTTCCGCGCCGCGATCGCCGCCGCGCCCAGCCTCGACGTGCAGGTGCCGACCTGCCCCGAGTGGACGCTGTTCGATCTGGTGCAGCACGTGGGCGAGGGACGCCGTGCCTGGGCCGCCACCGTCCAGGCCGGGCCTGACGCCACCGACAAGGCCGATCCGCTGGGCGACGCGACCGCGCCCCGCGAGCCCGAGGCGCTGCAGGCCTGGCTGGCCGAGTCGACGCAGCTGCTGCTCGACGCACTGCGCGAGGCCGGCCCGGATCGCGGTTGCTGGGGCTCGTGGGGCAAGTCACAGCTGCCGCTGACCTGCGCCGGCGCCGCCCGACGCCAGCTCCACGAGATCGCCGTCCACACCTACGACGCCCAGCTCACCGTGGGCGCCGCGCAGCCGGTGCCGGAGCAGATCGCGCTCGACGGCGTCGAGGAGTTCCTCCTCACCTTCTGCACCACGACGGAGGCCTGGCCGCACGAGCCGGCCGTCGTCGGCTACCACGCCACCGAGGGCCGCTCCTGGCGCCACTGGCTCGACGCCGACGGCTCCCGGCTCGCCCGCCTCGACGCCGCAGGCACCGCCGACGCCACGGCGGAGGCGGTCGTCGGCTCCATCGAGGGGGCAGCCAACGAGCTGCTCCTGGCCTTCTACGACCGCATTCCGTTCGACTCCGTGAAGATCGACGACGACCAGGGCGTCATCGGTCGGCTTGTGGAGTGGGACCCGGAGCGATAGGACGTCAGGACATGCGCGCTGGTGCACCCTGGGTTCCGGGTCGAGGTCGACGCCCTGGCGGTTATTTCCGAGCCGTAGGGTCCCGACGGCTCCCGTACCGCACGCGCACGCGACGAACCGAGAGGCGAAGCGTATGTCCTTGCCCCTGGAACCTCCGGGACCGCTGGTCAGCGTCGAGTGGCTGGCGGAGCGGCTCGGCAGCGCCGGCCTGCTGGTGCTCGACGCGAGCGTGGGCGGGCACCGGCGCGAGCTGCCCGCGATTCCGGGCGCGCGGCTCTTCGACCTGGACGGGCCGATGTCCGACCGGAGCAGTCCGCTGCCGCACACCATGCCCGGTGCCGAGGAGTTGGCGCGGGAGCTGCGCGCCTTGGGGCTGAACGCGTCGAGCACGGTCGTCGTCCACGACAACGCGGGCATCTACTCGTCCGCCCGCGCCTGGTGGATGCTGCGCGCGGTCGGCTTCGACCGTGTCGCGGTCCTCGACGGCGGCCTGCCCGCCTGGTCCGCGGCGGGCCTGCCCGAGCAGACGCAGCAGACGGAACCTCAGCCGCCCGCCCTGCCCGGCACGTTCACCGCCGACCCGCGCCCCGGGATGTTCGTCGACAGCCGGGCGGTGCTGGCCGCCCTGACCGACCCGTCGGCGGCGGTACTGGATGCGCGGGCGCACGAGCGCTACACCGGCGAGGCGCCGGAACCCCGGCCGGGCCTGCGCGGCGGCCATATGCCCGGTGCGCGGAACCTGCCGTTCACCACCCTCCAGGACGCCACCGGCCGCCTTCTCCCGCCGGACGAGCTCCGGTCCCGGTTCGGCGCGGTGCCGTCGCGGCTGCTCTTCAGCTGCGGCTCCGGGGTCACCGCCTGCGTGCTCGCGCTCGGGGCCACCGTCGCCGGGCTGGGCCGAGCGTCCGAACTGACCGTCTACGACGGGTCGTGGAGCGAGTGGGGCCTGCCGTCCGACCTGCCCGTCGTCACGGGCGAGGACGACGACGCGAGCTCGAGCTCGGGCTCGTGACCCGGGCCGCTCGCCGGGCCGATGAGCGGCGGAAGCCGCTCCTCTACCTGGACATCGACGGCCCGTTGAACCCCTACGCGGCCATGCCGGACCACCTCCCGACGGGGTATCAGGAACATCACCTGATGCCCCCGCGCTGGGAGGCGATGGAACGGGCCCGGCTCGAAACGTGGGACCGCCCCGGGGCACAGCCACGACCGCTCCCGGTCTGGCTCGACCCCACCCATGGCGCACAACTGTCCGCCCTACCCTACGAGTTGGTCTGGGCATCCACCTGGGAGGAGGACGCCAACGGCTTCGTCGCGCCCCTGATCGGGCTGCCTCCGCTCCCCTGGATCACCTGGGAGGGCACGCTGATCGGCGAGCCCGGCCCCCTCTTCTGGAAGACCCCGGAGGTCGTCGCGGCGGCGGCCGGTCGCCCGTTCGCCTGGATCGACGACGAGGTGACCACGGCCGACGAGACCTGGGTGGCCGTCCACCATCCGGCCCCGGCGCTGCTGCTGCGCATCGACCCGGGCGTGGGGCTGCGCGAGCCTGACCTCGACCGCCTCCGCTCCTGGGCCGCCGGGCTACGGTGAGCCGACGCCTCGTCCACCGACTGCCCGGGAGCCCGCGATGTTCGACGCCACCGATGCCGCCCTGGTCGCGGTGCTGCAACGGGACGGGCGCACCTCCTTCCAGGACCTGGCGACGGCAGTCGGCATCTCCCGCGAGGCGGCCCGGGCCCGCGTGCAGCGGCTGCTGGAACGGCGTGAGGTCCGGGTCGTCGGCATCGTCGCGCCGGAGGTGCTCGGCCTGCGCACGCTGGCCCACGTCTCCGTGGAGGTCGTCGGCGACAGCAGCGCCGCGGCGCGGTCGCTGGCCGGACGCGGCGCGGTGATGTTCCTGTCCCGGACGGCGGGCCGCCGCCATCTGGTCGCCGACGTGCGCGTCCGCGACACCGCAGCGCTGGAGACGGAGCTCGCGCTGTTCCGTGCGGCTCCCGGCGTCCACGGCATCGAGGTCTTCCGCTGCACGGAGCTGGTCAGGGACGCCTATTCGCCCGCCGTGCCGAGGCCGTCGCTGCACGGCCCGCTGGAGCTGGACGACCGGGACCGGATGCTGCTGGCCCTGCTCCAGCGCGACGGTCGCAGCAGCTACGCCGACCTGGCGGCGCGGATCGGGCTCTCCCAGGCGGCCACCCGCGCCCGGGTGCTGCGGATGCTGGACGCGGGTGCGGTGCACGTGACCGGCCTGGTCGCGTCGGCGGCGATCGGCGTCCGCGAGGCCGCCGGGATCGGGCTCGGGGTCGGCGGACCGGTCGCGCCGGTCGCCGAGGCCGCCTCGGCCCTTGCGGGCGTCAACTTCGTGATGTCCGGCCACGGGCGGTTCGATCTGGTCTGCGGGGTCGACGCGCCGGACCGCGCCCGGCTGCTCGCCACCCTGGACCGGCTGCAGGGGCTGGAGGGGGTCAACCGGTCCGAGTCCTGGGTCCACCTGGACATCGTCAAGGAGGACTACACGCACGTTTCGCCGCTCCGACCGGCGGATTGACGTCCCAACCCATAAACAGCAAATGAATCGCCTGAAGCTGGCGCAATGCACTGCGATTAGTTATCTCAGTCATATTGACGCCATCTTTTCACCTGGCTTTCAATGGCCGGACCCCCACACTGCGTCCGCCCGCTGAAAGTCGGTGCCCGATGGCCGCGCCCTCACCCACTCCCGCCTCCTCCTCCACCGATCCGGTCCGCACCGCCGAGCTGCCGCGCTCGCTCGGCGTCTTCGGCGCGGTGATGCTCACGCTCTCCTGCGTCACCCCGGCGTCCTCGCTCTTCATCGTCGTGCCACCGCTGCTGACCTCACTGGGCAGCGGCACCGTCGAGGCACTGCTGATCGCGGCCGTGCTGTCGCTCGGAGTCGGCCTCTGCTACGCCGAGTTGGGCACCCTGGTGCCGAGCGCCGGCGGTGAGTACTCGATCGTCGGTCAGTTGCTGGGCCGGATGACGGGCTGGCTGGTCTTCGTCATCTCGATCGTCTCGCTGATCGTCATCCCGCCGATCATCGCGCTGGGCACGTCCGACTACATCGGCGCCGTCGTCCATGTCGACCCGCGGTACGCGGGCGGCGCGGTGATGCTGATCTCGGTGCTGGTCGGCGTGCTGGACATCAAGTCGAACGCCCTGATCACCGGCATCTTCCTCGGCATCGAGATGCTCGCCGCAGCCGTCGTCAGCGTGCTGGGCTTCGCCCACGCGCGGCAACCGGTCTCGTCGCTGCTGCACGCCGTCGTCCCCGACGGCCACGGCCACACCTCGCCGCTGACCGTCGGGCTACTGGTCTCCGGCCTCGCCGTCGCCCTCTTCACGTACAACGGGTTCGGGACCGCCATCTACCTCTCCGAGGACCTGGTCGAGCCGCGCCGTACCGTGTCCCGGACCGTCCTGTGGTCGCTGTTCGCGGGCGTGGTCGTCATCACCATTCCGGTGGCCGCGATCTGCCTGGGCGTCAGCTCGCCCGACCAGCTCGCCTCCGGGGACCTGATCGCGATCGTGACCTCCTGGGCGGGCAGCGGCGTCGGGACCTTCGTCAGCCTCTGCGTCGCCGCGGCCATCCTCAACGCGGTCATCGTGATGGTGCTCCAGAACGGCCGCGTGCTCTTCGCCTCCGCGCGCGACCGCACCTGGCCCGACCCGGTCAACCGCGCGCTCGGCCGGATCCACCCGCGCTGGGGCTCGCCGTGGGTCGCCACCCTCGGGATCGGTCTGCCCGGTGTGGTGCTCGCGCTTGCCGTCAACATCAACTCGCTGCTCGGCTTCACGGGCGTAGTCGTCGCCGTCATCTACCTGCTGCTCGGTGTCGCCGCCCTCGCCGCCCGGACCCGGCGCCACCGGGCCACCCAGGCCTGGCGGATGCCGCTGTGGCCGATCCCGCCGCTGATCACCACGGTCGCCCTGGCGTACGTGCTGACGCAGCAGACCGCCCACGACCTCACGATCACCGGCATCGTCCTCGCGGTCGGCGCGCTCTACTGGCTGCTCTACCTGCGCCCGCGCCACGCCACCCACTGGCAGCTCAGCCTGCCCGCCGACCAGCGCACCGATGCCACTCCGGAGGCCACCGCGGACCCCGACGCCTCCCCCGACACCGCACCGGCCGAAGCCCCGGCCCTCAGCTCGGAGAACCAGTGAACGACAGCGCAGCGCCCGCCGACCTGATCATCCACAACGCCCACGTCCACACCGTCGACCCTGCGCTCCCCCGTGCCCAGGCCCTGGCCGTGCGCGACGGCGTCATCGCCTGGGTCGGTGACGAGGCCGACTGGTCCCACCTGCGCGGACCGGCGACCGAGGTCGTCGACGCCGCGGGCCGGCTGCTGCTGCCGGGCTTCGTCGACGCGCACAACCACGTCCGCCTCGGCTCGGACTCCGCCTGCGTCCAACTGGCAGGCGCCCGCACGCTGGAGGAGATCGGCGCGCGGATCACCGCCTGGCTGGACGCGCACCCGGACGCGGCCTGGGTGGAGGCCGAGGCCTTCGACTACTCCGCGATCCCCGACGGCCGCATGCCCACCGCGGCGGACCTGGACCGGTTCACCGGCGACCGTCCGGCCCTGGTGCTGAGCTACGACGTCCACACCGCCTGGCTCAACACGGCGGCCCTGCGCCACCTCGGCATCGACGCCTCGGTCGACCGGACGCCCTACGGCACCGTGCAGAAGGATCCGGCGACCGGCGAACCCACCGGATTCCTCACCGACTTCGCCGTCCGCGGCCTGTCCCGCGACGGCCACCGGGCGCTCCAGGCCGCGGGCGTCCCCTGGGCGCATCCGGACCGGCAGTACCAACGGCTGTGCGGCAGCCTGGACATGGCCGCACGCTTCGGCATCACCACGGTGGTGGAGCCGCAGAACTCCCTCGACGACCTGGCGCTGTTCGAGCGGGCCACCGCCGAGGGCCGGCTGCGCTCCCGCCTCGTCGCCGCGCTCTTCCACCCGCGCGGCACCACCCAGGGCGACCTGGCGGAGTTCCTCTCGGCGGCTCACCACCACGCCGACGACCGGATGCGGGTCCGCGCGCTCAAGCTCTACATCGACGACGTCGTCGAGCCGCACACGGCCGCGCTGCTGGAGCCCTACGCCGGGCACGCCCACCACCGCGGCGAGACCTTCTACCCGCCGCAGGAGTTCGCCGACACCGTCGCCGAGTTGGACGCGCTCGGGTTCCAGCTCTTCGTGCACGCCACCGGCGACCGCGGCATCCGCACGGTGCTGGACGCCTTCGAGCACGCGCGCACCGTCAACGGCACGCGCGACTCCCGCCACCAGGTCGTCCACGTCGAGTGCCTGGACCCGGCGGACCTGCCGCGTTTCGCCCAACTCGGCGTCGTGGCCTGCATGCAGCCGCGTCACTGCGCGCCCGACATCGCCGGTCCCGGCCAGGACTGGGCCGAGGCGGTGGGCAAGGAGCGCTGGACCAAGGCCTGGCCGATGCGGAGCCTCCACCGCGCGGGCACCCGGCTCGCCTTCTCCAGCGACTGGAACGTCGCCGAGATGGACCCGATGGTCGGCATCTACACCGCGATCACCCGCCAGGGCCTCACCGGCGGCCCGGCCTGGATGCCGGAGGAGACCGTCGACCTGACCACGGCCATCCACGGCTACACCATGGGCAGCGCCTGGGCCAACCACCTGGACGACCGTCTCGGCTCCCTCACTCCGGGCAAGCACGCGGACCTGGTCCTGCTCTCCCGCGACCTCTTCGCGATCGCCGACCCGCGCGAGATCCTCGACACCCACGTCGAACTGTCCACGGTGGGGGGCGAGATCGTGCACCGCGCGGCATCGTTCGGCTGAGTGCCGGACCGCAGCGTCGGACCGCCCCGTCAGTCCGTGCCGTCAGACCGCCCCCGTCAGTCCGTTCCGTCCCGGAACTTCGGGTAGCGGAGGATGACCAGCTGCTCCTCCGGGTTCAGCACGTACGGGACGCGCAGACCCGTCGGCTCGAAGCCGACGCGTCGATAGAAGGCCTGGGCACGGACGTTGGCCTCGTGGACGCCCAACGTCAGGTGACCGACGGCGATGTGGCGGCGGGCGAAGTCGATCGCCGCCGCCACCAGCTCGGCCGCCGGGCCGTGCGGGCCACGGTGCGCGGGGGTCACGTAGACGCCGTGGACCTGGGCGTGGTCCTCGACGTCCGGGAGGGGCGCCGCTCCCGCCATGCCCAACCAGGCCCCGCCCGGGTCGACAGCGACGAAGAGCGCCGCGGACCGGGCGGAAGCCCCCGATACGGTCTGGGCCTGCCAGGCCGTATCGGGGAGGTCCAAACTCGCGGCACGGGTGGTGCTGAACGCCGACGGGGCGTCGTCGAGCGCCTCCAGTCGCAGCGCGCGAAGCTCGCGCCACTCACCGGGGGTGACCCGGCGGACCTGGAACGTCGTGCGTTGGGAGTGCGCCTGGGACCGCGTCTGCGGCTGGGACTGCGTCTGCGGCTCGGCCATGGGGACGATGGTCCCGCATTGCCCACCGACCGCACCCCTCAGGCCGCCCTCAGCACCAGGGCTGCCGCGACCGGAACGGCGTAGACCAGCGGGTACGGGATGTGCGCGTAGGCGTGGGCGCGGACCGCGGTGACGACCGCTCGGATGTGACACCGGGCCAGAAATCCTTTCGTGCCGCCCGGACGCCCCCGCCGACGGTAGCGTCACGAGCATGTCGCCGTCCCTCGCCCGCACGCTGTGGCTGCGGACCGAACCCCTGCACGCCGTCGTCTACTTCGACCCCGCGTGCCGCTCGCTGGGCCGGACCATGGGCCTCAAGGGCTTCTGGATGGGCTACTTCGCGATGCGCGTCGGACCGTTGGGCCCGGTCGGCCCGGCGGTCGCCGGCTCGGTGCTCGGGGCCTTCGCGCCGCGCCAGGTCCAACGGGCACTCCCTGCCGCGTGGGAGGTGGTTCCGCCCGAGCGTGCCGTGGAGGTGCGGGCCAGAGCCGGCGCCGCAGCGCTGCGGCGCGTGGTTCCGGGCATCGAGAGCCTGGCAGACGAACTGGCCGCGCCGACGGCACCGCTGACGGCGATGGTCGCTGACGCGCCGACGCTCGCCCGCCCGCTCTTCGCGGCGAACCAGCCGCTGAGTCGGCGGTTCGACGATCCGGTCGAGCGGCTGTGGCAACTGACCACCTCACTCCGGGAGTTCCGCGGCGACGCTCATCTGGCGGCGCTCGCCGACCACGGGTTGGACGGGATCGAGTCCCTGGTCCTGGCTGTAGCCACGGACCGGGTCCCGGCGGAAACCATGCGCGCGGACCGCGGCTGGACCGAGGACGAGTGGGCCGACGCCGCCGAACGCCTGCGCTCACGCGGCCTGGTGGACGAGCAGGCGCGGGCCACCGCGCAGGGTCGCGCCGAGCGCGACGCCGTCGAGGAGGCGACCGACCGCCTGGCCGCCCGGCTGCTGCGCCCGGTCTATCCACAGGCTGTGGACCGACTGCTCGCGCAACTCGCGGAGCCGGTCCAGCTGCTGCGCGCGCAGGGCATCCCACCGCGCCAGAACCCGATCGGGGTGCCTACTCAGGAGCCGTGAGGCCGGTCGATGACGTCGGTGATGTCGCTGGCGTCAGTGGCGTCAGTGGCGTCGGTGGCGTCGGTGATTTCGGTGGCGTCGGTGACCAGGACGACCTTGCCGAGGTTGCGGCGGGACTCGATGATCTCGTGGGAGCGCCCAGCCTCCGCAAGCGGGATCTCCGCGTGCACGCGGGGCTGCAGCGCCCCGCTCCGGTGGCGCTCCCAGAGCTCGTCGCGCCAGCGCGCGTACAGCTCCGGCCTGCCGCGCGCGATCGCCGCCATCTGGAACCCGATCACGGACGCGCCCCGGACCAGCAGTTCGTACGCCTCGACAGTGCCGCCACCTGAGCTGAAGGCGACCAGACGACCGTCCTGCCCGAGCGCCCGCACGGCCGGGCCGAGAAGTTCACCGCCGACCCCGTCGAGCACAACGTCGACGGGGTCGCCCCACGACTCGTCCCCGTACAGCACCACCTCGTCGGCGCCCAGGGCCCGGACGAACGCTGCCTTGTCCGGGCTGCTGACGGCCGCGACCACTCGGGAGGCCCCACCCGCCTTCGCGTACTGCAGGGCGAGTGTTCCGACGGCGCTCGCCGCCGCCGTGACCAGGACGGAGTCGCCGGTCACCGGATGCCCCGCCTCGTAGGCACCACGCGCGACCAGGCCACTGCGCACCAACGCCACGGCATCGACCGCTGTCGCCCGGTCGGGGACGTGGGAGGCCATCGCCTGGTGGAGCAGGGCGAACTCGGCGTAGGCGTGCGCGAAGCACAGGCCCGTGACACGGTCGCCCACCGCGAACCCGACTACGCCTTCGCCGACGGCGGCCACCGCCCCGGCCACCTCCCCGCCGAGCGGCCCGGGCTCGGCGCCCTCGCGCACCTTGCGCACGGCGGGCAGCGTGACCCCGATCGCCTCGGCCCGCACGAGCAGCTCAGCGGGGCCGGGCTCGGGGACCTCGGCCTGCTCGACGAAGAGCACCTCGGGGCCACCGTTGACCTCATAGCGAACGCGACGCATGCACGCACCTCCGGTTTCCCGGGCTTCCCACCCAACCATTGGGACTCCCAATGAATCTCACCCTAGGCGGGATTCATTGGGATGTCCAACGGTCTCCGGATATCCTGCACCCATGACCGCCCCCGAGCCGCTGCACGCCCTGCAGCACATCCAGTCCCTGCCCAGCTGGCTCGCCGGTCGCGTCGCGGCTCGCGGCCGGAGCCTGGTCGCCGAGGCGATCGCCACAGAGGGCCTGAAACTCCCGCACCACGCGGTACTCGCCGCGGTCTCCGAGTACGGACCGGTGGCGCAGGCGGACCTCGTCCGCCGCCTGGGCATCGACGCCAAGGACGTGGTCCTCCTCCTCAACCACCTGGAGGACGCCGGACTCCTGCTCCGCTCACCCGATCCGCGCGACCGGCGCAAGAACGCGGTCACGGTCACACCGCAGGGCACCCGCACACTGGAACGCTGCGCCACCCTGGCCGAACAGGCCAACGCCGAACTACTGTCGCCACTCTCCCCCACCGAACGCCAGCAGCTGATGATGCTGCTGACCCGCATCCACGAGTCATCTGACTGAGCATCAGAAATGGTAGCGCGACGAGATCCCTGGTGGCGGCGGTGACCCACGCCACACCCGTACCAAGCGCGCCGCCCGCTCCAACGCCAGAGGCCCGGTCGGATAAACCGACCGGGCCTCTGTTGGGTGGAGCTGAGGGGATTCGAACCCCTGACCCCCTCGATGCGAACGAGGTGCGCTACCGGACTGCGCCACAGCCCCAACGAGAAGAAACTCTAGCAGGTCCGGAGGGGTACTCGTGACCGGGCTACTCGTTGGCGGCGCGCGGGGCGTCGTCGGCGTACTGGTCGAAGAGCGGGGTGGCCGGGGGCTGGACCGGGCGGCGGCGCGGGGCCGGGGGCTGGGCCGAGGGGCGGGGTGCGCGGGCGGAGGAGTAGGTGTCCGGCGCGGAGAGGTCGAGGCCCAGGGTGGCGCGCGGGGCGACCGGGGCCGTGACGTAGGTGGGCAGCGGGACCGGGACCGGGTTCCAGGCGTCGTCGCCCGGACGTCCCGTCGACGGCGAGGCGTGCTCGGGCCGGTCGTCGTCCGCCCACGGCTCGGGTGTCGCCGCCTGACCTGCTCCCGCAGCGGCGCCGGCCGAGGCAGCAAGCGAACCCGTGCCGGACGTGGTCACCTCGCCCGGAGCGGCCGCAGCCCGCGCGGACGGCGGCGGATGCGCCATCGTCTCCGCCTCCTGCCCGCGGGCGTGCTGCACGCGGGCCTCCTGCACGCGGCGGGAGGCCGCCTCGGCAGCGAGACGGTGGTCGAGCTTCACCTCGTAGCGGCGATGCTCCTGCCGACGCATCTGTGCGATGTAGAGGGAGAAGAGCACCGCCGGGACCGCCGGGATCCAGAGCAGCGCGACGCCGCCGACCGCCGCCAGGACCATGCCGATCGTGAACGCCGCGAAGAGCACCATCACCATGCGCCGACGCCGCGCCAGCAGCGCCGCACGCCGACGCGACGCGGTGCCGCCCGCCGGGGCGGCGGCGGTGGCAGCGGCGACGGGCGCGGGAGGCGTGGGAAGCATGGCCGCAGGGCGCGCGGTGGCCTCCGCGCCGCGCGGCGCGGGCGGCTGGGCCAGGAGGTCGGCGGGCGGGGTGAGCGCCTGGGTCTCCTCCAGCTGGCGGGAGATCTTCC
The DNA here is from genome assembly GCF_041262505.1 of Streptacidiphilus sp. MAP5-3. NCBI lineage: Bacteria > Bacillati > Actinomycetota > Actinomycetes > Kitasatosporales > Streptomycetaceae > Streptacidiphilus > Streptacidiphilus sp. MAP5-3. Next base: position 677,799 of record NZ_JBGCCL010000001.1, read on the forward strand.
GCTCCATCGCTGCGCGACCCGACAGCAGCCTGATGGCCGTGCTGAACCGTTCCGTCGGACGCGCCTCGTTGAGCTCGTCCTGCCGGCGGAGCCACATGGGGACCAGATACGCGGCCCAGGCCCCAACAATGACCGCGTAAATGAGGCCGCTACTGCTCACGCTTCACACCGTACGGGCGTGAGGGACGGCCCGGCGGCTATTTCGACCGGTGTGTCGCTGAATCTTCTTCATATCGACCTATTTATGTGGATGGTGACTCTCAATCCGGTGCCAACGTGCCAGCATTCCCTCGGGCACCTCGTCGACGGTGAGGGCGTAGACCAGGTGGTCCCGCCAGCCGCCGTCGATGTGCAGGTAGCGCGGGCGCAGGCCCTCCTCGCGGAAGCCCAGCTTCTCGACCACACGGCGGCTCGGGATGTTCTCCGGCCGGATGCACACCTCGATGCGGTGCAGCCCCATGGCCTCGAAGCAATGGTCCACGGAAAGCGCGACCACCGTGGGGATGATGCCGCGACCGGCATATGCCTCGTCGATCCAGTAGCCGATATTAGCCGAGCACATCGACCCCCAGGTGATTCCACCGACGGTCAACTGCCCTACCAGGCGGCCCTGGTAGGTGACCACGAACGGCAGCATCCGCCCGGCCTGGGCCTCCCCGCGCAGGAAGCGCACCATCTGACGGTACGTCGGGCGCAGCGCGGGTGGCTGTCCGGCGCGGGTCGGCGGAACGGTGGCCTCCCAGCGGCGCAGCCAGTCGCGGTTGCGTCGACTGACCTCCTGCCAGGAGCGCTGGTCGCGCATGCGGATGGGACGCAGCCCGATCGGCCCGTCCTGCAGTTCCACCGGCCAGAAGGCGTTCAGTGCGGGCCTCCTCTGCCGTGCTCCTGCCTGTCGTGCTCGCGCTCGCCGCGATCCTGCTTGCCGTTCCCCTGCCTGTCGTGCTCCTGCGCCGAGGGGACGGCGGTCGGCGCGCCGCCGTGCGGGGCGTGGTCACCGCCGGCGATCTGGTCGACAGCGTGGACCAGCAGCGGGCCCAGCACGGCCAGGCCGTCCTTGACGCCGCCGGGCGAGCCGGGAAGGTTGACGATCAGCGTGCTTCCGGCCAGGCCGGAGAGCCCGCGCGAGAGCGCCGCCGTCGGCACGCCGTTCTCCCGCCCGTAGGCGCGGATCGCCTCGGCGATGCCGGGCACTGGACGGGTGATGACCTGCGCGGTCATCTCCGGAGTCAGGTCCAGCGGCGTCAGACCCGTGCCGCCCGTGGTCACCACGACGTCGTAGCCGTCGGCGGCCGCCTTGCGGAGGGCGATCAGGACCGGGTCGCCGTCGGGGACGACCACCGGGCCGACCACGCGGCAGCCGAGCCCGGCCAGCCCGGACGCGATCAGCGGACCGCCGCGGTCCTCGTAGACGCCCGCAAACGCGCGGTTGGAGACGGTCAGCACAAAGGCCTTGATCGGGCGCTGCTCTGTCATGACGTCACCTCCTGCTCCCCCGAAGCGCTCTCGCCCGCGCCCGCGTCGGTGCCCCCGTCTGCGATCCGGCCGTCGACCAGCTCCTCGCGGCGCCAGTCGCCGCTCTTGCCGCCGGTCTTCTGCTCGACCTGGACCGCCTCGATCCGGGCGCCCTTGTCGACGGCCTTGACCATGTCGATCACGGTCAGTCCGGCGACGGCGACGGCGGTCAACGCCTCCATCTCGACGCCGGTGCGGTCGGCGGTGCGCACGGTGGCCGTGATCTCGACGGCGTCGTCGGCGACCTCCAGCTCCACCGTGACGCCGGAGACCGCGATCGGATGGCAGAGCGGGATCAGGTCGGGCGTGCGCTTGGCGCCCATGATCCCGGCGATCCGGGCGACCGAGAGCGCGTCACCCTTGGGCACACCCTCACCGCGGAGCAGCTCCACGACCCTGGACGAGACCGCGACGCGACCGGTGGCCCGCGCGGTGCGCGCCGTGGTGGCCTTCTCGGACACGTCGACCATCCTGGCCGCACCCGATGCGTCGACATGGGTCAGGCCGGACCCTGACGGGACGGGATTGCTGGTGGTCACTGTGTGCTCCTGCGATCGCGACGGGCGGGTGCGGCGTCAGAGTATCGCTGAGACCACGGAACGCCGCATCGTCGGATCAGTGGAGGTGCCCCAGCGGGAGGGCGGGGCCCGTCAGTCCAGCAGCACGGTCTCGACCTCCGCGCCGGACGCGACGGACGTCGCGTCCTCGGGGACCACGATCAGCGCGTTGGCGTGCGCGAGCGCGCCGAGCAGGTGGGAGCCCGCGCCACCGACGGGCGTCACCGTGCCCGCGACCGGGTCGTACGAGCCGCGCGCGAACTGGCGTCGACCCGTGGGCGAGCCGAGGCCCTCGGTGAGCCGTGCGGTGACCACCGGCCGGTGGATGTCCGGCGCGCCCAGCATCGCCCGGATCGCCGGGCGGACGAAGAGCTCGAAGGAGAGGTAGGCGCTGACCGGGTTGCCTGGCAGGGCCAGGATCGGCACCGGGCCGCCGGAGCCCTCCAGCACGCCGAAACCCTGCGGCTTTCCGGGCTGCATCCGCAGCTTGCGGAAGGAGACCTGCTCCCCCAGCGCCTCCTTGACCACGTCGTACGCCCCGACGCTGACGCCGCCGCTGGTGACGATGAGGTCCGCGCGGATCAGCTGGTCGTCGATGACCTCGCGCAGCTTCTCGGCGTCGTCGGGGACGCCGCCCACCCGGTAGGCGATCGCTCCGGCGTCCCGGGCGGCGGCGGTCAGCGCGAAGCTGTTGGAGTCGCTGATCTGGCCGGGGCCGACGCGCGAGCCCGGCTGGACCAGCTCGCTACCCGTGGAGAGGACCACGACGCGCGGACGCGGGCGCACCCGGACCGTGTCCCGGCCGATTGCCGCGAGCAGGCCGATCTGCGTCGGACCGAGGCGGGTGCCGGCCGGGAGCAGCGACTGGCCCTCGGCGATGTCGTCACCGCGTCGTCGGACGAACGCGCCGGACTCGACCGGCTGGAAGATCCGCACTTCGCCGCCGGTGGCGACCGGCTCGCCGCCCTGGGGGGCCATGGTGGTGGCGGCCTTGTCGGAGCCGGTGCCCGCGTCGGTCCACTCGACCGGCACGACGGCCTCGGCGCCGGGCGGAATCGGCGCGCCCGTCATGATCCGCGCGCACTGGCCCGGACCGATCACCGGCAGCGCGGCGGCGCCCGCCGCGACATCGCCGACGACAGCCAGCACGGAGGGGTAGTCCTTGGTCGCCCCCTCAAGGTCGGCGACGCGCACGGCGTAGCCGTCCATCGAGCTGTTGTCGAAGGGCGGCAGCGCGACGCCGGAGACCAGCTCGTCGACGGTCAGGCAGCCCTGGGCCTCCAGCAGCTGCAGCTCCAGCGGCGGCAGCGGCGCGACCCGGGCGACGGCCGCCAGGATGTCGGCGAGGTGCTCGTCGACCGTCCACAGCCGCCCGCCGCCGGACTTCTCCGCGCCCGGCGCCGCCTCGGCCGCGCACGGGTCCTCCGCGAGCCCGGCACCACCGTCCTGACCGAGGCCGTGGTCGTGCGCACGGCCGTGCGCATGCCCCTGGTCGTGGCCGTGGTGCTGGTGGTCGGTCATGGTGCGCTCCCCCGTGGCGGTGCGGTTCGGTGCTGCGGTTCGGTGCTGCGGGCCCGGCGCGCAGCCGGGCCATGTGACGCAGTCGACACTACTCGTCGCCACCGACAACCCCCGGACCGTCCGACCGCCGGACGCGCGTCGGAGGCACGTCGGACACGCGTCGGCCCGGGCGCCGTGCTCACGGCACAGACCCGGGCCAGGACACGCTCGGACTCAGAGCTCGACGCCGCCGCTCTTGCCGTCCAGCTCGCCGCTGCCGACGAACTCCTTGAGCCAGGCGCGGAACTCCGGACCGAGGTCCTCGCGCTCGCAGGCGAGCCGGACGATGGCGCGCAGGTAGTCGCCCTTGTCACCGGTGTCGTAGCGGCGACCACGGAAGATCACGCCGTGCACCGGACCGCCGCGGCCCGGCGTGCGCTGGGACAGGACCCGGAGCGCGTCGGTGAGCTGGATCTCACCGTTCTTGCCGGGCGGCGTGTCGCGCAGCACGTCGAAGACGGACGGGTCGAGCACGTAGCGGCCGATGACGGCGTAGTTGCTCGGGGCCTCGCCGGGGGCGGGCTTCTCGACCAGGTCGGTGATCCGGACGATGTCCTCGTCGCCGCCGAGTGAGCCGTGCCACTCCGCCGGACGGATCGAGGCGCAGCCGTAGAGGTGGGCCAGCGCCGGGTCGACCTCGATCAGCGCCACGACGCTGCCGCCGAGCTCGCGCTGGACGTCGATCATCTTGGACAGCAGCGGGTCGCGCGGGTCGATCAGGTCGTCGCCGAGCAGCACCGCGAAGGGCTGGTCCGCGACGTGCGGCTCCGCGCAGAGCACCGCGTGGCCCAGGCCCTTGGGGTCGCCCTGGCGCACGTAGTGCATGGTGGCCAGCTCGCTGGACTCGCGGACGCGGTCCAGCTTGGCCTGGTCGCCCTTGCGCGCGAGCTGCTCCTCCAGCTCGTAGGCCCGGTCGAAGTGGTCCTCCAGCGGACGCTTGTTCCGCCCGGTGATCATCAGCACATCGGTCAGCCCGGCCGACGCCGCCTCCTCCACGACGTACTGGATCGCGGGCTTGTCGACCACCGGCAGCATCTCCTTCGGAGTCGCCTTGGTGGCCGGCAGGAAGCGGGTGCCGAGACCTGCCGCGGGGATGACCGCCTTGGTGATCTGGCGCGTACGAGCTTTCGTCATACGGACGACTTTAGCTGCCGGACTGTGTCCGTCAGATATCTCTCCCCTGTCAAAGACTTGTCAGCGGCCCTGAGCAACAGCGCTGCATGCGAACCGTCCCTGGGCAGCAGGCCGATGCCGACCCGGGCCGACAGACCGTTCCCGGGGAGACTTCCACACTCGTTTTGGTGGACCGGGACCGAGGGCAGCGCCAGCGGATGCCGCCGCACCGTCCAGGACAGCCGGTCGGCCACGGTCATGGCCCCCTGCTCGTCCGTCTCCGGGAGCAGCACCAGGAACTCCTCGCCGCCGTAGCGGCCGAAGACGTCCTCCTCGCGCACCTCCATCGCCAGCCGCTGGGCCAGGTCGCGCAGCACCGCGCCGGCCCGCTGGTAGCCGTGCTCGCGGCGGATGTCGCCGAAGCCCTCGATCTCCAGCAGCAGGACCGCGAGGACGCGCTCGCCGGAACGGCGTTTGCAGCGGGCGATCTCCCGGTCCAGCGCCAGCTGGAGGTAGCGGTAGTTCCAGACCCCGGTCAACGGGTCCATGCAGGAGGTGCGCTCCAGCTCGGCGCGGCCGGTGCGGAGCGCGGCGAGCTCCTCGCTCCGGACGGCGAGCACCGCCTGGGCACGCGCCCGACCGCGCCCGAACAGCCAGGCCGCGAGCAGCGCGGGAAGGCAGACAACGGCGAGGATGTCCGCGAGGACGGGCAGCATGGTCGTCCCTCCGCCGAAAGCACCGACGAGCCGAAAGCACCGACGAGACGGAAGGCCGTCCCATCTGATGGATAACGACAAGAAGCCCCTGAGGTCACGCCTGCTCGCCGCACGCGCCGCAATGTCACCCGTCGAGCGGGACGCGGCTGCGGACACCCTGGCGGCAAGGGCACTGGCGTTCGCAACGGAGACGCGGGCCGCGACGGTCGCCTGCTACGTCTCGATGGGCTCCGAGCCCGGTACCCGTCCGCTGCTCGACGCGCTGCGCGCGCGGGGCGTGCGGGTGCTGCTGCCGGTGCTGCTGCCGGACAACGACCTGGACTGGGCGGTCTACCAGGGCGCGGAGGGTCTGGCCCCGGCCCGGCTCGGGCTGCTGGAGCCGACCGGCCCGCGGCTCGGCGTGGGCGCCGTCGCCGCCGCCGACCTGGTGCTGCTGCCGGGCCTGGCCGTCGACCCGGCGACGGGACTGCGGCTCGGGCGCGGCGGCGGCAGCTACGACCGGGTGCTGGCCCGGCTCGCCTCGGCCGGCTCGGCGGCCCGGTTGGTCACCCTGCTCTTCGACGCCGAGCTGCTGCCCGGTCTGCCGACGGAAGCACACGACCGCCCGGTGGACGCCGTGGTGACGCCCGCCCGGACGGTCGTGTTCGACGTCGGCGGCCGAACCGCCTGACTCCCTCTCAGGGTTCGAGCGTGAGTGTGGCCTTGCCCGCCGCCTGGACCTGCTGCTTGCTGTAGGCCCAGGTCAGCATCTGGCCGTTGGCCCACAGCTGCATCTGGTCGTCGTAGTTCGCGCTGAACGCGTGCCCGGACGCGCCGCCGATGTTGATCCACTGGGAGGCGTCGAAGTCGGACAGGTCGACGATCATGCGCATCGACGGGGCCTCGTCCACGGTGAAGCCGTTGGCCGCGTCCCAGCTGGACGCGTCGACCGCCGCGCTGCCGCCGCTCAGCTCGTAGGGGCCGCGGTTGAGCAGCCAGTGGACCGCGCCCGAGGCGATGTTCGAGTCGTCCGAGCCGAGGGTGCGCTCCTGCAGCTCCAGGGTGTGGATCCGACCCCAGCTCCAGGTGCTGATGTCCTTGCCCATCAGGGAGGTCAGCTGCTTGCGGGCGTCGACCATCGCCTGGGCCAGCAGGCTGTCCCGGCCGGAGTACTGCTTGCCGGTGGCGTCGGTCCAGTTCCACCACTCGCTGTTCGGCTGGTCCAGCACCGCGCCAACCACGGTGGTCCACTGGTCGTTGCCGTCCGGCTGGGCGGTCGCGTCGTCGCGCAGTCCGCAGGTGCGGACGCGCTGCGGGGTGCCGTTGACGTCGTCCGCGGGCAGCCCCTGCTGGCTGGCGGGCACCACCATGATGCAGTCGGTGGTGGAACGCACGGACGCCGGGAACTTCTCGTCGAAGGCCAGGTGCAGCAGGTTCGACCAGACCGCGTTGTAGTAGGCCGCCGCAGCCGAGCCCGCGTCCTGCTGGAAGTTCCAACCGCGCAGCAGGTCCTGGGCCTGGGTGTAGTACGAGCCGGTCAGCTTCACGTTGAGCAGGTACGGGACCAGGGACTTGGCGAAGACGCTGGTGTCGTCCTGCTGGATCGAGGCCATGTCGTCCGGCGAGATCTTGCCGCCGCCGTTGAGCTTGCCCTGGATCAGCGTGTCGATCTGCTTGGCGCGGGTGCCGTAGTCCCAGTCGTTGGTGATCAGGTACGGGTAGTTCGGGTCCACCGCGGCCTGGTTGGCCGTCACGATGTAGCCCTCGGGCGGGTTCTCCACCCACGGCAGCGCGTCGAACGGCACGTACTGGCCGGTCCACTTGTAGCGCGAGTCCCAGCCGGGCTGCGGGTAGGTGCCGTCGTCACCGGCGATCTTCGGCCGGATCGGGACCTGACCCGGCATCTGGTAGCCGATGTCGCCCTTGGTGTCCGCGTAGATCAGGTTCTGCGCGGGCACCGAGAAGTCCTTGGCCGCGCCGCGGAACTCGCCGAAGTTCTGCGCCTTGTCGAGCTCGAAGACCGCGTCCATGGTCTTGTTCGGCGTCAGCGCGGTCCACTTGAGCGCGATCGCGTAGCCGCCGCCGCGCGGGGGCGCGGCACCGTCGACGGGCGCGCTGACACCGACGCTCTGCTCCTGCGTGCTGTGGTCGGAGATGATCGGCATGCCGTCCTGCGTGGAGCGGATGGTGATCGTCTGCGGCGAGCTGCCGGCCACCGGGATGCTCACCTGACGGGTCACCAGCGGGAGGTTCTTGCCGTCGTAGAGGTAGGTGCCGTCGCTGTTGACCTGCTCCAGGTAGAGGTCCTGGACATCGGTGCCGACGTTGGTGAAGCCCCAGGAGACGCTCTGGTTGTGGCCGATGATCACGCCGGGCATGCCGGGGAAGGTGAAGCCGGTGACGTCGAACGGGCACTGCGCGCTGACGGTCGTGCAGTGCAGGCCCATCTGGTACCAGATGGACGGCATCTGCGGCGACAGGTGCGGGTCGTTGGCCAGCAGCGGCTTGCCGGTCGTGGTGTGCGCGCCGTCGACCACCCAGGAGTTGGACCCGATCCCGGCCGCGCCCGGGCGACCGAGCATGGTCGGCAGCACGGAGAGGTTGTTCGCCAGCGCCTGCGCGGCCGTCTGCGCGCCCTGCGCCGCGGAACTGCCACCGGCCGTCTGGTACGAGGCGTTGGTCGCGCCGCCGGACTTGCTCGACGAGCCCGACGTGTTCGGAGACCCCGACGAACTGGAAGAACTGGAGGAGCTCGACGAGCCGGAGCCGTCGGAGACCACCGGCGCCGTCCGGGCGCCCTCGGCCGGAACGTAGGTGCCGTCCTTGGAGACCTCACCGGTCTTCAGGATCGTGCCGTTGGTGGTGTAGGGGTACGACGGGTAGAGCTGCGAGATCTCCTGCGTGTTGAAGGTCCCCGACAGCAGCGAACGGTCGATCTCCTGCTGCATGTTGCCGCTCAGGTCCCAGGCCATCGCCGTCAACCAGGAGACCGAGTCCACCGGCGTCCACGGCGCGGGCTTGTAGCCGCTGTGGGCGACGCCGAGCAGCGCGTACTCCAGCGACGCCCCCGCCCCGCCCGGGTGCTGCTTGAGCCACGCGTTGACGCCGTCGGTGTAGGCGGTCAGGTAGTCCTTGGTGGTCTGCGAGAGCTGGCTCTGCAACTCCTGCTGCGCGACGCCCTGCCAGTCCATGGTCCGGATGAAGGCGTCGGTCTGCAGCTGTCCCGAGCCGAACATGGACGAGAGCGTCCCGCTGGTGATGTGACGGTCCACGTCCATCTGCCAGAACCGGTCCTGCGCCTGCACGTAGCCCTGGGCCATGAACAGGTCCTCGGGGCTGGACGCGTAGATCTGCGGGATGCCCGAGGAGTCACGAATCACCTGGACCGGGCCGGTGACGCCCTGGAGGTGGATCGTGCCGGTGGTCTGCGGCAGCGACGCGCGCACCTGGCGCACGCCGTACCAGCCGCCGAAGGCGACGCCGCCGACGAGCAGCAGCACGACCAGCACCACCATGAAACGAAGGCGACGCGACTTCTTGGGGCGCTTGGGACGGGAGGAGCGGGGCATCAGGGTCCTTGTGAGGGGCAGTGACTTTACCGCGGCGTACCGCGCAGAGCGGCGGTGCTGACGCTAACACCCGAAGCGGAACCCATGACGCGCGGCGGTCGCGCCGCGGGCGGAGCGGGTCTCCGACGGCTGCCGGGCCGCTGCCTGCCCAGGGCCTGCTCGAACAGCGCCGGAGCGGTACCCGACCGCCGCCGGACATCGTGTCCGCGCTGGTGACCACCCTTTGGACCGCGCGGAGAATGCGCCGTCAGATCGGTAAAATCTTGCTCCAGACAAGTGGAAGCAACGATTCTGCTGTGAACCCCCGCTTCCCCCCAGGAAGCGGCAGGCCCAGCGCGCGAGGTGCCCCTGCGTGTCCGTCCACCGGCTCGATCTGCTCCTCCTGCTGTTCTCCCTGGTGTTGCTGGTGGCCGTGGCCGCGGTCCGGCTCTCCTCCCGCAGCGGGCTCCCCAGCCTGCTCCTCTACCTCGGCATCGGCGTCCTGCTCGGCCATGACGGCATCGGCAGCATCACCTTCGACAACGCCGAGCTCACCCAGGTCCTGGGCTACGCCGCACTGGTGGTGATCCTCGCCGAGGGCGGCCTCGGCACCCGGTGGTCCGACATCAAACCCTCGGTCCCGGCCGCCGCCGTGCTCGCCACGATCGGCACCGCGATCAGCGTCGGTGTCGTCGCGGTAGGCGCGCACCTGCTCACCGGGGCGGACTGGCGCGTCTCACTCCTGCTCGGCGCGGTCGTCTCGTCGACCGACGCGGCGGCGGTCTTCTCGGTGCTGCGCCGCGTCCCGCTCCCGTCCCGGCTGAGCGGACTGCTGGAGGCCGAGTCCGGGTTCAACGACGCCCCCGTGGTGATCCTGGTCGTCGCGTTCGCCACCGCCGGGCCGATCGACTCCTGGTACGTGCTCACCGGCACCGTGATCGCGGAGCTCGCCATCGGGGTCGTGGTCGGCCTGGTGGTGGGCCGGCTGGGCGCGCTGACGCTGCGCCATGTCGCGCTGCCCTCCTCGGGCCTCTACCCGATCGCGGTCGTCGCCCTGACGATCCTCGCCTACGCGGGCGGCGCGCTGCTGGACGGTTCCGGCTTCCTCGCCACCTACATCTGCGCTCTGCTGCTCGGCAACGCCAGGCTCCCCCACGGCCCGGCCACCCGCGGCTTCGCCGAGGGCCTGGCCTGGATCGCGCAGATCAGCATGTTCGTGATGCTGGGGCTGCTGGTGAACCCGCACACCATGGCCGACGCGATCGTCCCCGCGTTGGTGGTCGGTCTGGTGCTGGTGCTGGCCGCCCGCCCGGCCTCGGTCCTGCTGACCCTGACGCCGTTCCGGATCACCTGGCGTGAGCAGGTGCTGCTGAGCTGGGCCGGGCTGCGCGGCGCGGTGCCGATCGTGCTGGCCACCATCCCGGTGGTGCACAAGGTGCCCGGGGCGGACCAGCTGTTCAACACGGTCTTCCTGCTGGTGGTGGTCTTCACCCTGCTCCAGGGCCCGACCCTGCCGTGGCTGGCACGCGGCCTGCGGATCTCCGACTCCGCCCACGCCGACGACCTGGAGGTCGAATCGGCCCCGCTGGAGCGACTCCACGGCCATCTCCTCTCCGTCTCGGTCGGGCCCGAGTCACGTCTCGCGGGCGTCGAGATCAGCGAGCTGCGGTTGCCGAAGGGAGCGGCGGTGACCCTGATCGTGCGCGGCGGCGAGAGCTTCGTCCCCGGCCCGACCACGCTGCTGCGGCACGGCGACGACCTACTGGTGGTGGCCACCGACCAGGTCCGCGACCGGGCCGAGCGGCGGATCCGCGCGGTCGACCAGGGCGGCAAACTGGCCGGCTGGCTCAGCGGCACCCGCACCGAGTACTGAGGCCGCGAGCCGCCCCGGAGGGCGGCCGGGGCGAGGTGGAGTACCCAGGCTCACATCCCCGATCAGTGGACTTCTCCACCCGGAATGCCGCATCATTGAGGATCGTTAGCACTCATAGCCTTAGAGTGCCAGGAGGAAACAAGTGCCGACGTACCAGTACCAGTGCACCCAGTGCGGCAACGGTCTCGAGGCCGTGCAGAAGTTCAGCGACGCCGCGCTGACCGAGTGCCCCGAGTGCGGCGGCAAGCTGCGCAAGATCTTCTCGGCGGTGGGCGTGGTCTTCAAGGGATCCGGCTTCTACCGGACCGACAGCCGCTCGTCGTCCAGCAGCAGCATCACCTCCGCGGGCTCGGCGTCGGGCTCCTCGGGTTCGTCGAGCTCCTCGGGTTCGTCGTCCTCCTCGTCGAGCTCCTCCACGAGCTCCTCGGGCTCGTCCTCCAGCGCTTCCTCGTCCGGCTCCTCCGGCTCGGCGGCCTGAGCTCGGCAGAGCTGCAGCTGCATGACAGGGGCCTCGCCCCTACGTCATGCAGCTCACCCTTTTGAGGAGAAGTTCTCCACAGCCCGGAGTTGTCCACAGGCTGTGCAGCCCCTCCTGGTTCTGGTCCCCGCCTCGCGGCAGCGTTGTCCCCGTAGCGAAGAACCTGCTCCGGAGGAGGCCAGCATGTCCCTTTCGATCCCGCCCACCTACTGCATCGCCGCCTTCCCGCCCATCCGCGCGGGACGCGGGCGGCATCGGCTGCCCGGGCCGGTGCGGCGACGGCCGGGTCCTGTCGCCGCCGGGCTGCTCGTCGCGGCGACGACGCTCGCCGTCGGATCGTTGCGACAGCCTCCCGGATCGGGTGAATCAGCAGCGGCCGCCGGAACGCGCGCCCATGCTCAGACGGGTGCGTTCCCGCAGGTCGCAGCCGAGCCGCCGCCCGCCATGCCACCGGCGCAGCACAGCTGAGCCGGCCGCACGCCGGACTACTTGTCCCCGTGGTGCGGCGGGGTCTCGCGCAGGTACCAGTCCAGGTCCCGACGCTGAGCGCCCTCGCTGCGCTCCTCGCCCCAGCCCGAGTCGGTGTCGTCCTTGCCGCGCCCGCTGACCGGGTCGTCGAAGACGATCCTCCGCCTGGCCTTGCTCTGCTCGTCATCCCTGCCGCTCATCCCTCCAGGGTAGGCGGCACGGGATGCCAAGAGCCCCCGCTCCACCTGGGGTGAAACGGGGGCTCTTGGCGGGGGCTCGGCGTCGCCCGACCGCTGACGCGGTCTTACACGTGTCACGCGGCCTCGAAGCCCGCGTGGTCGGCGATCTTGCGGAGCTCGGCGAGCGCGTGCTTCTCGATCTGGCGGATGCGCTCACGGGTCAGGCCGTGCTGCTTGCCCACCTCGGTGAGCGTCCGCTCGCGGCCGTCCTCGATGCCGTAGCGGGAGCGGATGATCGAGGCGGTGCGGTCGTCCAGCCGGTCGATCAGGCGCTCGAGCTCCTCACGACGCATCATCACCATGACGGCGTCCTCGGGGGACTCCGCGCCGGTGTCCTCGACCAGGTCGCCGAACTGGGTCTCACCGTCGTCGTCGACGGTCATGTTGAGGCTGACCGGGTCGCGTGCCCAGTCCAGGACGTCCTTGATCCGGTCCTCGGTGGTGTCCAGCTCGGCCGCGACCTCGGCGAGCTCGGCGTCGCGCCCGAGCTCCTTGGACTTCTCGCGCTGGACGCGACGGATCCGGCCCAGCTCCTCGACCAGGTGGACGGGGAGGCGAATGGTGCGCGACTGGTCGGCGATCGACCGGGTGATCGCCTGACGGATCCACCAGGTCGCGTAGGTGGAGAACTTGAAGCCCTTGCCGAAGTCGAACTTCTCGACGGCACGGACGAGCCCGGCGTTGCCCTCCTGGATCAGGTCCAGCAGCGGCAACCCGCTGCGCGGGTAACGACGGGCGACGGCGACGACCAGGCGCAGGTTGGACCGGATGAAGATGTCCTTCGCCCGCTGCCCGTCCGCGGATATCGCACGCAGCTCGTCCTCGGTGGCGTCACCGACCGTCTGCCCCGCTTCGAGGAGGTGCTCGGCGAAGACGCCGGCCTCGATCCGGGTGGACAGCTGAACCTCCTGCTCCGCGTCCAGCAGCGGGGTCCGGGCGATCTCGTCCAGGTACATACCGACGAGGTCGCGGTCGGCCTCACCTGCGGTGGGCCGCACGGAGCGGGTCCGATCGGCCTTGCCGCGGACGACGGCACGGGTGGCCATACGTACTCCCTCGGGGACGTGACGGGCCTGGCTGGCCCGTACCTGGGAACTGCTTACGTAACGGCTCAACGACGAGTTCCGAAGAATCATTCCCGAAGTGGTGTTTTTCTTCGCCGGTCGCAGTATGCTGGCGGGTTATTCCCGATCATCGACGCAGCGTCGTCGCCCGGTTACGGTGGGGCGGACGTCCGGTTCTATCACTCTCTGGGACGATTGTCCGCCTGGCCCTGGTTCCCCGCGCGACGAAATGTGGTCACCGACTCGGTGACGGATCGGGCCCTTGAGAGATGCCGACGAGAGCCGAGCAGAGGGAGCCTGACGTGCGGGAATGGCGCCTGTGGGCGGGCGCGGCAGCGTTCCTGCTGCTCTTCGGCACCATGCTGGCCCTCGTCGAGGCGCCCTGGCAGCCGCTGCTCCGGTTCGACCTCGCCGTCGACCAGCACCTGCACAACGCCGCCCTGCGCCAGGCCGCCTGGACCGGCTCGATGCGGACGATCAGCGCCGTCCTGGAGCCGACGGTGCTGCGGGTGCTGCTGGCCGTGGTGGTGGTCTGGCTCTGGTGGCGCGGCGCGCGGATCGCCGCCGTCTGGGCGACGGCCTGTGGAGTGGTTCAGGCGGCCCTGGAGGTGGGCGTCAAGGAGGCCGTGGCGCGCCCCCGCCCGGCGCTGCCGCATCCCGTGGCGGTCGCCACCGACTGGGCGTTCCCGTCCGGGCACGCGATGACGGCGGCGACGATCCTGCCGCTGCTGCTCGCGATCGCCTGGCCCAGGCTTCGACGATCTTCCGCGCGGGTGCTCGCCGCGACTGTGGCGGGCGGGTCGGTGCTGCTGGTCAGCTGGACCCGCATCGGCCTCGGCGTGCACTGGCCCAGCGACGTGCTGGCCGGCTGGTTCCTGGCCGGGTTCACGCTCTGCGCGGTGACGGCGGCCGTCGACAGCCGACGACCCGGACTGCGCGACGCCGAGCTCCGTCGCCTGCGCCCGCGCGCCTCACAGCGGGTCCAGCGGAGCACCGCGGACCCGCTGTGAGGCGGAGGGATCGAGCGACCGGCACAGCCAGGACCTGTTACTAGCCCTTGGTGCACTCGTAGAGCGTCTGGCCCGACGTGGCCGTGGTCGCCGTGGTCTTGCTGCTCGTGCTGCTGCCCGCGCCGTAGGCGGAGGCGGGCACGACCGTGCAGGTCGACTTCACGTAGGCCGTGGCCGCGCTGTTGGCCTGGCCGCCGCCCGGTCCGCCCATGCCGCCGCCGAAACCGCCGCTCGCACTGTCGAGCAGGACGTAGCGCAGCTTGCCGGAGGCGATGTACGACTTCAGCTTGGTGAGGGGCATCGCCGGGTCGGAGCCGGTGAAGCCGCCCATGCCGATCACGGGCCTGCCCCCGGACTGCAGGATCATGTCCGCCGCGGTCTGCGCGCTGGAGACGGCGACCAGCCACGTCGCGCCGCCCTGGTTCCGCTCCAGGTAAGAAAGGAGCGCCGAGCTCACAACTCCGCCGGGACCGCCCGCTCCGCCGCCGAAACCAGCCGCGCCGCCAAGGCCCGCATGCGTCCCGCTTCGAGCGGAACCCTCACCGAACGAGCCGCCAGAGCTGCCAGAGCCGCCGATGCCACCGAAGCCGCCGCCCCCGGACATGCCCGGCTGTTCGCCCCCGGCCAGGCCGCCGGGGAACCCGCCCTGCCCGGTACCACTGGGCGCGCCACCGCTACCGCCCGGCAGCTCGCCCCGGAAACCTGCGCGGCCCTCCGCGCCGCCGACGCCGCGACCACCGCCCGGCATCCCGCCGAAGCTGCCCGCCGTGGTCGGACCGGCCGTCGGGTTGACGCCCTGGATCGCGCCCGCCGTGGCGGTGTCCGCCGCATACGCGGCGGGACCGGCCAGCAGGGCGAGCGCCGCCGTCAGCGCGCCCACGGCGAGCAGGCGTCCGCGCACCGCGACCAGTGCCGCGCTCGCGCCGAAGCGGGCGACCAGCAGCGCCACCACAGCGGCCGCTGCCAACACCGCGACCGTCGGCCAGAGCCACGGCGCGAACGACGTCGTCCGCCGCAGCAGGACCGCCGCCCAGACCGCCGACACCACGACCGCGGCCGGCAGCACCGCCGCCCAGACCGGCTTCCGCGACGGGGAACGCAGCGCGCGGAACAGCATGGTCCCGCCCGCGCCGGTCAGCGCCGCGATCGCCGGGGCCAGCATCGTCGTGTAGTACGGGTGGAAGGTCCCCGAGGCGAAGCTGAAGACGACGTAGTGCGTCAGCAGCCAGCCGCCCCACAGCAGCAGCGACACCCGCTGCATGTCGGTCCGGCGGCGTCGGCCACGCAGCACCAGTGCGCCGACCAGCGCGATCACCGCGAAGGGGATCAGCCAGGAGATCTGCCCGCCGAGGATGTCGTTGAACAGTCGCCCCGCGCCCGAGGTCCCGCCGAAGTTGGCGCCACCCGCGACCGCTCCCCCGCCGCTGCCGCCACCAGCACCGGACGTCGAACCGCCCGCAGCGGACGCGCCGCTCGCGCCCAGCACCCGCTCCAGCCCGTTGTAGCCGATGACCAGGTTCCACACCGTGCCGTCCGAACTGGAGCCGATGAACGGGTGGTTCTTGGTCGAGTCGACGATCACCATCCACCAGCCGCTCGACACCACCAGCGCGACGCCCGCGACCAGCAGGTTGCGCACCCGCCGCCACACGCCGCCCGGGGCGGCCCAGACATAGGCGAGGAAGAACGCCGGCAGCACGATGTAGGCCTGCAGCATCTTGGTGTTGAAGGCGAACCCGACCAGCACGGCGCTGATCAGCAGATGCCGCAGCGTGCCGCGCCGGATCGCCTCCAGGCAGAACCAGGCCGCCGAGACGGTGAGCAGCACCAGCACCGGATCAGGGTTGTTGTCCCGGTTGATCGCCACGGTGATCGGCGTGATCGCCAGCACCACGGCAGCGACCGTCGCCGCCGTGGGCCCGAAGCTGCGCCGTACCGCGCTGTACAGCACGGCCACGGAGGCGATGCCGCAGGCGGCGATCGGCAGCAGCATCTGCCAGCTGCCGAAGCCGAAGACCCGGCAGGAGACCTCCATCAGCCAGAGCGCGAACGGCGGCTTGTCGACGGTGATGTAGTTGCCCGCGTCCAACGAGCCGTAGAACATCGCGGACCAGCTCTTGGTGCCACTCAGCACGGCTGCCGCGTAGTAGGAGTTGGCGTTCCCATTGGTCCCCAGGCCGTAGCAGTAGACCAGCGCCGCGAGCAGCAGGCTGCCCCAGTAGGCGGGCCGGACCCAGCGGGCCGAGCGGGAACGACGGGAACGGCGGGAACGGCGGGATGCGGACGGCCGCGCGGCGGCACCGGCCGACGGGGCTTGGACGTAGGCGCTCAACGGTGCAACTCCTGCTCGATCGTGTTCAGTTCGGCGGCACGGGCCTGCCGGGCGGCTCGACGCGGGTGGAACACCCAGGCGCGCAGCAGCACGAAGCGCACCACCGTGGCCAGCGCGTTCGCCGCCACCAGCCAGGCCAGCTCCACCAGGTGCGACGCGTGCGGCGCGACCGCCCCGGCCAGCGCGAGCGCGAGCGTGCTCAGCACCAGCCCGATCAGGAAGGCGATCCCGCCCTCGACCTGGTGCCGCAGCCCGTCACGGGAGCCGGTCACCCCGAAGGTGAAGCGCCGGTTGGCCGCGGTGTTGGCGATGGCGGTCACGAACAGCGCGACGGCGTTGGCCAGTTCGGCCGGGGCTGCCTGCCGCAGCGCCAGGTAGAGCACCAGGTACGCGAGGGTGCTGAGCACCCCGATCACCGCGAAGCTGGAGAGCTGCCACCGCATCCCGGTCGGCAGCTGGGCCCGGCTGACGCGCGGCGGGACGGGCAGCCGGGTGGCCCCGGAGAGGGCCTTCCTGCCCACCCGCCACATGCCCTTGAGGTCGTCCTTGACGGTCCGCACGATGTCGACGCGACTGTCCGGGTCGTCGATCCAGTCCACCGGCACCTCGTGGATCCGCAGGCCACTGCGCTCCGCGAGCAGCAGCAGTTCGGTGTCGAAGAACCAGGTCTCGTCCTCGACCTCGGCCAGCAGTGCCTGCACGACCTCGGTGCGGGCGGCCTTGAAGCCGCACTGCGCGTCGGAGAACTTGGCCGCGAGGGTGGCCCGGAGGAGCAGGTTGTAGGTCCGCGAGATGATCTCCCGCTTCGGCCCCCGGACGACGGCGGAACCGCGGTGCAGCCGCGACCCGATGGCCAGGTCGCTGTGCCCGGACAGCAGCGGCGCGACCAGCGGGAGGAAGGCCTCCAGCCCGGTGGAGAGGTCGACGTCCATGTAGCTGACGACGTCGGCGTCGCTGCTCCCCCAGACGTGACGCAGGGCACGGCCGCGCCCCTTCTGGTCCAGATGGACGACGCGTACCTCCGCGAGCGAGGCGGCGAGGTCCTCGGCGACCTGCCGGGTGCGGTCGGTGCTGGCGTTGTCCGCGATGGTGAGGCGGAAGCGGTAGGGGAAGGTCTCGCGCAGATAGCCGTGCAGCGTACGGATGCTGTGCGCGAGGACGTGCTCTTCGTTGTAGACGGGGACGACCACCTCGACCAGCTTGGTGGTGGTGCCGTCCCTTTCCGTTCCTGGAGGGGCGGGGTGAGCCGCGGACAGCGCCGCCGGCGCGGGCGAATGGTTCATGCCCAGAACTGTTCGCTGACGCCCTGTGCTGAAGCTGTGCTGCGCGTAGGCAGGAGGTAGGCGTCAGAGCGCGCGGGGACGTTGCACGATCAGGGGCGCGGGGCACTGCGCCCCGGTCCAGGGCGACCGGACCGCCGCCTAACTCCTGCTCCTGAGCTCACCCTTGAGCACCTTGCCGGAGGCGTTCCTCGGCAGTTCGGTCACGAAGACCACCTCGCGCGGCACCTTGTAGTTCGCCATCTCCCGCCGGCACCAGGCGATCAGCTCCGTCGCCGCCTCGGCGTCGGCCGAGCTCCTCGGGACCACGAACGCCCGGCCCACCTCCCCCAGGCGCGCGTCCGGCACGCCCACCACCGCCGCGTCCGCGACCAACGGGTGCCGGGTGAGAACCCGTTCGATCTCCGCCGGGTACGCGTTGAAGCCCCCCACGGTGTACATGTCCTTCAGACGATCCGTGATCCGCAGGTTGCCGTCGGCGTCCAGGACGCCGATGTCGCCCGTGCGGAGCCAACCGTCCTGGGTGAAGGCGTCGGCCGTGCCGGTCGGGTCCTCGAAGTACTCGCGCATCACCGTGTACCCGCGGACCTGGACCTCGCCCGGCATGCCGGGCGGCTGGTCCTTGCCGTCGGCGGCATCGCTGCCGTCGCTGCCTTCTCTGCCTTCGGCTCCGCCACCGCCATCGCCATCGCCACTACCGCCGACGCGGACGCGGACCTCGACGCCGGGGATGGCGCGGCCCGACGTCGCCGCCACCGTGTCCGGCGCGTCGTCGCGGCGGCACATGGTGACCATGCCGCTGGACTCGGTCAGCCCGTACGCCGTGAGCACCGTCGTCAGGCCCAGCTCGTCGCGGATCCGGGTGACCAGTTCCAGCGGGACGACCGCCGCGCCGGTGACGGCGAGGCGGAGCGAGGACAGGTCGTGGCGACCGCGCGCGGGGTGGTCCAGCAGGGACTGGTAGACCGTGGGCGCGCCCGGGAGGACGGTGACGCGTTCGGTGGAGATCTTGGCCAGCACCGCCTCGATGTCGAAGACGGGCTGCGGCAGGATCGTCGCGCCGCTCATCAGGCAGGCGAGGATGCCCGCCTTCCAGCCGAAGGTGTGGGTGAACGGGTTGACCACCAGGTAGCGGTCGCCCTCGACCAGCCCGGCCAGCTCCGCCCAGGTGCCGAAGGCGCGCAGGGTCTGGGCGTGCGTGGTGACCGCGCCCTTGGGGAGGCCGGTCGTGCCGGAGGTGAACATGATGTCCGCCGGGTCGTCCGGACGGACGGCCGCGATGCGCTCACGGACTGCGCGTTCGAGTATGTCCGCGCCCCCGGCCAGGAAGTCGTGCCAGCCGAGCAGCCCCTCCGGAACCGCCTGGGGCCCGCTCTCGCCGAGCATCACGGTTGTCCGCAGGCCGGGCAGCGGGCCTGCGGCCTTCAGCGCCGCGACGTAGCTGACGCCGAGGAAGTTGGAGGTGACGAAGAGCATCCTGGCCCGGGTCCGGCGCAGCAGTTCGGCCGCCTCGCCGCCCTTGAGCCGGGTGCCCAGCGGCACCAGGACCGCGCCCGCGCTGACCGCGCCGAGCGCCGCGACGACGTAGTCGGGGGTGTTGGGCGCCCAGATGCCGACGCGGTCGCCGGGGCGTACCCCGGCCGCCATCACGCCTGCGGCTGCCCGCCGTACCCGCTGGGCGAGTTGGCAGTAGTCGATCCGGGTGCGCGGGCCGACGACCGCCTCGCGGTCGCCGTAGCGGTCACCCGCCCGCTGGACCAGCTCGGCGATCGTGCCCCACTCCAGATCCGCCCGCATCGGTCTGCCCTCCGTCCGACTGCTGCAATATGACTGCACGTCAGATTAGGCTGGCCGCGGCCTTCCCGGAAGAGTTCACGCCCTCTAGTCTGACGGAGCGTCAGATAATCAAGAACACACCGCCGGGGCGCGGGGAGAGCGGGGGCTGCCATGCTCAAGGACCGCACGGCGATCGTCGGCATCGGCCAGACGCGCTTCGCCAAGCATCTGGAGGAGTCCGAGAAGGCCCTCGCCTGCCGCGCCGTTCTGGCCGCGCTGGAGGACGCCGGGATCGAGCCCCACGAGGTGGACGCGCTCGCCTCCTACACCATGGAGGAGACCGACGAGGTCGAGCTGGCCAAGGCCATCGGCGCGGGCGACGTCACCTTCTTCTCCCGGATCGGCTTCGGTGGCGGCGGCTCCTGCGCCACCGTCGCGCACCTGGCCATGGCCGTCGCCACCGGGCAGGCCAGCGTCGGCGTCGCCTGGCGCAGCCGCAAGCGCGGCAGCGGCAAGCGGCCGTGGACCAACACTGCCCAGCAGCTGCCGACCCCGGCCCAGTGGACCCGGCCCTTCGGCCTGCTGCGCCCGGCCGACGAGATCGGCATGCTGGCCCGCCGCTACATGCACGAGTACGGCGCGACCCGGGACCACCTCTTCAACGTGGCGTTGGCCTGCCGCAACCGGGCCAACCAGAACCCCGACGCGATCATGTACGACCGGCCGATGACCCGCGAGATGTACATGGACGCCCGCTGGATCAGCGAACCGCTCTGCCTCTACGACAACTGCCTGGAGACCGACGGTGCGCTCGCCTGCGTCGTGGTCAGCGCCGAGCGGGCGCGTGACTGCCGGTCGAAGCCGGTCTACCTCCACTCGGTCGCCCAGGGCCTGCCCTCGCAGCACCACGGCATGGTCAACTACTGGAACGACGACCCGCTGACCGGCCCCGCCTGGGCCGCTGCCCGGCAGCTGTGGAAGACCGCCGACTTCGGCCCCGAGGACGTCGACGTGGCGCAGATCTACGACGCCTTCACGCCGCTGATCCCGCTCTCCCTGGAGGGCTACGGCTTCTGCGGACGCGGCGAGGGCGCGGCGTGGACGGAGGGCGGCGCACTGGAGCTGGGTGGGAGGCTGCCGATCAACACCGGCGGCGGCGGGCTCTCCGAGGGCTACGTCCACGGCTTCAACCTGATCAACGAGGGCGTGAAGCAACTGCGCGGCAGCTCCACCGCACAGGTCCCCGACGCCGCGACCTGCCTGGTCACCGGAGGCGAGGGCGTGCCCACCTCGGCCCTGCTGCTGCGCGCCTGAGCCCTGGAAGCTCTTCGACGAGAGGACCCGCATGGACACCCTGACCGCCGACGGTCTGCTGCTGCCCTGGCCCGACGACGACGGCGAGCCGTTCTGGGAGTACGCCCGGCGCGGCGAACTGCGGATCCAGGCCTGCGCGGACTGCGGCCGACTCCGGTTCCCGCCGCGTCCGTGCTGCCCGCACTGCGGCAGCTTCGAGGACGAGTGGCGGCTGATGTCCGGGCGGGGGCGGATCTGGTCCTTCGTCGTCGCCCACCCGCCGCTGCTGCCCGCCTACGCGGAGCGTGCTCCCTACCCGGTCGTGGTAGTGGAGTTGGACGAGGATCCGACTGTCCGCCTGGTCGGCACGGTCACCTCGTCCGTGCGGCGCCCGAACGCGCCGTGGAACGCGGTTCCACCGGAGCGACTGCGGATCGGGGCGCCGGTCCAGGTGGTCTTCTGGGCGATGACGCCGGAGGTGACCGTCCCGCGCTGGGCGCTCTGCGCCGGCTGAGGCGTCGAGCGCGTCGAGCGCGTCGAGAGCCGGAAGCCCGCGCGGTCAAAGTCGGTCCCGTCGCGAACTCCTGCAAACGGGTGAAACACGGTAAAGAGCGCCGACCTCAGGAACAATGCGTTTCTTCCCGGTGAACTAGCTCTGCTCCTGACCGTACTCTCGTATGGATGGGTTACAGTCCAAGGTCGTCCGTGCCGCGTTCCGCAGCGTTCGCACAGGCCCGTAAAGAGGACCAGGAGCCATCGTGACCAGCAAGCCCGTCGAGCTGCCCGACGACTGGGCGGAGACGCCCGTGACCGTCGTCATGCCGACCTACAACGAGATCGGCAGCCTCGAGGCCACTGTCGAGCAGGTGATGGCACTCAAGCTGCCCGGCCTGCACCTCAAGATCGTCGATGACAGCAGCCCCGACGGCACTGGTGAGCTCGCAGAAAAGCTCGCCCAGCGCCACCTGTCGGACGGCAAGCCGCGCATCAGCGTGCTGCACCGCAAGGGTAAGGACGGTCTGGGCAAGGCGTACGCCGCCGGTATGTCCCTCGCCGTCGAAGAGGGTGCCCGCTTCGTCGTCCAGATGGACGCCGACGGCAGCCACCCGGCCGAGGCCATCCCACAGATGCTCGGCACCGCACTGGCCACCGGCGCCGGTCTGGTCGTCGGCAGCCGCTACGTCCCGGGCGGCGAGCTCGCGGACGAATGGGGCTGGCACCGCCGCCTGCTGTCGCGCTGGGCCAACACCTACGCCGGCACCATCCTCTCCACCCGCGTCCGGGACATCACCGCAGGCTTCAACCTGTGGAGCGCGGAGACCATCCGCGCGGTCGACCTGGCCACGCTGGAGAGCGCCGGCTACAGCTTCCAGGTGGAGCTCAAGTTCCGCGCCGTCCACGCCGGGTTCAGCGCGATGGAGGTGCCGATCCGCTTCGAGGAGCGCCGCGCGGGCGAGTCCAAGATGAGCTTCGCGGTCCAGCTCGAGTCGGCCCTCGTGCCGTGGCGTCTGCGACTGCGGGCCCGCAAGCACAAGCGCTGACACAGGCGGCGGGTGACCGCCGCGTAGAGTGACGGCATGACTTGGCTCGTCACCGGCGGTGCCGGCTACATCGGTGCCCACGTCGTCCGTGCGATGGTCGAGGCAGGCCACCCGGTGGTCGTCCTCGACGACCTCAGCACGGGCGACGTGGCACGCCTGCCCGCAGGCGTGCCACTCGTGGCCGGCTCGACGCTCGACCGCCCGCTGCTCGACACCGTGCTGCGTGAGCACGCGGTGGTCGGCGTGCTGCACATCGCGGCGAAGAAGCAGGTGGGCGAGTCGGTCGAGCAGCCGCTGCGGTACTACCGGGAGAACGTCGAGGGCCTCCGCGTCGTGCTGGAGGCCGCGGTGGACGCGGGCGTCAGCCGCTTCCTGTTCTCCTCCTCGGCGGCGGTCTACGGGATGCCGGACGTCGACCTGGTCACCGAGGACACCCCCTGCGCTCCGATAAACCCCTACGGCGAGACCAAGCTGGCCGGTGAGTGGCTGGTCCGCGCGACCGGCCGGGCGGCGGGCATGAGCACGGTATCGCTGCGCTACTTCAACGTCGCGGGCGCGGCGGCGCCGGAGTTGGCCGATCCGGGCGCGTTCAACCTGATCCCGATGGTCTTCGAGCGCCTCGACGCGGGCGAGCCCCCGCGCGTCTTCGGCGACGACTACCCGACCCCCGACGGCACCTGCATCCGCGACTACATCCACGTCGAGGACATCGCCTCCGCGCACGTCGCCGCGGTGCGGCGGCTCACGGAGCGGCCGGACGGCACCGATCTCGTCCTCAACATCGGCCGTGGGGAGGGGGTTTCGGTCCACGAGATGCTCGCCGTGATCGGCGAGGTCACCGGCCGCGACACCACCCCGGTCATCACCCCCCGCCGCGCGGGCGACCCGGCCCGGGTCGTCGCCTCCTCGGAGCGGATCGCCCAGGAGCTGGGCTGGAAGGCGAGGTTCGGCGTCGCCGAGATGGTCTCCTCCGCGTGGTCCGGCTGGCGCCGGCAACACGATCCCAAGAGCTGAGGCTGCTCAATCCAAGGGCGCGAGGAACTGCGCGGCCAAGGGAAGCGGCGAATGGCTGTTGCTCACACAGGTAGTTGCACCACGAGGGGCGCGGGGCTCTGCTTGATCAACTGCGCGCGCGACAACCCACCCGGTGCGGTGAGTCCCCGAGCCAACAGGGCCATCCGCACAGGGTGGCTGTTCGCGCGCGCAGTTGATCAAGCAGAGCCCCGCGCCCCTGGGTGTTGCAAGTTCCCCGCGGACGCTACGGCTGCTTCGTCGCCGTGCCCAGCGCAGCGTCCAGGGCGTAGACGCAGTGGTCCTTGCTGCTGGCGAAGACCTTGCCGTCCGCGGCGACCGGGGTACCGGTGATCTCGCCGCCGGTGTCCAGTTTCCAGCGGAGGCGGCCCGTGGCGAGGTCGAGGGTGTGCAGGGAGTGGTCGCGGCTGCCGACGTGGACGAGGCCGTCCGCCGAGGCGGGGACGCCGGCCAGCTCCGCGCGAGCGGCGTAGCGCCAGTGCTCCGCGCCCGTGCGGGCGTCGAACGCGTGGACCGTGTCGCCGCTGCTCACCAGCAGCACTCCCCCGGCGAGGACGACCGGGTCCGCGCCCTGGCGACCGCCCGTGCGGACGTGCCAGCGGAGCGAGCCGGTCGCCGTGTCGAGGGCGAAGACGGTGCCCAGGTAGTCGGCGAAGAAGACCCCCTCCTCGGTGACCACCGGGGAGGTGAAGAGCGCGACCGGGGCGTCGAAGCGCCACCGCTCCTGGCCCGTGGCCTCGTCCAGGGCCAGGACTCTGGTGCCGTTGCAGACGTGGACCACGCCGCGGTGGAGCACCGGACGGGAGGGGACCTCCTCGCCCAGCGGAAGCGCCCACTGCAGCTGACCCGACGTCAACTCGACCGAGCGCAGCCGACCGCCGCCGTAGTAGTAGACCGAGTCGCCGAGGACGCAGGGGCCCGACTGGCTGTTCTCGTAGTCCTGTTGGGCGTCTCTCGCCTGCCACATCTCGCTGCCGTCGATCGCGGAGCGGACCTGGACCCCGCCGCCGCGCGTGCCCGCGACGATCGCGCCGCCCGCCGCGTCCAGCGTGTAGGTCCAGCCGTCGAGGGCGACGCGCCAGCGCTCGGTGCCGTCGGCGGCGTGGAGGGTGAACAGGCTCGGGCCGTCGGCGGCGTGGACGCGGCCGTCGGCCACGGCGAGCGCCCAGGCGACGTCGCCGGTGCGGAAGCGGCGGCGTCCGCTGGCGATGTCCAGGGCGTGGACCTCGAAGCTGGTGACGTAGAGGACACCGTCTGCGACCACCGGCGAGCCCCAGACGTCGTGCGACATCCGGAACCGCCACGGCCGCCACGGAGCGGTCTGGGCAGCCTGCGCGGCGTGCGTGGGCTGAGCGGCGGCGTGAGCGGCGGGCTGGGCGGCCTGCTGGGCCACCGGCGCGGGCGCGGCATGGGCGCCGCCCTTGCGGACCCAGCCGGTGCCGGGCGGCATGACCGGCGGGGCGGGCTCGCCGGCCGGAACGCGGACCCCGGGTCCGATCGGCGAGGGGACCCCGGGCAGCCGCACCTTGGGCGCGGCCTCGGTACGCGGGTCGACCCCGGTCGCACCGACGGGCGCGGCCACCGGAGCAGGCTCCGGAGCCGGTGCCGGAACGGGCTGCGGCGCCGGAGCCGGCACCGCCACCGGGGGCGGAGGCGGCGTGCGACGGCCGCGCTTGGCGTCGATCAGCGCCAGCGCCGACGGGGGCAGCCACTCGCGGGAGTCGTCCTCGCCACCGTCTCCGCTGGCGTACAGGTGCGGGCCGAGCTCGGCCGCGATCTGCTCCGGGGAGGGGCGGCGCTCCGGGGCCGGGCGCAGGCAGGCCTTGACCAGCGGCGCCAGATCCTGCGGCAGACCAGAGAGGTCCGGCGACTCGCGGAGCAGCATGAAGACGGTCTCCACCGGGTTGGCGCCGTGGTACGGCGCGTGCCCGGTGGCCGAGAAGACCAGCAGCGAGCCGAGCGAGAAGACGTCCGAGGCTCCGGTGACGCCCCGACTGTCCCTGGCCTGCTCCGGCGACATGTACGCGGGGGTGCCGACCGCCACGTTCGTCATCGTCAGCCGGGTGTGCGAGACCCCGGCTGCGATACCGAAGTCGATCACGCGCGGGCCGTCCTCCGTGACCAGGACGTTCGACGGCTTCAGGTCACGGTGGACCAGTCCGGCCGCGTGGATCGACTGGAGCGCCTCGGCGATCCCCGCGATCAGCCAGCGCACGGTGGCGACCGGCAGCGGGCCGCACTCGGTGACCAGGTCCTCCAGCGAGGGGGCCGGAATGTAGGCGGTCGCCAGCCACGGCACCGCCGCGTCCGCGTCCGCCTCGACGACGGCAGCGGTGTAGAAACCGCTGACCGTCCGCGCCGCCGCGATCTCGCGGGCGAAACGCACCCGGAACAGCTGGTCCTCGGCCAGCTCTCCCCGCACCGTCTTGATGGCAACCCGGCGCCCCGCCGCCGAGCGCGCCAGGTACACCAAGCCCATCCCGCCCGCGCCGAGCCGGCCCAGCACCTCGAAGGGCCCGATCCTCCTCGGATCGTGCGCCGTCAGCTGGTCCACGTCCTCAGCACCTCCCCGTTGGGTCACATCCGCGCCCCACCCGGGGGCGCACACTGATTCTCCACGGCGGACCCCCCTGCGGACCAACCCATCCGGCAGGACATCAGCCACAACACCGCAACAGTCCGCGCAACGGGACGCAACGGTCCGGATCTCCGACCTCCGTCGCGCCCCGTCGCGCCCTTCATCGCGCTTTCAACGCACCCTTCATTGCACCCGCTGGAGCCGGACTCTGCGGCATCCGGTCGCCCTTCGTCACGACTCGCTGCCAAATGCAACGGAATGCCCTCACAAGCGGTGGTGCGCGATCTAGATTGGGGACGGACCATCACGTGCCGACGCGTCGTGAGAGGAGCCGTGATGACGAGCGACAGTGCACTGGCGCTGCGCGAACTGCTCACCGAACTACTCGGTGTCGAGCCTCCCTTCCGCCTGCGGACCTGGGACAACGCCGAGGCGGGCCCACCCGACGGACCGCTGCTGACCGTCGCGAACCGGCGCGCGCTGCGTCACCTGCTCTGGGCCCCCAACGAGCTCGGCCTGGCCCGCGCCTACGTCGCGGGCGACCTGGCGATTGCGGAGGACGGCACCGGCGGCCCGGGCCGTCCGGAGGACGACGAGGAGATGTTCGAGCTGCTGCGTCGGCTCGCCCAGCTCGCCGAGAACCGCCCGGAACTGTCGCTGCGCCCGTCCACGCGGACCCTGGTCGGCCCGGAGGGACGCCGGATGGTCGGCGCGGCGCTGCGCCTGGGCGCGATCGGTCCGCGTCCGCCGATCCCGACGGAGGAGGCGCGACGCAAGTCCGGTCCGGTCCACACGCTGCGCCGCGACCGGGCCGCGATCAGTCACCACTACGATGTCGGCAACGACTTCTACCGCCTGGTGCTGGGTCCCTCGCTGGTCTACTCGTGCGCCTACTGGCCGCCGGGGACCACCACGCTGGAGGCAGCGCAGGAGGCAAAGCTGGACCTGATCTGCCGCAAACTGGGCCTGCACCAGCTGGGCGAGGACGCCCGGCTGCTGGACGTCGGCTGCGGCTGGGGCTCGATGCTGCTGCACGCGGCCCGGCACTACGGCATAAGCGGTGTCGGCGTGACCCTCTCCGCCGAGCAGGCGCGCGGGGCGCGGGAGCGGATCGCGGAGGCCGGGCTGACGGACCGGCTGGAGATCCGGCTGCAGGACTACCGCGAGGTCGATGACGGTCCGTTCGACGCGATCTCCAGCATCGGCATGGCCGAGCACGTGGGCGCCGTCCAGTACCGCCGCTACGCCCACACCCTGCACGGCCTGCTGCGGCCCGGCGGACGCCTGCTCAACCATCAGATCGCCCGCCGTCCCAACGCCCCGGGCGAGCCGTACCGGCTCAGCCCGTTCATCGCGGCGTACGTCTTCCCCGACGGCGAGCTGGCCCCGGTGGGCAGCACGGTCGGTTGGCTGGAAGACGCCGGTTTCGAGGTCCGCGACGTTGAGTCGCTGCGCGAGCACTACGCGCTGACGCTGCGCCGCTGGGTGGCCAACCTGCGCGAGGAGTGGCCGCAGGCGGTCAAGCTGGCGGGCCTCGGCCGGGCCAGGGTCTGGCGGCTCTACATGGCCGCCTGCGCGCTGGCCTTCGAGGAGAACCGGATCGGGGTCAACCAGGTCCTGGCCGTCAGAACCGATCCGGCGGGCCGCAGTGGACTCCCGCTCAGCCGCGGGGCATGGCTCGGCGGGGGCGCGTCAGCCGCGCCGTCAGCAGACCCGCTGACCGGCTCGTCGGCGGGTCCGCCGGCAGGCCTGTCAGCGGGCCCGTCAGCCTGACGGAGCATTCAGATTTCCGTCCGAATAGCGCCCGGATCTTGCCACGGTAAACTGACGGCATGACAGGACAAGTTCGCACCGTCGATGGGCGTGTCGCCGGACGGCGCGGGCAGGCGACGCGGCAGAAGCTGCTCGACTGCCTTCGCGAGATGCTGGCGACCTCGCCCTACCGGGACGTCAAGGTCATCGACGTCGCCCGGATGGCGGGTACCTCCCCCGCAACCTTCTACCAGTACTTCCCCGACGTCGAGGGCGCTGTCCTCGAAATCGCGGATGACATGGCCAAGGACGGCGCCGGCCTCAAGGACCTGGTCGCCGACAAGTCGTGGGTCGGCAAGGCCGGCTACCAGACGGCAGAGGAGCTGGTTGACGGCTTCCTCTCGTTCTGGCGCGACAACGAGGCCATCCTCCGTGTCGTGACGTTGGGCTCGGCCGAAGGGGACAAGCGGTTCTTCAAGATCCGCATGAAGATCCTCAACGCCGTGACCAACTCGCTCACGGACTCCCTCAAGGCCATGCAGGCCTCTGGCAAGGCGGACAAGTCGGTCAGCGCACCGGCCGTCGCCGGCTCCCTGGTGGCGATGCTGGCCGCCGTCGCGGAGCACCAGAAGGGGTTCGACTCCTGGGGCGTCAAGGCCAAGGAGCTCACTCCGAACCTGGCCCTGCTGGTCTACCTCGGCATGACCGGCAAGAAGCCGCCGAAGTAGCCCTCGGGCAAAGGCTTCACCCTTCATGACGGAGCCATGGGCCCGGTCGCCTGTCCGCCGGCGCTAGCGCCGGGCTGTGCCTCGGGGGAGGTACGTCCTGCGCATCCATGATCCGTTTCCACTAGGGCGGTACCGTCTCTGACCTGACGGTGCCGCCCTTGACCATTTCCTTTGCCGTGGTCAACGCAAGGGGAAGTGGCAGCTGTCTCGCGCGGATCTCCGCGCACCCGGCGTGCAGCAGCTCACTCTTTCGGTTCCAGGCAGAAGATCCGAATCTGCCGGTCCACCCGCGCCTGGTACTGCGCGTACGGCGGCCACATCCGCAACAGCGCCGTCCACGCCTCCTCCCGCTCGTCGCCCGCCAGCATTCGGGCCCGGACCGGAGCGATCCTGCCGCGGAAGTCGACGCTCGCGCCCGCGTGAGCGAGCAGGTTGCCCGTCCAGGCCGGATGGGACGTGCGCCCGAAATTGCTGCCGACGACCAGGAAACTGCCGTCCTCGCGAGGCAGGCACGCCAGCGGCGTGGTGCGCGGCTCGCCGCTCCTGCGGCCGGTCGTCGTCAGGAAGAGCGACGGGAGCATCCACTGACTCAGCATGAACTTGCCGCCGCTCAGCCGGTGCACCGCCTTGTCGAGGCGCGGCACGATGCTGGGGGCGATCTTCGCGAAGGTGGGCGTCGCCGAGACCTTCTGCATCAGGGACTCCATCATCACTGCGCTCCTCCCCACACACCGGCCAGTTCCGCCGCCCGCGCCCGCAGCAGATGCGGTGGGCCGAAGAGCAGTTCGTCGGCCGCCGCGCGCTTGAAGTACAGATGCGCGTCGTGCTCCCAGGTGATGGCGATGCCGCCGTGCAGCTGGATCGCCTCCGCCGCCGCGACCCGCTGCGCCGTCAGCGCGTGGGCGAGGGCGAGCAGCGCGGGGACGGGCTGGTCCGGGCCCGCCCACACGGCGTAGAGCATCGCGCTGCGGGCGGTCTCGACCGTGACGTAGACGTCGGCCAACCGGTGCTTGACGGCCTGGAACGAGCCGATCACGCGCCCGAACTGCTGCCTGACCTGCACGTATTCGACGGTCCGCGCCAGCGCCTGCGCCGCCGCGCCAACCGCCTCGGCGGCGACGGCGACCGCGGCCTCCCGGCCGAGCCGGGTCAGCGCCCCGCCCGCGTCCAGGGCCGGGTCGCCGAGCGGTTGCGCCACCACGTCACGGAGTTCGACGCGGCCGACGCTGCGGGTCTGGTCGATGCCCGCGCTGCGCTCGCGGTGGACGCCGGGGGCGTCGGCCGGGACCACGAAGAGCACCGTCCGGCTGCGCGGGAAGCCGCCGGCGTGCGCGGCGACGACCAGCAGGTCGGCACGGGCGCCGTCCAGCGCGTACTCGGCCTCGCCGTAGAGCGACCACGATCCGTCCTCCGCGGACGCGGCGGACGCCGCGGGCTTGGCCTGGACGCCCCCCGCGCGGCCGCCGCCCGCCGGGACGTCACCGGGCAGGGGCGCCGTGCGCGGGTCCGGCACCAGGCCGAGGGCCAGCGCGGGCGTTCCGGGCAGGACCAGCGCGGCGGTCTGCGCGCCGGAGGCGAGCGGGGGCAGCAGCGTGTCGCGCTGTTCGTCCGTGCCGCAGGCCGCGATCGCCCCCGCCGCCAGCACCGAGCTGGCCAGCAGCGGTGACGGCAGCAGCACCCGGCCGGTCTCCTCGCAGGCGAGCGCCAGCTCGATCCGACCGAGCCCGGCGCCGCCGTGGCGCTCGGGCAGGGCCAGCCCGGCCAGCCCGAGTTGCTCGCCGAGGCGTTTCCACAGGTCCGCGTCGTAGCCGAGGACCGATGCCGCTGCGGCGCGGACCTCGTCCGGCCCGGCCTGCTTGGCGAGCGCGTCGCGCAGGGCGCGGGCTATCGCGTCCTGTTCCTGGGTGAGCGCGGGATCCATGCCGCCTCCTGGCCTCGGGGCAAAGGCTGAGCCGTGACTGAACGCCTGACTGACGGATCGTCATCCTAGGAGCAGGCGATTGAGACGCACAGGGGCGCGGGCAGTAAATCTGATGTACCGTCAGATCCATGACTGCTGCTGCTCCCAGCGCTCTGCGGCCGGGCCGACTCGGCCATCCCGTCCCCGACGACGCGCCGCTCGGCGGCAGGCGACGCAGGCGGGTGGCCGTCGTCGGCGTCGCCCTCAGCGACTGCGGGCGGGTGGACGAACTGACGCCCTATCAACTCCACGCGCAGGCCGCGCGCCGGGCGCTGGCCGACTCCGGGCTGCCCAAGGACGTGATCGACGGAGTGGCCTCGGCGGGGCTCGGCATACTCGCGCCGGTCGAGGTCTCCGAGTACCTGGGGTTGCGGCCCACCTGGACCGACTCCACCTCGGTCGGCGGCTCCACCTGGGAGGTCATGGCCGGGCACGCCGCCGACGCGATCGCGGCGGGCCACGCCAACGCGGTGCTGCTGGTCTACGGCTCCACGGCGCGCGCGGACCTGAAGGCGCGGCGGCGGACGGCGGGCATCGCGCTGGGGGCGCGCGGCCCGCTCCAGTTCGAGGCGCCCTACGGGCACACGCTGATCGCCAAGTACGCGATGGCGGCCCGCCGCCACATGCACGAGTACGGCACCACGCTGGAGCAGCTCGCGGGTGTCGCCGTCCAGACCCGCGCCAACGCGGCGGCCAACCCGGACGCGATGTACCGGGACCCGATCACCGTCGACGACGTGCTGACCGGGCCGATGATGGCCGACCCGTTCACCAAGCTGCACTGCTGCATCCGCTCGGACGGCGGCTGCGCGGTACTGCTCGCCGCCGAGGACTACGTCCCGGACACGGTGCACGACCCGGTCTGGGTACTGGGCTCCGGCGAGCACCTGAGCCACAGCGCCATGTCGGAGTGGGAGGACTTCACCGTCTCCCCCACTGCGCGGTCCGGCCGCCTCGCCTACGAGCGGGCCGGGGTGACCCCCGACGACATCGACCTGACCGAGCTCTACGACGCCTTCACCTACATGCCGCTGGTGGCACTCGAGGACCTCGGCTTCTGCGCCAAGGGCGACGGCGGCGCCTTCGTCGACGCCAAGGCGGGCCGCCTGCTGCTCGACGGCGAGCTACCGACCAACACCGACGGCGGCGGCCTCTCGGCCTGCCACCCGGGGATGCGCGGTCTCTTCCTGATCGTCGAGGCGGTACGCCAACTCCGACACGAGTACGCCACCTCCGCGCCGGAACGCCAGGTCCCGAACGCCCCGCAGCTCGCCCTGGTCAGCGGCACCGGCGGCTGGTTCTGCAGCTCGGGGACGCTGATCCTCGGGCGGTAGCCGAAGCAGCGCGGAGACCCCGTGCCGGGCCCGCCTCCCTCGTCGGAGTGAACCCGATCGGCCGAAAGGTTTCAGCGAAGACCCCAGCCCATAGCATCCACGCTATGGGCTGGGGTATCGTGGAACTGGAGGCAGAGGTCGCTGAGTGGCTCGCGTCGCTCGACGACCAACGCTGGGCGCAAGCATTGATGCATCTCGACCTACTGGAGGAACGGGGTCCCCTGCTGAGTGAGCCCTACACGCGCCAACTGGACGGCAAGCTGCGAGAGCTGCGTTTCTACTGTGGCGGCGAGCAGACACGGCTCACCTACTGGATCGCGCCAGGGCGGAGAATCATCATGCTGACCGTCTTCGCGAAGACCCGCATGCGCGAACGGGCGGAGGTCCAGCGGGCGAAGAGGGCACTGGAGAGGTGCCGCCGCGAGGCACACACGCTCGACGAGGAGGAGCCGCAGTCATGACCGCCGAGACCAGGATGACCTTGTCCGAGGCCAAGAAGGCACGGGCCGCCTCCCCCATCGTCCAGGAGGCCTACGCCGCAGCGCGGTTGCGCTTCGAACTCGGCGAGGCAGTCCGCCGCCGCCGGGCGGAACTGGGGATTTCCCAGTCCGAGCTCGGCCGCAGGGCCGACATGACGCAGTCCGCCGTCGCCCGCTTCGAGGCCGGAGGCGCCGTGCCCACGCTGCCGCTGCTCGACCGGCTCGCCGAGGCCCTCGGCCTCGAACTGCGGGTTGAGTTCGTGGAGCACGCGAAGAGCGCCTGATCCGGCCCGAGTCGGACTTCGGCGCTCCGCGCTCAGGGGCAGCGGACCACCTGGCCGGCGTAGGCCAGACCGCCGCCGAAGCCGAAGAGGAGGACCGGGGCGCCGGAGGGGATCTCGCCGCGTTCGACCAGCTTGGAGAGGGCGAGCGGCACGGAGGCCGCCGAGGTGTTGCCGGAGTCGACGACGTCGCGGGCGACGACCGCGTCCGGGGAGAGGCCAAGGCGGCCGGCGATGGCGTCGATGATGCGCAGGTTGGCCTGGTGCGGGACGAAGGCCGCCAGCTCGTCCGTGCGGATGCCCGCGCGTTCGCAGGCCTCGCGGGCGATCGGGGCGATCTGGGTGGTCGCCCAGCGGAAGACGGTCTGGCCCTGCTGGCTGATGGTCGGGTCCCAGCCGTCGATCCGGACCGCGTCGCCGCGGCTGGGGTCCGAGCCCCAGACGACCGGGCCGATGCCCGGAGCCGTTCCGGCGTCCGTGTCGGTCGCTTCCAGGACGGCCGCGCCCGCGCCGTCGGCGAAGATCACGCAGGTGCTGCGGTCGGTCCAGTCGACCGTGTCCGACATCTTCTCCGCGCCGATCACCAGCGCCCGGGTCGCGGCGCCGGCGCGCAGCGCGTGGTCGGCGGTGGCCAGGGCGTAGGAGAAGCCGGAGCAGACCGTGTTGATGTCGAACGCCGCCGGGGCGGGGATGCCGAGACGGGCGGCGACCTGGGCGGCCGTGTTGGGGCTGCGGTCCATGGCCGTACAGGTCGCGACGACGACCAGGTCGACCGAGACGGCGTCGAAGCCGCTGGTCGCCAGGGCCTTCGCGGCGGCGCGGGTGGCCAGGTCGGCCACGGTCTCGTCGGGGGCGGCGATGTGGCGGGTGCGGATCCCGACGCGCGAGGTGATCCACTCGTCGTTGGTCTCCACCATGGCGGCGAGGTCGTCGTTGGTGAGCACCTTGGACGGCTGGTAATGGCCCAGCGCGACGATGCGGGAACCGTTCATGCTCCCACTCAAGCCGGTTACCGACGGGT
This sequence comes from Streptacidiphilus sp. MAP5-3, assembly GCF_041262505.1. Lineage (NCBI taxonomy): Bacteria > Bacillati > Actinomycetota > Actinomycetes > Kitasatosporales > Streptomycetaceae > Streptacidiphilus > Streptacidiphilus sp. MAP5-3. The sequence continues at coordinate 711,303 of NZ_JBGCCL010000001.1, forward strand.
CGCCGAAGATGCTAGGGACAGGATCGACGTGTCGTAGCTGTAGATCCCGGACAAAGCGCTTGCTGCTACTGGGCCAGCGAGGCCGCGTCGCCCATCACGATGACCGGGTGCTTGTTCGGGTCCAGGTCCCGGAGCAGTATCGCCATGTCCGGCTTGGCCAGCGCGACGCAGCCGTGCGTCGGGCCGCCGTGGTCGACGTGGACCCAGATGCCGCCGCCGCGCGACGTGCCCATCGGCCGCTCGGGGCTCAGCGGCGTGGTGCCGGGGACGTGGTTGTAGTTGATCGCGACCACGTAGTCGAACGCGTCGGCCAGCGACTCGCCCTCGAAGCCGGTGCCCGGTGACGTGAACGCCGTGGAGTGCAGGTACGGCAGCTTGGTGCCGGGGTTCGCGTCCAGACCGCCGGCGTCGGTCAGGCTGAAGACGCCGATCGGGCTGTGCAGGTCGCCCGCGTGGTGGTCGGTGGTCCAGCCGTCGAGGGCATTGCGGGCGGCCCAGGTCGGGCCGGCGAGCCAGCTGCCGTCGGCGGCACGGGTGTAGAGGACCGCGGTGCCGGTGTTCTGGTTCTTGCCCCTGCCGGTGACCAGCAGGACCTGCTGCGCGTCGGCGGGGACCTTGCTCAGGAAACCCTGGCCGAGGCCCGGCAGTTGCCGCAGCTCCGACGCGGGCGCGGCGCGGTCGGCGGAACGGGAGGAGTCCCCCTGACCCGTCCGCGCGGGCACCGGCGCCGCGCTGGCGGCCGCCTGCGCGTCGGCGCCGTCCGTGTGGTGGGGAGGCAGCAGACCGGCCACCGCCATCACCGCGACCGCTGCGACCGAGCCCACGCCGAGGAAGCTCGTACGACGCAGCCGCTTGCGCCGTGCCCGGGCACGGGCCGCCGCACGGGCCTGGGCGCGCGTGGGACGCGGGGCGCCCTCAGCCGCCGGGGCGGCCTGGTACGACGCGGAGCCGGTTCGGACGTGGCTGGACATAGAGGGGATCCTCGCAGCTGATCGACGTGACGCGGACCGTGGAGCCGCCGTGCAGCCACCCTTCGGGTCGTCCGCCGGCACCCTGCTGCACCGGCATCACCCGCGTCACGCTACCCCCATCGAGTGATCACCAGCGGCAGCGGCATGCGGCGGCAGGCCCGTTTTTGAGCCCGGATCAGCCGACGGCACGCTCGTGCCCCGCGCCGCTGACGCACCGTCGACCGGGCCGGATCGCGGACGGTGTCCGTCCGCACACACATCACCCGATGTGTCTAAGCTCACAGCAGCCGCTCAGGTTCACGCCGTCACCCGGTCGCCCCGTCAGCTCACCCCCACCTCGGGACGGAAGACGGGGACCTTGGGACCCGGCTGACCGTCAGCCGCAAACGCCGCGAAGGCGACCAGAAGCGGCATACCGACCTGAAGACGCTTCGGTTCGCAGTCGACCAGCGTCGTCATCATCCGCGGGCCCTCCGCCAACTCGACCACTGCGGCGACATAGGGGACCCGCTCCCGGAACGGCTGCAGGTCGTTGGCGTGGACGACGGACCAGGTGTAGAGCGTCGCCCGCCCGGTGGCAGGTTCCCAGCGGACGTCCTCGCTCCAGCAGTGCGGGCAGAACTCGCGCGGGTAGTGGTGCGCCCGGCCGCAGGCGGCGCAGCGGCGCAGCAGCAACTGCCCCGGAGAGGCGGCGGCAGCGTCCCAGTACGGCTGGGTGAAGGCGTCGGGTTCCGGCAGGTCGGTGCGGTGGGGCGCGGTCGTCACGGTGTCAGCTCCCGGAGTACGAAGGACGGCAAGGAACGAAAGCGGCGGGTCACGCGCCGAAGAGGTGGAGGACGCGGTCCAGCGACCAGCACTGCCAGCTCATGGCCAGCAGGCAGACCAGGGAGGCCAGCGCCATCATCAGGTTCTGCCCCTGCTCGGCCCAGTCGTGGATCATCAGCACGAAGTAGAGGAGGTTGAGCAGCAGCCCGCAGGCCAGCGCGATCGGGCTGAGGAGCCCGACGGTCAGCCCGAGGCCCAGCGCCAGCTCCGCGAAGACGACGACGTAGGCCATCGCCTTGGGCCTGGGCGCGACGATCCGCTCGAAGGAGGAGCGGACGAACGGCCAACGGTGGCGGGAGGCCACGTCCTTGGCCCAGTCGATGCCGGTGGAGCGCTGCAACCAGCCCTTCTTGTCCTTGTGCCGCCAGCTCTCCAGCCACCACAGCCCCAGGCCGATGCGGAGCACCGCGAACCACTGCCCGGCCGACAACCCGTACGTGTGCACCGTCTGCACCCGAAGTCACCCCTTGCGAGCTTCCGGCCAGGTTTACTGACGCTCCGTCAGTTAGCTGGCCCCGGACTCTTCCTGCAACGCTTCCCCGACAGTAATCTGATGGTACGTCAGATTCTCTTGCCCGCCCACAGTCAGGATCGGAGGCAGCCATGCGGGACCCGGACATCAACGCCGACCCCGACACCGACGTGAGCGGCCGGCCCCTGCGCCCGCGAACGGTCGACCTGGACCGCTTCTTCCGCCCCACCGCCGTCGCCGTCATCGGCGCGTCGGACACACCGGGCCGCCCCAACACCGGGATCACCCGGCAGTTGCGCGCCTGGTCGGAGCGGGTCGGCGCACGGATGCACGCGGTCAACCCCGGCCGGGAGACGGTCGACGGACTGCCCTGCTATCCCGACCTCGCGTCCATCCCGTCCGAGCCCGGCGAGGACCCGATCGACCTGGCGGTGATCCTGCTGGCCGACCCGGCCGCGGTGGTGCCGCAGTTGATCGAGGCCAAGGTGCGGTTCGCGGTCGCGTTCGCCTCCGGCTTCGCCGAGACCGGCGAGGAGGGCCAGGCGGCCCAGCTCCGCCTGGAGCAGTTGATCGCGGACGCGCCGACCGGGCTGCGGCTGCTCGGCCCGAACACCAACCTCAACGCGTTCGAGCGGTTCCGCGACGACCTGACCGGACCGGCCATCGCGCTGATCACCCAGAGCGGCCACCAGGGTCGTCCGCTCTTCACTCTCCAGGAGCTCGGCATCCGGCTGAGCCACTGGGCGCCGACCGGCAACGAGGCGGACCTCGAAGTCGCCGACTTCGTCCAGTGGTTCGCCGACCAGCCGGAGATCGGCGCGATCGCCGCCTACATCGAGGGGATCAAGGACGGTCGCGGCTTCCTGCTCGCCGCCGACCACGCGGCCCGGCGCGGCGTCCCGGTGGTCGCGGTCAAGGTCGGCCGCACCGACGAGGGCGCGCGGATGGCGCAGTCCCACACCGGCAAGCTGACCGGCGCGGACGACGTGGTGGACGCGGCGTTCAAGCAGTACGGCGTGATCCGGGTGGACGGACTGGACGAACTCCAGGACACCGCCGCCCTGTTGGCGCGGGCCAAGCCGCCGACGGCGCCGGGCGTGGTCGTCTACTCCATCTCCGGGGGGACCGGAGCACACCTCGCCGACATGGCCTCGTCGGCCGGACTCACCCTGCCGCGGCTCGGCCAGGCCAAGCAGGACGAGCTGCACCAGTGGATCCCCGAGTACCTGAGCGTGGCCAACCCCGTCGACAACGGCGGCCACCCGGTGGGCGACTGGCGTGGCCGGAAGATCCTCGACGCGATCCTGGCCGACCCCGACGTCGGCGTGCTGATCTGCCCGATCACCGGCCCTTTCCCGCCGATGAGCGACAAGCTGGCGCAGGACCTGGTCGAGGTCGCCGAGACGACGGACAAGCTGGTCTGCGTCATCTGGGGCTCGCCGCTCGGGACCGAGGAGGCGTACCGGACCACGCTGCTCGGTTCGTCGCGGGTCGCGGTCTTCCGCACCTTCGGCAACTGCGTCAAGGCGGTCGCGGCCTACCTGAAGCACCACGAGTTCGTCAGCGACTACCACTCCCCCTTCGACGCCGCGCCGAAGGAGTCCTGCGCGGGCAAGGCGAAGGCGCAGCGGGTGCTGAAGCCCGGTGAGCAGCTCAGCGAGTTCGCCGCCAAGCAACTGCTGCGCGCCTACGGAATCCGAGTGCCGCGCGAGCAACTGGTCAACAGCGCGGCGGGCGCGGTCCGGGCGGCCGGGGTGGTCGGCTACCCCGTGGTGCTCAAGGGATCGGCACCCGGTGTCGCCCACAAGACCGAGCTCGGCCTGGTCAAGGTCGGCCTCACCAGCGCCAGTCAGGTCCGCGACGCGTTCCGCGAGCTGACGGACAACGCGCGGGCGGCCGGGATACCCCGGCTGGACGGGGTGCTGGTCTGCCAGATGGTCGGCGCGGGGGTGGAGATGGTCGTCGGCATGGGCCGGGACGTCACCTTCGGCCCGACGGTGACGGTGGGCATGGGCGGCGTCTTCGTCGAGGTGCTGCGCGACACCGCCGTGCGGGTCCCCCCCTTCGGCCCTGCGGACGTCCACGCGATGCTGCGCGAACTGCGCTGCTGGCCCCTGCTGGAGGGCGTGCGCGGGCTGCCCCCGATGGACGTCGACGCGCTGGTGGACGTGGTGCTGCGGGTGCAGCGGATGGCGCTGGAACTCGGCGACGACCTGGGCGAGCTGGACATCAACCCGCTGGTGGTGCTGGAACGGGGCAAGGGAGCGGTGGCGTTGGACGCGTTGGCGGTGTGCCGGTGAGCGAGCGTGCGGTGAGCGAGCGTGCGGTGAGCGAGCGCGCGGTGAGCGAGCGCGCGGTGAGCGAGCGCGCGGTGAGCGAGCTGCTGGTCGAGACGGTCGGTGGGATCAGGCGGCTGACGCTGAACCGGCCCGAGGCGCTGAACGCGATCACCGCCGCGATGCGGGAGCGGCTGATCACCGAGCTGGAGGCGGCGTCCGCCGATCCGGCCGTGCGGGTGGTCGTGCTGACCGGGGCCGGGCGGGCGTTCTGCTCCGGCGCGGACCTGAGCGGTGGTGCGGGAGGCGGCGAGCGGGTCGCCGGGGACGTGGCGCGGATGCTGCGGCGCGGCGTGCAGCGGATGGTCGCGGCCGTGCTGGACTGCGAGAAGCCGGTCCTCTGCGCGCTCAACGGCGTGGCGGCGGGCGTGGGGGCGCAGCTCGCGCTCGCCTGCGACCTGGTCGTCGCGGCGGAGAACGCCTCGCTGCTCCAGGTCTTCGCCAAGCGCGGGCTGGTACCGGACGGCGGCGCGGCCTATCTGCTGCCCCGGCTGGTCGGACCGCAGCGGGCCAAGGAGCTGCTCTTCTTCGGCGACAAGCTGCGGGCCGCGGACGCGGAACGGCTGGGCCTGGTCAACAAGGTCGTGCCCGCCGAGGAGCTGGAGAAGGCGGCGACGGAGTGGGCGGACCGGCTCGCCGCCGGTCCGACGCGCGCGTTCGCGCTGACCAAGGCGCTCGTCAACGCCTCGCTGGACGCCGACCGGGCGACCGCCTTCGAGGCGGAGGCGGTTGCCCAGGAGATCAACATGACGACGGCCGACGCCCAGGAGGGCGTGCGGGCGTTCGTCGAACGGCGGGGCGCCCGGTTCGAGGGACGCTGAGGCCGCCGCCGTCCCGGCGTTTGTGGTTTTCCTGACGGGATGACGTGCCGTCAGGTCTCATGGCAGTAGCAGAGCACCCGGAGGAATCCATGGGGCACGAAGGCATGGCGGTGGCGGCGGTCCGCTACCTGCGAGAGACCGGCGCGCCCTTGAGCGCCGGTCCGATGGCGACGCCGCTGCACGCGGTGGTCGAGGGCGAGCCCGAGCTGGAGGCGGACGCCCGCGCGATGCGCGAGGCGTTGGGGCACTTCGCGACCGGCATCACCGTGATCACCGCGGCGGCGGAGGACGGGTCCCCGGTCGGCTTCGCGTGCCAGTCCTTCGCCTCGCTGTCGCTGGATCCACCGCTGGTCTGCTTCAACGTGGCACGCACGTCGTCGAGTTGGCCGCGCATCGCGAGGGCGGGCGCGTTCTGCGTCAACGTGCTGGCTCATGACCAGCATGAGTTGTGTCGGTCCTTCGCGGTGAGTGCGTCGACGGGCGCGGACAAGTTCGCGGGTGTGGGGTGGGAACGGTCCGCGGCGACCGGATCGCCGCGGCTGGACGGGGCGTTGGCGTGGGTCGACTGCACGGTGCACGCCGTGCACACGGGTGGCGACCACCTGATCGTCCTGGGCCGGGTCCGCGAGTTGGCTGCGCCACGCGGCGGGGAGGCGGGGCCGTTGGTGTTCTACCGCAGCGGGTTCCGGCTCCTGCAAGAAGACTGAACACCTAGGGGCGCGAGGAACTGCGCGAGCAACCACCCTGTGCGGATGGCCCTGTCAGCTCGAGGACTCACCACACAGGGTGGCTTGCCGCGCAGCTCCCCGCGCCCCTGATAGGGCAACCACTTGCGGGAGCGAAAGGCCCCTCAGAAGGTCAGGACCGCGCGGGCGACCCCGCCCGTGTGCGTCGCCTCCGCCGCCTCCTCGAACGCCTCGACAGGGAACGTGCAGGTGACCAGCTCGTCGAGCAACAGGCGCCCCGCGCCGTACAGCTGGGCGTACCGGGCGATGTCACGCTGCGGTCGGGACGACCCGTACCGGCAGCCCAGGATGGACTTGTCCAGGAACAGCTCCGCCGGGCGGAACTGCGCCTCGGCCTCGACACCGGGCATGCCCAGCAGGACCGCCTGCCCATGCCGGTCGATCATGTCGATGGCCTGCCGGGTGAGCTTCGTCGGGCCGACGCACTCGAAGGCGTGGTCCACCCCGTACGGGACCAGCGCGCGGACCGCCGCCACCGTGTCGTCGACGGCGCGGGCGTCGACGAAGTCCGTCGCGCCGAAGGTGCGGGCGATGGACTCCTTCTCCGCCACCGCGTCGATGGCGATGATCCGCGAGGCGCCCGCGATCCGCGCGCCCTGGATGACGTTGAGGCCGATGCCGCCGCAGCCGATCACCGCGACGGTGTCGCCGATGTCCACCTTGGCGCGGTTCAGCACCGCGCCCACACCGGTCAGCACCCCGCAGCCGATCAGCGCCGCCGAGGTGAACGGGATGGCCGGGTCGATCGGTACCACCTGAACCGCCTTGACCACCGTCCGCTCCGCGAAGACGGACGTGGAGGCGAAGTTGTAGAGCGGCTGACCGTCCCGGGTGAACGGCTTGCCCGGCATGCCGATCGCCTTGCGGCACATGGTCGGCCGCCCGCGTCCGCACTCGCGGCAGGTGCCGCAGCTGGCGAGGGTGGAGAGGGCGACGTGGTCGCCCGGCTGGACGTGGGTCACCCCCTCGCCGACCGACTCGACCGTGCCCGCGCCCTCGTGCCCGAGGACCACCGGGACCGGGAAAGGGATGGTCCCGTCGATCACGGACAGGTCGCTGTGGCAGAGGCCCGCCGCCGCGATCTTCACTATGACCTCGCCCGGACCCGGCTCACGCACCGTCAGGTCGTTCACCACCTGTGGGGCCTTGCCGTCGAAGATGACGCCCTTCATGCTGATCCACTCCTTTGTTGGCTCAGGACTGCCAGACGACGGCCTGCTGCTCGCTGTAGGCGTGGAGACCGTAGGAGCCCCCGTCGCGGCCGACGCCGCTCTGCTTGAAGCCGCCGAACGGCGTCTCCGGGTGGCGCTGTGCGGTGTTGATGCCGACGTTCCCGGTGCGCAGCCGGGCGGCCAGCGCGTAGGCGCGAGCGGCGTCGGCGGTGAAGACGTAGTCGTAGAGGCCGAACTCGGTGGAGTTGGCGATGGCGATGGCCTCCTCCTCGTCGTCGAACGGGATCACCACGACGACCGGGCCGAAGACCTCCTCGCGGGCGATGGTCATCTCCGGGGTCACGTCGGCCAGCAGGGTCGGCGCGACGAAGAAGCCGGTGCCGGGCAGTTCGGCCGCGTCGGCGGTGTGCTCCTTGCGCGTCCCGCCGGTGACCAGGCGCGCGCCCTCGCCGATCGCCCCGGCGATGTAGCTCTCGACGCGGTCCCGGTGGACCGCCGAGACCACCGGGCCGACCACCGTCTTCGGCGACAACGGGTCGCCGACCGGCAGCCGTGCGGCGAACTGCGCCAAGCCGGCCACCACGTCGTCGTAGCGGGAGCGGTGGACCAGCGCGCGGGTCGGCGCGGTGCAGATCTGGCCCGAGTGGAACGCCCAGGTCGAGCCGATGGCCATGACCGCCTTGCCCAGGTCGGCGTCCTCCAGCACGATGGCCGCGCCCTTGCCGCCCAGCTCCATCAGCAGGCGCTTCATCGTCGCGCCGCCGTCGGTGGCGATCCGGCGGCCGACGGTGGTCGAGCCGGTGAAGCTGATCATGTCGACGTCGGGCGAGGCGACCAGCGCCGCACCGGCGGCCGAACCCGAGTCCGTCACCACGTTGAAGATCCCGGCGGGCGCGCCCGCCTCAAGGAATATCTCGCCCAACTTGAGGCAGGCCAGCGGGTCCTGCGGCGCGGGCTTGGCGACGACGGTGTTGCCCATCGCCAGTGCGGGCGCGAGCTTCCCGGCCAGGTTGACGATCGGGAAGTTGTAGGAGGTGATGCAGCCGACCACCCCGACGGGACGCCGCGCGGCGGCGGCGTTGGTCAGCCCGCCCGCCGCGAGCGGCGTCGCGGCAACCGGGTGCGCGGGGAAGGAGTCGACGGTCGGCTCCAGCGCGCCGCGCGCGTAGCGGCGGAACCGGTCGGCGACGACCGGCAGTTGCATGGCTCCGGCGACGCGGATGGTCGCGCCGGTCTCGGCTTGGAGCAGCGGCACGAAGTCCTCGGCGCGCTCCAGCACCAGGTCGGCGATCCGCTCCAGCAGGGCAGCCCGGGCGCTGGGCGAGGTGGCAGCCCAGTGCTTCTGCGCCCGCCGCGCGGCGGCGATCGCGGCGGCGACGTCCGTGGCGGACGCCTCCGGGGCGTGGCCGACCAGGGACTCGGTGCCGGGGTTGATGATCGGGTAGGTCCCGGCGCCGCCCTCGCGCCAGGTGTTGTCGATGAAGAGCCGGTGCTTGTCGGTCATGCGAAGCACGTCCTTCTGCATTGTGGGGCGTCGGCGCAGGTCAGCCTCGGGGCAGTCCGAGGACGCGCTCGGCGATGATGTTCCGCTGGATCTGGTCGCTGCCGCCGTAGATGGTGTCGGCGCGTGAGAAGAGCAGGGTGTGCTGGGCGGCCGTGAGCGGGTAGCCGTCGGCCTCATGGGGCCGACCGTCCGCGAACGCGCCGGGCAGGCCCTGGACCTGGACGGCCAGCTCGCCGAGCCGCTGGTGCCAGCCCGCCCACACCAGCTTGGCCACCGCCGCCGTGGCCGGCTCGGCCGTGCCGAGCGTGCGGAGCGCATTGGCCCGCATCACCTGGAGCTCCGCCCACTGGCGGGTCAGCGCCTCGCGCAGCACCGGGTCACGGTCCGCGCCGGTCAGCGCCGCCGCGCGCAGGACCGCGTCCAGGTCGCGCGCGTAACCGATCTGACGGCCCAACATGCCCGCGCCGCGCTCGAACGAGAGCAGCGTCATGGCGATCCGCCAGCCGTCGCCGACCGCGCCGAGCACGTCGACGGCACGGGCCTGGTCGAAGAAGACCTCACTGAACTCGCTGACGCCGTTGAGCTGCCGGATCGGGCGGACCTCGATCCGCGGGCCCTGGTCCATGGGGAGCAGCAGCAGGCTGAGGCCGGCGTGGCGCTGCGAGCCGGGCTCGGTCCGGGCCAGGACGAAGCACCAGTCCGCCCACTGCGACAGCGAGGTCCAGGTCTTCTGCCCGGTGACCAGCCAGTCCCCGGAACCGTCCCCGGCCGGGACCGCCGAGGTCCGGACGGCCGCCAGATCCGAGCCCGCGCCAGGTTCGCTGTAGCCCTGGCACCAGATCGCCTCGCCCGAGGCGATGCCCGGCAGGTAGCGCTCGCGCTGCTGGTCCGTGCCGTGGGCCAGCAGCGTCGGGGCGAGCAGTTGCTCGCCCACGATGCCGAGCGGGTCCGGGGCCTGGGCACGGGCGTACTCCTCGAACCAGACGACCTGTCGGGTCAGGCTGCCGTCCGGCCAGCCCAGGCCGATCCAGCCGCCCGCGCCCAGCTCCCGTTCCCAGGCCCGGCGTCGCCCGGCGTCCTCGGGGGTCTTGACCCCGCGCAGGTCGGCGAACGCACCGCCCGGACCGAGCCGTGCGGCAAACCATTCCCTCGCGCGTGCGCGGAACTCCTCGTCCGCCGCCTCGAACCCGAAATCCATCGCCAACCACCCGCCGTCCGCTACGCGTTGGGACGCTCGTCGGAGGCGGCGGCCTTGGCCATCGCCTCCAGCTGCGCCAGCATCGGCATCGGGTCGACGCCGACGGTGCCGGGGAGGAAGTCGGCGATGCGCTCCGGCGTCCAGCTGCCCGACTCCGCGTACATCGCCCGGAGTTCGCGGGGCTGCGCCCAGACCGCGATCTTCGGACCGGCCACGGTGTAGACCTGGCCGGTGATCTCCCTGGCCTGTGTGGAGAGCAGGTAGACCACCAGCGCCGCCACGTCCTCCGGCTCGCCGATCTCCTTGAGCTCCATCGGGACGTTGGCCGACATCCGGGTGCGCGCCACCGGGGCCACGCAGTTGGCCGTCACGCCGTACTTGTTCAGCCCCAGGGCCGCGCTGCGGACCAGCGAGATGATGCCGCCCTTGGCCGCGCTGTAGTTGGCCTGGCTGACCGACCCCTGGTGGTTGCCGCTGGTGAAGCCGATCAGCGTGCCGCCGCCCTGCTTGCGCATCAGCGCGGAGGCGGCGCGGAAGACGGTGAAGGTGCCCTTGAGGTGGGTGGCGATGACCGGGTCCCACTCCTCCTCGGACATGTTGAAGAGCATCCGCTCGCGCAGGATGCCGGCCACGCAGACCACGCCGTCGAGCCGCCCGAAGGCCTCTACGGCCGCGCGCACGACGCGTTCGCCGCCCGCCATGGTGGCGATGTCGTCGGCGACGGCGATCGCCTCGCCGCCTGCCGCCTCGATCTCCTTGATCACCTCGTCCGCCACCTCGCTGGTCGGTGCGGAGCCGTCGATGCCGACGCCGTAGTCGTTGACCACGACCTTCGCGCCCTCGGCGGCACAGGCGAGCGCCACCGCACGCCCGATGCCGCGTCCGGCCCCGGTCACCGCAACCACCTTGTCGCGCAGGAATTCAGCCACGCCGTACCCCTCCTCAAGAATCTGACGGACCGTTAGATTCTAGGAGCGAGAAGAGACGAACGGGAAGAGACCTTCGAGGAGATCGGGAAGAGGAGGCGAAGCGCATGCCCGCACCCAGCGACTTCGAGGCGTTCCGGGACATCGCCAAGCGCATCTCCAACTGGGGACGCTGGGGCGCCGAGGACGAGATCGGCACGCTGAACCTGATCACGCCGGAGGTCGTCCGCGCCGCGGCCGCCTGCGTCCGCACCGGCAAGCGGTTCGAGCTCGCCCTGCCGTTGCAGCAGCAGGGCGTGCAGAACGGGATGATCCCGGGCCGGGTCAACCCGCTGCACAGCCTGGTCGCGCTCAACTTCGAGATGTTCGGGCCGGGTTCCATCGCCACAAGCGACGACGTGGCCACGCTCGGCCTGCAGGCGGGCACCCACTGGGACGGCCTCGGCCATGTCAGCCACGGCGGCCGGATCTACAACAACCGCCCCGCCGACTCCATCAACGCCCAGGAGGGCGCCACCCGCTCCGGCATCGAGAAGACGACGCCGCTGGTCACCCGCGGCGTGCTGCTGGACATCGCCCGCGTGCACGGCGTCGGCCGGCTGCCCGCCGACCACGTGGTCACCCCCGAGGACCTGGACGCGGCGGAGGAGGCGGCCGGGACGCAGGTCCGGGCCGGGGACGTGGTGCTGATCCGGACCGGCCAGATCCAGCTCTACCTGGGCGGCGACCGCGACGCCTACGCCTTCCCCTCTCCCGGCCTCGGCCTGCGCTGCCCCGAGTGGTTCCACGACCGGGACGTGGTGGCCGTGGCCAACGACACGCTCACCTTCGAGATCTTCCCGCCCGAGATCGAGGGCCTCTATCTGCCCGTCCACGCCCTGGATCTGGTGGAGATGGGCATGATGCAGGGCCAGAACTGGAACCTGGAGGGGCTGGCGGCGGACTGCGCCGAGGACGGCGTCCACGAGTTCCTGCTCGCCGCACCGCCGGAGCCGTTCACGGGCGGCGTGGGCGCGCCGGTGGCGCCGATCGCGGTGAAGTAACGCTCACACAGCGGCTCTCGGTGGTTCGGGGGTGGCGCGGCGCCGTGCGCGGTTCTTCTCCACGCGGCACGGCGCCCCGCCACCTCTCCCCCGACCTGCGGTCGGGGGCGCCCCCGTCGACGCCTGGACCCTGACCAGCGTCGACACGATTCGCACTCGCCAAGGATGCGGGCAGCACAACGGACCGGGCGCCCTTGACGTCCCCTCGCAACGAATCGCTGAATCCAAGCGTGATCAGGCGGACACTTCACGTCAATGGCTTGTCCGGAATTCGGATTGGTTGCGTACGGTTTGAGACTTCATCCGTTCGTTGCCGTATCCGGAGTCAAACCTGCTGCAACACCGTCACCCGCCGGTCTCGGCCGCGGCGTATCGGCGTCCCATCTCCTGCTGGTGTGCGGCGTCCGGGTGCAGACCGTCCGGCAGCACGCCGCGGGCGGCGTCCGCAGCGGAGCAGAGTTCGCGGCCGTCCGTCCAGGTCAGCGCGGTGTCGCCGCATTTGCGGAGCAGTTCCACGGCGCGCTGGAGCGCGCCGCGCAGCTGAGAGAGCGTGAGATCACCGAAGCGCTCCAGCATTCCGTCCGCAAGTTCGGTCTCTCGTTCGCCGCCGAACACCGGTCCGACAACGGTGATCGGAAGATCGGGTCGACGGGAGCGAATTTCGGCCAACAGCCCGTGCACAGCGGGCGCGAAGGTTCGTTCGCGCAGAGCAGCCGTGTTGTAGACGTTGATACCGAGTTCCAACGTCATGAAATCGGCTGGGTGTTTTGCCAGCATTCGCCCGACCAGCGGGTCGAGCAGGCAGCCGCCACCGTAACCGAGATTGGTCAGGTTGCGGTCGAGCAGCCGTGCCGCCGTGGCCGGCCAGGTCTGCGTCGGGGTGGCGGCACAGCCGTGGGTGATGCTGCTGCCGTAGACGGTCCAGCGTGGGCGCGCGTCGGGCGAGGAGTGCAGCGCCGCGCCGTCGAGCGCACGCAGTCCGCGCAGCCGTACGGCGGGCGCGATGGGCAACGCGATCTCGACGTCCTTCGTCCCGGCGGGCAGCCCGCCGAAGACCGCTCCGGCCACGCCGAGCGCGGTGGAGCGCACCAGCTCGCCGTCGACGGACAGGTCGCACCAGGCCTCGAAGACCGGACCGCCCTGGAGTTGCACGGACTCCGCATCCAGCAGCAGTCGGGTGGACGCGGTGCGCACCCTCAGCCGGACGCCGCTCGGGCACATGGCGGGCAGCACCACCGCCGGGTGGTGCAGGTCGAGATCGGCGACGGGCAGCCGCCAGGGCAACGCCCAGGACCGGTCGGCGGCCCACTCGATGTCGATGACGCCTTCGAGTGCGCGGACGACCTCCGTCGCGTCCCACGAAGTCGCAGCCGACGAGGTCGTAGCGTTCACCCCGTCCCCGTTCCCGCTCTGTCTGTCGATCAACCGCGCCACGCCACCTGCTGGTTGTCAGAGCTCTGCGGCCAGCAGGGCCTCGGTGTCGAAGGCGAGCCCGGCGGCCGGGCACTCGGCGTCCGGCGCCAGTTCGCACCAGACCCGCTTGCCGCTGCCGTCCGGGAACCAGCCCCAACGGGCCGTCAGAAAACTGACCAGCTCCAGCCCGCGTCCGTTGGTCGACTCGTCGGCGGCGGCGCGCGGCGCGGGCGGCACGTCGGAGGCGTCGGTGACCTCGATCCGGACCGGCCGGTGCCCGGCGTCGCCGCCGACGGGGAAGACCAACCGGAGCACGGCCGGCGAACCCGTGTGCACCACCGCGTTGGTGACCAGTTCAGAGACGACCAGGACCAGGGTCTCCGCGATCGGGGCGTCCGGCGCGAAGCCGCAGCCGGTGAGACGGCTACGCGCCCAACGGCGGGCGCGACCCACTTCTGCCGGGTCGGCCTGGACCGCCGTCTGGACCTGAAGCACCTGTGCCTGCACCTGCACTCGTCACACCACCCGTGCTTGCGGGATCAACCGGGCCGAGCGACCGCGCGAGCCGCGTACCGGCGCGTTTGCGTCCAAGGATGATCCGGCGCCATGCCGACCCGCATGGTCTTCGGGCATATTCCAGTCGAGGAGCCGCCCGGAGGTGCATACTGCCCCGGCCGCTCCGCAACCCAGGACGCACTGCTTGCTGCGCACTCCCGTGAGCGTAATCGACGCGCGCCGCGACGCCCGGAAACTGGGGGGCGTCGCGGCAAAACCACCCTTCCTACAAGTGTTCAGCAAGCCCGTCGGCCAGCCCGGTGGCCAACTGGTCGAGGCACCGGTCGCGGTCAGCGCAGGCCTGCTCCCAGGCCCAGGCCCGCTTGAGCAGCAGGTGCACCGAGGCCTCCCAGGTGAACCCCATACCGCCGTGGACCTGCAGACAGTCCCGCGCGCCGTGCACCGCCGCGTCGTCCGCGAGCAGCTTGGCCCCCGCGATCTCGTCGGCGTCGCCGGAGACCGCCGCGGCGTAGACGGCGACCCGGGCCAGCTCGGCGCGCGCCAGCATGTCGGCGCACAGGTGTTGCACGGCCTGGAACGCACCGATCGGCTGTCCGAACTGCTCGCGCTGCTGGGCGTAGCGGACGGCGTCCGCGACCGTGCGGGCGGCGAGTCCCGCCTGGAGCGCGGCGGTCAGCAGGGTCGCCTCGGCGGCGATGCGGTGCGCGGTGGGTGGGTCGAGGCGCTGTCGCGGGGCGGGGAGCGGTCCGGTGACGCGCCAGAGCGGTGTCTGCGGGTCGACGGCGCGGGCGGGTTCGGCGTCGAGCGTCTCGGGGCCGAAGACCGTCAACTCGTGGTCGTCCAGGAGCAGAACCTGGGCGAGCGTCGGCAGGTGCGGGACGAGCAGCGGGCCGCGTGCGGGGACGCGGACCACCTCGGCGCGGCCGGTCAGCCCGAGCGTGGCGGCCAGTTCCGTGCCGACCAAGGGCCCGGGGACGAGGGCGCGCCCGGCCTCCTCGAAGGCGAGGACCGCCTCCGGCAGCCCGAGCCCGACCCCGCCGTCCGCCTCCGGCAGGCGCAGCGTGAAGAGTCCGACGTCGACCAGCTCGCTCCACTCGACGCCGCCACCCTTCAGGACGTCGCGCAGGCCCGCTTGGAGGGCGCGCTGGTCGTCGGTCAGTTGGAAGTGCATCGTCACCGTCCCTTCGGCAGGCCCAGAATGCGCTGGGCGACGATGGTGCGCTGGATCTGCGAGGTCCCGGCGGCGATGGTGTAGGAGAGGCCCTGCAACCGCTGCGCCGTCCACGGCCCGTCCACCAGCGCCTCCGCGCCGACGACGCGGGCGGCCAGGTCCTGGAGACGCTGCCGCGATTCGCTGAACCGCAGCTTGAACACGCTCCCGCCCGCGCCCGGCACCCCGCGCGACGCGGCCTCGGACACGTTCCACTGCACCAGCCGCCACAGCGCGGTGAACTCCGCGGCGAGCGTGGCGAGCGCGCGGCGGAGTTCCAGGTCGTCCCAGGCGCCGTTCTGCCGTGCGACGCGGGCGAGTTCACGCACCTCGCGCTGACAGGCGACGGCCTCGCCGGCGAAGGCCGTCCCGCGCTCGAAGGAGAGGGTGACCATGGTGACCCGCCACCCGTCGTTCTCCTCCCCGACCCGGTTGGCGACCGGCACCCGCACCTCGTCGAGGAACAGCTCGGCGAACTCGGTCGTCCCGGCCAGCGTCCGCAACGGCCGGACGGTGACTCCCGGGCTGTCCATCCGCATCGCCAGCCAGCTGATGCCCCGGTGCTTGGGCGCGTCGGGGTCCGTGCGGACCAACAGCTCGCACCAGTCGGCGACTTCGGCGTGCGAGGTCCAGATCTTGCTGCCGGTGACGACGTAGTCGTCCCCGTCCCGGACGGCCCGGGTGCGGAGGGCGGCGAGGTCGCTGCCCGCGCCGGGTTCACTGAACCCCTGGCACCAGATCTCGTCCCCGCGCAGGATCGGCGGCAGGAAGCGCGAACGCTGTGCGGGGGTGCCTTCCGCGGCGATGGTGGGCCCGGCGTGCAGCAGGCCGACGAAGTTGGCCCCGACGTAGGGCGCGCCCGCGCGCTCGGTCTCCTCAAGGAAGATCAGGTGCTCGGACGGCGAGGCGCCACGGCCTCCGGCGTCCTTTGGCCAGTGGATGCCGGCGTACCCGGCGTCGAACAGTCGCCGCTGCCAGGCCGTGTCGTAGGAACGGCGGCCCGGCCAGTCGGAGGGATCTGGAGGTGCCGGGAGTTCGGGGAGGGTCTTGCCGAGCCATTCGCGAAGACGACGACGGTAGTCAGCCTCGTCCGCTGTATCGCTGAGCTGCACCTGTGCACTCTCCTTGTGCTGCAGCCACCAGGGGCGCGGGGAACTGCGCGAGACACCACCCTGTGCGGATGGCCCTGACCGTTCGGCGCGCCAACTAGGTGGGTGGCTTGTCGCGCAGTTCCCCGCGCCCCTAAAGAGCCCGTCCGTTGGCGTCGAGGTGCTTGTCCAGGTCCAGCCCCAGCATGCGGATCGCGTTGCCGCGCAAAACCTTGTACACAACCTCCGGCGCCAAGCCGGCCATGTGCTCCGCCGCGACGGCCTTCGTCTCCGGCCAGGTCGAGTCGACGTGCGGGTAGTCCGTCTCGAAGGTCACGTTGTCCACGCCCACCGTGTCCAGCGAGGCCACCCCGTGCCGGTCACGGAAGAAGCAGGCGAAGATCTGCCGGTAGTAGTACGTCGACGGCGGCTCGGGGATGACGTCCCGGACCCCGCCCCACGCGCGGTGCTCGCGCCAGACGTCGTCCGCCCGCTCCAGGGCGTAGGGGATCCAGCCCATCTGGCCCTCGCTGTACGCGAGCTTGAGCCTCGGGAACTTCACCAGCACGCCCGAGAAGAGGAAGTCCGTCATCGACGCCATCGCGTTGTTGAAGCTCAGCGTCGCCTGCACGGCCGGAGGCGCGTCCGGGGAGGCGGCCGGCATCTGCGAGGACGAGCCGATGTGCATGTTGACCACCGTGCCGGTCTCCTCGCAGACCGCGAAGAACGGGTCCCAGTAGCCGGAGTGGATCGACGGCAGGCCCAGATAGGTCGGGATCTCGCTGAAGGTCACCGCCCGCACGCCCCGCGCCGCGTTGCGCCGGATCTCGGCGACGGCCAACTCCACGTCCCAGAGCGGTATCAGGCACAGCGGGATCAGGCGGCCGCCGCTGTCGCCGCACCACTCCTCGACCATCCAGTCGTTGTAGGCGCGCACGCAGGCCAGCGCGACCTCCTTGTCCTTCGCCTCCGCGAAGGTCTGGCCGCAGAACCGGGGGAAGGTCGGGAAGCACAGGGACGCCTCGACGTGGTTGTTCTCCATGTCCTCGATGCGCGCCTTGGGGTCCCAGCAGCCGCGCCGCATCTGGTCGCGGGTGATGCCGTCCAGCGTCATCTCGTCGCGGCTGAAGCCGACGGCGGCGATGTTGCGCTTGTACGGGAACTGGAGGTCCTCGTAGATCCACCAGTCGGTCGGCGGTCCGTCGGGGTCCATGCTGATCCGGTACTTGCCGCCCACGTACTCCAGTTGACCGATCCCGGCGCGGAGCGGCTGCGGGCCGCGCTCGCGGTACTTGGCCGGCAGCCACGTGTCGAAGAGATGCGCCGGTTCGATCACGTGGTCGTCGACGCTCACCACCATCGGAAGTTCGGCGGAGTTATCCATGCGAGGCACCCTCTCCACAACCCTTTACCTGACGGTCCGTCAGATTCAGACTAATGACGGACAGCTGAAGCGGCAAGCGAGCGAGGACCGGATGGGTGTAAACGGAAAGAATCGGCTCGATCAGCTACTCGACCGACTGCTCGACCCGGCGCACACCGCCGTCATCACCTGCGAGTGCCAGCAGGGTGTGCTCGGCGAGGGGGCCGTCTTCCCGGCGCTGGCCGAGGCCGCCGCCAAGACCGGACTGGTGGAGCACGTCCGGCTACTCTGCGAGGCCGCCCGCCGGGCCCGCGTGCCCGTCGTCCACTGCACCGCCGAGCGCCGCGCGGACGGGTTGGGCGCCAACACCAACGCCCGGCTCTTCGCCGCCGCCGCGCGCACGCCCTTCGACCCGGCGCTGCACGCGGGCATCGGCGCGGATCCGGAGCGCGACCTGGTCCTCCCCCGGCTGCACGGCCTCGGTCCGTTCCAGGACACCGGGTTGGCGTCCGTGCTGCGCAATCTCGGGGCCACGACCGTCGTCGTCACCGGCGTCTCGGTCAACGTCGCGCTGCTGGAGCTGACCCTGGGCGCGGTCGACGCCGGACTGCAGGTGGTGATCCCGACCGACGCGGTCGCCGGGACCCCGCCCGAGTACGCGGAGGCCGTGCTGGCCAACACCCTCGCCCTCGTCGCCACCCTCACCGACACCGCCGGCGTGGCGGCCGTGCTCGCCGCCGGAGCTGCCGAAGCCGCCGGATCAGCCACAACAGCTGGAGCAAGGAGAGACTCGTGACCATCGCCGACGCCGGATCGCTGTGGGACCTGCTGGAACAACGCGTCGCGGCCACGCCGGACGCGCCGATGCTGATCCAGACCGCCGACGCCGCCGACACGGCCAACACCGCCGACCCCGCGGGCGAGCCGGACCGGCGGCTGACCTACCGTCAGGTGCGGGACCGCGCGGAGCGGATCGCGGCGGGACTGCGCGCCGAGTACGGGATCGAGGACGGCACGCCGGTGGCCTGGCAGTTGCCGACGCGGATCGAGACCGTGCTGGTCTCCCTCGCGCTGTCCCGGCTCGGCGCGGTGCAGACGCCGATCATCGCCATCTACCGGGGCGCGGAGGTCGGCCACATCCTCGGTGAGTCCGCCGCGCGGCTCTACCTCGTCCCCGGCGTCTGGCGCGGTTTCGACTACGTCAAGATGGCCGAGGAGCTGACCCGGGGCTGGGAACGGCCACCGGCCGTCCGCGTCCTGTACGACGACGCCGACCTGCCCGACGGCGACCCGGCCACCCTGCCGCCCGCGCCGCGCGCGGACCTCACCGACGCGCACGCGCCGGTGCGGTGGGTCTACTACACCTCCGGCATCACCTCCGCGCCCAAGGGCGCCCGGCACACCGACCGGACGCTGATCGCGGGCGGCAGCGGCTTCGCGCGGGCGCTGGACATGGGCCCGGACGACGTCGGCTCGATCGCCTTCCCCTACGCGCACATCGGCGGTCCCGACTACCTGGTCGCGCTGCTGGTGCACGGCTTCCCGGCGCTGCTGCTGGAGGTCTTCGCGCTGCCGGACGTGCTGCCCACGTACCGGCGCAACGGCGTGACCATGGCGGGCGGCAGCACCGCGTTCTACTCCGCGTTCCTGGCCGAGCAGCGCAGACTGCCGCCGGGCGAGCGGCTGATACCGACCCTGCGGATCATCTCCGGCGGCGGCGCGCCGATGCCGCCCGAGCTCTACCGGGAGGTCACCGAGGAGATGGGCGTCGTCCTCGCGCACGGCTACGGCATGACCGAGGCCCCCGCCATCACCATGGGCTCACCCCGGGACACCCCCGAGCAGCTGGCCCACACCGAGGGCCACCCGGTGCGCGGCTGCGAGGTCCGGGTCGTCGACGGCGAGATGTGGCTGCGCGGCCCGATGGTCTGCCGCGGCTACACGGACGCCGGACTCACCGCCGACGCGTTCACCGCCGACGGCTGGTTCCGTACGGGTGACCTGGGCCACGTCCGTCCCGACGGGCACGTCCGGCTGACCGGCAGGCTCAAGGACATCATCATCCGCAAGGGGGAGAACATCTCCGCCAAGGAGATCGAGGACCTGCTCTACCAGGACCCGCGCGTCGGCGACGTCGCCGTGATCGGCCTGCCGGACGCCGTGCGCGGCGAACGCGTCTGCGCGGTGGTGGAACGGAAGCCGGGCGTCGAACCGCCGACGCTGGCCGACGTGGCGGCGCGGCTACGGGCGGCGGGGCTCATGACGCAGAAGATCCCGGAGCAGCTGGAGGTCGTCGACGCGTTGCCGCGCAACGAGACACTGCGGAAGGTGCTGAAGCACCGGCTGCGGGACATGTTCGCCGCGCTGCCGTGGGAGGGGTAGTCGGGTGAGGGTAACCCCGCCGACCGACTGTTCGGGGTTCATCCGCGGGTATGAAGACGCTGTCAATCGGCTGAGTAGGCTCGAATGAGCTCGAAAAACGAGCGTGAAAAAGAGGTACACAGTCTGGTTCTCGCCCGGTAGTCGCACCAGGAGACGGCGGGAGTTTCCTGAAGGGTCGCGATGAGTCTCACCGGTACACCGTTCTTCGTGCTGACCGCCGTCCTCGTGGTCGTCGCCCTCGCCGCGCTGTTCGGGCTCTGGAACCGAATACCCGGCCCTGGCGCGGCCCGGCTGGCGGGCAGACTCGGGCTGGCGGTCCTCAGCCAGGTCACCGCCGTGGTCATGGTGCTGACCTACGTCAACAACAGCATGGGGCCGTTCTACGACAGCTGGAGCGACCTCTTCGGCGGCAGCACCACGGTCACCGACACCGCGCTCTCCGGGAACAGCGCCCACCACGGCGGCGACGGCGTCGCGCCCGGCGGCAAGCTGACCTTCACCTCCTACCTGCCCGGCGTCATGAAGACCCGCACGGTCGGCGCGACCTCCGGCATCGAGGGCAGCCTCTACGTCTGGCTGCCGCCGCAGTACAACGACCCGGCGTACGCGACCACCGACTTCCCGGTGGTGGAACTGCTCCCCGGCACGCCGGGCACGCCGCAGGCGTGGTTCGGGACGATGAAGGTCCAGGACGAGATGGCCAGGCTGATGGCCGCGGGCACGGTCAAGCCCATGATCATGGTCTCGGCCAAGCTGAACGTCCTCGGCGGCAACACCGACCCCGGCTGCGCGGACATCCCGGGCGTGGCCCGGACCGCGACCTGGCTCGCGCGCGACGTCCCCACGCTGATCCGGGACAACTTCCGTGCCGCGAAGTCACCCTCGCAGTGGGCGGTCATGGGTTACTCGGCGGGCGCGTACTGCGCGGTCAACCTGACGGTCCAGCACCCGGACGTCTTCGGCTCCGCGGTGAGCCTGTCGGGCTACAACACGCCCGAATCCCCCCTGGTAACGAACAACTTGGCGCTGAGCCGCGCCAACGACCCGCTGTTCCAGCTGAAGCAGGCGAAGAAGCAGCCGCCGGTGTCGTTCCTGATGGGAGGCAGCCTCCAGGACCAGGGCACGGTGCCTGCGGCGAAGGCGCTGCTCGCGGTGCTGCGGGACCCCGGCACGAGCCGTCTGGTCACCGTCCGCGAGGGCGGCCACACACCCACCGTCTGGCGGGAGATGCTGCCGGACGCACTGACGTGGCTTTCCGCACGGACCGCGGGCTGAAGGCGCAGAGGCTTCTACCTCACCGGGAAAACGCGCCGCACCACTCGTTCCGCCGCGCCGCCGTCCTCCAGCGCGCAGAACTTCGCGCGGAACGCGCTCCGCAGCTTCGCCGTCTCGCGTGTGTCCGCGCCGCCGCCCGCGCGGAGAAGCTCCGCCAACTCCTCCGGGGTCTCAGCGACCGCGCCGGGCGGCTCGGCCATCAGGTCGAAGTAGACGCCGCGGACGCGCTGGTACTCCTCCCAGTCCGGCGCGAAGACGACGATCGGGCGGTCCAGGACCGCGTAGTCGAACATGGTCGAGGAGTAGTCCGTGACCAGGATGTCCGCCGCCAGGTAGAGGTCCTCGACGACCGGGTGCGCCGAGACGTCCACCACCCCGACGTCGTCCGGCTGGAGGCCCGCGCCGTCGTAGAAGTAGTGCGCGCGCATCAGCAGCGTCGTGCGCGGGCCGAGGCTGCGGGCGAGGGTGACGATGTCGAGCGCGGGGACGAAGGTGTCCTGCTGCTCGCGGTGCGTGGGGGTGTAGAGGACGACGCGCTGCCCGGCGGGAATGCCCAACTTCTCACGCGCGGCGGCGATCTCCGCCGCGTCCGCGTTCGCCAGGCGGTCGTTGCGCGGGTAGCCCGTCTCCAGGACCTCGTAAGGACCCGGGTAGGCGCGACCGAAGGCGTCCGTCGCGAAGGGGCTCGGCGAGACCAGGTAGTCCCAGCGGCCGACGTGCTCCCGCAGCCGGTCCCAGTCCATGTCGCCCGCGGCCAGCGGACGCGACTTCAGGTCCAGGCCCAAGTACTTGAGCGGCGTGCCGTGTTGGGTCTGGACGTGCACCGAGCCGGACCGCTTGGCCATCGTGTGCGGGAAGTTGACGTTGTTGACCAGGTACTTGGCCGTCGCCATCAGCTTGAAGTAGCGCGGCGTGTTGGCCACGACGTAGGGGACGCCCGCCGGAAGTCCCTTGGCCTGGGCCGCAGTCTCGACCACCCAGACGCCCTTGACCTGCGGGGCGAGCTCGCGCATCGCCTCGTAGATCGCGGCCGGGTTGCAGGCGTAACCCCGGTACCAGTAGGCCGCGTAGACGGCGAGGTTCTCGTTGAGCGGGAGCCGCCGGTAGGTCTCGTAGAGGCCGCGACGGCCCGCGCCGCGTGCCGCCCGCTTCAGCGTGTTCGGCAGGGTGCGCGGCAGCGCGCGCAGCGGGCGCAGGCGCTGGTACGCGCCCCACGCGCCGCGGTCGACCAGCCGGTACTGCACGCCGCGCAGGCCCTTGGGGTAGGCGTAGCCCGCCGGTCGCCGGCGGTGGAAGTGCGCGACGGTGCGGCGGAAGAACTCCTCGCGCAGCCGCTCCGGGACCAGGCCGGGGGTGTCCAGCACGGTGACGGCCTGCTTGACCGTCCGGTCGAAGACGACGCGGCGCAGCTCGGCCGGGACCTCCGGGTGCCGCTCCAGGAACGCGAAGATCGCCTCGTACTGCGGGAACGCGTCCGCGTGCTTGGGCGAGGCGGTGTTGGTGATCGCCCCCGCGCGCTGGCGGCGGTAGAAGTAGAGGTCCTTGTCCAGGTAGCTGAGCTTCTGCGCGCCCAGCAGCAGCGGGTACGTGACCGAGATGTCCTCGTAGTAGCCGCCGCCGAAACGGACGTCCAGCGACGCCAGGTACTCGCGGCGGATCACCTTGTTCCAGACCGACATGATCATCTGCAGCAGGCCGGGCCGGTCGGCCAGGGTGAAGATCTCCGGCAGCGGCGGGTCGACCAGCAACCGGCGCCAGGTGTCCGGTTCGGTCGTCCCGTCCGGGTAGGTGCGGGCGAAGCCGGTGATCAGCACGTCCGGGCGGATCTCGGCGAGGCGCGCGGCGACCAGGTCCACCGCGCCGTCGGCCAGCCAGTCGTCGCTGTCCACGAACCAGACGTACTCGCCGGTGGCGTACTTGAGACCCACCTCACGTGCGCCGCCGAGACCGCGGTTGACGGCGAGGTGCCGCACGGTGAGGCGGGAGTCGCGGGCGGCGTAGGCGTCGAGGATCGCGCCGCTGCGGTCAGGCGAGCAGTCGTCGACGGCGATCACCTGCAACGACGGCAGGTCGGCGGAGAGGAGGGAGTCCAGGCAGCGCGGAAGGTAGTCGGCGACGCCGTACACGGGCAGCACGATGCTGAGGGAAACTCCGGTACTCACGGCTGGTGGGGCTCCTGGTCGTACGGCGGCGGTGCATGCGGGGCAACCCGATGCTAGTTCACCGCGCCTTCACGCAACTCCGGCCCAGGATCTCCGACGGCGCTCAGTCCCCACTCAAGAACGACCGCGCAGATCGGCCGCTCAGAACGGCCGCTCGTCCGAGACGGTGAACAGCCGCCGCACCCCGAGCGCCGCGAAGACCCGGTGCACCTGAGACGGCACCGTGCCGGACGCGAGGTCCACCCGCGGCATGACCAGCCGCAGTTCGCCGCCGCAGGAACGCATCAGCCGCCGCGCCGCGATCAGCACCCCGACACCGGTCGAGTCGCAGAAGCGGACGTCCGTGAGATCGACCACCAGCTTTCTCGACCCGGTCGCCACGGCCTCGCGCACCGCCTCACGGACCCGGCCTCCGGTGCCGAGGTCGAGATCGCCGGAAACGCTCAGCAGCACCCAGTCGTCCTGTTCGTACCGTTCCACGGTCACGTTCGTCGTCATCACGGTGCCACGACTCTCCGACTCTTCGGCTGTCCGACCGTCCGGGTTCCCCCCGCTACCAGGACATCACTGGTGGTGATGGTGGTTCAGCGTAGCCCTCGGTCCCTGACTCTGACACTGCGTGCCACCATGCGCGCACACTTGATTCTTCAAACATTCGGACGACCGGCACATCGCAGCGCTAGATTCGACCTGAGGAGTTCCCTGGCAGTTCCTGAACAGGTACCGACGGAGCGGTGGTGCTGATGACGAGTCCGGCGCCGATCCGTTGGGACCGGCAGATCCAACGGCGCCTCGCGCGCGGCGAGGAGTCCGCGCTTGGCGAGCTGTACGACCAGTTCGCGCCGCTCGTCCACGGACTCGCCAACCGCGTGCTGGGTGACCAGGCCGCCGCGGAGCAGATCACCAGGGACGTCTTCGCCCACGTCTGGGAGCAACCGGAGAGCTTCGATCCGGCCCAGGGCTCGATGCGTTCCTGGATCGGAACGCTGACCCACCGCCGCGCGGTCGAGCGCCTCCGCCGCGAGCACGCAGCCGCCGGAGAGCAGGACGGCGGCGTGGACGGCCCGTTGGAGCCGCCCAGCGTCGAGGAGGAGATCCTGGCCGCGGCCACGGCCGCCCGCGTGCAGTACGTCGTCGGCTCGCTGCCGCAGGCGCTGCGGGAGACGCTGCTGCTCACCTACTTCGGCGGGCGCACCTACGGCGAGGCGGCCACCGAGCTGGGCATCACGCCCGTCACCGCCAAGCACCGGATGCGGCTGGGCCTGCAACTGCTGGCCACCGCGCTGTCGACCGGGCCCACCGAACCGACGGAACCGACCAAGGCGACGGAGTCCACC
The DNA here is from genome assembly GCF_041262505.1 of Streptacidiphilus sp. MAP5-3. Classification (NCBI taxonomy): domain Bacteria; kingdom Bacillati; phylum Actinomycetota; class Actinomycetes; order Kitasatosporales; family Streptomycetaceae; genus Streptacidiphilus; species Streptacidiphilus sp. MAP5-3. The sequence goes on from NZ_JBGCCL010000001.1 coordinate 736,063, forward strand.
GAGCCTACGGAGCCGACGGAGCCGACGGAGTCCACCCGATGAGCGGCCACGAGGCGCTGCGCAGCCTCCTCGGTGCCTGGGCCCTCGACGCTTGCCCGCCCGACGAGGCGCGACGACTCGAAGCACACCTCGCCGACTGCCTGTCCTGCACCGAGGAGGCGCACCGGCTGCGGGACGCCGCGGGCTGGCTCTCCTCCGACGAGCCGCTCGACCCGGACCCGGGCCTGCGCCGCCAGGTCATGGCCGGCTGCCTGGAGATACGCGACGCGGAGTTCCGCGTCCCCTCCTACGCCGACCCGTACGTCGCCGAGACGGCCCGCCTGGACGCGCTGCTGCGCGATCTGGGCGAGCTGGACTGGCTGGAGCAGGCTCAGCTCACCTGGCACGGTGGCTCCGAGCAGCGCCGCCCGGCCGAGGTGCTGTCCCATCTCGCCGCGGTGGACGGCGTCCTGGCCGACGCGCTGGGCCTGCCGGATCCGGTGGCCGCACCCGCGCCCGCACTCGCAGCCACACACGCATCCGCATCCGCACCCGCTTCCGCTTCCGAGGACAGCAAGGCGGGCGGACAGGTCGACGTCCTGGTCGCGCGGACCACGGTGCTGCGTGAGGCGCAGTCGCGGCGTCCGCCGGAGTCCGTCCGTGCGATGTGGCGTGCGCAGACGCGGGCCGTGGTGGAGACGGCGGCGCTGGCGGCCGAGGCCGACCCGGTGGTGGCGGAGGACGGCGTCGACTACGGCGCGTTCGAGCTGCCGGTGGCGGACTCGTTCCTGGACCGCGCCTTCGAGTGCTGGATCCACGCCGACGACATCGCGGAGGCGGTCGGCTACCCCTACCACCCGCCGCGCGGCGCGCACATGCGGCAACTCATCGGCCTGGCCGTACGGTTGCTGCCGCTGGCGATGTCCGCGCTGCGCGCGTCCGGCCAGGCGGTCTCGCCGGACCCGGCGCCGGGCGCGCAGCCGCGATGGGTGAAACTGATCGTCGAGGGCCGCGGCGAGGGCGAGTGGCTGGTCCCCCTCGACGCCCCCGGCTGGGTGCCCCCGGCCGACGCCGAACCGACCGCGACGCTGGCGATCGACGGCGTGGAGTTCTGCTTCCTCTGCGCGGCGCGCCGGGATCCGCACCGCGTCCCGGTCGGCATCAAGGGCGATTCGGCGGCAGCCCGCGACCTGCTCGCGGCGGCCCGCCTGCTGTCCCGCCCCTGACTGTGGCGTGCATCACACCTGTTCGGCACGTCACGCGTCACACTCCCCCGGGCCGCGGTGTCATCTCTGCGGAAGCGCCTCACGGCAGGCAGCAGGCAGCACGCATCCAAGGAGATCGACATGGACGCCCGACTCAACCTCTTCGGCACCGACGTCGCGCCCAAGTTCAGCAAGTACATCAACTCGGCGGGAAAGGTCATCACCGACTCGACCCTGCCCGCCGCCACCCAGGAGCTGGTGAAGATCCGGGCCAGCCAGATCAACGGCTGCGGCATGTGCCTGGACATGCACACCAAGGACGCGACGGCGGCGGGCGAGTCCGCCCAGCGACTCAACCTGGTCGCGGCCTGGCGTGAGGCCACGGTCTTCACCGAGGCCGAGAAGGCCGCACTGGAGCTGACCGAGGCGGGCACCCGCCTCGCCGACGCGCCCGGCGGCGTCCCGGACGAGGTGTGGGCGAACGCCGCCAAGCACTACGACGACGACCAACTGGCCGCACTGGTCGGCCTGATCGGGCTGATCAACCTGTACAACCGGCTCAACGTGATCGTCCGTCAGCCGGCCGGCAGCTACCAGCCGGGCCAGTGGAGCTGAGGCTCCGGACGCTGCGAGCGTTCCAGCTGCGGACGTTCTAGCGGAAGACCACGGTGCGGGAGCCGTTGAGCAGGACGCGGTGTTCCGCATGCCACTTCACGGCACGGGCCAGCGCCTGACACTCGGCGTCACGTCCCAGGGCGACCAGCTTCTGGGGCGTGACCTCGTGCGAGACCCGGACGACCTCCTGCTCGATGATCGGGCCCTCGTCCAGGGCCGCGGTCACGTAGTGGGCGGTCGCACCGATCAGCTTCACGCCGCGGGCGTGCGCCTGGTGATAGGGCTTGGCGCCCTTGAAGCTCGGCAGGAACGAGTGGTGGATGTTGATCGCCCGTCCGGTCAGCGCCTTGCACAGGTCGTCAGAGAGCACCTGCATGTAGCGGGCCAGCACGACCAGGTCCACGTGCTCCTCGTCGACGAGGCGCAGCAGTTCCGCCTCCGCCTGCGCCTTGGTGTCCGGGGTGACCGGGATGTGGTGGAACGGCACGCCGTAGGAGGCGGCCAGGTCCTCGAAGTCACGGTGGTTGGAGACCACGGCCGCGACCTCCACCGGCAGGGCGCCCGAACGGACCCGGAACAGCAGGTCGTTCAGGCAGTGCCCGAACTTGCTGACCAGCAGCAGCACCCGCATCTTCGCCTCGGCCTCGTGGATCTGCCAGTCCATGTGGAAGGCGTCACCCGTCGCCGCGAAGCTGGCGCGCAGCTTCTCCAGGTTCACCGGCGGCTCGGCGGAGAATTGGACCCGCATGAAGAAGAGCCCGCTGTCCGCGTCGCCGAACTGCTGACTGTCCACGATGTTGCAGCCCGTGAGGAACAGGTAGCTGGACACCGCGTGCACGATGCCCCGCTTGTCAGGGCAGGACAGGGTCAGGATGTACTGCTCGGCCTCAGCCACCGGACTGCTTCTCCTTACGCGACGAACCTGCGCCCAGGGTCCCACACCACGCGGGTGGACCCGTGCGGCGTCTCACCCTCCGGAGCGGGTCAGGGCGGCAAGCTGCGAGAGGGAGCGCGGCAGCGTGTCCGGGTCCTCCTCGTCGGCGAGGGCGAGCCGGACGTGCGCCTCGCGGCAGGCGCGGACGGCCTCGGGCCAGGCGTGGTGCTCCAGGTACGCGGTGACGGGCGCGTCGGAACCGATCTGGTGCAGGATGCGGAGCACCCGCAGCACCGCGGTGTCGACCAGCGCGGCCTCGGTGGAGTCGCGGAAGATCGTGCCGACGTACTTCTCGGCGGACCAGCGGTCCAGCCAGGTGTCCTCGACCAGGCGGTAGACGGCGTCGGTGACGTCTCCATAGCCCTCCCGGCCGACCGCCCAGCAGCCCTGCTGGAAACGCGGATCGCCGAGCATGTGCAGCGCTGAACGGACCCGAGCCCGCCAACGCCACCAGGGATTGTCAGTGAGCGGCATGCTGCCCATCCTCCTGGAGCGGGTGCCGGTTCGAGAAGGCCTCACCGGAGCTTCCTCGGAAGCCTCGACCGAAGTGTGACCCGAAGCCTGGACGGGAGCCTGTGCGCCTTGCATGGTGCCCGATCCTACGTTCTACGCGCGCAATCACTCCTTGTTCACATCGCGGTCACCTTGCGTTGGCGTCGATGCCGCTCCGGCGTCCGATTTGCCATCAAGGGTGACTTTCGACCGAAAAGCTTCGGCCGAAATGCCTTGCGCAGCCGTTGGGGAGAGGGCAGCACAGCATGATCACGAAGGGTTCCACACTAGCTCGACTAGGAACCGCCGTCTCCATGGCGGCAGTGCTGGGTGCAGGTCTGACGGGCTGCGGGGGGAACGCAAGCGCCGACGACGCCGTCACGGTGATGACCTGGGCCCCGATGGAAGGCCAGGCCGGCGCGGAACCGGGGGTACCCGCGATGGCCCAGGCCATCGCCGACTACGTCAACGCGAACGGCGGCATCCAGGGCCACCAGCTCCGCGTGGTCACCTGCGACGAACACAACACCGCGCAGGGCGCGCTGGCGTGTGCGGACCAGGCGGCGACCGAGGGCGCCGTCGCGGTGATCGGCTCGTCGAGCCAGTACGCGGAGCAGTTCATGCCGACCTTGGAGAACGCCGGCATCAGCTACATCGGCGGCTCGGGCGCGTCCACGGCGGAGTTCACCTCGCCGTACTCGTACCCGGTCAACGGCGGGTACCAGACCCTGCTGGTCGGCAACGGCGAGCAGTTGGCAGCGGCCGGCTGCCGCCGGGTCGCGATCGTGCGCCCGAACACGGCCGTCGGCGACACCATGTTCGACTACATCAACGACGGTCTCTCGTCCTCCCACCTGAGCGCGGTCGACGTACCCGCCAACCCCGGCCAGACCAACTACCGTGCGCAGGTCCAGGCGGCGATCGGCGACGACCACGACGGGGACTGCGTGACCAGCGCGCTGGACGCGGCCTCCACCCAGACCTTCTACGACAGCTGGCGCCAGGCGGCCCCCTCGCACGCCCGGCTCTCGGCGCTGATCGGCAGCTTCCAGCAGTCCCTCATCGACAACCTCGGCGGCGCCTCCGGCCCCCTCGAGGGCGCGCTGGCGACGGGCTGGTACCCGCCCGACGGCAGTCCGGTCTGGAACTCGCTGCACGCGGTGATCCAGAAGTACGCCTTCACCAACGACAGCATCAGCTCGGCGGACCCGGCGATCGAGACGACCTGGATCGCCTACGAGGTCTTCGGCAAGGTCGCCGCGACGATCAGCGGCCCGATCACGGCTCAGAGCGTCCACGCCGCGTTCGACGCCACCGGCCCGGTCTCGACGGACGGCGCGACGCCGCCACTGTCGTGGCAGAGCGCCAACCTCATCGCCCTCCAGTCCGCGCCGCGCACGGTCAACACGGAGGTGAGCTTCCAGCAGGTCGTCAACGGCGAACTCGCCGAAACCCACCAGGGCCTCGTCAACGTCGCCGACCAACTCACCCGCTGAGCGCGCCGCCTTCCCGCAACCCGGACGAGGCGCACAAGGGTCAGGTCAGAGCTGTTCTGTGGTCCGGGTCGGGAGACCTTGCGCGGAGGCGATCGGGTTCCACAGGCTCGCGGCGCGGTCCTTCGCCTGGGTGGCGTTGACGCTTGCCGTGTCGCCCAGGTTCTTCTCGCCGCCCGGGTGCGGGCGGTGCTTCTTCTGGCAGTTGCCGGCAGACTGCCCCGCCCACGCGGCGTAGTGCGCGTCGGCCTCCTTGGAGGCCTCCCACCCGGTGCGCAGCGCCTGGACCAACTGCCCGCCCTGCGGCAGCTGACTCGCGTTCAGCGCGGCCAGCTGTTGCACCAACTGCCCACGCGCCTGCGCGGCCTGACTCAGAGCCTGCTGCGCGGCAGGCAGCGCCTGGCAGCCCTCGATGTCGCTGACCGCGCCGATCACCGCGGAGCGGTCGTTCGCGGCGGAGGCCAGCAACCCGCTGAGCGCCCGTGCCTGGGAGGCCTCCGTGGCCCCGCCGATCGACGCCGGGTTCGCCGTCTTCATCGTGGCGGCTCCGCCCGCCTGCTCAGCCGCCTGGGGCGAGCCGCTGCTCAGCATCGCGCCCAGGCCGATACCGGCCACGGCGCACGCCGCGACCACGCCGATGGCGATGGTCCGCAAGGACGGCCCGCTGCGCTGCGGCCCGTCGTCGTACCCGTCGTAGCCGTTGTGACTGTCGTAGCCGCCGTTGCCGCCGTTGTACGGGTCGTACTCGTTGGTGCCGCCGTGACCGCCGTACCCACCCTGGCCGTTGGTCTCGTAACCGCTGTGACCGCCGTAGCCGCCACCGGTGTTGTAGTCGTTGGTGTAGTCGTTGCGGTACTCGTTGGAAGCGCCGTAGCCGCCGCCGTAACCGCCCCCCTGCGCCGGCGGCAGGAACTGCGTCGCCGCGGCTCCGTTCCCGGACGGAGGCCCCTGCTGCTGGAACTGCGTCGGCTGCTCGGCGTAGTGCGCCTCTTCCGGACGGAAGAGGTCGTCCGGAGTGAGCTCGCCGGGGTTGGGTCGACGATGGTTCACGCGTTTCCTCACCTTTGACCGAGCTCGCCCAGTCGCGCTCGGGCTCCGCTCACAACGCGCACCACGCTACCCGTTCCCCCCGACGGGTGACCATCCTGGGTGATACCGGTTGTGCACCAAAGGCCCGATACCGCCGGGCCCGACAGCGCCGGGCCCGGTGCCCCACCTGCCTGGCGCCCTACGCCGCGACCTCCGCCAACGCCCGGGCCTGGAACTCCTGCACCGCACGCTGGTTGCGGAACGGCTCCAGCTTGCGTCGGAAGTCGTCCAGGTACTCCGCACCGCGCGCCGACCGCAGCCCGGACATCAACTCGACCGCCCGCGCGCCCGTCTCGCACGCCTCGTCGACCGCGCGCAGCTGCAACTGCGCGGTGGCGAGCAGGACCAGGTCCACGGCGCGGCGGCGGACCCGCGTCTCGGGGTGGCCGCGCAGCGCCTCCTGGGCCTGGCGGGCGCTCTGCCGTGGCTGGTCCAGGTCGCGGTGGCAGTGGGCGAGTTCGTCGGCGAGGTACGCGCCGTCGAAGTGACCGATCCAGCCCGGGTCCTCCTCCGGACGGCTGTGCTCCAGCGCCTGCATCGCCCGCCCGGCGGCCATGTCACAGGAACGGCTGTCACCGAGCAGCGCGTGACCGCGCGCCTCCGCCGCGTAGAACATGGCCATCGCCGTCGGCGTGGCAGAGCCCCGGGCGCCCTCCTGCGCGGCGCGGGCGAGCTGGGTGATCTCCCGCGGATTCCCCAGGGCGGCGGCCAGGTGACTCATCGACGAGGCGAGCACGTAACCGCCGTACGCGCGGTCCCCGGCGGCCTGGGCCAGGCGCAGCGCCTGGATGTAGTAGCGCTGGGCCAGCCCCGCCTGGCCGGTGTCGATGGCCATGTAGCCGGCCAGCTCGGTCAACCGGGCCACCGCGGCGAAGAGCTGACGCCCCGTCTCCTCCCGGTAGGAACCCGCGAGCAGGCCGGAGACCACGGAGTTGAGGTAGTGCACCACGACCGGCCGCACATGGCCGCTGCCGAAGCGGTGGTCGAGGTCGACCAGCATCTGCGTGGTCGCCCGGACGGCCTCGACGTCGGCCGGACCGACGCGCGGCCCCCCGGCACGCGCAACAGCCACGTCCGGCGCGGTGATCAGCCAGTCCCGACTGGGCTCGACCAGTGCGGACGAGGCCACGGACGCCCCCGCCAGGAAGTCCCGCCGCCCGATGTCGCTGCGCCACAGCTCGCAGACCTGCTCGACCGCCCCGACCAGGTTCGGCGCGAAGTGCAGCCCGATGCTGGAGGAGAGGCTCTTGCCGTCGGCCATCCCGATGTCCTCGACCGTCACCGGCCGACCGAGCTTGCGGCCGATCGCCTCGGCGATCACCGCCGGGGCCTGCCCGCGCGGCTGTTGACCGCGCAGCCAGCGCGCCACGGACGTCTTGTCGTAGCGCAGGTCGAGGGTGTGCTCGGCACCGCAGAGGTTCACCCGGCGGGCCAGGCCGGCGTTCGAGCAGCCCGCCTCCTGGATCAGGGCCTGGAGCCGTTCGTTGGGTTGTCGTGCGACGAGCGGTCTGGCGGCCATGGAAGTCACTGCCTCCCCTATGAGGTCGGACCCTTTCGGACCGTGGGAATTCGGGACCTTTGAGGTCGGAGGTTGCAGGACAGGAGCATTCCCCCGATCCCGTCGGGTGATGCGTCACGGAGTGCCAACAGCGGGTAACCGCTTCGGAATGGCTGGGAACGACTGGCTAGTGGTCGGGAACATCCGTCAGCGTAGCGAAGCCCGACAGCCCCCATACCCGCTTACGGGACCGGACCGGGCGTGCGCCCCCTCGCGTGCAACCGCGCGCCCCGCGTGTCGCTTCCCGGATGGCCGAGTTTGCCGATCAGGCCGTAACCCCTGCTGCCGGGGCGAGTTGTGCAGCACGTGGAAGACACCCTGGGAGCCACTCGACAGGACGAGCGCACGGAAACCGGCAGGGGTTCCGCGCGTGACTCGCTGTTGACGGCGGCAGTCACGTACGCGGAGGAGCGGCACTGGGAGGTCTCCCCCGGTGCCTGGCTGATCGAGGACGACGGCCCACCGCACTGCTCCTGCGGTGACCTCGCCTGCCCGATGCCCGGGGCACACCCGGCCACCCGTGACTGGACCCGTCGTTCGAGCTCCGGCCCCGGCGTGGTCCGGCGCTGGTGGACGGAGAACCCGGCCGCGTCGATCCTGCTGCCGACCGGCCGCTCGTTCGACGCGATCGACGTCCCGGAGGTCGCGGGCTGCCTGGCGCTGGCCCGGATGGAGCGGATGGGCCTGCAGCTCGGCCCCGTGCTGGCGATGCCGGGCGGTCCCGGGCGGGGCCGACGGCTGGTCTTCCTGGTGCTCCCCGGCGCGCTCCCCAAGCTGCCGGAGATGCTCCGCCGCCTCGGCTGGGGCGCGGGCCGGCTCGACCTGGTCGGCCACGGCGAGGGCGGCTGGGTGGTCGCCCCGCCCACCCGGATCGGCGGCTTCGGATACGCGCAGTGGGCCCGCGAGCCCACCACGCTGAACCGCTGGCTGCCCGAGGCGGCCGAGGTCATCAACCCCATCGCTTACGCCTGCGGCCGAGAGGCGCCGCTGCCCGCAGACGCGGGGCAGTAGCACAAGCCCGGCAATCCCCTGTGCCCCCGAGTCCCGTGGTGACGATGCCCGCGGTCGACCGGGGGCACAGTCACGTTCTCGTTCTGGGGTAACGGGGAATCTACCCACGCGGGAGAGTGGAAAAGCCCCACGATCAGGTGAACGGGCTCAAGGATTGGCGGGAGTTGCCGAGGGGATCTATCTGGACGTAACGGTCCGGACGAGAGCGCCAGCGCGTTCCACGCACAGGAGAGGAGTCACCGCTTCGTCAGAAGGTGCCCGGAGGGGAAGCCGGGCCCGGCGGGGGAAGCGGGAGGGGAGCAGGGGAGGATCGGGAGGGATCGGGGGATCACGAAGGGCCTCGGCGCTCGGGGAAAGTCAGCCGAGGCCCTTCGTCTTCAGTTGCACTGCTTGGTTCAGTCGCGCTGCGTGGTTCAGTCGCGTTGCGTGGTTCAGTCTCGCTGTCCCCTGACGTTTGGAGCGTCCCGGAGTGCGAAACGCTCAGGCGCGGGCGACGAAGACGTGGGCCGCGATGTCCTTGCGGAGCTCCGCCGCCTCACCGCCGCTGCCGACGAGGACGCCGCCCGTGGACTCCGTGATGTTGACGACCGCGCCCGGCTGCACACCCGCCCGCCGCAGGGTGTACATCAGCTGCGCGTCCGTCTGGATCGGCTCGCCGATGCGGCGGACGATGACCGCTCGGCCGTCGGCCCCCGGCATCAGCTCGTCGAGGGTGACGAGCGTCTCGCCCTCGTCCGCCGGGGTCTCGCCCAGCTCCTCCAGGCCCGGGATCGGGTTGCCGTAGGGCGACTCCGTCGGGTGCCGGAGCAGCTCGAGGACGCGGCGTTCCACGGCCTCGCTCATCACGTGCTCCCACCGGCACGCCTCCGCGTGCACCTGCTCCCACTCCAGGCCGACGACGTCGACCAGCAGGCACTCCGCGATGCGGTGTTTCCGCATCACGCGGGTGGCGAGCTTGCGGCCCTCGGCTGTGAGTTCCAGGTGGCGGTCGTCGGCGACGGTCAGCAGACCGTCGCGCTCCATCCGGGCGACGGTCTGGCTGACCGTGGGCCCGCTCTGCTCCAGGCGCTCCGCGATACGGGCGCGCATGGGGACCACGCCCTCCTCCTCGAGCTCGAAGATGGTCCGCAAGTACATCTCTGTGGTGTCGATCAGGTGGCCTGACATCGGACTGCGGGCTCCGTTCCTCGGATGTGCTCCGGTCGCGCTCCGGTGCACCTCAATTCTTACGCATGCCGCCGACAATCAACGCCGCGCCGACAACGGACGACGACAGACGAGGACGGAAGCCGACGGACGGCAGTGTTGACAGGGCCCGACCCGGCCCGTCACCGTGCGAGTCACCACCTGAATGTCACCACCCGCACCCACTCACCTACGCAGGGGAGCCAGCAGCTGATGAGCGATCTCGCCGGTCAGTACCTCGACGCCGCCATCGCCCACCTCCAGCGGATCAAGGACGAGGAGACGTCGGGCGTCGAGGCCGCCGCCGACGCCCTCGCCCGGACCGTCAAGGAGGGCGGCCGGATCTTCACCTTCGGCGCCGGACACTCCTCCCTCCCGGCCCAGGACGTCGTCTACCGCGCCGGCGGACTGGTGCTGATGAACCTGCTCACCGTGCCCGGGGTGATCGGCGTCGACGTGATGCCCGCGCATCTGGGCAGCGCGCTGGAGCGGGTGCCCGGCCTGGCCACCGCCACCCTGGACGCGGGCCCAGCCCGCGCGGGCGACCTGCTCTTCGTGATCTCGCTCTCCGGCCGCCAGGTGATGCCGGTGGAGCTGGCCCGTCACGCACGCGAACGCGGGCTGACCGTGGTCGGCGTCACCTCGCTCGCCTACCCGGCTGCGGTCTCCTCACAGCACCCCGACGGCCTCTATCTCAAGGACGTCTGCGACATCGTGCTGGACAGTAAGATCGCGGTCGGCGACGGCGAGTTGACCGTCGCGGGCGCGGAGACCACCTTCGGGCCCGTGTCGACGCTGACGACGGTCGCGCTGATGCAGTCCGTCGTCGCCGTCGCGGTGGGCAAGCTCGCCGCCGAGGGGATCACCCCGCCGCTCTTCCGCTCCGGCAACGTCGACGGCGGCACCGACTGGAACGCCAAGCTGATGGCCGAGCACCGCGACCGCATCTTCTACGCGTTCTGACCGGTTCTAGCGGTTCTTGCCGGTTCTAGCGGTTCTTGCCGGTTCTACCGGTTCTGACCGGCTTGTCCTGACAGGTCGACCGCCGCGGCCACACGCGCCGCGACGTCCTCGGCGAAGTCGCAGTCGGCGCGGTCGAACCGGGGCCGTCCCGGGCCACGGAGGAAGGTGAGCACGCCGAGGCTGCGGCCCCGGCTCCGCAACGGCGTGCAGAGCCCGTGCAGGGTCCCGGCGGGCCAGCGGCGCAGCTCCGCCCAGTCGCCGGGACCGGGCGACACCGCAGTCAGCCCGGCGATCGGGCCGGGCGCGCCGCTGTCCGACACGGTGACCGTGCCGGAGCGCTCCAGCGCGCGCAGTGCGGGATGGACCTCGCCGTAGCGGGCCGGCAGGCCGGTCGGGGTGAGCCCGTCGCCGAGCGCCAGCCCGCCCAGCGGGGAGGCGGCGACGCGGACCAGCGCGTCGCCGCGCACCACGTCCAGCAGCGCGTGGTCGGCGAACCCGGCCAGCACGAAGTCGAGGTAGCCCGCCGCCGCGTCCAGGCCGTCGGTGCACTCCGCCGCTGCCAGCCCGGCGCGGCGGAGCTGGTTGGTCCGGAAGCGCAGCACCGAGGCCTCCTGCTCGGCCTGCTCGTGCAGCGTGACGTCCTCGAAGAGCCAGACCACCCCGAGCGGCACCGGCTCCTCGCCCAGCGGCGAGGCGAGCCGCACGAACTCGCTGCGCAGACACCGGCGTCGGCCGGGATCGGCGCGCAGGGTGACCCACAGCTTGACTCCGCTGACGGACTTGCCGGTGGCGAGCGTCCGCTGCAGCGCCGCCTCCAGCTCAGGGACGCCCTCCTGCAGCACCTCCCCCAGCGGGCGGCCGAGCAGGGCCGATCGCTCGCAGTCGAGCCAACGAGCCGCCGCATCCCCGACGGTGGCGGGACGCAGGTCCGCGTCGACCAGTACGACGCCGGTCTGCGCCTCGTCGAGCAGGGAGTGCGCCAAGCCGAGCGACCGCTCCATCTCGATCTGCGCGCAGGCCTCGGAGAAGGCGAAGTAGTGGCAGAGGGTCCGGCCGGTCGCCGTGCGGACCGAGCTCACCTGGGCGCGGACCAGGATCCGGCGGCCGTCCCTGGTCAGCAGCGGGAACTCGTGCAGCACCCGGACGCCCTCCGGCGCGCCCTGCAGGTCGGCGCGCACCGCCTCGGCATCGGCCGGACGCACCGCCCAGCCCTCCAGCCCGCGTCGGCCCACCGCCTCGGCCGCGCTCCACCCGAGCAGCCGGGCGGCCTCACGGTTCCAGTGCGTCACCACACCGTCCGCGTCCAGCGCGGCGAGGCCGACCTCCATGCCCTCCAGCAGCGCGCCGAGCAGCCGGTGGTCGGTACGTCCGTCGCCGCGTTCGTGGGTACATTCGTCGCCGCGTTCGTCGGCACGTTCGTCGTCATCAGTGTGCACGGTGGGCGCACCTCCCCCTGCAGGCATGTCCATTCAACTCGCCTGCTCCGCCTCGTACACCCGGTTCAGCAAAAGTGTTGACGGACCGTCGTCTTCCGGTCGTTGATGGTGTGCGGACGTGTGCTGAGCAAGTGCGCTGGGCAAGGTGACACGTATTCAGCACGTTCCTGATGCAGCACGTTCCGAGCGTCTGGGCGAAGGGGAGGGGGAGTCGCCATGGTCCAGATCTCTGCACCGGGTTTCCGGGAGAAGCAGCTGATACCGGAGCCCTACTGGACCGCCGACCGCGTCTCGGTGACCGAGCAGCGCAAGGCGACGCACTGGTACAGCGGACAGATACTCGCGCTGTTGGCGGCCTCGTTACTGGGCATCCCGGACTGGCATGCGGGCTCGATCGACCTCTCCCCCATGCTGTCCATCGCGGCGTTCCTGGTCGCCGGCTACTACTGGGACCGGCTGCGCGCGGAGACGCCGCAGTCGGTCTGGTTCGAGAGCCGTGCCGCCGCCGAGGCGATCAAGGGCCTGGTCTGGCGTTACGTCGTCCGGGCCCGGCCCTTCGAGGGACCGGCCGAGAGCGAGGAGGCGGACGAGCAGTTCCTCGACCGGCTCAGCGAGGTCTTCGAGACCTACCGCAGCGTGGGCGTGATCCCCAAGAACACCCAACCGGCCATCACCAGCGAGATGCGGCGCCTCCGCGCCGGGTCGCTGGTCACCCGCCGCGAGCTCTACCTGCAGGAGCGGCTGCGCGCCCAACGCGTGTGGTACCTCGGCAAGGCGGACGCCTTCGACAACAAGAGCACCTTCTGGTCGCTGATGACCCTGGTGGCGATCGTCTTCGGCCTCACGGCGGCCGGTCTGCAGACGGCGGGCGCGGTGCACACCCACGTCCTCGGCACCCTGGCCACGGCGGGCGCGGCGATCACCGCCTGGACGCAGCTCAAGCAGTTCCGGCCGCTGGCCGCCGCGTACCGGCTGGTGGCAAAGGAGTTGGAGCAGGTGGAGATCCAGCTGGAAAGGCTGAACCCCGCCGAACCCGACGCGGAGGAGCTGTGGTCGCGGCTGAGCCGCGAGTCCGAGTCCACGCTCGCCAAGGAACAGGCGGTGTGGCGGTCCCGCAGCGACCGGAGGATCTGACCCGCACGAACCCGCATGACCCCGCACGAACGCCGCACGAACCGCCATGCGAATCCGGAGAGCGCGTAGAGGAGCGACGTGAGGGACATCGAGGTCAGGGCGCCGGACGGCCGCACGCTCACCGCGGCGATCTGGGGCAGATCCTCCGCGGACCCGGTGTTCCTGATGCACGGCATGCCCGGCAGCAGACTCGGCCAGCTGCCGCTGGAACGGCAGTTGGACCGGCTCAACGTCCAGGTGGTCACCTACGACCGCCCCGGCTACGGCCGGTCCGACCGACTGCCCGGTCGCCGCGTCCGCGACGCCGCCGTCGACGTCGCGGCGATCGCCGACCGTCTCGGCCTCGACTCCTTCGGCATCGTGGGCCGTTCCGGCGGCGGCCCGCACGCGCTCGCCTGCGCTGCGCTCCTCCCGGAGCGGGTGACCCGCACCGCCGTCATGGTCTGCCTCGCCCCGCGCGACGCCGAGTCCCTGGACTGGTACCAGGGCATGACGGACTCCAACATCTCCGCCTTCCGCGCCGCCGAGGACGGCCCGCACCGCCTCCGCCCGCTGCTGGCCGCACGCATCGACGGCATCCGCGAACAGCCCCGCGAGCTGCTCCAGGCGCTGCGTCACGAACTGCCGTCGGCGGACCTCAACGCGATCCGCGACGCCGGTCTGCGCAGCACTCTCGCCCGCAACTACGCCGAGGCGGTGCGGACGGGTGACGACGGCTGGAACGACGACGTGCTGGCCTTCGTCCGGCCGTGGGGCTTCGACCCGGCCCGGATCGAGGGCCGGGTGGACCTGTGGCACGGCGAGGACGACGTCTTCTCCCCCGTCGAGCACACCCGGTGGCTGGCCGCCCACATCCCCGGTGCCCACTCGATGGTCGAGCCGGGCGCCTCCCACTTCGCCGCCTGGCGGCTGCTGCCGGACATCCTGTGCCGGGTCGCGCTCGACACCGCACCGGCCCCGTCCGACACCGCGTGACCACCTGACGGCGCGGCACGACAGGTCCGGGCGCCGGTGAACGGCGCCCGGACCGCACCGGTCAGGCCGGCACAAGCTCCAGGTCGCGCCCCATCCGGCGCCAGGCGCGCGCGTCGTGGACGGTCTGGTGGTTCTCGCCGAGCACCGCGATCAGCCGGTCGATCACCCGACGGCGCAGGTCCTGCGCCTCGGCCTCACGGCCCAGGCCGCGCAGGGTGATCGCCAGGTTGCTCTGGCAGACCAGCGGGTCGGGGTGGTTGCCGCCGTACCGGGCGTTCATGCCCTGCAGCGCGGCCCGCTCCAGCTCCTCGGCCCTCGCGAGGTCGCCCAGGTCGCCGTAGGTGTTGGCCAGGTTGAGCATCGCGCAGTGGGTGTAGGGATGGTCCGCACCCACGGTGCGCCGCAGGGAGTCCAGCGTGTGCTCGCCGAGCGCGGCGGCATCGCGCAGCTCCGTCGGCTGACCGACGTCGCGCTGGTAGATCGTCAGGTTGTTGGCGCAGATGAGCGTGAACGGGTGGACGTCGCCGAGGCGTTCGCGGTAGGTGTCGAACACCTCCCTGGCGGTGTCGCGGGCCCGCTCCTTGTCCCCTGCCGACGAGTACTCCGCGGCGAGGTTGAGCGCGCAGGACAACACGTCCGGCACCTTGGCGTCGTAGCGCTCCAGGTAGCGGTTGTAGGTCTCGATCGTCAGCCGCCGGGCCTCGTTCTGCTCACCGATCCGGCGCAGGGAGAGCGCCAGGCTCTTCGCGTAGCGCAGCGACGCCATGTCGGGCACCGGGACCGAGTACTCCTCGCGGAACTCGCTCAGCAGGCTGATCGAGCGCGCGTAGTTGCCGAGGGCGCGCTCGTCGTCGGCCAGGTTGGCCTTCGAACTCAGCGTGTACGGGTGGGTCACCCCGAGCACCGCGGTGCGCAGGTTGTAGACCTCCTCGTCGAGTATCCGGGCCGCCTCGTAGTTGCCGGTGAACCGGTGGTCGATCGCGAGGTTGTTGGCGATGTTGAGGGTGCGCGGGTCCTCCTCGCCGAGTTCCTCCTTCATCCTCAGGTAGGTCTCCTGGTCGCGCTGGAGTGCCTCGGTGAACCGGCCGACCACGCGCAGGTCGGCGGCGAGGTTGCCGGCGGTCTGCAGGGTGAGCGGGTGGTCGGGGCGCAGCACCCGGCCCTGCCGCACCAGCGTGTCCTGGTCCAGCTCCAGACACTCCTGGGCCAGGCCCTTGCTGCGCAGCACGCTGGCGAGCTGGAACCGCAGCTGCAGCGTCTGCCGGTTGTCCTCGCCCAACTTCTCGGTCCACGCGGTGTTCAGGCGTCGGCCGAGCTCCTCGGCCCGGTCCAGGTCACCGCGCTTCCACAGGTAGCGGACGCGGTCGATCAGCAGTTGCCGGGTGTCGGCCTCGTCGCAGTTCTCGGCGTTGGACGGGCCGAGGTGCGGCCAGATCAGCTCGAACCGCGGCCAGTTCTCCGGGTCGTCGGTGTCGCCGATGTCCGGGCGGGCGCCGACGAGGATGCGGTGGACCTCGTGGACCAGGTCCTCGTGCTGCTCCGGCGTGAGGCCGGACCGGATGACCGCCTGCACCATGCGGTGCACCTGGAAGGTCTTGCTGCTGTTGTCGACCTTGGCCAGGGCGTACCGCCCGATGGCGCGGATGACCCGGCCCATCATGTTCTTGTCGCGCAGTTCCTCGTCGTACTCCACCAGCGCGTTCATCATCTGGTCGCTGTAGAAGATACTGGTCGCGATGGAGTCCGGGGCGAGGAAGGCGCACAGCTGGAGCAGCCGCACCGCCGCCGGCATCTGCTGGCTGAGCCGCTCGATGGAGACCTGCCAGGCCTTGCCGAAGCTGTCGGGGTAGTCGTCCGGCGTAGTGCCGCCCAGCGCCCGGTCCGGCTGGCTCTTCAGTTGCTCGACGTACTCGCCGACCGGGACCCCGGTGGTCTCCAGCCAGGCGGCGGCGATCTCCACCGCCAGCGGCAGGTCGCCGACGGCCTCGGCGACGAGTCCGGCCTCCTGCTGGGTGAGCGACTGTGCGCGCCGGCAGAGGTGCTCCACCGACTCCTCGCGGCGGAAGACGTCGACCTCCAAGGCCTCGGCGTGGCTGGTCCACGCCTGGTTCCGCGAGGTGACCAGGACGTCGCCGGAGCCGCCGGGGAGGAACCGCACGATCTGCCCGGGGTCGTCGGCGTTGTCGAAGATCAGCAGCCAGCGCTTGGTCTTGGGGTGCATTCCGAGCCGCAGCGTCTCCTTGACCAACTCGGCGTTCTCGTTGGCGTTCTCGCCCATCCGCAGGTCCAGGCGACGGCCGAGCTCGGACAGCGAGGTGGCCACCTGCTCGGGCTCCTCGGACTCGATCCACCAGACCAGGTCGTAGTCGGCCATGAACCGGTACGCGTACTCCAGCGCGACCTGGGTCTTGCCCACGCCACCGAGACCGTAGAGGGTCTGCGGGGTCGGCAGCACCACCGTGGAGCGGCGATCCCGCTGCTGGCCGCGCAGTTGGTCACGCAGCCGGTCCAGCACGGCGGCACGGCCGGTGAAGGACGGGTTGCGCAGCCGGAGGTTCCAGATCGCCGGACGACGTCCCGGGAAGCGCGGTCCCTCGCCGGGGACCGAGTCCATCAGCAGGGTCTCCGGCAGGCCGACGGCCCGCAGCAGCACCGCCCGCGCCGCGTCCTCCTCCAGACGCACCAGCTCCACGGAGTTGCCGCCGTAGGTGCCGCCGGTCCGGGTGTCGCCGACCCGCACCGTGATCAACTCCGGTTGGTCCAGGTAACGTTCGCCGCCCAGCAGGTCGCGGGCCTGACGCGACTGGACGGACTTGGCGTAGGCCGGGCTCCAGACCGCCAGGGTGCGGGTCACCGCGTCGCGGACCCGGTCGGAGTCGCCGCGCGGCAGCGAGCCGAGCTCACGCGGGACGACCCGGAGCCCGGCCCGGGTCAGCACCCACTCGATCCACTCCGCCCACATCCGGTCCTCGGACGCGTAGGACACGATGATGTCCTCGCGCGCGGTGGGACGCGGGCGGGTGAACAGGTCCACGTAGTGCAGCCGGATGTCCTCGTCCATCGACGGCAGGCTGGTCACGCGGTCCTTGGTCACGGAGGCGACCAGCCGCTCGACGGCCGACAGCATCGAGGTCGGTGACCCGGGCTTGTCGCCGAACGGCGCCAGGATCTCCTCGTAGGCGTAGTACGGCAGATACGGGATCTCCACGGAGTCCCAGTGACGCTCCCGCGCGCTCTCGGAGAGCCCCTGCGGCAGGCCGCTGAAGCGCTTGCGGGCCAGCGCCCGTCCGGCGTCGGCCTTGCCCTTCTCGCCGTCGTCGATGCGCATCGGTACCGGCAGGATCCGGATGCCGCGGTTGTAGTGCCGCTCGGTGATCTTCCGGGCGATCTCGGAGGCACCCTCGATGCTCTGGTTGCTGAGGGTGAAGCAGACCACCAGGTCGTCGGGGAGTTCGACGGTGCAGATCTCCTGGATGTCGGAGAGACCGGTGCGGCTGTCGAGCAGGACGTAGTCGTACTGCCGGCTCATGTCGGCACGCAGCGCCTTGAAGAACTCCGCGCCGTGCCGCCGGGCGTAGAACGCGTCCCAGTTGATGTTGGCCACCATCGCGCCGTAGTCGCTGTGCGCCTGACCGGCGGGGAGGAAGTCCAGGCAGCCCTCGTCGGGGAAGCCGGTCCAGTTGAGCGACAGCACGTGCGGCAGCACCCGCGTCCACTGACGCAGCTCCGCCGGATCGAGCTCCTCGTTCTCCAGCGGCACGTCCCAGTAGTCGTAGATCAGGTCGATGACGCCGGTGGAGGCGTCCAGCGCGGCCTGTTCCAGGAAGGGCGCGAAGAATCGGTGCAGACCGGGCGCCTCCAGGTCCCAGTCGACAGCGAGGACCCGGTAGCCGTTGGCCGCCAGGACCCAGGCCGTGTTGGCCAGGGCCATGGTGCGGCCGGTACCGCCCTTGTAGGAGTAGAAGGTGATGATCCGTCCGTCGCGCTGGTCACGCAGCGGCAGCACCGGCTCTGCCCCGTCGCCCTCGGGCTGAGTCACGCTCATGGATTCCCTCCCCCAGAACCGGTTGACGGCCCCTCGTCGGAAGCGTCATCGGACGCGTTGCGCGGGGGTCCGTGATGGCGACCGTTACCCCGCTTGATGTGCTCGTCTCGCAGATTCGGTCGTGGTGGCGAGCCGTTCGGCCCCGGCGGGACAGGCGGGAACGAGTCCGGCCCGTCGAGCTCCTCGAAGGCGTGCATGGCGCTCAGCGCGACATGGGGCAGCATCGACTCGAACTCGTCCAGGCTGGTCACCACGTCGACGCCGCGCAGCCGGGCCCGTTGGAGGCGCTGGGCGCGCAGGTTGACCAGCGTCCGCTCGGACAGGGCGCGCAGTTCCTCGTGCCGGGCGACGTTCTCCGGGTCGTGCGGGTCCCACGGCTCCATCAGGCCGACCCAGGCCGGGTTGCGCGCGTCCAACTGCCGCAGCGTCTCCAGGTGGGCGGCGTCCAGCAGCGTCCAGCGGTCCAGCAGCAGCAGGCCCGGAGCCGTGGGCCGCTCCCCCGCGAGCACCCGCGCCGCCTCCTCGTCGAAGGGCTCGATGCTGGCGTGGAACTCCCACTCGCGTGCCACAGCGGCGGCCCGGCGGGCGATCGACTCGTCGCTGTCCCCGGCGAACGGCCGCCACTCTTGCGCGTCCGTACCGTAGTTGACGCGGGAGCGGCCCTCCGGCATGTGGTCGGCGTCGCAGGCGGCAACGGTGATCCGCAGCGTCCGCCTGCGGCCGGGCGCCGGAAAGGCCGAGCCGTAGTCCTGGAAGTCCCGGCGGGCGCCGGTCCGCACCCGCATCTGCTCGGACACGTCGACGATGCGCTGTGCCAGCCGGTAGACGGCCAGTTGGTAGTCGGACTGGAACTTGGTGACCTTGAGGAGCGGCTGCATCCCCTCGGTCCGGTAGCCGTCGCCGAAGGCCTGGTGGTCGAACTGCAGCGCCTTGGCCACCGGCGGCAGCCGCTCCTCCTGCACCCGGACCCACTGCACCGGCACGATGGCCGACGGCAGCCCGCCGCCCGGCACCTCCGACAGCACCTCTCGGGAGGCGAACGAGGCCCATTCCTGCCCGCACGCCTGGCTCTTGAAGTAGTGCACGGAGTAGAGCGGCACGAAGACCCGGCAGTGCGCGAGCGCCTCGCTGATCCGCTCGGACCAGCCCTCGCCCACGTTCAGGCCCGAATCCATGAAGCCCGGCGGTTCGTTCGCGTCCCATCCGGACAGATCCGTGACGGCCTCGCACAGATCCCGGAACAGGCGGGCTTCCCAGAGGTTCGACACGCTGCGGGGCCGACCGGCCCCGCGAGGTGA
Source organism: Streptacidiphilus sp. MAP5-3 (assembly GCF_041262505.1). Classification (NCBI taxonomy): domain Bacteria; kingdom Bacillati; phylum Actinomycetota; class Actinomycetes; order Kitasatosporales; family Streptomycetaceae; genus Streptacidiphilus; species Streptacidiphilus sp. MAP5-3. The sequence goes on from NZ_JBGCCL010000001.1 coordinate 755,475, forward strand.
ATGCGCGTAACTCAGAAAGAAGATGGGGCGAGGTATGTCCTCGTCCCAGCCCTTCTCTTCGGCCACGCTCGCACCCCCGAACGATGTTGCCCGCACTGTATGAAGATGGAACCGCGCTTACTGATGCTCCGTCAACACTGCGATGGCACAGGGCCTGTTCAGATCGCCGACGACGTCCCGCGCCAGGTCGACCGCCGCGCGGACGGGCACCAGCGTGGCGACGGCGCAACCGATCACCGTCTGACGCAGCTCCAGCCGTGGCCGCCCACTGTCGTCACGGAGCTCCACGACGCGGCGGGCGAGCTCGGGGAAGTGCAGATCGTCCAACCGCACGGCTTGGAAGGAACGCCAGTAAGTCCGCTCCCCCTCGGCGTACTTGGCCCGGTAGGTCTGCACGGGCGCGTCCGCGGCGTAGTCGACGAGGTGGAAGGGCGTGAACATCTCCATGCCCAGGCCCAGCAGGAGTGCGTGGGCGCCCCGGTCGTACATCCGGCCGAGCGGCGACCGCGGGCCGAGATGTTCCTCGAAGGGGTGGACCGCGCTGAGCTCCTGCGCGAGCGGCCCGACGGCGGCGAAGGAGGTCTGCGGGTGCCCGCTGCGGCGTGCGCCGGGCAGCAGGCGGATCGCCTCGGAGAGCCACCCCATCGTGGGCGAGCAGGAGGTCTTCTCCGGGTCGAACGCCGGCATCCCGTCGTGGTGGTCCGCCAGTTCGGCGGCGCTCAGCCCGGCCGTCCGCTCCAGGTAGAGCCGGGACGTCTGCGAGTTCTCCGGGGTGGCGGTGTAGGCGACCAGCGTGCCCTGGCACCCGGCCGCCCCACGCAGCACGCGTGCCACGACTCCGGCCCGGCCCAGCGGGTCGCTCTCCTCCCCCTCGACCGGCCCCAGCCGACGCAGCGAGGCCTGGACGAAGAGGATGCCGTCCGGCTCCGGGTTCCAGCCGAGCACCGCGAGCAGACGCTCCAACTCGCGCTCGGTGACCCGGGTGTCCGGCGTCGACATCAGCTCTCCTCACGGACCCACGGCTCGACGGTCGCCCGCATCCCCGCGACGAAGCGGCGACCGCGTTCGGTCAGAGCACCAGAATCCGTCATGACCTCGATGGCGCGGAAGGTGTGGTCGAGCCAACGCGTGTACTCGGCGCGATCCTCCTGCGAGTGCGTCGCCCGCCAGCGCGCGCGCCAGAACTCCACGACGGCGATATGCGCGTACGTTCCCTGGAAGAGCCCCTCGAAGGGCCGCGGATCAGGCCGCCACGGGGCGTCGAAGGTGCGGGTGTCGGCCCGGTCGAACAGGTCCTCCAGGTCGAAGACCGCACCCAGCTTGACGTGCTGGAACTCGTGGACGAGCAGCAGAGCCAGGAACTCGGCCGAGCCCGGGCGCGCGATGCCGACCGTGCCGAAGAGGTCCCGCGCGGCACCGCTGACGTAACTGCCGTCGGCCGCCGGTCGCAACGGCACCACGGTGTTCAGGCCCGCGCGCAGACCCGGCGCGTATCCGGACAGCTTTTCGTCGACGACCTGCCAGGCCCCGGCCAGCTCGGCCTGCCAGAACTCGGCCTCCGCGTCCGGCATCGGCGCGGCGGGATCCCAGTGGTGGGCACGGCGCTGCGGGTCCGTGTCGTCGAGCAGCAACCGCCAGGCCCTCGCCCCGGACCCCGCCGGGCCCGTGAGCAGGCGGACCGGCCGCCAGCGGGGCTCGCGCTGCGGCACCGACAGGTCGACCTCGATGCGCTCCTCGGCCGTCTCCACGACGAACCGGTCGTGCTCCGTCATGACGAGGGCGGAGACGCCCTCGACGCCGGTCAACACGCCGTGCCCCGGCACACGCAGCTCGCCCGCCGGGCGGACCGGCAGGGTCAGCTTCTCCTGCACGCCGGCGAACAGCGCGGCGGCGACGGCGAGTTCGGCCACGCCGCCGAACCGCTCGGCGGCCGGTGACGACTGCCCGAGGCACTCCAAGGCCCAGGAGCGCGTGAACGGGTGGGCCACCGCGCGGTCCAGCGCCGGCGGCGCGCTCTCGTCCAGGAGGGCGATCAGCTCCCACGCGTCGCCGTACGGCAGGTCCGCATCGGGAACGGCGGCCCAGGCCTCGGCCACCTCGTCCAGCAGGGCGCGGTTCACCTCCACCTGTGCGGCGCGCAGTGCCTCGACGGCGCCGGAACTGCCGTAGCCGGAGGCCAACTCGTCGAAGTGCGGGTCCGACAGCAGACCGGTGGACATCGGGTGGCGCTCCTTGCGGGCGTGCTCGGCGTCGCTGACGGCGGTGATGAGGGAGAGAAGGTCCGGACAGAAGACGCTCGGGTTGTCGAAGCCGCCGTCGACCGCGTGGAAGCCGCCGTCCGCGCTGCGGTAGCGGTGGGCGTAGAGGCCGCCCCCACAGGACTCCACGACCGGACAGGCTCTGCACTGCGCACTCAGTCCACTGAGCCCCTGCTGACGGTCGATCATGCCCGGGTGGCGGGCGGCGGTGTCGAAGTCGTGCCGGAACACGTCGAAGCCGGTCGCGGCGGCACCGTCGTAGGCCGTCTTCAGCGAGTCGGCCTGTTCCAGGGTGCCGTCGGTCTCGACGACGACCAGATCGGCGGGCGCGAGCCCGAGCGACTCGGTCAGGCTGCTCTGCCCGCGCAGCGTGCGGTGCAGTGAGTCGAACATGCGGATGGGCACGGGCCGCCCCTGCGCGTTCCAACGTTCGTAGACGCGCCCCAGCCAGTCGGCGTACGGCGTCGTCCCGGGACCGTCGGGCCGCAGTGGCGGCTCGTCCCAAGTGGCGTGCGGCAGCAGGAAGTCGATGCGTGGCGGTTCGAGATCGACGAGGGCGTCGTAGACGGCGACGGGGTCGTTGCGCACGTCGACGGTGCAGAGAAGGCCGGCGTAGAGATGGCGCCAGCGGGGCAGGCGGAGCAGGTCGATCGCCCTGACCACCTGGTCATAGCTGCTGTAGCCGTTCGCATAACGGCGGTGCAGATCGTTCGCGGCGCGGTCCCCGTCCAGGGAGACGCCGACTTTCACGTGGAACTCGTCGAAGATCCTCAGATGACGCTCGCCCAGCGTGACCGCATTGGTGTGGATCCGTAAATCCAGCTCGCACACCCCGCGCAAGGCGTCGCCCAGCACCTGCGCGGCGCGCCGCAACCGGATCGGCCCAGCCAACAGAGGCTCGCCACCGTGGAGCACCACATGCACCCGCTCCAACCGATGAACACGCGCGTGCTCAGCGATCCTGGCCGCCGTCTGTACGAGGACGTCGTCGAGCGGCACCTTGGGTCGGCCGCGCCAACTCGTGTCGGCGTGCTCATAGACGTAGCAGTGATCACACGACAGGTCGCATCGACTGTTGAGTTTGATGACGAACTGTCTGAACGGCGTGGCTACGGAAGGATTGAGGTCCATGCTGGTTATTGATCTACGGACGGAAAGCCCCTGCGCCTCATCAGATCGAGGAGTTGAAGGCTGCCACGTCCAGCCGGGATACGCCGTTGTCGGGCAGCACGCGGCTCAGCATCATGCTGTGCGCGGCACCACCCCGCTTGGCGAGCCGGACCGGAACGGGTCGGGTGGACTGCGCGTCGTCGACGGACGAACCCGCCTCCGTGGCCCGGGACTTGCTGTCGCGAGATACGGTCATTTGAGGACCCCTTGGGTTTGGAAGGGACAAAGACCGGGCAGCGGCTGCAGTAGCTGCCAGAAGGCCTTCTCCTCGCGTTGTTCGATGGTCTGCATCGCCAAGCGCCAGGAACTCTACGTGCACACCATCCACCCGCGCGTGAACTTACCCCTCCACGGAAGATTCACGTAACCGGGGCCAGCGATTCCGCACTGCCATGTCCACTAAAAGGCACAGGTCACGAACCATTTGACCAGTCCGATGGCAGCGAAAAAGCGATCCCGAAGATCACTCTTGCGAGGAAGCGACTACGCCATTATGCGTAGCCGTCCTCATCACCCGTCCACATGAGTGGATCACCCCTCCGCACGGCCGCCCTCACGGGCAGAGCCGCTCCACCCGCCAGCCGGTCGGGGCGGTCGGGTCGGCGTCGTAGCGGAGGCGGTCGTGGAGGCGGTTCTCGCGGCCCTGCCAGAACTCGACCGACCCCGGCGCGACGCGGAAGCCGCCCCAGAACGGCGGGGCCGGGACGCCCTCGCCCTCCGGGTAGCGGGCGGCGAGGTCCGCGTAGCGCTGTTCCAGCTCCTCGCGGGAGGCGACCGGACGGGACTGCTCGCTGGCCCACGCACCGAGCTGGGAGCCGTGCGGGCGGCTGCGGAAGTACGCCGCCGTCTCGTCGCGTCCGACCTTCACCGCCGTTCCGGTGACGATGACCTGACGGGCGATCGGGTGCCACGGAAAGAGCAGCGCGATGTGCGGATTGACCGTCAGGTCCCGCCCCTTGCGCGACTCGTAGTTGGTGTAGAAGACGAAGCCGCGCTCGTCGTAGCCCTTCATCAGCACCGTGCGCATGCTGGGCCGACCGGCCTCGTCGGCGGTGGAGACCACCATCGCGTTGGGTTCGTCGAGTCCGGAGTGCTGCGCGTCCACGAACCACCGGGTGAACTGCTGGATCGGGTCGGCGGCGAGCTCCGCCTCCAGCAGACCGGTGGCACGGTACTGCCGACGCATGTCGGCGGGGTCCGCCGAGAAGCTCGGGTCGGCGTGGTGAGGCGCGAGGGGGGCTTGGTCCGATGCGTGCACGCCGACATCATCCCAGCACCGGCTGAACGGACCGGGAAGCTCATCCGACCAGAACGCGCAGGATCTGCACCGGGTATCCGCAGAGTCTGGACTGTGTCCACATCGAGAGCGAGTATCTTTGCCGGGCCCGACCCCCACCCCTCGGACGCATGTTCGCAACGGCGCGTGCATTTGTACCGAATCAGAGGTGAATACCACGCGTGTGCAGGGCATCACCGTCGTGGGATCTGGCGCAATGCACCCAGTGCCTGCCACTCTGGCACTGCGTGCCACGCGCGCTGCACCTCTTCACCGCGCAACAGCGCGGTAACAACCCCAGAGACGACTTGGCCACACCCCAAAGTCATCCGCCGATCCGACCGATCAGAGGAGCCGCCTGATGTCCGACTTCGTACCCGGGCTCGAAGGAGTCGTTGCGTTCGAGACGGAGATCGCCGAACCCGACAAGGAGGGCGGCTCGCTCCGCTACCGCGGTGTCGACATCGAGGAGCTCGTCGGTCACGTCTCCTTCGGCAACACCTGGGGCCTGCTGGTCGACGGCAAGTTCAACCCGGGCCTGCCCCCGGCGGAGCCGTTCCCGATCCCGGTCCACTCCGGCGACATCCGCGTGGACGTCCAATCCGCGCTGGCGATGCTGGCCCCGGTCTGGGGGCTGCGCCCGCTGCTCGACATCAGCGCCGAGCAGGCCCGTGACGACCTGGCCCGCGCCGCGGTGATGGCCCTCTCCTACGTGGCCCAGTCGGCCCGTGGCCAGGGTCTGCCGATGGTCCCGCAGAACGAGATCGACAAGGCCGAGACCATCGTCGAGCGCTTCATGATCCGCTGGCGCGGCGAGCCCGACCCCAAGCACGTCAAGGCCGTCGACGCGTACTGGACCTCCGCGGCCGAGCACGGCATGAACGCCTCCACGTTCACCGCCCGCGTCATCGCCTCCACCGGCGCGGACGTGGCCGCCGCGCTCTCCGGCGCGGTCGGCGCGATGTCCGGCCCGCTGCACGGCGGCGCGCCGTCCCGCGTGCTCGGCATGATCGAGGAGATCGAGCGGACCGGCGACGCGGTCGCCTACGTCAAGAACGCCCTCGACAAGGGCGAGCGCCTGATGGGCTTCGGCCACCGCGTCTACCGCGCCGAGGACCCCCGCGCGCGCGTCCTGCGGCGGACGGCGCAGGAGCTGGACGCTCCGCGCTTCGAGGTCGCCGCTGCGCTGGAGAAGGCGGCCCTGGAGGAGCTCCACGCCCGTCGCCCCGACCGCGTGCTGGCCACCAACGTCGAGTTCTGGGCGGCCATCGTCCTGGACTTCGCCGAGGTCCCGGCGCACATGTTCACCTCGATGTTCACGTGTGCCCGCACGGCCGGCTGGGCTGCGCACATCCTCGAGCAGAAGCGCACGGGCCGCCTGGTCCGCCCGTCCGCCCGCTACATCGGCCCGGGCACCCGCAGCGTCACCGAGGTCGAGGGCTTCGGCGACATCGCGCACTGAGCAACACTGCGCTCCCGCAGTCAGTTGCACTTCACTGAGGGGTGCGGGGCTCCGCCGATGTGCGGCTCCGCCGCGCGGGCGCGACAAGCCACCGCCACCGCCCCGCAGTCAGTCGCACTTCACGAGGGGCGCGGGGCTCCGCCGATGTGCGGCTCCGCCGCGCGGGCGCGACAAGCCACCGCCACCGCCCCGCAGTCAGTCGCACTTCACGAGGGGCGCGGGGCTCCGCCGATGTGCGGCTCCGCCGCGCGGGCGCGACAAGCCACCGCCACCGCCCCGCAGTCAGTTGCACTTCACTGAGGGGCGCGGGGCTCCGCCGATGTGCGGCTCCACCGCGCGGGCGCGACAAGCCACCGCCACCGCCCCGCAGTCAGTCGCACTTCACGAAGGGCGCGGGGAACTGCGCGACCAGCCACTCTTTGTGGTGAGTCGCCGATCGAACAGGGCCATCCGCCCAGGGTGGTTACGCGCGCAGTTCCCCGCGCCCCTGACGTGCTGCAACACCCCGTCTCACTCAACGGACCCGCCACTTCGGCGTAGCCCGCAGCCGATAGGCTGCGTTCGTGGCTGATATCCAGATCCCCGCTGACATCAGGCCCGCTGACGGCCGTTTCGGCGCAGGCCCGTCCAAGGTCCGGCCCGAGGCGCTCCGCGCGCTTGCTGAGACCGGCACCTCCCTGCTCGGCACCTCCCACCGCCAGGCCCCGGTGAAGAACCAGGTCAAGCGTGTGCGTGAGGGCATCAGCAGCCTCTTCTCGCTGCCCGACGGCTACCAGGTCGTCCTCGGTAACGGCGGGTCCACCGCGTTCTGGGACATCGCCGCCTTCGGCCTCGTCGAGAACAAGTCCCAGCACCTGAACTTCGGCGAGTTCTCCTCCAAGTTCGCGGCAAGCGTCAAGGCCGCGCCGTGGCTGGCCGAGCCGACGGTGATCAAGTCCGAGCCGGGTACGCACCCGCTGCCGCAGGCCGAGGCCGGGGTCGACGTCTACGCGCTGACGCACAACGAGACCTCCACCGGCGTGGCCATGCCGATCCGCCGGGTCGCGGGCGCCGACGAGGGCGCGCTCGTGCTGGTGGACGCGACCTCCGGCGCCGGCGGCCTGCCCGTCGACGTCTCCGAGACGGACGTCTACTACTTCGCCCCGCAGAAGTGCTTCGCCTCCGACGGCGGGCTCTGGGTCGGCGTCTTCTCCCCCGCCGCGCTGGAGCGCGCCGCGCGCATCGCCGCGAGCGACCGCTACGTGCCGCCCTTCTTCGACCTGCCGACCGCGATCGACAACTCGTCGAAGAACCAGACCTACAACACCCCGTCCGTCTCCACGCTGTTCCTCTTCGCGGAGCAGCTGGAGTGGATGAACGGCAACGGCGGTCTCGACTGGACGACGGCCCGCACCGCGGACTCCTCCTCGCGCCTGTACACCTGGGCCGAGAAGTCGTCCGTCGCAACGCCGTTCGTCGCCAATCCGGCGGAGCGTTCGCAGGTCATCGGCACGATCGACTTCGACGACTCGGTCGACGCCGCCGCGATCGCCAAGGTGCTGCGCGCCAACGGCATCGTCGACACCGAGCCCTACCGCAAGCTCGGCCGCAACCAGCTGCGCGTCGCGATGTTCCCGGCGATCGACCCGGCCGACGTCGAGGCGCTGACCGCCTGCATCGACTACGTCATCGAGCGCCTGTAGTCGCTCCTCCGCGCTCACAACGCCTTCACGACCACAACGGCGAGGGGCCCGGGGAGTCGAACAGCTCCCCGGGCCCCTCGCGCGTTACGCGCCTACCGGATCAGGGGACCGGGATGGGCACCGGCAGCGGCGGCAGGCTCAGGCCGAGGGCCGCCACCACCGCGGTGACCACCGCGAGCAGGTCCGCGACCACAGCGGTGATCGCGGCGAGCACCTTGGTCACGTCGGGGAGCGCGGCGACGATCGCCTGCACGTCGGTGGTCAGCTTGGTCAGCGCGTCGCCCACCGCGTCCTGTGGCTTCACGGCGTGCGGCTTCATACCGTGCGACTTGCCGGGCTTCACCGCGGCGCTCACCGGAGCCGCCGGCAGGGACGCCTTGAGCGCCGTGACGGCGTCGGTCACCTGCGTCACCAGTGCCGTCAGTGACGATGCACTGGGAGCGGGGGTCGCGGAGGCTGCCGTGGAGAGCTTCGCGACGGCGGACTGGACCGCACCGAGGTTGCCCAGGGTGCCGAGCTCGGCAGTGGGACTGGCGGCAGCGGCGACATGATGCACCGTGCCGCCATGGGGTTGAGGAGCCGCCTCCGCGGTCGAGATGAGGCCTCCCCCGGCCAGAGTGGCGGCGAGGGCGATACCGGCGATCACGGAGTGGGTACGACTGACACGCATGAGCTGAGTTCCCTTACTACTGGGAGTGACTGAGACTCAGTCACCGTCACTCCGCGGAACACGCTCCGCAACTCAGGGACCACGAAGGGTCACCGAACCATCGAGCCGATCACCACCGCGACGAGGAGCAGCACCAGCGCGCCGCTGACGATTCGGGTTCGGGTCTTGGGGTCCACGCGACCAGCCTATCCTTCGGTTTCCGCACGCCCGGTGGGGTGGGCGGTCGATCCCCGCACCACGAGCGCGGTGGGCAGCGGCTCGGGTTCGGGCTCGGTTTCGCGACTTTCCGACGGACCGTCGGATCGTTCACCCATCAGGGCGGTGAGCAGCCGGACGCCCGCCGCACCGAGTCGCTCGCCCGGCAGGTCCACGGTCGTCAGCGCCGGCGCGAAGAGCGGCGCGGCGACGATGTTGTCGATGCCGACGACCGACAGGTCGTCAGGAATGCGCAGTCCGAGCTCCGCGGCGACGTGGTAGACACCGGCCGCGACCACGTCGTCGTCGCAGACGACCGCGCCGACCCGCCGCGCCGCGCCACCGGTACCCGCACCCGCACGCGAGGCGAGCAGCGCCCGTGCGGCCTCCCTGGCGGCGTCCAGGCCGCCGTTGACGGAGACTCCGACCTCGACCACCTCCGCTCCCGACGCGGCGCTCTCGAAGCCCGCCTGGCGCGCCCGGAAGGTGTGCGCGGACTCGACCGACCGCAGATGGCCGAGCCGGAGGTGACCGAGCTCACGGAGATGGGTGACGGCCGCGGCCATCCCGCCGCCCACGTCGAGCTGCTGGGTGCGCCGGTGCGGATGACCGGCGCTGAGCGCGGGGTCGGCGTCGAGGAAGACGGTGGGCAGGCTCTCCGGCAGGTCGCCGCCGAGCTGGCTGTCGTCGGGCGAGCAGATCAGCAGCCCGTCGTACTGACCGCTGCGGGCCGCACGGGCGAGCTCGGCGTGGTCCCAGCCGGACGAGACGACGACCGACAGCTCACCCAGCGCCGCCTCGGCCTGCGCGCCCGCGAGGACGCGGGCGAAGAACGGTCCGAGGATGTTCGGCACCGCGAGCAGCAGCAGACCGGTCCGGCCCAGCCGGAGCTGACGGCCCGCCGCCTGCGGCTGGTAGCCCAGCTCGGCCGCCGCGGCCAGCACCCGCTCCCGCGTCGGCGCGGAGACGCGGTGCGAGGAGGCGCTGGTGGAGAACACCAGCGAGACCGTGGCCTGGGACACCCCGGCCAGCCGGGCCACGTCCTGCCCGGTGGGACGACGCGTCATGATCGGCCTGCTGCGGTTGCCGTGAGTCCGGGCGGTTACTGCTGCGCGCGGAGCGCGTCGTCGACGGCGTCCTCGGCCGCGTTCTGGGCGGCGATCCGGCTGGCCATGCTGCCCGTCTTGGCTTTGCGGCGCTCGATGCCGCCGGTGATCTGCTCCGACATGGCGTCGCGCTGCTTGTTCAGCACGACGTAGCTGACCGGCGCCGAGACCAGGGCCGCGATGATCAGCAGCAGGAACACACCGGAGGCGCCGGCCGTGACCGGCAGCACACCGAAGTGGGCCAGGAGCAGGGCGACCAGGAAGCAGGCCAGGAAGATGCTGGCGCGCATCGCGGAGTAGCGGAGGGTGGCGTGCGACGTGGGGGTGCTCACGGCTCGGTTTCTCTTTCCCTTGTCCGTGGAGGTACGACCAGTCCAGTGAAGCACGCCCGGAAGGGCGATCTTCACCGGGTGGGCACGGAGCCGCGCGTGCGCCGGGTCAGCCCGGTGTCAGCGCAGGTCCAGCCACATGACGACGGAGTCGCGGTCGTCGCCGGGGGCGACCCGCAGCGCTCCCGGCAATCGGCCGACCTCCTTGTACCCGCAGCGCTCGTAGAAGCGCTCCAACCCGAGGCCGCCGCGCAGGTCGAGCTGCAGCCCGGCCAACCCCCACGCGCGGGCGTGCCGCTCGGCCTCGGCAAGCAGCGCGACGCCGTCGCCCCGGCCCTGGAAGTCGGGGTGCAGCATGACCCGTTTGACGGTCCGCCAGTGGTCCATCAGCGAGAACCGCAGGTCGACGAGGAAGAGGGCCCCGGCCAGGCGGCCGGTCTCCTCGTCGTGGGCGACCAGCAACCGGTCCAGTCCGTCGCCGAGCCCGGCCAGCGCCTTGTCGGCGGTCGGCCGGACCTCCGCACGGGTGACCGGCGCGACGAAGCCGATCGCGCCGCCCCCGTTCGTGGCCGCCGCCCAGACGTCCACGAGGCCCTCGACCAGCTCCGGCGTGAGCTCCGGGTCGAGCGTGAAACGCAGTGCCATCCGCGGGGAGCCCTTAGAAGCGCATCGTCTGCGGCGTCTCGCGGCGCTCGCCGTCCGGGCCCGGGTACTCACGGATGATCTCGTAGCGGGTGTTCCGCTCGACCGGGCGGAAGCCCGCGTCACGGATCAGGTCGAGCAGGTCGTCACGGGTCAGCTTGTTCGGCGTGCCGAAGCCGTCCGCGTCGTGGGTGATCTTGTACTCGACGACCGAGCCGTCCATGTCGTCCGCGCCGTGGTTGAGCATCAGCTGGGCGCCGGCCAGGCCGTGCATCACCCAGAACACCTTGACGTGCGGGACGTTGTCGAAGAGCAGCCGGGAGACGGCGAAGGTGCGGATCATGTCCGCGCCGGTCGCCATGGTGGTGCGCGCCTGCAGCGTGTTGCGCACCTTGCCGTCGCGCGAGTCGTGGAAGTCGTGCTGGTAGCGCAGCGGGATGAAGACCTGGAACCCACCGGTCTCGTCCTGCAGTTCACGCAGCCGCAGCACGTGGTCCACGCGGTGGCGCGGCTCCTCGATGTGGCCGTAGAGCATGGTGGCGGGCGTCTTCAGGCCCTTGGAGTGAGCGAGGCGGTGGATCCGCGACCAGTCCTCCCAGTGGGTGTCGTGGTCGACGATGTGCTGACGCACCTCCCAGTCGAAGATCTCCGCGCCACCGCCGGTCAGCGACTCCAGACCGGCGTCGATCAGCTCGTCGAGGATCTCGCTGGCGGAGAGGCCGGAGATCTTCTCGAAGTGGTGGATCTCGGTGGCGGTGAAGGCCTTGAGCGCGACGTTCGGCAGCGCCTCCTTGAGGGCGCGCAGCGAACGCGGGTAATACCGCCAGGGGAGGGTCGGGTGCAGGCCGTTGACGATGTGCAGCTCGGTCAGCTGGTCGTTCTCCATCGCCTTGGCGAGCTTGACCGCCTCCTCGATGCGCATCGTGTACGCGTCCTTCTCGCCCGGCTTGCGCTGGAACGAGCAGTAGGCGCAGGAGGCGGTGCAGACGTTGGTCATGTTGAGGTGACGGTTGACGTTGAAGTGGACGACGTCGCCGTTCTTCCGCGTCCGCGCGTGGTGGGCGAGGCCACCCAGCCAGGCCAGGTCGTCGGTCTCGTAGAGCGCGACCCCGTCCTCACGACTGAGCCGCTCCCCGGCGTAGACCTTCGCCTCCAGCTCGCGCTTCAGCCCTGCGTCCATCCGCCTCATGCCTCCATCAGCAGTGGCCCGCACCGGGCCGACGATCCCCACGAGCCTACGCCCTCGCTCTGACGGGATGGTGCAGTACCCATGCACGGGCGCAGCGATTCGGCCGACGAGTCGGTTGCACTGTCAGGGGCGCGGGGAACTGCGCGACAAGCCACCCTGTGCGGATGGCCCCGCTCGTTCGGTGCTCGACCCGACCGGGTGGCTTGGCGCGCAGTTCCCCGCGCCCCTGGCGTGCTGCAACTCCCCAGCTGCAAAAGCTCAGACGGCGAGGATCCTCGCCAGCAGCGCCGGATCCACGTTCCCGCCGCTCACCACCGCGGCGAACCGCGTGCCCGGCAGCTCCGCGCCGTGGAACAGGTACGCCGCCGTCGTCACCGCGCCCGACGGCTCGGCCACGAGCCGGCCGCGGCGGGCCAGGACGGCCACCGCCTCCCGGATCTCGTCCTCCGTCACCGTGATGATGCCGTCGACGTACGCCTGGACGTGCTCCCACGGCAGCACGCCCAGGGAGTTCGTCCGGAGCCCGTCCGCGATCGTGCGGTGGGTGTCCGCGAACGGCCACACCTTCCGCTCGCCCGAGCGGAAGCTCTCCGCCGCGTCCCCGGCCAGGGCCGGCTCGACGCCGATGACCTTGACGCCCGGCATGGTCAGCTTCAACGCCGTTGCCACACCGCTGATCAGGCCGCCGCCGCTGACCGGGACCAGGACCGTCTGCAGGTCGAGGTCCAGCGCCGCCGCGTCGTCCGCGATCTCCATCCCCGTCGTGCCCTGGCCCGCGATGACGTACGGGTCGTCGTACGGCGGGACCCAGACGTAGCCGTGCTTCTCGACCAGGTCCGCGGGGGTCGTGTCCCGCTCGTGCATGGCGACCAGGATGACCTCGGCGCCGAACGAGCGGGTGTTCTCCACCTTCACCTCGGGTGAGGTGTCCGGCATCACGATGACGGCCTTGATGCCGAGTTCACGTGCCGCGTAGGCGACCGCCTGCGCGTGGTTGCCGCTGGACTGGGCGACCACGCCCCGTGCACGCTCCTCCGGCGTCAGCGCCGCAAGGCGGTTGTACGCGCCGCGGATCTTGAAGGACCCGGTCGGCTGCAGGCCCTCCGGCTTCAGGTGCAGTGAACGCCCGTCGGGCCGGTCCGCCCACGGACACGGCATCAGGGGAGTGCGCACGGCCACCCCGGCGATCCGCTGCTGCGCTTCGCGCACCTCGTCCAGCGTCACCAGGGCCATGCGTGCATCACACCTTTCGCTGCTCGGTGAACACCTCGGCGTCGGGGAGCTCGACGGCGCGGTTCTCCCACTTGGTGGAGAGTACGACCGTGGTGCGTGTGCGGGCTACACCCCTGGTGCCGGAGAGGCGCTTGACGATCGACTCCAGCCCGTCGACGTCCGGGACCCGGGCCTTGAGCATGTAGGAGTCCTCGCCGGCGATGAACCAGCAGTCCTCGATCTCGGGCAGGTCGCGCAGCCGGTGGGAGACGTCGTCGTGGTCCGCCGCGTCGGTCAGCTGCAGGCCGATCAGCGCGGTGACGCCGAGGCCGAGCGAGGCCGGGTTGACCGTGGCGCGGTACCCGGTGATGACGCCGGCCTGCTCCAGCCGGTTGATCCGATCCGTGACGCTGGGGCCCGACAGCCCGACAAGCCGCCCCAGCTCGGCGTACGAGGCGCGTCCGTTCTCGCGCAGCGCCTGAATGAGCTGCCTGTCCACCGCGTCCATGCTGGGAAACCTGGCCTTCCAATCGTTGGGGAGCTTGCCGACAGTATCCGGAATTCCAAAGTCCAGGCCGACAAGACCCCCGGTTCGCAAAGAAGATACTCCGACGAGGTGACCTCCATCACGTCGCCCCCAGCTCGCCCTCCCAGCGGCGGTAGAGGGCGTGCGGGATCTTGACCGAGTCGAGCACCCGTCCGCCTACGAAATCCACGAGCTGCTGCACGCTTCCCGAGCCGGCGTAGAAGCCGGGCGAGGCGGGGATCACCACGGCTCCCTGCTGGTCCAGCTCGACGAGTTGACGCAGCGTCACCCCCGTGAGCGGGCTCTCGCGCACGCAGAGCACCAGCGGCCTGCGCTCCTTGAGGGTGACGTTGGCGGCACGTTGGAGCAGGTCCTTGCTGAGCCCGACCGCGATCCCGGCGACGGCGGCGGCGCTGCACGGGACCACGATCATCCCCTTCGCGGGGTACGACCCGCTGGACGGCCCGGCGGCGAAGTCCCCGGCTGTCCAGTAGCGGACGTCGTCGAGCTCGAACGGCTGCGGCTTACCTCGATCGAGCGGTCGCTCCAGCCACTCCCGCAGGTCCTCGCGCCAGTGCGCGTCCCGGAACGCGATCCCGGTCTCGTCGATGATCGTCAACCGCGCGGCCCTGCTGACGACGACGTCGACCGGCTCCCCCGCGCCGAGCAGCCCACGGATCACCGACGCGGCGTACGGCGTCCCGGACGCCCCCGACACCCCGACGATCCATGGCTCCCGCGGTTCTTGCTTCACATGATCGACCCTAACCGCTCGGTTCAGTCATGGACGATGCGGATGCCGGTCCGGCGGCCGAGGGTGCCGAAGGACGGGAGGAGCAGGAAGATGGCCGCGTCCAGGAGGTCGGGGCGGCCCAGGCCGACGAAGGTGGGAACGAGGCCGACGGCGGTGATCAGGGCCTCGACCGTCGGGGCGTCGGACTGCTCGAAGACGGTGTAGAAGAGGTTGCCCGGCTCGCCGTCCCAGAGCGGGTCGGCGAAGGTCTCCCAGGTCTGGGTGTTGAAGGCGCGGGCGTAACGGGCGGTCGGGACCAGGGCGCGGACCAGGTCCGCGCTGTGCAGCACGGGCTGCGGGAAGTGGTTGGTCGCGTCGACAATCAGCTTGCCCGCCAGCGCCTCGGCGTGGGTCCGCAGGAACGCCTCGACCTCGCCCGCCGGGACGGCCAGCAGCAGGGTGTCCGCGGCGGCGACGGCCTCCGCCACGGTGGCGACCTTGGCGCCGGTGTCGCCCGCGGCGTCGGAGGTCGCGGGGTTGCGGGAGCCGAAGACGACGGCGTGCCCTGCCCTGGCGAAGGCCCGGCCGAGCGTCCCGCCGATGTTGCCGGTGCCGATGACTGCGGTGGTGCCGATGCCGCTCATGACGAAGCCCTCCGTTGCTCGTCGTCCTCTTGTGAGGGGTGAGCAAGCGGAGGGCCGGTGATATTCCGTCAGCTACGTGGCAGCAGCCGGGCAGCTACCGGGCGTCTACGGCGTCAGCCCGCGCAGCACGAGATCCAGTAGCGCGAAGCAGAAGAGCGAGATCCCGACGAAGCCGTTGACCTGGAAGAACGCCCGGTTGAGGCGGCTCAGGTCGTGCGGGCGGACGATCGTGTGCTCGTAGACGAACGCCGCCGCGACCACCGCCAGACCCATCCAGAACGCCCACCCCGCGCCCGACAGCCAGGCGTACCAGCCGAGCAGCAGCAGGGTCAGCGCGTGCGCGGCACGCGCGCCGCGCAGCGCGGCCGGGACCCCGAAGCGGGCTGGGACCGAGCGGACGCCGTCGGCGCGGTCGGCCATCACGTCCTGGCAGGCGAAGATCAGGTCGAAGCCACCGATCCAGATGCCGACCGCGAGGCCCAGCACGCAGGCGGGCCAGGACCAGGTGCCGGTGACCGCCAGCCACGCGCCGATCGGGCCCATCGCCTGGGCCAGGCCGAGGATCGCGTGCGGGAAGTCGGTGAACCGCTTGCCGTACGGGTAGACGACCATCGGGATCACCGCGATCGGCGCCAGCGCCAGGCAGAGCGGGTTGAGCAGCGCGGCGGCGGTCAGGAAGACCACCAGCGCGACCGCCGACCCGGTGTACGCGGTGCGCATCGAGACCGCGCCGGTGACCAGTTCGCGTCCGGCGGTGCGCGGGTTCCGCGCGTCGATCTCGCGGTCGATGATCCGGTTGGCCGCCATGGCGAAGGTCCGCAGCCCGACCATGCACAGCGTCACCAGGAACAGCTGCACCCAGTGCACCCGCCCGTTGGCGAGGAACATCGCCGTCAGCGCGGCGGTGTACGCGAAGGGCAACGCGAAGACCGAGTGCTCGATCATCACCAGCCGCAGGAACGCCTTGGTTCTGCCGGCGTCGGCAGTCGCGACAGCAGTCGTCATCAGAGCCCGTACTCCTTCCAGCGCGTGTCGACCAGGGCGGCCGTGGCCGGGTCGGAGAGGACCATCTCCGGCCAGCCGCCGTCGCGGGTGTAGCCCTCCTCGGGCAGCTTGCGGGTCGCGTCGATGCCCGCCTTGCCACCCCAGAACTGCTGGTAGGAGGCGTGGTCGAGGTGGTCGACCGGCCCCTCCACCACGGACAGGTCGCGGCTGTAGTCGACGTTGCCGAGCGCCCGCCAGGCGACCTCCTGGTAGTCGTGGACGTCGCAGTCCGCGTCCACCACCACGATCAGCTTGGTCAGCGACATCATGTGCGCGCCCCAGATCGCGTGCATGACCTTCTGCGCGTGCTTGGGGTACTTCTTGTCGATCGAGACGATCACGCAGTTGTGGAAGCCGCCCGCCTCGGGCAGGTCGTAGTCGACGATGTCCGGGACGATGACCTTGAGCAGCGGCAGGAAGAACCGCTCGGTGAACTTGCCCAGCGGCCCGTCCTCGGTCGGCGGGCGGCCGACCACGATGGACTGGAGCAGCGGGCGGCGGCGCATGGTGACGCAGTCGATGGTCAGCGCGGGGAACGGCTCCTGCGGCGTGTAGAAGCCGGTGTGGTCGCCGAACGGCCCCTCGGGGAGCAGCACGTCCGGGTCCAACCAGCCCTCCAGCACGACCTCGGCGTCCGCCGGGACCTGCAGCGGGACGGTCTTGCAGTCGACCATCCTGACCCGCTCACCCGCGACGAAGCCCGCGAAGAGGTACTCGTCGATGTCGCCCGGCAGCGGCGCGGTCGCGGCGTAGGTGACGGCGGGCGGGCAGCCGAAGGCGATCGCGACCGGCAGCTTCTCGCCGCGCTTGGCGGCGATCGCGGCGTGGTTGCGGCTGTCCTTGTGGATCTGCCAGTGCATGCCGATGGTCCGCTTGTCGTGCCGCTGCAGTCGGTAGAGACCGAGGTTGCGCACGCCGGAGTCGGGGTCCTTGGTGTGGGTCAGGCCCAGGTTGAAGAACGAGCCGCCGTCCTCGGGCCAGGTGAAGAGCGCGGGCAACTGCATCAGGTCCACGTCGTCGCCGGTGAGGACGACCTCCTGGACCTTCGCCTCCCCCGGCTTCACCTTGCGCGGTGGGACGTGCGTCATCCCGGCCAGCTTGCCGAAGGCCTCCCGGACGCCGGTGAAGCCGTGCGGCAGCTCCGGCTTGAGCAGGCCGGCGATCTTCTCGCCGATCTCGTCGGCGGACTTCAGCCCCAGCGCCTTGGCGAGGCGGCGCTCGGTACCGAAGACGTTCATGGCCAGCGGCATCGCCGAGCCCTTGACGTTCTCGAAGAGCAGCGCCGGGCCCTTCGCCTTCTGCACCCGGTCGACGATCTCCCCGACCTCCAGGTACGGGTCGACCTCCACCTTGATCCGCCTGAGGTCGCCCTCGCGCTCCAGCGCCCGGAGGAAGGACCGTAGATCGTCGTAAGCCATAGCGCTCAGTATCCGTTACCGGCGCGGCGCGGATCGTCAGGGGGCATCGTAGGGACATGGCCCTGGACTTCCGCTCCATGCTCGACACCGCCGTCGACGAGGCCCGCCAGGGCCTCGCGGAGGGCGGCATCCCCATCGGCGCCGCGCTCTTCGGCCCGGACGGCGAGCTGCTCGGCCGCGGCCGCAACCGCCGCGTCCAGGACGGCGACCCCTCCCTGCACGCGGAGACCTCCGCGTTTCGCGACGCCGGTCGCAGGCGTGGGTACCGGCGCACGACGATGGTGACGACGCTCTCCCCGTGCTGGTACTGCAGCGGGCTGGTCCGCCAGTTCGGCATCGGGCGTGTCGTCATCGGCGAGGCGAGGACGTTCCACGGCGGACACGAGTGGCTTGCCGCCAACGGGGTCGAGATCGTACTGCTGGACGATCAGACCTGCGTGCGAATGATGACGGACTTCATCGAGAGCAACCCCGACCTCTGGTACGAGGACATCGGTGAGTGAGCTGCGCCCCCGCCAGCGGGGACCTTGCACCATCCACGGGCGCGGGGTTTTGCAGACGAGGCAGTTGCACTGTCCAGGGGCGCGAGGAACTGCGCGAGAAACCACCCTGTGCGGATGGCCCTGCTCGTTCGGCCTGCCAGCTACTTGGGTGGCTTGTCGCGCAGTTCCCCGCGCCCCTCAGGTCAGCTGTGGCCGAGCTCCTCGGCCGGGGTGCTCTCCTCGACGGAGCCGCCCGCGCGGTCGGGGTGGAGCGGGAGGGGTTCGAGGCTGAGTTCGTCCAGGACCGGCGGGGCCGGGACCTGGGGCGCCGGCATGACCGCCGCCTCGGAGTGGCCGCCGCAGCCATAGCTGAGGGAGACGATCCGGCCGTCCGCAGGACCGAACTCGTTGCCGCAGATGCCGAAGGCCTGACTCAGCGAGCCCGCGATCGGGACCAGGAAGCCGCACGTCGCGCACGAGGCCGGCGCGGCCTGCGCCATCGGCGTGTGCGCGCCGTACTCCTTCTCCCAGCGGTCGGCGGCCAGGTTGAGGCCGAGCCGGCTGAGCACCCGGGCCCGGCGCATGCCGAGCTCCTCCGCGACCGCGCCGATCTCCGCGCGCTCGTTGGACGGCGCGACCGCCGTCTCCTTGCCGGAGGGCTCGACCGCGACGTCCTCGCCCGCGAGGCCCGAGAGCTGGTCCTCGGCGAGGACGCTGTTCGGGGCGGGCTCGTCGTCACCGGAGTAGCCCGGTTCCAGCCGCAGGTCGTCCGACTCGGTCGGCAGCAGGTCGCCGGGGCCCATGTCGCCGGGGCGCAGCCGTTCGCTCCAGGGGACCCACTCCGGCGCGACCAGCGCGTCCGGGCCGGGAAGGAGCACGGTCTCGTCCAGGGTGACCTGCTTGCTGCGCGCAGCGCGGGTCACCGTCACCGCCCAGCGCCAGCCCTTGTACGCACGCTCGCGGGTCGCGAAAAAGTGCGTGACCACCCGGTCGCCATCGATGTCGACACCGAGGTGGTCGCCGACCGCGGACTCGCCGGCGGCCTGGACCGCGGCGCCCCGGGCGAACTCCACGGCCTCGGCGCACTGGCGGTCAGGGGTACGGCTTCGCGTCGTCGTCGCAGCACTCATCACGAACTGATTCTCTCCCAACCGTACGCACCGCTTCACCACCACCGGCTCAGCAGCACGTGGGCAGAACTACGGAACTGCCGTGGTGCGCGATCTCGGTCGGTCGTTCAGACGGTAGAAGTCTCCGGACACCTATTCTGCTGGACGCGATGCCCTGCTGTCCCCCTCAGGGCAGGAACCCGCCGGAGCAAAGTCCGCCGAGCTGCCACAAATGTCGGGCACCATGGGATTTGTGGCCGATGTGGTGACAGGTAGGACTCGGCGCGCGGTGGCTTCCGTGCACCGGTTCACGTCGGCTGCCGCGCTGCGCACCGGCGACTTCACGAAGGCGACCGGACACCGGATCCGCCGCGCGACATCCGCCGAGGGCGCGGGCGAGTCGGGCCTGGCGAAACTGATCGAACTGCACGCGGTGAACTCCGCCGGCGACATGATGATCACCGTCGCGCTGGCGTCCACCATCTTCTTCTCCGTGCCGACGCACGAGGCACGCGGCCGGGTCGCCCTCTACCTGCTGATCACCATGGCGCCCTTCGTCCTGCTCGCCCCGGTGATCGGGCCGATGCTGGACCGGATCCCGAGCGGACGGCGCGCCGCGATGGCGGTCAGTCTGTTGGTCCGTGCCGCGCTGGCGTGGATGATGGCGGGCGCCATCGCCGGCGCGAGCCTGCAGATCTACCCGCTGGCGCTGGGCGTACTCGTCTCCTCCAAGGCCTACGGGGTGATCCGCAGCGTCGTCGTGCCACGGCTGCGACCACCGCAGCTGCCGCTGGTGAAGGCCAACTCACGGGTCTCCCTGGCCGGGCTGCTGGCCACCGGTCTGGCCGGAGGCGTGGGCGGACTGCTGCACCTGATCGGTCCTGACTGGCCGTTGCGCGCAGCGTTCATCGTCTACATCGTCGGCGCCGGACTCGCCTTCTCCCTCCCGCACCAGGTGGACCTGGACAAGGGGGAGGAGCGCGCCTTCCTCCACGCCCACGAACCGACGGCCGAGCCGGACGGGGCGGACGGGGCGGACGGGGTCACGGACGCGGGGGCTGAGAAGACCGACGAGGACAAGGCGCCGAAGGGGAAGGAGAAGATCGGGCTGCGCTCGGTCGGACCCGGCGTCGTGCTCGCGCTCGGCGCGGAGGGGACACTGCGCTGCCTCTTCGGCTTTCTCACCTTCTTCCTCGCCTTCCTGGTCCGCGAGCACCCGCTCGCCGGGCTGCCGGCGACGGTCTCCCTCGGCCTGGTAGCCGCCGCGCTGGGCATCGGCAACACCCTCGGCACGGTGATGGGCGCGTGGCTGCGCACCCGCCGCCCTGAGACGATCGTCACGTTGATGCTCGGTCTGGCTCTGGCCGCCTCGCTCGCCGGCGCGGTCTTCTACGGGGCGCTGACGGTCGTGGTGCTCGCCTTCGTCTCCGGGCTCGCCCAGTGCCTGGGCAAGGTGGGCCTGGACGCGCTGATCCAGCGCGACGTCCCGGAGGCCGTCCGGACCTCGGCATTCGCCCGGTCGGAGACGCTGATGCAGCTCACCTGGGTGCTCGGCGGCGGGCTGGGGATCGTGCTCCCGCTGGTCGGCGAGGTCGGCATGGTGACCGCCTCGGTGATGGTGGGCGTCGCCTTCGTCTGGGCGCTGCGAGCCCGGGCGACCCTGGGCCCGCAAAACGCGAGCCCCGCCCCCGACGTGGCGTGATCCCCGAGGGACGGTAGCCTCAGCACCATGAGTCTTAACCGCGGTGTCGCCGCCCTTGGAGCTGTCGCCGTCGTCGGCGTCGCGACGCTCGGCATCACGATTCCTCTCGCCCACAGCTACGGCAAGCCGGTGCCGAACGTCGCCGTCGTCGCCGGCCCGCACTGGACCCAGGTCCAGCCGCTCAAGGGCTGCTACTACGGTGGCAACGCGATGACCACCGCGCAGCAGACCGCCTGCTCCGCCGCGGTGACCAAGTCGGTGCAGAACAACGACATGGCGACCGCGATCGTCCCGTCGCAGAACGGCACCTTCGGCATCAACGTCGACCAGCCGGTCACCGACCACGGGTGGAACGCCGGCTCGACGACCGAGCTGGTCCCGCAGACCACCAACGCCTACGCCGGCCCGCTGTCGATCGCCTCGGTGCTGACCACCCAGGACCCGCAGACCGGCCAGACCACCGTCAACAAGTCCGGCCCGCTCATCGTCAAGGAGCAGGACAAGAACGGCAAGATCTACGGCGTGTGGCTGCTGCAGCTGAAGGTCGCGAACTGACCGCGTTCCGCGTTCTCGTCGTCACCGCCGTCGCTCCCGAAGCGGCGGCGGTGTTGCGTGGTGTCCAGCAGGCCTTCGGGCATGCCGGACCGGCCGAGCGGACGCTGCCCGGCGGCTACGCGCTGACCGCGTGCGGCCCGGTGGACGTCGTGGTCGCGGGTGTCGGCCCGGCTGCCGCAGCGGCAGCGACGGCAACCGCGCTGGCAGTCAGTCCCTCCCGCTACGGCCTCGCCGTCTCGGCGGGCATCGCGGGCGGATTCGCGCCTGCCGCACCGGTGGGCTCCGTGGTCGTCGCGGACGCCATCGTCGCCGCCGACCTGGGGGCGCAGACCCCGGACGGCTTCGCCGACGTGACCGAGCTCGGCTTCGGCCGGGTCCGGCACGCCACGCGACACGCCGACCCCGTCGCCGCGTCGCTGCGCGGGCACGGCCTGCCGACCGCGCAGGGGCCGGTGCTCACCGTCTCCACCGTCACCGGCAGCGCCGAGCGCGCCGCCGAGCTGGCGCGGCGTCACCCTGGCGCCGTCGCCGAGGCGATGGAGGGTTTCGGGCTGGCCGAGGCCGCCGCCGGGCACGACGTCCCGGTGCTGGAGCTGCGCACGGTCTCCAACACCGTCGGGCCGCGCGACCGCTCCGCCTGGCGCATCGGCGAGGCGCTGGACGCCCTGGCGGGTGCATTCGCCAACCTGCCGTGGGCGACACTGGTCCCGTGACTTCTCCTGACGCCGACACCGCCGCCGATACCGCCGCTGCCACCGCCGCTGACGCCGACTCCGTGCTGACGATCGCGTTCTCGCCCTGCCCGAACGACACCTTCGTCTTCCACGCCTGGGCCCACGGCCTGGTCGAGGGCGCGGTGCCGCCCGAGGTCACCTTCGCCGACATCGACATCACCAACGGCCTCGCCGAGCGCGGCGAGCTGGATGTGCTGAAGATCTCCTACGCGGCGCTGCCGTGGGTCCTCGACGACTACGTCCTGCTCCCGTGCGGCGGCGCGCTGGGCCGTGGCTGCGGCCCGCTGGTCCTCACCGCCGCCGACGCGCCCGCCGACCCGGCGGCGCTGCGCGGCAGGACCGTCGCCGTCCCGAGCGAGCGTTCCACGGCCTATTTGCTGTTCCGCCTCTGGGCGGCGGAGGCCGTCCCGGGCGGGCTGGGCGAGGTCGTGGTGATGCCGTTCCACGAGATCATGCCCGCGGTCCGCGACGGCAGGGTCGACGCCGGTCTCGTCATTCACGAGGCCCGCTTCACGTACCAGAACTACGGCCTGCGCTGCCTGGCCGACATGGGCGAGGCGTGGGAGTCCTCGACGGGCCTCCCGATCCCGCTGGGCGCGATCATCGCGAAGCGCTCGCTCGGCGAGACCCGCCTGCGCGAGCTGGCGACGGCGATCCGCACCAGCGTCGAGCAGGCCTGGGCCGAGCCGGAAGCGTCCCGCGACTACGTCCTGGCCCACGCCCAGGAGATGGACCCCGCGGTCGCCGACCAGCACATCGGGCTGTACGTGAACGAGTTCACGGCCGAGCTGGGCGATGCGGGGTACGCAGCGGTCCACGGCCTGCTCGGCCGCGCGGCCGAGCAGGGCCTGGTGCCCGCGGTGTCGGAGGAGAAGTTGCGCTTTCCCGCGTGAGCGGCTGACCGTCGCTCACGCAGGCCGTTGCACTATCCAGGGGCGCGGGGCTCTGAATCCTGAACAGTGCAACGTCCCTGTCGCCCGTGACTGGGGGTCAGACGTCGAGCTGATCAGCGATGTGGTGCAGCAACGTCGCGACGCGCTTCCCCACCGGCTTGTCCGGGTAGCGGCCGTTCTGGAGGCCCGGGAGGATCTTCTCCAGGACCGTGGTGAGGTCCTGGACCATCGCCGCGAGCTCGTCCGGCTTCTTCCGCGACGCCGCGGCCAAGCTCGGGGCGTCGTCCAGCAGAGTCACCGTCAGCGCCTGGTCTCCCCGGTGGCCGGCGACCACGCCGAACTCGACCCGCTGGCCCGGCTTGAGCGTGTCCACCCCGACAGGCAACGCCTTGGAGTGCACGAAGACGTCGCCGCCGTCGTCACGGGAGAGGAAGCCGAAGCCCTTCTCTGAGTTGAACCACTTCACTTTGCCCGTAGGCATGGGGAGACCTCGTCGGTGGTGAGTCGGAGTGAGTCGTACAGGGGGCGCGGCGTCCCTCGGAACGGACCGCCGCTGGTGCTGCGAGCGAAAGCGAACTAGCGCCGCGCCATTGTTCCAGGTCGATGGCGAAATGATCGACCTGATTGCTCCGCCGGAGGCACCTGCGACCGGACCGGTCCGCGGCGTACCCGCACGACTGTCATGGCGCACCTCCTCCTGCGATCGGCTGCTCCCGGGCCTCCACCGCGCGCGTACGCGCAGTCCCGTGCGTGACGTGCATACCCCCGGTGGGCACACCGCTAACCCGCTCCGTCCGACGTGCCGGACGGCATACTCCGCCGACCCGTTAGCGTTGACGTGTGAACACTGACTCCGCCCGTTCCGACGCCAGGCCCGGCGACGCCCTGGTCCGCATCGGAGCGATCCTCTTCGCGCTCGGCGCGGTCGCCACCATCGCGACCGTGACCCCGCTCTTCCTCGGGCTGCACCGACTGCCGACCCCGGCCTACTTCGTGTCCATGGTGATGCCGCTCGGCTTCGCCGTCGCCCTCGGCGGACTGTTCCGCTCCGCCCGCTCTCAGCGCCGCGCGGGCTGAACGCGCGCAGCGTTCGGTTCAGGCCCGCAGGTGCGCCTGCAGCCAGGCGGGGAACCCGGTCAGGTCCGGCAGGACCACGTCCGCTCCGGCCGCCCGGAGCGCCGCCGCGTCGTACGGGCCAGTGGTGACGCCGACGGCGACCGCCTCCGCCTGTCGCGCGCCCTCGATGTCGCCGAGGTGGTCGCCGACGTAGACGCTCGCCCCTTCGGCGCGCAGCGCCCCCGCCTTGGCCGAGGCGAAGACGTCGCCGTGCAGCGCGTCGACCTCGATGCCGAGCGCGTCCAGGTTGAGCCGGGCGTTCGGCGTGTGCTTGCCGGTCACCACGAGCGTCCTTCCGCCCGCCGCGCGGACGGCGGCCAGCGACTCGATCGCGCCGGGCAGCGGGGTGACGCCCTTGACGCCGTGCTCGGCGTAGAGCTGCCGGTAGCGGTCGGCGCGCGCCTTGATCTCGTCGGCGGGGAACCAGTGGGCCATCTCGATCTCGACCGGCGGCCCGAGCCGGGAGACGACCACCGCGCTGTCGATCCGGGTGCCGGTCTCCTCGGCGAGCATCTCCCAGGCGCGGGCGATCCCGGGCCGGGTGTCGAGCAGCGTCATGTCGAGGTCGAATCCCACCGTCAGCGTCGTCATGCCCTCACCCTATGCGGGCGGTCCGTGGGGAATACTTTCTTCTGACGGTTGGACAAAAGCCACAATCTGGTCAGCCGCACGTCGGTCGGCCGTGCGCTCCCGGGAGGTCGGATGCCGCGCGCCCACTCGCGCCGAGCCGTGCTCGGGGCGCTGACGGCCGCCCTCGGCACGGCGGCCGTCTCCGCCCTGACCAGCTGCACCACCGCAGGCGGCGCGTCGGCCGCCGCGCAGTCCCCGCCGGAACCCCTCGCCGGTGCGGGCAACGGGACGGGCCAGGGCGGCACCGCGGCCCAGGTCGCGGCGACCGCGACGCCCTCGCCCTCCCCCTCCCCGGAGCGGACCGTGGCGGCGGCGACGGGACCGGTCGCGGTGCCGCAGACACCCGGCCGGGTGGTCGTCCTCGGCGCGGCCGAGCTCGACTCCGCGCTGACGCTCGGCCTCACGCCGGTCGGCGCCGCCCGCGCGATGCTGGACAGCGGGCTTCCCGACTACTTCCCGGTGGGCTGGCTCGACCCGGTCACCGACGTCGGCCCGATCGGCGCGCCGGACCTGACCGCCGTCGCCCGCCTGCGACCGGACCTGATCCTCGGCAACCGGACCGACGACGACAGCCACTACACCGATCTCGCCGCGATCGCGCCGACCGTGCTGACCGCGACCACCGGTGCGAGCTGGAAGCAGGACTTCCAACTCCACGCCCAGGCACTGAACCGGCAGAGCTTCGCCGACGCGGTCACCGGCGCGTACCAGGACCACGTCCGACAGTTCGTCAGCGTGCTGGGCGGCTCGGACCAGACGAAGAAGCAGAAGATCGGCCTGCTGCGCTTCGTCGAGGACACGGACCCGCAGGCCTACGCGGCGCAGAACTTCCTGGGCGCACTGCTCGCCGAGGCCCAGCTCGGACGTCCGGCGGCGGAGAACGCGGCTGCACCCGACGTCGCCGTCCCCACTCCCGCGGACCTGCACATCGCCGACGGCACGGCGCTCTTCTGGTCCACCTACGGCGATCCGGCGAAGGCACAGACGCAGACGTTCACCAGCAGCAGTCAGTGGCAGCAGTTGGGCGCGGTGAAGGGTCACCGCGCGTTCGAGGTCGACGACGAGCTCTGGTTCGTCGGGATCGGCTACTTCGCCGCCAACCTGATCCTGGCTCAACTCCAGCGCCTCCTCGGCTTCCCCGGCGCGTGACGGACTGTCAGCACACCGGGTGACCTGCTGGTTACCGAAGGTGTCGCGCAGATGTCTTGTGATGCACCTCACTCCGGAACACCATGGCTCCTATGCCGACGATGCCGACGACCCCAGAGCAGGAGAAGACGCGTGTCGCGGCGGCCAGGAAAGCCTTCATCGCGGAGGGCTTCGACCTGGTCGCGGACACCTACGACGAAGTCAACGGCGGGTTCTTCCGGGCCACCGCCGCCCGACTGGTCCAGCACGCGGGCCTGCGACCGGGCGACCGGGTGCTGGACCTCGGCTGCGGCCGGGGCGCGGTCCTCTTCGCCGCAGCGCAGGCCGTCGGTCCCGACGGCTACGCGGCCGGGCTCGACCTCTCCCCCGGAATGGTGCAGGCGACCGGAGCGGAGATCGCCTCGCGCGCCCTGCGCAACGTCGTCGTCCGGGTGGGCGACGCGGAGGATCCCGGCTACCCGGCGGCCTCCTTCGAGGCGGTCCTGGCAGGGCTGATGCTCTTCATCACCCCCGACCCGGAGGCCGCGCTGAGCGCAGCGCACCACATCCTCACGCCGGGCGGCCGGTTCGCGACCAGCAGCTTCGGCACGACCGACCCGCGCTGGTCCCGCCCGCTGGACGCCGCGCTGTCCTTCCTCGACGAGCCGCTGCCACCCTCGTCCCCACGCCAGGGCGCGCGCGGCGGCCATCCGGCGTTCGACTCCGTCGAGTCGATCGGGAAGCTCTTCGAGTCGTGCGGCTTCACCGAGGTCCGGACGGTCACCGAGACGACGTCGGAGGTGCTGCCGAGTGGGGACGCGTGGTGGCGTTCACTCTGGAGCACGGGCCGCAGGGCCTGGCTCTCCCGTATCCCGGCCGACCGCCTGCCCGCAGCGAAGGCCGCTGCGCTGGCGGAGCTGGAAGCGCTCCGCGAAGGCGGCGAGCTCCGGCGCGAGAGCGAGCTCCGGTACACGGTGGCGACGCGGGCGTAATGCGGGCGTGATGCGGCGGGGAAGTTGCACTAGCTGGGGCGTGGGCCCTGCCGCAAAGTGACTCACCGTCGGTAGATCCGCCACCCCAGGAACGCCGCCGACAATGCCGCCCCACCCCGGAGCCACGTCGCGAACGCGGCGTGGCTCGCCGCGGTGACCTGGGCCGAGGTCAGCGCCGCGTGGCCCGTCGAGCCCGTGCGGGAGTAGAGCCAGAAGCCGCAGGCGGCCGCGCAGATGCCCGGGATCCAGAGCGCAGCGACCCTCCCCGTCCGGTGGCCGAACCGGCGGCCGGCGTAGGCGAAGAGCCAGCCCAGCAGCGCCAGGTACCACAGCCCGGTGACCGTCGCGGCGACCAGCACCAGCGTGGCCAGCGACTCCACGAACGGCAGCGGAACTCGCGGAACTACCTCGCTTGAACCGGCGGGCGCCTGCGGGCCGGAGAGGACGCGGCGCAGCCACGCGCGCTTCTCGGGCGCTGCGTCGGGTGTGGCCTCTGCCTCCTCGTCCTCGGCCGCGTCCTCCGTCTCCGCGGGCTGGACCTTGGGGAGGCCGGTGACCGGGTCCATCACGTCCGAGTGCTGGTCGCGGAAGAACTCCTCGAGGAGGCCGCCCGCCCAGCCGGGCGGGCTGTCGATCGCTCGTGCCCCGCCACGCCTGGCCGAGGCCCCGCGCCACCACTCGTCCGCGGCGTAGACGGAGTCGCCCTGCGCGTCACCGAACGCATCAGCACCGGCGTCCGCGCCTCCCGCTGGTCGGGCCACGCGCTCCGAAACCGGCGGAGCGGCCTGGACCGGGACGGACGGGCCCGCCGGAACGGAGGGACCGGCCGGAACCGACGACCCGGAGGAGCCCGACAGTCCCGACAACCCCGGTAGCCCACGGCGGCGTCCGCCAGACGCGCCGGGCTCCGGGAGGGAGCCGCCGGCCGCACGGCGGACCACCTCGTCGGGAGCGCCCAGACCGGAGAGGATCTTGCGGACCGAGTTCACCTCCGCGCGGGTCGAGCCCGACGACGACGCCGCCTTCTGCGTGTCGATGGTCTGGCGCAGGGAGTTGACCAACCGGGCGCGGTCCGCTGCGGTCAGCGCAGCGGACTGGGCCAGGTCACCGACCCGGCTCAGATAGTCGTAGACGAGCTGCTCGCTCTCGATCCCCATGCTGCCCCTGCCCTCCCCGCAGCCCGTCGGCCTGCCGGTCTGCTCGGCGGTCAGCTTAGGACAGGCCCTCCGTGCCAGGTGCGGTTGTCACACCCGTACCCGTGGATCCTCACCGGTACTCCCCAGCTCATCTGCGTCACCACGCGCACGCTGACCTTGACGGGACGCCGCCGGGGCACCGCCGGACGCCCCGGACGCCGCCGGACCCGGACCGGGTGGAGACCGAGCGGGTAGCCTGGGTCGGATGAGCACCGGGAGTACCGACGGATCCAGGGCCGCCGCTCGATCCGCCGCCGACACCACCGCCGCCGACGGCGCGAGCTCCGCGCCGCGGACCCTCGCGGAGGACCTGCGCGGCCGGGACGACGACGCGCTCGCCGCGCTGCTGCGCTCCCGGCCCGACCTGGTCCACCCCGTGCCCGCCGACGTCACCCAGTTGGCGACCCGCAGCTCCACCCGGGCCAGCGTGGTCCGCGCGCTGGAGCGGCTGGACCTCTTCACGCTCCAGGTGGCCGAGGCGCTCGCCGTCGCGAGCGACCCCTGTGCGCCCGCCGAACTCAGCGCCCTGCTCGGCGTCGCCGACGAACCGGCGACTGCCGCCGCCCTCGCGCCCGCGCTGGCGACGCTGCGCGAAGCGGCCCTGCTCTGGGGCACGGACGACCGCCTGCGGCTCATCCGCACGGCCCGCGACGTGCTCGCGCCCGCGGCCGGACAGACCGGTCCGACCGGGCTCGGGCCGACCTTCGCGGAGGCAGGTGCCGGCCTCTCGCCCGGGCGCCTGCAGGAGATCCTCGCCGACGCCGGACTGCCGAGCACCCACGACCAGGTGAGCGCGCTCGCCTCGCTGAGTGCCCTCTTCCGGGACCACACGCGGGCGGACGCGCTGCTCGCGCAGGCACCGGAGGGCGCGCGCGGCGTGCTCAACAAGCTCGTGTGGGGTCCCCCCTTCGGTGCCACGCCGCCGCGTACGGTGCGTGCCGCCGACGCACGCACGCCAGTGGAGTGGCTGCAGGCACGCGGCTTCCTGCTGCCCGCCGGACGCGACGCGGTGGTGCTGCCCCGCGAGGTGGCCCTGCATCTGCGCGGCGGGCTGGTGCACCGTCAACTGGAGCCGACCGCACCCGAGGTGACGGTCGCGCGCAGCCTCGACTCGGACCAGGCGGACCGGGCCGCTGCCGCCCAGGCGTTCACGGCCGTCCGCACGGTCGAGGAGGCGCTGGACCTGTGGAGCACCGACCCCCCGCCGGTGCTGCGCGCGGGCGGGCTCGGCGTCCGCGAACTTCGGCGTACCGCGCAGCAGTTGGACCTGCCCGAGCAGCTGACCGCCTTCTGGCTGGAACTCGCCTACGGCGCGGGCCTGCTGGCCCCGGACGGCGAGGCGGACGAGCGCTGGGCGCCGACCCCCGCCTACGACGAGTGGCTGCGCCGTCCGGTCGCGGAACGCTGGCTGCTGCTGGCCCGCACCTGGCTGACCGCCACCCGCATCGCCGCGCTCGTCGGCAGCCGCGACGCGAAGGACAAGGTGCTGCCCGCCCTCGGCGGCGGCCTCGACCGGGCGTTGGCCCCCGAGGTCCGCCGCGACACGCTGATCCTGCTCGCGACGCTGCCTCCGGGCGGTGCCGGCGACGTGGCCGCCCTGACGGACCGTCTGCGCTGGCAGCACCCGCTGCGCGGCGGCGAGCTGCGCGACCGCCTGGTCGCCTGGACGGTCGACGAGGCAGAACTCCTCGGCCTGACCGGACGCGGCGCGCTGGCGCGCTTCGCCGTTCCGCTGCTGGACGGTGCCGAGGCAGCGGTCGAGCGGGGACTGGACGTGCTGCTGCCGGAGCCACTCGATCGGGTGATCCTCCAGCCCGACCTCACCGCGATCGCGCCCGGCCCGCTCAAGACGCCGCTGGCGCAGACGCTGGCCGTCGCAGCCGACGTCGAGTCCAAGGGCGGCGCGACCGTCTACCGCTTCACGCCCGAGTCGGTGCGCCGCGCCCTCGACGCGGGCCGCAGCGCGGCCGAGCTGCACACCTTCCTCGCCGAGCACTCCAGCACGCCGGTGCCGCAGCCGCTCAGCTACCTGGTCGACGACGTCGCCCGCCGCCACGGCCGCCTCCGGGTCGGCGCCGCGTCGGCGTATCTGCGCTGCGACGACGACGCGCTGCTGGCCGAACTGCTGGCCGACCGCCGCGCAGCGCAGCTGCGGCTGCGCCGCCTGGCCCCGACCGTCCTGGCCGCCCAGGCGGATCCGGCTGCGGTGCTGACCCAGCTGCGCGCCATGGGCTACGCCCCGGCGGCCGAGTCCGCCGAGGGCGACGTCCTGATCACCCGTCCCGACGCCCGGCGAACACCACCGCGCACTCCCCCGGCCCCGGTCCCGGACGGCCCGCCGCCGGTCACCCCGGCACTGGTCTCGGTCGCCCTCAAGGCCATCCGCGCGGGCGACCGCGCCGCCACCGTCCCGCACCGCGCCGTGACTCCCGGCGGCCCGCTCCCGCGCACACCCGCCGCGGAGACGCTGGCGACCCTCCAGACGGCCGTCCTGACCGGCGACCCGGTGTGGATCGGCTACGTCAACGCGGACGGCGCGGCCAGCCAACGCGTCATCGAACCGGTCCGCGTCGAGGGCGGCATCGTCACCGCCTTCGACCAGGCCGACGAGGAGATGCACACCTTCCGCCTCCACCGCATCACCGGCGTCGCGGAGTTGGAGTCGGAGCAGGCGTAGGACCGCGGTGCACAGGGCCCGAACGACATCGACCTCACCGCCGTCGACGAGCTGTGGCGCTGTAACCGCAGTCACGTCGCTTTCCGCTCCGGGCCGCGATGCGGGACACTTGGGGTTTGCCCACCGTCCGGTACCGGAGGAGAGACGTACGTGAACGACGGCTCAGGTCCCCTCATCGTCCAGTCCGACAAGACGCTCCTGCTGGAGACCGGTCACGACGCCGCGGACGAGTGCCGCCGTGCGATCGCGCCGTTCGCGGAGCTGGAGCGCGCGCCCGAGCACGTGCACACCTATCGGGTGACCCCGCTGGGCCTGTGGAACGCGCGCGCTGCCGGGCACGACGCCGAGCAGGTCGTGGACGCCCTGGTCCGCTTCTCGCGCTACCCGGTGCCGCACGCGCTGCTGGTCGACATCGCGGACACCATGGACCGCTACGGACGCCTCCAGCTGAGCAAGCACCCCGTGCACGGTCTGGTGCTGACCACGACCGACCGTCCGGTGCTCGAAGAGGTGCTGCGGTCCAAGAAGGTCGCCCCGCTGGTCGGCCAGCGCCTGGACCCCGACACGGTGGCCGTGCACCCCTCCGAGCGCGGCCAGATCAAGCAGGTGCTGCTCAAGCTCGGCTGGCCCGCCGAGGACTTCGCCGGCTACGTGGACGGCGAGGCGCACCCGATCGAGCTCGCCCAGGACGGCTGGAAGCTGCGTCCCTACCAGGAGCAGGCCGCCGACGGTTTCTGGCACGGCGGCTCCGGCGTCGTCGTGCTGCCCTGTGGCGCGGGCAAGACGCTGGTGGGCGCGGCGGCGATGGCCAAGGCCAAGGCGACCACGCTGATCCTGGTCACCAACACCGTCTCGGCCCGCCAGTGGAAGCACGAGCTGGTCAAGCGGACCACCCTCACCGAGGACGAGATCGGCGAGTACAGCGGCGCCCGCAAGGAGATCCGGCCGGTCACCATCGCCACCTACCAGGTGATGACGACCAAACGGAAGGGCGTCTACCCGCATCTGGAGCTGTTCGACTCGCGGGACTGGGGCCTGATCATCTACGACGAGGTGCACCTGCTGCCCGCACCCGTCTTCAAGTTCACCGCGGACCTGCAGGCCCGCCGCCGGATCGGCCTCACCGCGACGCTGGTGCGGGAGGACGGGCGCGAGGGCGACGTCTTCTCACTCATCGGCCCCAAGCGCTTCGACGCTCCGTGGAAGGAGATCGAGGCGCAGGGCTACATCGCCCCCGCGGACTGCTGCGAGGTGCGGGTCACCCTCACCGACTCGGAGCGGCTCTCCTACGCGACGGCCGAGCCGGAGGAGCGCTACCGGTTCTGTGCCACTACGGCGACCAAGCGGCGGGTCACCCAGGCGCTCGTCGAGAAGCACCGAGGAAAGCCGACGCTGGTCATCGGCCAGTACATCGACCAGCTGGACGAGCTGGGCGAGGCGCTGGACGCGCCGGTGATCAAGGGCGAGACGACGAACGCACAGCGCGAGAAGCTGTTCGACGCCTTCCGTGAGGGCGAGATCAGTGTGCTGGTGGTGTCCAAGGTCGCCAACTTCTCCATCGACCTGCCCGAGGCGACGGTGGCGATCCAGGTCTCCGGAACCTTCGGCTCCCGCCAGGAGGAGGCCCAGCGGCTCGGCCGCGTGCTGCGTCCCAAGGCGGACGGGCACATGGCGCACTTCTACTCGGTCGTGGCCCGGGACACCATCGACCAGGACTTCGCCGCGCACCGGCAGCGGTTCCTGGCCGAACAGGGCTACTCCTACCGGATCGTGGACGCGGACGACGTGCTGTAGCTCTGGTCGCTGGTCGGTCGGGCGGTCTTCAGGAGGAGTCGTCCGGGATGCCGTCACGGCCCAGCAGGACGATGGAGATGGCCGTGGTGGCGACGATGCCGACACCGCGGGCGCAGGCCGCGATCGGGTTGCGCGGCTTGCGCTCCGCCTTGGTGGCACCACGGGCAACGACGGGACGGTCGGGACGGACGCGGGGACGGGAGTCGACGTGTGCGGTAGCCATGTCTCCACGCTAGGTTTTCGTCCCCTCGAAGTCGTCAGCCCACGGAGCGAAACGGATCGTCCCCAGAGCTCCTCCGCAGGACGTACGCGGACTCGTCCGTTCGTCAGGGTTACCCCTGATCTCGGCTGAATCTCGGCTGAATCTCCGTCGACTCCGCTGATCTCGGCCGATCTCCGGTGATCTCTGACCTCGCTCGCCGATCTCGCTCACGGATGTCGCTCACGGATGTCGCTCACGCCGGAAAATGATTCGCCCGCCACCCTTCGTCGGGTATATGGTTTCCGGTCTGCCGCCTCCCAAGTCGCGAACCTGGGGAGGCGCCGCCCGGACGGTAACCGGGCGGCTCTCAAATCTCCCATCGCAGACTTTTTGAGACCGCTGCGCGCCGGCCACCCCCGGTGTCCCGCAGCCGGGAAGGCTTCTTCGTGCCTGCGCACAGCCCCGACTCCCCTGTTTCCACCGACCCCGCCGCCGTCGATTCGGGCAACCCGCTCGACCGCGAACGCGCCCACCTCGCCTACTCCCGGTCCGCGCTGCGGGCCATGCGCGAGGACGTCGAGGCGCTCGACATCAGCGACGTCACCGGGAACTGGGTCAACGCCGCTATCCTGGCGCGCGAGATCGACGACCGGATCAAGGCCCTGGCCGACCTCGCGGACACCCCGCTCTTCTTCGGCCGTCTCAACTTCCTGCACGCTCCGGGCGCGAACCTCGCCGAAGGCAGTGAGAGCGAACAGTTCTACATCGGCCGCCGCCACGTGCACGACGCCGACGGCGACCCGATGGTCATCGACTGGCGCGCGCCCGTCTCCCAGGCCTTCTACCGAGCCAGCAAGAAGGACCCGCACGACGTCGCGCTGCGCCGCCGCTTCGGCTACACCGGCGGCGAGTTGACCGCCTACGAGGACGAGCACCTCAGCGACCCGAAGGAGACGACCGGCCCCAGCGCGCTGCTCGCGGCGGAGATCGAGCGCCCGCGCGTCGGTCCGATGCGCGACATCGTCGCAACCATCCAGCCGGAGCAGGACGAGATCGTCCGCGCCGACGTCCACGGCACCGTTTGCGTCCAGGGGGCGCCCGGCACCGGAAAGACGGCGGTCGGCCTGCACCGTGTCGCCTACCTGCTCTACGCCCACCGCGAGCGGCTGGCCCGGACCGGCACCCTGGTCATCGGCCCGAACCGGTCCTTCCTCCAGTACATCGAGCAGGTCCTGCCCGCCCTGGGCGAGTTGGACGTCGCCCAGGCGACCGTCGAGGAGCTGGTCTCCCACGTCCCGCTCCGGGGCGTGGACACGCCGGAGGCGGCGCGTCTCAAGGGCGACGCGCGGATGGCCGAGGTGCTGCGGCGCGCGGTGCGGTCCGGCATCACCATGCCGACCGAGGGCTGCGTGGTGGCCCGCGGCTCCCGACGCTGGCGCGTCGCCTCCTACGAACTCGAGGACATCGTCCGCGAACTGATGGACCGTGACATCCGTTACGGCGCAGCCCAGGCAGCGCTTCCGCAACGGATCGCGCACGCCGTCCTGGTCAAGATGGAGAACGGCGGCGAGGCCCCCGACGACCGGGTGCAGGACGCGGTGGCCCGCAACGCCGCCGTCAAGGCGACCGCGAAGGCCCTCTGGCCGCCGGTGGACCCGGCAAAGCTGGTGCTGCGCCTGCTCGGCGACGCGGAGTTCCTGGCGCAGTGCGCGGACGGCGTCCTGACCGGGGACGAACAGGCGGCCGTGGTCTGGGACAAGCCCGGCCGAAGCGTGAAGACCGCGCCGTGGACGGCCGCCGACTCCGTCCTGGTCGACGAGGCCCGCGACCTGGTGGAGCGGACCTCCTCGCTCGGGCACGTCGTGCTGGACGAGGCGCAGGACCTCTCCCCGATGCAGTACCGCGCGGTCGGCCGCCGCTGCACCACGGGCTCGGCGACGGTCCTCGGCGACATCGCCCAGGGCACGACGCCCTGGTCCACGGACACCTGGGCGACCGCCCTGCATCACCTGGGCAAGCCCGGTTCCCGGGTCGAGGAGCTCACCATGGGCTTCCGCGTCCCGGGCGAGGTGATCGACTACGCGTCGCGCCTGCTGCCCTCGATCGCCCCCGACCTGGCGCCGGCCTCCTCGATCCGCGAGAACGCGGGAGCACTGACGATCCGTCACATCGACGGTACGTCCGCACCGGAGGACACGCAGGCACTCGACACCGCCTCCGCCCTGGCCCCCGCGACGCCCCCGGCACTGACCGACGCCGTGGTGACGGCGTGCCTCACCGCGCTGGAGAACGAGGGCTCGACCGGCCTGATCGCCGCGGACGCACGCATCCCGGCGCTGGGCGCGGCGCTGACGGCGGCCGGCCTGCCGTACCTGGAGCCCGGCACGGAGACGTCCGCGGCGGCGCGGCTCACGCTGGTGCCTGCTTCGCTGGCCAAGGGCCTGGAGTACGACTACGTGGTCCTCGACGAACCCGCCGCGATCGTCGACGGCGAGGCCGACCTCCGCACGGGCCTGCGGCGGCTGTACGTCTGCCTCACCCGCGCCGTCTCCGGCCTGGACGTCCTCCACGCCCGGCCGTTGCCGGAGGCGCTGGTCTAGCCGGTGAGCAGACGGGGGTGCACTTCCCAGGGGCGCGGGGCGCCCCCCGGGTAGTGCACCCCCCGTTACGCCGCCAGGACGTCCGCGTCCAGGAGGCGGCGCCACTGTTGGACGCGGCCGGTGTCGAGCGGGCTGTCCCAGCCCGCGACGCGGACCATGCCGCCGACGTGGAACCCGTCGATGCCGAGCGCGCGCAGGCGCCCGACGTGCTCGCTGCGGAGGCCGCCGCCGACGAGGATCCTCGGCGCGTAACCGGGCTCGCCCGCGCGGGTGATCTCCTCACCGAGAACGTTCAGCCCGGAGGACACACCCTCCGGGGAGCCCGCCGTGAGGACCGTGTCCAGGCCAGGGAGGCCGTCGATCGCGGCGCGGACCGCGTCGCGGGACACCGCGTTGTCCAGCGCGCGGTGGAAGGTCCAGCGGCAGCCGGGGATCGCGTCGAGCACGGTCCGCACCGCGGCGAGGTCGACCGCGCCCTCCGCGGTCAGGAAGCCCAGGACGAACTCCTCCGCGCCCTCCGCACGCAGCGCCTGCGCCCGCGCGCAGAGCGCGTCGAGGTCGCGGACACGGAAGCCCGCGCCGTCACGGAGCATGACGCGAAGCGGGACGTGCACCGCCGCCCGGATACGGGCGAACTCCGCGATGTCCGGCGTCAGCCCGTCAGCCGCCATGTCCGAGGCCAGCTCCAGCCGGTCCGCACCCCCCGCGGCAGCCGCGACGGCGTCCTCCGCGGTGGTCGCGATGACCTCGAAGATCGCCCGATCACTCATGTGCAGCCTCTCTGCTCCGCTCTCGACGCGCGACCGTCGCGGACGGCCGTGCGACCACCGTGCAACCGCCGTACGGGCACGGCCAAGCATCCCAACAGGTCTAGTCCAATACACCCTAGATCCTCGCAGGCACCCGACGCATCCCTCATCCGGCCGCACCCCAGCGGATCAGGGGCTGTCGGGACCACAATGGCTGTATGCCAGAGCCGTCGCATGCCAACCCCCACCCCGCCGCCCGACGTTCCGGTCCGCAACCGGGACCACGGGGCCAGGCGGCGCAGCCGGGCACGCCGCCGGGCGGGCAGCAGAGCGCCGCGCACCCGGACCAGGCGCTCGCCGACGCCCTGCTGGCCCGCTGGACCGCGCTCTTCGCCGCCCCCGAGGCGGAGCCGTACGGCGAGCAGCTGCTGCGCCGCTGGTCGGAGCCGCAGCGCCGGTACCACACGGTGCGCCACCTGGCCGCGACGCTCTCCGTGATCGACCGGCTCGCCGGGCACGCGGAGGACGCCGACCTGGTCCGCGCGGCCGCCTGGTTCCACGACGCGATCTAC
Source organism: Streptacidiphilus sp. MAP5-3 (assembly GCF_041262505.1). Lineage (NCBI taxonomy): Bacteria > Bacillati > Actinomycetota > Actinomycetes > Kitasatosporales > Streptomycetaceae > Streptacidiphilus > Streptacidiphilus sp. MAP5-3. The sequence continues at coordinate 792,162 of NZ_JBGCCL010000001.1, forward strand.
GCCCCGGACCGCAGCGAGAACGAGGAGCGCAGCGCGCGCCTCGCCGAGCGCGTTCTGCCCGAGCTGGGTGTCTCCGACGAGGCCGTCACCGAGGTCGCCCGCCTGGTGCGGCTGACCGCCGCCCACGACCCCGCCCCCGGCGACCACAACGGCGAGGTCCTCTGCGACGCCGACCTCGCGGTGCTGGGCTCCCCGCCGCAGATCTACGCGGGCTATGCGGCCGCGGTGCGGGCGGAGTACGCGTTCGTGCCGGACGAGGACTTCCGCAACGGCCGCGCGGACGTGCTGGAACGGCTGCTGGCACTGCCCTCGCTCTACCGGACCCAGCTCGCCCGCTCCGCCTACGCGGAGCGGGCTGCCATGAACATGCGTACCGAGCTTGCACGTCTGCGCGATAGGGTGCCGCCCGTCACTTGAGTCGATCCGGGTGGGGCACATGGACATAGAGGCCGACTTCGCCTATGCGCGCGGCGAGCTGCGCAGCCGCTGGCTGCGGACCCGCGCGTGGATCAACCTCCTGTGGCTGCTCTGCGGACTCGCCGGGCTGGTCATCGCCCTCGCCTCGCACCCCGCGTCCGTGTCGCACCTGGCGCTTCTTGCGATCTCAGTCATGCTGCTCTCGGTGCACGGCCAGATCGTCGGCCACAAGCTCCGCTCGCTCACCACCAGCAACGAGATGTCCCTGCGCTTCACCGATGCCGGGCTGAGCTGGCGCAACCAGTTCGTCTCGCACCAGATCCGCTGGCCGGCGGTGCGCCGGGTCCGGCGTACGGGCGGCTGGCTGGTCTTCGAGGGCACCCGCAGCGTCGGCGACGTCGCCTTCCCGGCACGTGCGCTGAGCGAGGTCCAGATCGAGGAGCTGATCCAGTGGCTGACAGCCCAGAAGCTCATGCGCTGAGCTCGCTGACGCGCTGACCTCAGGCGCGCGGCGCGCGCCGCTTCGGGCGGCGCAGGCCCGCACCGGTCAGCCGGGCCACGATCTCCCGGCTCCGCACCGGCACGGCGCCGAGGCCGAGCGCGGCCTCGTAGAGGCGCTCGGGGACGTCGTAGTGGTCCCCGTCGAAGCCCCGCTCCGGCACGCCGAGCCGCCGGGCAAAGGCGTGCAGCTCGTCGAAGGACCGGTCCGACACCAGGTGCGACCAGAGCCGCCCGTGGCCGGGCCAGGTCGGGGGGTCGATCAGGATCACGGGGTGAGCTCTCCGACCGGCGCGACCACCACGCCCTCCTTGCCGCAGACCCAGTGCGGGTCCGGACCGAGCTCGGGCTCGACGGAGAGCGCGTGCGGATCCCCCTCGGCCGCGCACACCTGGCAGAGCGGCCAGCGCCCCCACCCCTCCAGCAGCCTGTCCTGAACGTCCTGGGCGACCAGGCCCAACACGTAGTCCACCCCGTCCGGCCACTGCTCCACCCACCAGCGCCGCTGCGCGATCGCATCCTCCAGCAGCGAGACGACTGCGGCGTCGGCGACGTCCCGTGCGCTCAGATCCCGCAGCAGGGCGCTGCGCGCGGCGTGCAGGGAGGTTTCCAGGGCGTTCTCCATCACTCCAGTGTCTCCTTTCCTCGCGACGGGACGTTGCACCTATCCAGGGGCGCGGGGAACTGCGCGACAAGCCACCCGTGCAGGTAGAGCCCCGACCTCACAGGGCCATCCGTATATCAGTGGTTTCTCGCGTAGTTCCCCGCGCCCCTGGACAGTGCAACGTCCCCATCTGCAAAAGACGTCCCCATCTGCAAAAAGTCGGAAGGCGACCCACCCCCGTGAGGGGTGAGCCGCCTTCCGTGGGGCTCAGAACATCCGATCCGTCAGGATCAGAAGTCCATGTCACCGCCCGGCATGCCGCCGCCGGCCGGGGCCGCGGCCTTCTCCGGCTTGTCGGCGATGACGGCCTCGGTGGTGAGGAAGAGCGCGGCGATGGACGCCGCGTTCTGCAGCGCGGAGCGCGTCACCTTCGCCGGGTCAATGATGCCCTCGGCGATCAGGTCGACGTACTCGTTGGTGGCGGCGTTCAGGCCGTGACCGGCGGGGAGGTTGCGCACCTTCTCCACCACGACACCGCCCTCGAGGCCGGCGTTGGTCGCGATCTGCTTGATCGGGGCCTCGAGCGCGACGCGCACGATGTTGGCACCGGTCGCCTCGTCGCCGTCCAGCTCGAGCTTGTCGAACGCGACACCGGCCTGGAGCAGGGCCACGCCACCACCGGCGACGATGCCCTCCTCGACCGCGGCCTTGGCGTTGCGGACGGCGTCCTCGATGCGGTGCTTGCGCTCCTTGAGCTCGACCTCGGTGGCCGCGCCCGCCTTGATGACGGCGACGCCACCGGCCAGCTTGGCCAGGCGCTCCTGCAGCTTCTCGCGGTCGTAGTCCGAGTCGCTGTTCTCGATCTCGGCGCGGATCTGGGCCACGCGGCCCGCGACCTGGTCGCTCTCGCCGGCGCCGTCCACGATGGTGGTCTCGTCCTTGGTGACGACGACCTTGCGGGCGCGGCCGAGCAGCTCGAGACCGGCGGACTCCAGCTTGAGGCCGACCTCCTCGGAGATGACCTGGCCACCGGTGAGGATGGCGATGTCGCCGAGCATGGCCTTGCGACGGTCACCGAAGCCCGGGGCCTTGACGGCGACGGACTTGAAGGTGCCGCGGATCTTGTTGACGACCAGGGTGGAGAGCGCCTCGCCCTCGACGTCCTCGGCGATGATCAGCAGCGGCTTGCCGGACTGCATGACCTTCTCGAGGAGCGGGAGCAGGTCCTTGATCGAACCGATCTTGGAGTTGGCGATGAGGATGTAGGGGTCCTCGAAGACCGTCTCCATGCGCTCCAGATCGGTGGCGAAGTACGCCGAGATGAAGCCCTTGTCGAAGCGCATACCCTCAGTGAGCTCGAGCTCCAGACCGAAGGTCTGGGACTCCTCGACGGTGATGACGCCTTCCTTGCCGACCTTGTCCATGGCCTCGGCGATCAGCTCGCCGATCTGGGTGTCGGCGGCGGAGATGGAGGCGGTGGAGGCGATCTGCTCCTTGGTCTCCACGTCCTTGGCCTGCTCGAGCAGCTGGGCGGAGACGGCCTCGACGGCCTTCTCGATGCCGCGCTTCAGAGCCATCGGGTTGGCGCCGGCGGCGACGTTGCGCAGACCCTCGCGGACGAGAGCCTGGGCCAGCACGGTGGCGGTGGTGGTGCCGTCACCCGCGACGTCGTCGGTCTTCTTGGCGACCTCCTTGACGAGCTCGGCGCCGATCTTCTCGTACGGGTCCTCGAGCTCGATCTCCTTGGCGATCGAGACACCGTCGTTGGTGATCGTGGGAGCGCCCCACTTCTTCTCCAGAACGACGTTGCGGCCCTTGGGGCCGAGCGTGACCTTGACGGCGTCGGCGAGCTGGTTCATACCGCGCTCGAGGCCGCGACGGGCCTCCTCGTCGAACGCAATGATCTTGGCCATGGAAGCGGTCCTCCTGGACAGACTGGCTGCTTCGGACCGCGCCTGCGCCCGCGACGGACGGCTCCGGCCTTCGGCGGTTCCGTCCCGCCTCGCCCGGGGCCTCACCGACCCGGCCCGTTGTCACTCTCTACCTCAGAGTGCTAACGCCAATGATTAGCACTCGACCCCTCCGAGTGCAAGCAGCCGGGGGGCTGCGGACACGGCCGCGGACACGTCGAAGGGCCCCTGTCCCATGGCGGGACAGGGGCCCTTCGGAAGACCTGCGTGGATGCATCGTTTCGTCTGGAACGAGCTCTGCGGGTCCTGATCAGTCAGCGATCGCTGCCGATGTCAGCAGGTGGCGGTCAGACGAGAACCTTGACCATGTCGGCCTGCGGGCCCTTCTGGCCCTGCGAGATCTCGAACTCCACCCGCTGGCCCTCTTCGAGCGACCGGTACCCGTCCATCTGGATCGCGCTGTAGTGGACGAACACGTCCGCACCACCGTCGACCGCGATGAAGCCGTATCCCTTCTCCGCGTTGAACCACTTGACGGTGCCCTGAGCCATTCCGAACTCCCCTATTACTGGCCCTTTCACGGTCCGCACACCGCGAACCGGGCCGGGTCCGAGACGCTGCGGGCTGCAGGCGCCGGGCTCGACCGACGCTGAATGTATCCACTCCGATGCCCTGAGCAACAGAGCATTCGACCGAGAATTCTGGGACCGCATTAAGAGACATAACGCGCAATGTCCGGCAAAGGGGAGCAATTCGGGCCGGACATACCAGGGCGCTTCCGACATATCGCCGGACGATAAAGAATCGGTCAACCGTCTCGCAGGACGGGACAAGCGCGGTACAGGAGCACTCTACTCCTCTTAAACCGCTGGAAATGACAGAGCCGGAGCCACCCCGGTGCGAGGTGCTCCGACTCGTCGGTACGACTGAGGCGATCCCGTCGGCTCTCAGCAGCCGCCGGCGACCGCGGGGATGATCGAGACGCCCGCGCCGTCCGGCGTGGCCGTCTCCAGGCCCTCGGCGAAGCGCACGTCGTCCTCGTTGACGTAGACGTTGACGAAGCGGCGCAGCTTGCCGCTGTCGTCCAGGAGGCGGGCGGAGATGCCCGTGTGGTTGGCCTCCAGATCCTTGATCACCTCGGCCAGGGTGGAGCCCTCGACCGTCACCTCGGCCTTGCCGTCGGTGTAGGTGCGCAGGATGGTGGGGATGCGGACGGTGACGCTCATGCGAGGCCTGCCTCTCGGAACGAGTCAAGGGTGGGGCGGATGACGGCGGTCGGGCGGGCGGCGTCCGCCACGGCCTCCAGGGTCTTCAGGCCGTCGCCGGTGTTGAGCACGACGGTCTCGGCGGCCGGGTCCAGCAGACCGTTCTCGATCAGCTTGCGCAGCACGCCGACGGTGACGCCACCCGCCGTCTCGGCGAAGATGCCCTCGGTGCGGGCCAGCAGCCGGATCGCGTCGACCACCTGCTCGTCGTTGACGTCCTCCACCGCACCACCGGTGCGGCGGACGATGTCGAGCACGTAGATGCCGTCGGCCGGGTTGCCGATGGCCAGCGACTTGGCGATGGTGTCCGGCTTCTGCGGGCGGACCACGTCGTGCCCGGCCTTGAAGGCCGCGGAGACCGGGGAGCAGCCCTCGGCCTGGGCGCCGAAGATCTTGTAGGGCTTGTCCTCGACCAGGCCGAGGGCGATCAGCTCCTTGAGGCCCTTGTCGATCTTCGTCAGCTGCGAACCGGACGCGATCGGGATGACCAGCTGGTCCGGGATCCGCCAGCCGAGCTGCTCGCAGATCTCGTAGGCCAGCGTCTTGGAGCCCTCGCCGTAGTACGGACGCAGGTTGACGTTGACGAAGCCCCAGCCCTCGCCGATCGGGTCGCCGATCAGCTCGGAGCAGAAGCGGTTCACATCGTCGTAGTTGCCGTTGATGCCGACGACGTCGCCGCCGTAGATCGCGGCCATGACGACCTTGCCCGCCTCCAGGTCGTGCGGGATGAAGACACAGGCACGCAGACCGGTGCGGGCGGCGGCGGCCGTCACGGCGCCGGCCAGGTTGCCGGTGGAGGAGCAGGAGAGCGTGGTGAAGCCGAAGGTGCGGGCGGCCTCGACGGCGATGGCCACGACCCGGTCCTTGAAGGAGTGGGTCGGGTTGCCGGAGTCGTCCTTGACGTACAGGGAGCCGGTGACGCCGAGCTCACGGGCCAGGTTGTTCGCCTTGACCAGCTTGGTCAGGCCCGGGTTCAGGCTCGGGCGCTCCGCGACGTCCGGGGAGACCGGCAGCAGCGGGGCGTAGCGCCAGATGTTGTTCGGGCCGTTCTCGATCTGCTTGCGCAGGCCCTCCGGGTCCCCGGCGGGAAGCTCGTAGGCGACCTCGAGCGGGCCGAAACACTCGGCGCAGGCGAAGTCGGGGGCGAGGGGGGTGCGTGCGCCGCACTCGCGACAGGAAAGGGCGACGGCGGGGCCGAAGGCGTCGGCGGCGATACTGCTGGAAAGGGCCATGATGGCGAGAACCTCTTCTCTCCTCATCTTCCCCGGGGCGCGTCTCGCCACGGGACGGAATTGGCACCTTCCCGACCGGGGGGCCGCAGCGCGCGTGGGCTGCGGCCAACCTGGCAGGGGGGTTGCCGGGACTTCAACGGGCCGTTCCCTCAGTCCCTCTGGATGAGCGCTATGGCGTCGCACGTCCGAGCGCGGCGCATTTGTCCGGAGGCGGACCCCAATGTGCGGTCGGCTCGCCTCGTCCTCAAGACTGTAACCGAAGGCCCACCCAGCGCTCAGTGCCGTCCGAGACGCGAGACGACCGCGGCGCCCGGAGCGGGCGGCGAAGAGTTCGGGAGAGCCTTGCGGTAACGAGTGTCCTCAGGAGTGCCCGAGGAGCGTCGAGGAGAGGGAGTCCCGTGCTGGACCAGGTCGAGGAATGGCTGCGCCGCCGTTCGTGGAGCGCGGCCGACCGGCCCCTGCCCGACCTGCTGGCCGCCAAGCGGCACAGCGGGGCGACGGTCAGCGTGGTGCTGCCCGCGCTCGACGAGGAGGAGACCGTCGGCGAGATCGTCACCGCGATCCGCCGGGACCTGGTCGAGGCGGTGCCGCTGGTCGACGAGCTGGTCGTGGTCGACTCCGGCTCGGTCGACCGGACCGCGCACGAGGCCGAGGCCGCGGGGGCGCGGGTGATCCATCGCGACGACATCCTGCCCCGGCTGCCCGCGGGCCCGGGCAAGGGCGAGGTGCTGTGGCGGTCGCTGCTGGTCACCGAGGGCGACATCGTCTGCTTCGTCGACTCGGACCTGCGCGCCTTCGACTCCACCTTCGTCTCCGGGATCATCGGCCCGCTGCTGACCGATCCGGAGGTCTCGCTGGTCAAGGCGATGTACGACCGGCCCTTCGACACCGAGGCCGGCTCCATACCCGCGGGCGGCGGCCGGGTCACCGAGCTCGTCGCCCGCCCGCTGCTCAACCTGCACTGGCCGCTGCTGGCCGGCTTCGTCCAGCCGCTCGGCGGCGAGTACGCGGCACGCCGCTCGCTGCTGGAGCAGCTCCCCTTCCCGACCGGCTACGGCGTCGAACTGGGCCTGCTCGTCGACGCGTTGGAGCTGGTCGGGCTGGACGCGCTGGGCCAGGTCGACGTCGGCGTGCGGCACCACCGGCACCAGGACGCGCAGGCCCTCGGCCGGATGGCGGCGACGATCTACCGCACGGCGCTGGACCGGCTCAAGGCGCCGGAGGAGCTGGTCGCGCCGTCCGGCTCGGACACCCCGCAGCTGGTCCAGTTCACCCGGACGCCGAACGGGTTCACGCCGAGCAGCACCGAGGTGACGCTGGTGGAAAGGCCCCCGGTCGCGAGCGTGCCGGAGTACCGCGAGCGCGCTGCGGCAGGCCGGTCCGCAGGTTTGCCCGCACCCGTCCTAGGCAAGGGTGACTGACATGGCTCCAACGACTACCCCCGGTTCCGGCTCCGCACATGGCTCCGCAGGCTCCGCCCCTCGACGCACCGCACCGATCGTCCTGGCCTCGAACCGCGGCCCGGTCTCGTTCTCGGTCGAGGACGACGGGACGCTGACCCCGCGCAGAGGCGGCGGCGGGCTGGTCTCCGGCCTGTCCGCGATCGGCACCGAGCAGGAGAGCGTCTGGGTCTGCGCGGCGCTGTCGGAGGGCGACCGGGCGGCAGCCCGGCAGGGCCTGACCGACCCCGACGTGCACATGCTGGACATAGACCCCGGCACCTTCACCCGGGCGTACAACGGCATCGCCAACTCGACCCTCTGGTTCGTCCACCACCTCCTCTACGACACGCCGACCAAGCCCGTCTTCGGCGCGAGCTTCCGCCGCGAGTGGGCCTCCTACGAGGCGTACAACCGCGCCTTTGCTGACGCGCTGGCGGCCTGCGCGGAGCCCGGTGCGGCGGTACTGGTCCAGGACTACCACCTGTCACTGACACCGCGGCTGCTGCGCGAGCTCCGTCCCGACGTGCGGATCGGCCACTTCTCGCACACGCCCTGGGCTCCGCCGGACTACTACCGGCTGCTGCCGGACGACGTCGGCGCCGACGTGCTGCGCGGCATCCTGGGCGCGGACCGGGCAGGCTTTCTGACGGAGCGTTGGGCGCGGTCCTTCGCGGCCTGCTGCGAGGCGGTGCTGGGCGCGGAGGTGGCGGATCTCCCGGCGGACTCCGACGGGCTGCTGGCCGTCACCCACGAGGGCCGGACCACCGTCCTCGGCGTGCACCCGCTGGGCGCGGACGCGGGCTTCCTCCGCGAGCGCGCCCACCGCTCCGACGTGGACGCCCGCTTGGCCACGCTGCGCGAGCAGGTCGGCGACCGTCGGACCGTCGTCCGGGTGGACCGCACCGAGCTGAGCAAGAACATCGTCCGCGGCCTGCTCGCCTACCAGCACCTGCTGCGCACCCGGCCGGAGTGGATCGACCGGGTCGTCCACATCGCCTTCGCCTACCCCTCCCGCCACGACCTGCCGGAGTACCGCGAGTACACGGCGGCGGTGCTGCGGACCGCGCAGGAGATCAACGACGAGTTCGGCACGCCGAGTTGGCAGCCGGTGATCCTGCACGTCAACGACGACTTCCCGCGTTCGCTGGCCGCCTACCGGCTGGCGGACGTCGCGTTGGTCAACCCGATCAGGGACGGCATGAACCTGGTCGCCAAGGAGATCCCGGTCGTCTCGGACCGGGGCGTGGCGCTGGTGCTCTCCCGCGAGGCCGGAGCCTTCGCGGAGCTGGGCGAGGACGCGATCACGGTCAACCCGTACGACGTCATCGCCACGGCGGACGCGCTCGCCGCGGCGCTGGTGATGCCGGAGGAGGAACGCGCCTCCCGCAGCAAGCGCCTGGCCGAGGCCGGCACGGCACTGCCGCCCACGGAATGGTTTCTGCAGCAGCTGCACGCCCTGACGGGCGGTCGTTAGCACCGTTATGGTCGTAGCCATGGGCATTCCCGAGCCGAGCACCCCCGCCGGAGCAGCCGGGCTCGCCGCGCTGCTCGCCACGCCCCGTCGCGCCGTCGTCGCCCTCGACTTCGACGGGACGTTGGCGCCGATCGTCGCCGATCCCGACCAGGCGCGCGCGCACCCGGACGCCGTCCCCGCGCTGACGCGCCTCGCACCGCTGGTCGACGCGATCGTGGTGGTCACCGGCAGACCGGCGGGCGTCGCCGTCCGGCACGGCGGCTTCGCCGGGGTCACCGGGCTGGAGAACCTGACCGTGCTCGGCCACTACGGCGCGGAGCGCTGGGACGCGCGGTCCGGCGAGGTGCACGCCCCCGCGGTACACCCGGGCATCGCGGCCGTCCGCGCCGAACTGCCCGGTTTCCTGGACTCCGAGGGCGCCTGGCAGGGCATCTGGATCGAGGACAAGGGCCGCGCCGTCGCCGTCCACACCCGCCGTGCCGACGACCCGGAGGCGGCCTTCGCGGCGCTCGACGCACCGCTGCGCGGCCTGGCGGCCCGGCACGGGCTGGTGGTCGAGCCGGGCCGGATGGTGCTGGAGCTGCGTCCACCGGGCGTGGACAAGGGCGTCGCGCTGACCGACTTCCTCACCGAGCGACGGGCCGGATCCGTCCTCTACGCGGGCGACGACCTGGGCGACATCGCGGCGTTCGACGCCGTGGAGAAGCTGCGTGCCGGCGGCCTGCCCGGCGTCCTCGCCTACAGCGCACCGACGACGGGCGAACCGCCGCTGGCGGCGATCGCGGACCGGGCGGACCTGGTCGTGCCGGGCCCGGCGGGCGTTACCGCCCTGCTCGCCGCCCTGGCGGACACGCTTGCCGAGCAGTAACGACTCGAGTCGTAAGGGCTCAGCGACGCTGCCGCTTCTGCTCCCGGATCCGGCGCAGGCGGTTGACCAGCACCGGGTCGAAGGCGAGTGCGGCCTCGCGGTCCAGCAGTGAGTTGAGCAGTTGGGTGTAGCGGGTGGGTGAGTACCCGAGCTCCTCGCGGATCGCGGCGTCCTTGGCGCCGCGGCTCCGCCAGGCGCGCGCCTCGAAGCGCAGCAGTGCCCGATCGTGCTCGTCCAGCTCGTCGCCCACTGCCTGCCACCCTCCCCACCGCGTCTCTGTCGTGCCGCAGCCCAGCCTTGTCCCGGCCGTCCGCCGGGTCGGGACGACCATACGACTTGTCATTCTGCCGGTTACCTCTGACGCAGGTTGCTCCTCCCCCGGGCCACCCACGCGGGCTACGGTCGGCGGCATGACCAGTTTCGCCGTGCACATCGCCGACACCGAGCTTGAGCCGGACCCGCTCGACCCCAGCCAGATCGTCTCCGGCACCCCGGAGGTGTCCGGCAAGGTGCTGTGGGAGTCCGAGGACGGCAGGCAGCTCCGCGGCATCTGGCAGATCACCCCGGGCGTCGTCACCGACACCGAGGCCAACGAGCTCTTCGTGGTCGTCTCCGGCCGCGCCACCATCGCGGTCACGGGCGGCCCGACCTTCGACGTCGGCCCGGGCGACGCCTGCGTCCTGCGCGAGGGCGACGAGACCACCTGGACCGTGCACGAGACGCTGCGCAAGGCGTACCACATCACCCTGCCGTAGCTGACACTCCGTCAGGAGACGGGAGAGGGGGCGGCCGCGCACCACGCGCAACCGCCCCCTCTGCGTTGCTACGGCTACTTCACCGCGCCCGCCGTCAGGCCGGAGGCGACCTTGCCCTCGATCAGGGCGAACAGGATGATCACCGGGATGGTGGCGATCACCGAACCGGCGAAGAGGTGCTGCCAGTCCACGTTGTACTCGCCGACGAAGTTGGAGATCTTGACGGTCAGCGTGCGCGGGCCGCTCTGGGTGGTCAGGGTGAGCGCGACGATGAACTCGTTCCATGCCGCGATGAAGGTGAAGATCAGCGCCGTGACGATGCCGGGCGCGGCCAGCGGCATGATGACGCGGAACATCGCGCCGATCCGGCTGCAGCCGTCGACGATCGCGGCCTCCTCGATCTCCTTGGGGATCGCGCTGAAGTAGGCGTTCAGGATCCACACCGCGAAGGCCATGTTGAAGCCCGCGTTGACCAGGATCAGCGACCAGATCGAGTCGATCATGTTGAACTGGACGAACTGCTGGTAGATGCCGACGATCATCGCGGTCGGCTGGAACATCTGCGTGATCAGCACCAGCAGCAGGAAGATCCACTTGCCGCGGAAGTTGCGCCGGGCGGTGTAGTACGCGGCCGGGATCGCGACCAGCAGCACCAGCACCGTCGCCCCGCCCGCGATCTCCAGGCTGGTGGCGAGGCTGCTGCCGAGGCCGGTGGACCAGATGTTGAGGAAGCTGGCCAGCGTCGGATGGGACGGCAGCAGGTTGCGGTCGTGGAGTTCGCTGCCCGGACGGACCGCGGTGACGACCATCTCGATGTAGGGCAGCAGGAAGAAGAGCCCGATCAGGTACGCGCCGCCGGCCAGGCAGACGGTGCGCAGCTTCGGCAACCGGCGCGGGGAGCCGGACTTGTTCGCCCTGCGGGCCGCGGAGGCCGGGGCGGGGGCGGTAACGGTCGTCATGTCAGTCCTCCGCGGAGTTCCACTTGGACGCCCGCAGGAAGAGCAGGACGATCACGATGATGAAGCCGAAGTTGACCACCGACATCGCCGCTGCCTCGCCGATGCTGGTCTGCTGGGTGTTGAACATGAACAACGTGGAGGTGGAGGTCTCGTTGCCGGGGCCGCCGCCCGTCATCTCGTAGATGATCGGGAAGGAGTTGAAGACGTTCATGATGTTGATCAGCGCGGCCACCAGCAGCGCCGGACGCAGCAGCGGCAGCGTGATCGACCAGTAGGTGCGCACCACCCCCGCGCCGTCGAGGCGGGCTGCCTCGTAGACGTCGTCCGGGATCGCCTGCAGGCCCGCCAGCAGCGCGTAGGTGGTGAACGGCACCGAGACGAAGACCGCGACGAAGATCTCCCAGCTGAACCCCGCGGTCTGACTGGCAAGCCAGTTGACGCTGTTGTAGTTCTTCATGAAGCCCAGGTCGTGCAGCAGCACCAGGATGGTGCCGTTGCTCGGGTTGAGCATCCACTTGAAGACGATGGAGGTCATCACCACCGAGGCGGCCCACGGCGCGATCAGCGCCCAGCGGGCGACCCGGCGGCCCGGGAACTCCTTGTTGAACATCTGGGCGACACCCAGCGAGATCAGGACGGTCAGCGCGACCACCGTGACGACCCAGACACCGGTGCGGATCAGCACGCCGGGCAGGTCCTGCTCGGCGAAGAGCCGGGAGAAGTTCGACCAGTCCGCACTGCCCTGGTCGAAGCCCATGGAGTCGTACTTCTGACGTGAGGTCAGGAACATCGAGACCACCGGCCAGATCACCACGAAGAGGATCAGCGCGGTGGCCGGGGCGATCCACGGCAGGGGCGCCAGCGCCCGCAGCACGCGGCGGCCCGCGCCACGCCTGGGGCCGGAGGGCCGGGGGCGGTCATCGCTCCCGGGTGCCGACTCCAGCAGGCCGGCCTGGGCCTGGGTCGATTGCGTCATGGTCTGCTCCATGGCATACGCGCCGACGGGCCGGTCGGTGGGGTGCACCCACCGACCGGCCGCCGACAGTGCGGACTACCGGATTTCGGGACTTCCGGGGCTTCCGGGGCTTACAGGCTTACGGGGCTTGCAGGGTTAAGGGGGGCTTGCCGACTTACGGGGCCTGCCGGGCTTACTGGTTGCTGGTCGCGAAGGTCTGCAGGCCGTTCAGGACCGAGGCCGCGTTGTCGGAGGCGGCGGTGCCCAGGGTCTGCTTGAGCTTGGCCAGCACCGTGTTCCAGTTGGTGTTGGACGGGTAGACCACCGAGTTCGGGACGTTCTTGAGGAAGCCCGCCGCGACCGGGTCCTCGCCGGACAGTGTCGCGGACGCCGAGGTGGTGGCCGGGAGCAGGTCGTACTCCTTGTCGAAGGAGATCTGGTTGGCGTCCGAGTAGACGAAGTCCAGGAACTCCTTGATCTGCGCGGCGTGCCCGCCCTGCTTGAACGCGACGACGTCGTCGTGCACGCCCAGGGTCTGCGTCAGCGGGGCGGTCTTGCCGGGCATCGGGACCACGCCGTAGTCGGACGTGGTCAGCTTGCCGGTCTTGACGATGTCCGGGAGCATCGCGCCGGAGCCGCCGACCATGCCGACCTGGCCGGCCGAGAAGGCGTCCCACATCTGCTGGCGGTTGGTGCTCGCCGGGCCGGGCTCGGTGTCGCCGGCCTTGACCAGCTGGTTCAGGAACTGGAAGGTCTGGATGTTGGCCGCGGAGTTGATGTCGTACTTGCCGGAGGAGTCGACGTAGCCGCCGCCGTTGCCCAGCATCCACAGGTAGGACTCGCCCTGGGCCTCCTCGGTGCCCAGCGGCAGGCCGTAGCCGATGTCGCCGCCGCCCAGGGCCTTGATCTTGGCGGCGTCGTTCTGGATGTCGGCCCAGGTCTGCGGCGGGGCGGCGATCTTCGCGGCGGCGAAGAGCTTCTTGTTGTAGAAGAGGCCGCGGGCGCTGGTGGTGAACGGGGCGCCGTAGGCGACGCCGTCGGTGCCGTCCTCCTGCTTGGCGAAGACCGGGATCAGGTTGCTGATCGTGCTGGAGGACATCACGTCGCTCAGCGGGTAGAGCAGGCCGTCGGCCGCGAACTGCTGCGGCGCGTCTCCCTCGAGGATGTCCGGGTACTGCTTGTCCTGGATCATCGTGGCCACCTGGGCCCAGTTGGTCCACGCGATGGTCTGCACATGGACGGTGATGTCCGGGTGGGACTTGTGAAAGGCAGCCGCGAGGTTCTGCCAGTACGACTGGGTGCTGTTGGAGGTGCCGGCGGTGCCGTAGTCGGCGGCGAGCAGGTTGATGGTGGTCGAGCCACCGGAAGAACCCGAGCCGCCCGAGGAGGAGCTGCATGCCGACAGCGCCATGACCCCGGCGACACCGATTGCTGAGAGGGCGAGCAAACGACGCTTCAAGAAAACCTACCGCCTTCGCAGATGCGGACCCGGTCCCTGCCGGGGTCGATTGTCAGTCCAGGTCCGGCAGTTGGGAGGCCGGCGGAGGTGGGGGGCACCGCCGGCCAGCCCGGGCTGGGCTGCCGCCGTCCCGGTGTGACGGCCAGTCTGGTCACGAGCCGCGCAAGAGGTCTACACCATTTACCGAAAAGCTGGGGTTCGTTGCACCCTGCGCAACGGCAATTCGGAGCATCACCACGCAAAGCCACCGATTTGCCGGGGATGGAGGGCCACAATCGACTGGACCACTTGGTCTAGACCATAGGCTCGGGCGGAGTTTCCGGGGATTGCCACCGACGGATCCACACCGACCACGTGACCGCCGGGCGGTAGAAGCGGCCCAATCAGGCTCATTCTTCGTAAAAGCCTCGGTACATTGGCCATGGACCAGACCAATCTGCAAACTGGACTAGACCTCTGTGTGGTCCAGGAGGGAGACTGTCGCGTCGTGAAGCACGTCATCGCTCTCGATGTCGGCGGGACCGGCATGAAGGCCGCGCTGGTCGCCCCCGACGGCACCCTGCTCCATGAGGCGCGCCGCCCCACCGGCCGCGAGCACGGCACGTCCGCCGTCGTGTCCGCGATCCTCGACTTCGCCGCCGAACTGCGCGACGAGGGCAGGCGGCGGTTCGGCGAGACCGCCGCCGCGGCCGGCGTCGTGGTGCCCGGCACCATCGACGAGGCGGAGGGGGTCGCCGTCTTCTCCGCCAACCTCGGCTGGCGCGACCTACCGATGCGCAAGCTGCTCGGCGAGCGGCTCGGCATCCCCATCGCGCTCGGGCACGACGTCCGCACCGGAGCCCTGGCCGAGGGACGGCTCGGCGCCGGGCGCGGCGTCTCCCGCTTCTTCTTCATCGCGCTCGGCACCGGCATTGCAGGTGGCATCGGCATCGACGGCCGGATCGAGTCCGGGGCCCACGGCAACGGCGGCGAGATCGGCCATGTCGTGGTCCGGCCCGGCGGGCTCGCCTGCGCCTGCGGCGCACACGGCTGCCTGGAGACGGTCGCCTCGGCCGGGGCGGTCTCCCGCGCCTGGGCCGCGGCATCCGGCAACCCCGGTGCCACGGCCGCCGACTGCGCCACCTCGGTCGCGGCGGGCGACCCGCGCGCCGTCACCGTCTGGACCGACGCGCTGTCCGCGCTCGCCGACGGCATCGTGATGGCGCACAGCCTGCTCGACACCGGGACCGTCATCATCGGCGGCGGCCTCGCCGAGGCCGGTGACACCCTGTTCGCACCACTCCGCGTCGCGGTCACCGAACGCCTCTCGTTCCAGGTGCCGCCCGCGCTCGTACCGGCGATGCTCAAAGACACCGCCGCTTGCCTGGGCGCAGGACTCCTCGCCTGGGATCTGCTCTCACTGGAGGTGACCGCGTGACCGACGCGGAGCGCACTGTGCTGGCCGGGGCCAGGCTCGTCCTGCCCACCGGCGTCGTCGAGAACGGGAAGATCGCCGTGGAGAACGGCCGGATCACCGAGATCGCGGCTCCGGTCACTCCCCCGGACGGCACAGCTCCCGCCCTCGACCTCACCGGTCTCACCGTGGTCCCGGGCTTCGTCGACATGCACGTCCACGGCGGCGGCGGCGCCTCCTACCACTCCGGTACCGCCGAACAGATCATCAAGGCCGCGCACACCCACCTCGCCCACGGCACCACCACGACCGTGGCCTCGACCGTCACCGGCGAGATCGACGACCTGTGCCGCCAGGCCGGGCTGCTGAGCGAGCTGGTCGAGGACGGCGTGCTGGCCGGGATCCACTTCGAGGGCCCGTTCATCTCGACCAACCGCTGCGGCGCGCACGACCCCGATCTGCTGCGCGACCCCGACCCGGCGGTGGTCCGCAAGCTGCTCGACGCCTCCCGGGGCGCGGCGAGGATGATGACGCTGGCGCCCGAGCTGGGCGGCGGCATCGAGTCGATCCGACTGCTCGCCGAGCGCGGCGTCATCGCCGCCATCGGCCACACCGACGCCAGCTACGACGCCACCCTGGCGGGCGTCGAGGCGGGCGCCACGGTGGCCACGCACCTGTTCAACGCCATGCCCGCGCTGGGCCATCGCACGCCCGGCCCGATCGTGGCGCTGCTGGAGGACGAGCGGGTCACCGTCGAGCTGATCGGCGACGGCGTCCACCTGCACCCCTCCATCGTCGACCTCGCCTTCCGCGGCGCGGGGGCGGAGCGGGTGGCGCTGGTCACCGACGCGATGGACGCGGCCGGGTTCGGCGACGGCGACTACATGCTCGGCCCGCTGGCCGTGAAGGTCCGCGAGGGCGTGGCCCGGCTCGCCGAGGGCGGCTCGATCGCGGGTTCGACGCTGACCCTGGACGTGGCGCTCAAGCGCGCGGTGACGGTCAACGGCCTGCCGCTCGAAACGGTCAGCCGGATGCTCTCGCTCAACCCGGCACGGCAGTTGGGGCTGGACGACCGGATCGGCTCGCTGGAGGTCGGCAAGCGCGCGGACCTGGTGGTGCTGGACGAGCAGTACGAGGTGGTCGCGGTCATGCGCGACGGTGCCTGGGCAGTGGGCGCGGAGAAGCTCACCGCCCGTGTTCCGGTGGCACGCTGACGGACCGCCAAACACGTCTCGGCCCGCACCCCTTGGGGCGCGGGCCGAGACACGTTCGCTGTCACTGCGTCAGCTTCAGCTCCAGGGGCTGGTGTTGCCGGGGGTGATGGCCACCTGGTCGATGTCGACGACCGGCTGACCGTTCTCGCCCTGGAGGGTGATGGTGACCTGACCGGCCGGCAGCTGCGGCGTGGAGTAGGTGCGGTACCAGGCCTGGGTCGGGTCGCTGCTGCGGCTCCAGTTGCTGAACTGGCCGTCACGCGACTTCTGGCCGTTGACCAGTATCGCCACCTTGGCGTCCGGACCCGGGTTGTTGTAGCGGGTCCAGATGTAGTAGCTACCCGCCGAAGGGATGTTGACGGTCCAGGTGATGGTCTGGCCCGAACCGCTCAGCGGCACCGACGCGCCACCCGCTGCCTTGGCTCCGGCCGGGGTGGTGACGGGCGCGGTGCCGGCCAGCTTCATGGTGGCGGCGTCCGCCGGGCCGAGGTTCGACGAGACCGACGGCGAGGACGAGGCGGAGGCGCTGCTGCTGCCCGCCGTGGTCGTCGGCGAGTTGCTGCTGCCGGAGCCCGCGTTGGTGTTGCCGCCGTTGCTGCTGAACACCGCGAACCCGATGCCGATGACGACGGCCACCACGACCGCGACCGCACCCAGCATCACGCCGCGGCTGCTGCCGCCGCCCGCACCGCGGGAACCGGCCCGGCCGCCGCCTGCCGGCGGCCCGCCGGGAGCCGAGCCCTGCTGCGGGACGCCGCCCTGGTAGCCGCCGTAGGCCTGGGTCTGCTGGGCGCCGTAGCCGCCCTGCTGCCCGTAGGACGACTGCTGCCCGTATCCGGACTGGCCGTACTGGGTGCGACCGCCGACCTGGGTGGCCTGCTGGTACGAGGTGCGGGGCACGCCGGGCATCGGCTGCGTGGGCGCGGGGCCCTCCGCGCCACCGTCGGCGTCACCCTCCGCCCGGTACAGGTACGCGAACGGGTCGTCGTCCTCGGGCACGCCGTTGTTCTCGGCTGTCATCGAGTTCTTCTCCCGAGTCGTGATACGTGGATGTTCCGTGATGTTCGGCTTCGCGCCCGGAGTACCGCACCGAAGGCACGCGTATCCACCGCACACTACCCCGACTGGGTGACGCGACGGAAAGAGCGACGTGGCCGGAACGGTGGACGTCACCCCGCCGTCGCCCGGTTCCGCAGAACCGCCACCTGCGGTGGAACAGGCGGTGGAACAGGCGGTGGAAACAACAGCGGAACAACGGTCGGACGGCAGTGGGACGGCGGCGGGGCAGCTGGGAAACAGCCGCCGTGATCAGCCCGCGCGGCGGTGGGAGCGGCCTCCGCCACCCGCCCGCGCGCGCTTCTCCAGGTACATCAGTTCGTCGGCTGTGTGCAGTACCTCGTCGATGCTCATCCCGCAACCGGCCCAGCCGACGCCGATGCTCACGCCGACACGCAGGGTGCGGTTCTCCCACCGTATGGGCGGGGTCACCGCGACCCGGAGCCGGTCGGCCAGGTCCTTGGCGCGCTCGCGGTCCAGACCGTCGGCGAGGACGACGAACTCGTCACCGCCGAGCCGGGCCACCGTGTCGCCCTCGCGGACGGCGGCCTGCAGCCGTCGGGCCACCTCGATCAGGGTGGCGTCGCCCGCGTTGTGGCCGTGGCGGTCGTTGATCCCCTTGAAGCCGTTCAGGTCGCAGAACAGCACGGCGAGACCGCGGCCGTTGCGCCCGTCCGGCTCGGCGCCGCCCTCGTCCGGCGGGACGGCGTGGACGTGGTCGTACCCGCCGCCGTCGAAGCCGCCCGCGTCAGCGGCCGCGGGGTGGCCGTGGGCGTGGCCGTCGCCCTCCTCCTCGGCGAGCAGGTCGGCGAGCGCCGGACGCCTGGGACGACCCGCGTACTCCTGGGCGTCGGTGCACGGACCGTCGACGCGGGGGCCGTCACCCTGGGGGTCCGGACCGCCCAGGTCACCCCGAGGATCGAGGCCGCCCATGTCACTCCGGGGGTCCAGGCCGCCCATACCGCCGTCGTACCCGCCGAAGCTGCCGAGCCCGCCGGGACTGTGGGCGGCGGGCTCGAGACTGTCGTGCGGATGGTCGCAGAGGCGCATCTGCAGCCGGGCCCGGAGCTCGGCGGCGTTGGGCAGGCCGGTGAGCGCGTCGTGGCTGGCCCGGTGGGCCAGGGCCAGCTCGTGGCGCTTGCGGTCCTCGATGTCCTCGACGTGCGTGAGCAGGTACATCGCGCCCTCGACCGGGTCGGAGACGACGGAGTTGCGCAGGTTGACCCAGAACCAGCCGCCGTCGCGCCGGGCCAGCCGCACCTCGGCGCGGCCGTTCTCGGTGGCGATGCCGCGCAGCTTGACCGAGTCGTCCGGGTGGACCAGGTCGCCGAAGGACTGCCGGTGCAAGGAGGAGCGGGAGCGGCCCAGCAGTCGACACAGGGCGTCGTTGACGCGGGTGAGCTGTCCGCGGGTCTGGCCGTGCAGCTCGGTGATGGCCATGCCGCTGGGCGCGTACTCGAAGGCCTGGCGGTAGCTCTCCTCGCTGGCGAGCAGCACCTGCTGCTCGCGCTCCAGCCGGATCAGCGCCCGCTGCATCTCCGCGCGCAGCCGCGCGTTGCCGATGGCGATGCCGGCCTGCTGGGCGAACATCTCCAACGCCTCGCGCGTCCACGGGCCGGGCCGGCGGCCGTTGCGGGGGCGGTCGACGGAGAGCACGCCGAGCAACTCGCCGCCGTAGCTGTACATCGGGGCGAAGAGCATGTCGTCCGGATGCCACGCGCCCTCGACGAGGTGACCCTGACCGCCGCCCCAGACGGGGATGTCCGGCGGGCGCGCCCACATCCGGTCGGCAGGGACGAAGACCAGACTGCCCCAGCGGTCGCCGGCGTTGAGCAGCCGGTTCCAGGAGTCACGCGTGCCGACCTGCCCGAGCATGCTGTTGATGCCCTCGTCGGCCTCACCCTCGGTGCCGACCTCCCACACGGCGGCGACGACCAGATCGCCGTCGGGCCGGACCATGTTCACGGCGGCGCTGTCGAAGCCCAGACCCATCACGGCGCCCTCGACCACGGCCTGGAGGGTGCCGGCGAGGCTGCGGGCGGCGTTGAGGTCGGCGATGATGCGATGGAGCGTGCGCAGGGTCGCCAACCGGACATACGGCTCCGGCTGCGGCTCGGCGTCCATCGCCCACCTCCCTCCGATGGTCCGACTGGCAGACAAACTGAATCACATAGAGCACACTGTTCGACACTCTGGGTCAGCAATTCATTCCCACTTGTGAGCCAAGTCACAGGCCTCGCACGTGTGAACGTCGAAAGTCTGTACCAGGCGCGAATCGACCCTCCGTCAGTCCTTGCTCAGTCCCTCCGTCGATCCTCCGGTCGATCCTCCCGCCCGTCCGACCGCAACGTGAGCAATCAGACGCCCGTCCTACGCCCAAGGTCCGATGCGAGGCGGGGCCGAGCGAAGATAGCGTGCTTGTGTGTACGACGCCGCAGCAACTGCCACCCCAGCCCCCGTGACCCCTCTGGACGGCCCCGAGGCCACTCCTGAGGAGTTCCGCGCCGCCCTCGGCCAGCTCGCCTCCGGTGTGGTCCTGGTCACCGCCCACGACGCGGAGGACGGCCCACGCGGCGAGGACGTGGGGATGACGGCCACGGCGTTCCTCTCGGTCTCCCTCGACCCGCCCCTGGTCCTGATCTCCGTCCGCGAGGACTCCCGGATGGAGGACGTCCTCTCCCGGGTCGAGACCTGGGCGGTCTCCGTCCTCGCCGCCGACCAGCGGACGACCGCCGCGCGCTTCGCGATGAAGGGTCGCGTCAGCGACCGCCTCCTCTTCGCGGACCTCCCGCACCACCGCGGCGGGCAGTCGGGCTCCCCCCTGGTCGACGGCGCGCTGGCGACGGTCGAGTGCAGGACGGTGGACCGGATATCCGCGGGCGACCACGTGCTGTTCATCGGCCACGTCCTCGAAGCGAAGGTCGGCGCGCCGACGGGGGGCCCGTTGACGTACTTCCGCGGCCAGTACCGCCACTTGGGCTGAAACCTTCTCCCCCTCTGTTCAGAACCGGCCTGTTCAGAACCGGCGCCGCGCCCTAGAAGTCCCGGTCGCGGAGGGATCCGCGTCCGCGCTTGAGTGCGGCGGTGCGCCGCTTGGTCTCCAGGCGGCGTTCGACCATGCCGCGGGAGGGCTTCGTCGCGCGGCGGGCGCGCGGGGGCGGGGCGACCGCCTCCGTGAGCAGCGCGGACATGCGCACGGCCGCCGCCTCCCGATTGCGCCACTGCGACCGGTGCTCGGACGCCCTGACCACCAGCGCACCGTCGACCAGCCGACCGGCCAGCCGCTCCAGCGCGCGCTCGCGCCACACCTGCGGCAGCACCGCGCTCGCCTCCAGCGCATACCTCAGCTCGACCTGGCTGTCACTGGTGTTGACGTGCTGGCCGCCGGGGCCGGAGGAGCGGGAGAACCGCCACTGCAGCTCGGCGTCGGGCACGACGACACCCCTGACGCGTACGGCCACAGGATTCGCAGACATGTGCCCATGATCCTGCCGACCACCCACCCCCGCGAACCCTTTTCACCCGCACCGCGTGAATCGTGTTCGGTCGACGCTGCGAGAATCGTGGGGTGATCGAGCTCGGCTACTCCCTCTCCAACCGTTTCCCCGACCCGCCGCAGACGGACTACGCGACCGCGCCCGTCCGTGCCCTGCGGCACGACCTCTTCTGCGGGGACGTGTTCATCGAGGGCGAGGGCGGACGGGACCTCTCCACCCGGTGGGGGTGGGTGCCGGTGCTGGACTTCGCCTGGGCGCTGTGCGACATCGTCGAGCAACTGGACGAGGTACTGCCGGGCTTCCGCACGTCGCGTGCCGAGCTGGACTTCACCGAGTCGTCTGACCGCCTCCGGTTCTCCCGGCGCGGCGACTGGGTCGAACTCCGCGCCGACTGGGTCCGCGACGAGCGCCCGCTGCTGGTGGACCACGGCGTGCTGCGCCGCGAGGCACGGGACTTCCTGCAGGACATCGTCGCGGACCTGACGGACCTGCACGACGACCTGCAGCACAACCTCACCGTCTGGGAGATCCGCAGCCGCTTCCCGCGGATTCCCTGAAGCGGGGAGCGGGCTCACGCCCGCGTACTGCGACCCATCACCACCAGACCGGGCACCGGGCGGGCCAACTCGGTGAAGCCGAGCCGGTCGTAGAACGCACGGGCGGGCGCGTTGGCCGCCCCCATCGCCAGGTGGACCGCGTCGACGTCGCGCTCGCGCAGCGCGGCGAGGTAGCTGTCCATCAGCCGTCGGCCGAACCCGAGACCCTGCGCCCGCGGCAGCAGGTCGATGTGCAGATGCGCTGGGTAGGCGTCGGCGACCGGACCCAGCATCAGCTCCGGGCACCGCAGTTCACTGCCGCGTCCGCCGTTGTCGTCGGGGTGGCGGTCGACCACCTGCGGCAGCCACACGTCGCGGTAGCGGGCGACGAAGCGGCGGGTGTGGGCCGTACCGAGGATGTAGCCCAGTGCCCGGTCGCCGTCCTGCTGGTCCGCGACGACGAAGGCGAGCTCGGGCTCCAACGCGAGATACGGGCCGACGAAGATGTCCGGAAGGATCCGCGCGTCCGGGTGCAACGAGCTGGCGTCCGCCCCGTTGTCGCCGGTGCGGACGCAGATCTCGTACAGGTCCTCCCAGTCGTCCGGCCGGTACGGACGGATGCTCAGCTCCATTCCGTCAGGCTAGGGCCTTTCCTGAGGATCAGGGCCTAGTCGTTGGGGCGGAGCTGCTCGGGGCTGAGGAGTTGGAAGGCGGTGGCTCCGTCGGTCGCCTCGCGCAGGAAGTCGGCGTGGCCGGCGTGACGGGCGGTCTCCTCGATCAGGTGGAGCAGGATCCACCGGGCCGAGCGTTCCGCGTTCTTGGGGAACCACGGGCGGTCCGGCAGCGGGACGGTGACGTCGAGATCGGAGAGCGCGCCGACGACCTCGGCGGTCTCGGCGGCGACCTCGTCCCAGAACTTCAGGACGTCCCCGATCTCCTCGCCCTCGACCAGGCGGAAGGACTCGCCCCAGTTGCTCTCGTCGCGCGGGCGCAGCGAATCGCGCCCGGCCAGGATCACCCGGGTCCAGTTGCTCTCCACCTCCGCCAGGTGCTTCACCATCCCGCCCAGGGTCAGCTCGCTCACGGTGGGCCGAGCGGTGAGCTGCTCGCGACTCAGCCCGCCGACGGCCCGGCGCACCGCCGCGCGCTGGGCCTCGACGTAGCTGAGCAGCGCGTCGCGCTCGTTCTTCTCTTCGATCACAACAGTCGGCATGGGGACCACCTTTCAGAACACCAATGCTTCGCTCTCGGTGGTCCCCACGCTAGAGGGGAACTAGGACAGTCTCTGTCCTCCTTCCGCAGGCATGCTCAGTGCCCTTCTCAGCGCGGCGGGGGTAGTCGTTCCAGAAACACCTGGAACGCGGTCGGGTCGACGTGCGTCACGCCGGTGAACGGGTAGTCCATCTCCTTGATGAGCAGGAGCGACACCACCACCAGTGCGGTGAGGGTGAGCACCATCAGCCCGTGGGCGAGGGTGTTGGAGAGCCCGAACAGATAGGTGAACCCGACCGTCAGCAGCCCTCCGGCGAGGAGTGCCACCCACATGATCGTCGGCACCGAGTCCCCCACCTCGTTGAGCCGCGCACGGCGCTCCGAGGCGAGGTCCTCGACGTGGGTCACGGCGTGCTCGTAGAGCACCTGCTCCCGGGGCGTTGCGGGATTGAAGCTGAAGACCTCCGAACGCATCTCGTAGACCAGGTCCGTGGCCCGTGAGCTGCTCTCGTGCTTGGCCATCAGCGGCCACTCGGTGTCCTGGACGGTGTGCGCGTACTCCAGCGTGTTCTGCTCCAACTGCGCGCCCAGCGGCAGCGGAAGCTCGCGGGAGATCCAGTAGACGCCGGCCAGGGCGTCGGCCTCCTTGAAGGTGGTCTGCTTGGCGGAGTCCAGGTTCTGCCAGACAGCGATGACGACGAAGGCCAGCAACACCGCGTACATCACGCCCACGGCGGCGAAGATGAACCCCGCCACGTCGTTGTGGCTCTCCCGCAGCCGGTGCGGGACGAAGTGCTGCAGCAGCCACAGCAGCACGGCCGAGGCCGCCAACGTGGCCGTGAGTATGAGGATGTCGCTCCAGCTCACGCTCGATCGCCGTCCCTCAGCCCCGAGGCCGGGCGACCTCGACGTTCTCCAGCACCCCGAGCGCGTCGGGGACGAGCACGGCGCAGGAGTAGTAGGTGCTGACCAGGTACTGGATCACCGCCCGCTCGTTGATGCCCATGAACCGGACGGACAAGCCGGGTTCGTACTCGTCCGGCAGCCCCGTCTGGTGCAGGCCGACCACTCCCTGGTCGTCCTCACCGGTACGCATGACCAGGATCGAGCTGGTGTGCCCGTCGTTGACCGGGATCTTGTTGCACGGGAAGATCGGCACCCCGCGCCAGGCCGGGATCCGGTTCCCGTCCACGTCGACGGCCTCCGGGTAGAGCCCGCGCCGGTTGCACTCCCGCCCGAACGCGGCGATGGCACGCGGGTGGGCCAGGAAGAACCTGTTGCCGCGACGACGCGAGAGCAGCTCGTCCATGTCGTCCGGGGTGGGCGGGCCGCCGTGGGTGTGGACGCGCTGGTCGTATTCGGCATTGGCGAGCAGCCCGAACTCCGGGTTGTTGATCATCTCGTGCTCCTGGCGTTCGCGCAGGGCCTCGACGGTCAGCTTGAGCTGCTGCTCGATCTGGTTCATCGGCTGGTTGTAGAGGTCGGCGACCCGCGTGTGCACCTGGAGCTTGGTCTGCGCGACGCTCAACTCGTACTCGCGCGGCGCGAGTTCGTAGTCCACGAAGGTGCCGGGCAGCTCCGGTTCGCCGTCGTGACCGGCGGCCAGCTCGATCGCCGCCTGCCCGTGCTTGTCCTGCGCGGCGGCGCCCGCCGCCTCGAACGCGGCCAGTTGGGCCCGCAGTTCGGGCGACCGGGAGAGCAGGTCGGTGAAGGCCTGACGCGGCAGCGAGAGCAGGGTGCCGCCGGTGGCGGCCTTCGCCGTGTACTCCCACAGCGCGTCGGCACGGAGCAGCGCCTCGTCGCCGAAGTGGTCGCCGTTGGCGAGCACGCCGAGGACGGCGGCGCTGTCGCCGAACTTGCCGGTGCCCACCTTCTGCACCTTGCCGTGGGCGATGACCAGCACGTGGTCCACGACCTCGCCGTACTCGGCGATGACCTCGCCCGGGGCGAAGTCCCGCTGGGTGAAGCGCGAGGCGAGCTCGGTGAGGAGCGCGTCCTCCCCGAAACCGCGGAGCGGCGGCAGCTCCACGAGGCTCGGCGGCACGATCCGGGTCTCCGCGCCGGTCTGCGCGAAGCTGAGCCGGCCCCGGCCGGTCGCATAACTCAGACGGCGGTTGACCCGGTAGGTGCCACCCGACACCTGCACCCAGGGCAGCATCTTGAGCAGCCACCGGGAGGTGATGCCCTGCATCTGCGGCGGTGTCTTGGTGGTGGTGGCGAGGTTCTTCGCGGCGGCGGTACCGAGCGCAGTCGGCTCTGCCGAGGCGTCTGACTGGGCATCAATACCTGCGTCGACGGTCATGCTTGGGGTCCTCCCCTGGAGCCCTGGAGTTGATCGACACCTCCAGGGTGCGGGGCGGGGAGGGGCGGCGGCTATTACCCGAAAGAGCGTGACTGCGCACCATCAGCGGTGGGTATCAGCGCAAGTAGCCGCACGTGAGCGTGGTGCGACGTCCCCTCTGCAGAACGCTACGCCTCCACCGCCGCACGCACGTGTGCCCACGCCGCCGTGCTCGGGTCGATGAGACCGAAGTGCTCCATGTCCGGCAGCTCCACCAGCCGGACCTCCTCGCCTGCCTCGCGCGCCATCCGCGCGTACTCGCGCGACATCGTCACCGGCACCACCTCGTCGTCCACGCCGTGAACGAGCGTCACCGGGACGCCCAGCGGCAGCTGCGCCGCCGGGTCGCAGTCCTCGTAGCGGGAGCCGAGGTCGTCCACCGAGCCGCCCATCATGTCGTGGGCCGCGCCGTTGCCCAGGTGCCACTCGTCCGCGAGGCGGAGCGAGGCGCAGCCCGCCAGCGAGACGACCGCGTCGGGGCGGGACTCCGTCCGCCAGTGCGAGCCCGCCGGGAGCCGGTGACGCGCGGCGGCCCACAGCGCGAGGTGACCGCCGGCGGAATGGCCCACAAGTACCGTGCGGTTGGGGCGGAAGCCCAGCGCGGCCGCCATCATCGGCAGAGCCTCGACGCAGACCGCGATGTCGTCGAAGATCTCCGGCCAGCCCGTCGTCCGCCGGTACTCCGGCACCGCGACGAGGTAGCCCTCGTCCGCCAACGCCCGTGCCAGCAACGCGGTGTGCTGGCGGTCGTAGGCCGGACGCCAGAACCCGCCGTGGAGCAGGACGACCAAGGCCTTCCCGCCGCCGCCCGCGCCGCCGTCCGCGCCCTCGCCGCTCGGCAGCAGGAAGTCGACGACCTGGTCCGCGTGCCCTCCGTAGGCGCGCGACTTGTCGGGCGTCAGCCGCAGCTCACTCAGTGTGTCCTCGTCCAGCACGTCGGTTTCCCCTCCTGGTTCGGACCTGTTCACGTCTTCACATCTCTGCTCTGCGCCGGGGCGCACGCTCACACCGGCTCGACCGGCCGCCAGCGGAGCGGGGTCGACAGGATCATCGTGCTGGACGGCTGCCCGTACTCGGCCAGCCGGTCGATGAGCCCCTCGAACTCCGCCATCGTCGCCACAGCGACCATCAGCACGCAACAGGCCCCACCGGTGACGCGGTGGAGTTGCAGCACTTCCGGCCACTCCGGGACCGCGGGGTCACGCAGCACGCAACGCGGGCCGTAGCACTGGACCTGGACCAGGGCGGTGACCACGCGACCGGCCCGGTCCAGGTCCACCTCTGCGTGGTAGCCGCTCAGCACACCCGTCGACTCCAGCCGCCTGACCCGCTCGGCCACCGCCGGGGCGGACAGGTTCACCCGCCGCGAGAGCTCGTTGTAGGACAGGCGTGCGTCCTCCTGAAGTTCGGCCAGCAGCCGACGGTCCACCGCGTCCAGCACCGCACTCACCTCACGCTTTGCGTTCGGAAACCACTTTCGGGAATCTGCCTTGCCAAGGCTAAGCCGAACGGACCAGTCGTGGTTCGTTGCCCATTCATCGGAGCGCCGCAGCGCAGCAGAATGGCAGTGCCCACCGCGCCGGAAGGACCTCACCATGCCTGCGACGCCACGCGTTGCTGCCACACTCCCCGAACCGACCACACCCAAGGTCGACTTCGGCGAGCCCACCACGCCGTACGCGGCGTACGCCGGGATCGACACGCTGCACAGCCTGCTGCACCCGCTGAGCAAGGAGCCTGCGGAGACCTCGTTCATCGTCGCCACGCAGGTGATGGAACTGCTCTTCGGCCTGATACGGCACGAGTGGACCCGCGCCCAGCACGCGCTGCGCGCCGACGACCTGCCCGAGGCGACCGCCGCGCTGCGGCGCGGCCTGGACGCGCAGGAGGTCCTCGTCCGGTCCTGGGACCTGCTCTCGACGATGACCCCGGTGGAGTTCTCCGCGTTCCGCCCGGTGCTGGGCGAGGCGAGCGGATTCCAGTCGTACATGTACCTGCACCTGGAGTTCCTGCTGGGCAACAAGGACGAGCGCCTGCTGCGCCTCTACGCGGGCAGCCCGCAGGTCCACGCCGACCTGACCCGGTCGCTGAACGAGCCCAGCCTCTACGACGACGCCGTCGCCTACCTGGGCCGACGCGGAGTGGACACCACGGACCCGAAGGCCGCCTGGCTCTCCGTCTACGCCGACCCGACACTGCCGGGCGTCCGCGAGCTGCAGGGCCTCGCCGAGCTGCTGCTCGACGTCGCCGAGCGGGTGACGCGCTGGCGCCAGCGCCACCTCAGCGCGGTGAAGCGCTGCATGGGCGCGAAGCCGGGCACCGGCGGCTCCAGCGGTCTCACCTGGCTGCGCCAGGCCGCCGAGCAGGACGTCTTCCCGGACCTCTGGGCCGTCAGGAACGAGCTGTGAGCGCGCAGCCGAGGTGCGGAGCACGAACGGAGGTCGCGCTGTGAGCGCGCAGCTGAGGTGCAGCGGAGGGTGCTGGCGTCCAGAGCGAGGAACGAGCGCAGGGCGCACGCGCCCGGTGGGGGTCCCCCCGGCCGGAGGCTGGGGGAGGAACCGAAGCGGAGCACGAACGGAGGTCGCGCTGTGAGCGCGCAGCTGAGGTGCAGCGGAGGGTGCTGGCGTCCAGAGCGAGGAACGAGCGCAGGGCGCACGC